>JAHCAM010000002.1 GCA_019634895.1 Steroidobacteraceae bacterium | reverse complement strand
GCGCGCGCGCAACGCGCTCCATGCCACCTGTGCAGAGCTTCCCTAGCCGAGCCCGAGAAATGCGCTGATCTCGGCGCGCCGCGCGCCGGCATCGCGCTCGCCGAGCCGGATCAGCTCGCGCGTGTAGCGGGCCTCGAACAGCAGGTACGACAGCAGCCGGCCCCCGCGCACGCCGGTCGCCCCGAGAATGCGCAGGAACGCGCGCAGCGTGCCCGGCATCGCCACGCGGTGCGCAAGCGCGATCTCGGCCGGGTCGCGCTGCGGCAGCATCAACAGGGTGTCGACATGGCGCAGCCCCATGGGCGCGCAGTCCGCCGGCATCTGCGCGAGCAGCGCATTGACGCGCGCGAGGCGCTCGAGGTCGGATTGCAGACCCTCCATGAACAGCGAATCGAGCATGAACCCGACCTGGTCCGCGAGGTTGGGCTCCGGCGAGCCGGCCGGCGCACGACGGCCGGGCTGCCGCGTGCCGATCACGAGGACGCGGTCGGCACCGAGGTGCAGCGCGGGCGCCAGCGGCGTGGCCTGCCGCATGGAGCCGTCGCCGAAATGCTGCCCGCCCATCGCGACCGTGGGGAACAGCAGCGGGATCGCGGCGCTCGCCATCAGGTGGTCGAGCGACAGCGTTGCGGCGACCCCCTGCCTGCCCGCGCGGTCCCAGGGCGCAAACGCATGCGCGGACTGCACGAAAGTCACCGCGTCACCGGTGGTGACGGACGTGGCCGTGACCGCGATCGCGTCGAGCCGGCCGGCGCCGATCGACCGGGTCAGCGCCGCGAAGTCCACGCTCTGCTGCAGCAGCGAGCGCAGCGGCCCGTTGTCGAACAGCGCGCGCGGCATCGGCAGCAGGAAGCCGCCGGAGACGAGCGCAAACAGCAGCTGCAGCCCCGAACGGATCATGTCCAGGGCGCCGGTGCGGAACACCTGCTCGACGTGGAACTGGCTCCACACCCCGGCGAGGTCGGCCGCCGCCTGCTGCACGTTCACCGCGCGCGAGGCGATCACTGCGGCGTTGATGGCGCCGGCCGACGTGCCGCAGAGCACGTCGAACGGCAGCGGCATGCCCGGCGGGCACCAGCCGGCGATCGCATTCAGCACGCCCACCTGGTAGGCCGCGCGCGCGCCGCCGCCGGGCAAAACCAGCGCAATCCTGGGCTTGCGCGAACCCGGCGCCTCGGCCTGACTCATGCCCGGGAACCCCGGATGCCGGTCGTGGTCATTGGAATGCCGCCCGCGATACTATCCCACCTGCAACTCCGGAGTTCCGCCCATGATGCGCCTGCTCACCAGCGCCCTCGCAACGACAATCCTGGCCGCCACTGCCCTCGCCTCCGACGCGCCCGCCGTCGGCGCCGCCGCCCCGGAGTTCCGGCTGCAGGACCAGGCCGGCAAGTGGCACGCGCTCAAGGATTACCGCGGCAAGTGGGTGGTGCTGTACTTCTACCCGAAGGACGACACGCCGGGCTGCACCACGCAGGCCTGCGAGTTCCGCGACAACATCTTCGCGTACCGCGACCTCGGGGCGGTGATCCTCGGCATCAGCGTGGACGACGTCGCCTCGCACAAGGCGTTCGCGGAGAAGCACAGCCTGCCCTTCACCATCCTCGCGGACAGCGACAAGAAGACCGCCACCGCCTACGGCACGCTCACGAAGTACCTCGGCATCGCCGAACTGGCGCGGCGCGACACCTTCATCATCGACCCGAGGGGCAACGTCGCAAAGCACTACATGAAGGTGGACCCGAAGGGCCACTCCGAGCTGGTGCTCGCGGACCTCAGGCAGCTCGCGGCGCCGGCAGCGCCCGCGAAGGGTACGTGAGAAGCAAAGAAACGGGGACGGGTCCATTTTCCGCGGACGCGGAAAAGGGACCCGTCCCCAGGTTTGCCGGCTCCGACCGGTACGTGGCCACCGGCGAGCTGATGCTCGCCGTGAACGCGGCGGTCACGCTCGGCCGGCCGCTGCTGGTCAAGGGCGAGCCCGGCACCGGCAAGACCCAGCTCGCGCAGGAAGTCGCGGCCGCGCTCGGCCGGCCGCTGTTCGAGTGGCACATCAAGTCCACCAGCAAGGCGCAGCAGGGGCTGTACGAGTACGACGCAGTGTCGCGCCTGCGCGACTCGCAGCTCGGCGACGCGCGCGTCGCCGACATCGCGAACTACATCGTGCCCGGCATGCTGTGGCGCGCTTTCGAGAGCGACACCCAGTCGGTGCTGCTGATCGACGAGATCGACAAGGCCGACATCGAGTTCCCGAACGACCTGCTGCGCGAGCTCGACCGCATGGAATTCTGGGTGTACGAGACGCGGCAGCTCGTCAAGGCGCGGCAGCGCCCGATCGTGTTCATCACCAGCAACAACGAGAAGGAGCTGCCGGACGCCTTCCTGCGCCGCTGCTTCTTCCACTACATCCGCTTCCCGGACGCCGCGACGATGGAGCAGATCGTCGAGGTGCACTACCCCGGCCTCAAGAAGGCGCTGCTGTCGGAGGCCCTGAACGCCTTCTATCGCGTGCGCGAGGTGCCGGGCCTGAAGAAGAAGCCGTCGACCTCGGAACTGCTCGACTGGATCAAGCTGCTGCTGGCCGAGGACATCCCGCCGGAGGCGCTGCGCGCGGACGACCCGAAGACGGCGATCCCGCCGCTGTACGGCGCGCTGCTCAAGAACGAGCAGGACGTCCACCTGTTCGAGCAGCTCGTATTCCTGAACCGGCGGGCCGGCCGGCCGGGCTGATCCCGCGCGGCGGCGCGCCATGCTGATCCGCTTCTTCCAGATGCTGCGCGCGGCGGGCGTGCCGGTCTCGCTCACCGAGTTCCTGGCGCTGCTGGAGGCGCTGTCCGCGCGCCTGGTCGGCCCCTCCGCCGACGAGTTCTACTGGCTGGCGCGCGCCACGCTGGTCAAGGACGAACGCCACTACGACCGCTTCGACCGCGTGTTCGGCGCGCATTTCAGGGGCGCGGAACTCGCCTTCGAGGCGCTGCTGGCGGCGGACATTCCCGCCGACTGGCTGCGCGATGCGCTGCGGCTGCGCTTGAGCGACGAGGACAAGGCGAAGATCGAGGCGCTGGGCGGCTGGGACGCGCTCATGGAGACGCTGCGCAAGCGCCTCGCCGAGCAGAAGGCACGCCACCAGGGCGGCAGCAAGTGGATCGGCACAGGCGGCACCTCGCCCTTCGGCGCCCACGGCTACAATCCCGAGGGGATCCGCATCGGCCAGGACGGCGCGGGCCAGCGGCGCGCGGTCAAGGTCTGGGACCGGCGCGAGTTCGCGAACCTCGACGACTCGGTGGAGCTCGGCACGCGCAACGTCAAGCTGGCGCTGCGGCGGCTGCGCCGCTTCGCGCGCCAGGGGGCGGCGGAGCAGCTCGACCTCGACGCCACCATCGACTCCACCGCGCGCAAGGCGGGCCTGCTCGACATCCGCATGGTCCCGGAGCGGCACAACGCGGTGAAGGTGCTGCTGTTCCTCGACATCGGCGGCTCGATGGACGATCACGTGCGCATCTGCGAGGAGCTCTTCTCCGCTGCGCGCGGCGAGTTCAAGCACCTGGAGCACTTCTACTTCCATAACTTCGTCTACGAATCGGTGTGGAAGGACAACCGCCGCCGCCACAGCGAGCGCACGCCGCTCGCCGAGGTCATGCGCACCTACGGCCACGACTACAAGCTGATCGTCGTGGGCGACGCGACCATGAGCCCCTACGAGATCGTGCAGCCCGGCGGCAGCATCGAGCACTGGAACGAGGAAGCCGGCGCGGCCTGGATGCAGCGGCTGCTCGCGAGCTACCCGCACCACGCCTGGCTCAATCCGGAGCCGCGGGAGCGCTGGGACTACACGCCCTCGATCCGCATCACGCGCGAGCTGTTCGAGGAGCGGATGTTCCCGCTGACGCTGGAAGGCCTCGACCGGGCGATGCGGGCGCTGAACTGAACCGGCCGCGAACCGGTGCCGCGTCCGACGGTCAGCGGCCGTCAACCGGGCGGCTGTACGGCCGGCCGTCCTTCATCACCAGCATGACGTCACGTAGCGCACGAATGTCGCGCGATGGATCGGAATTCAGGACGACCAGGTTCGCCGCCTTGCCTCGCTCGAGCGTGCCGTGGGTCCGGTCCAGCCCGGCGGCGCGTGCGCCGTTGCGGGTTGCAGCCGTGATCGCCTCCAGTGGCGACAGCACCTGCTCGTCCACCAGCGACTCGATCTCGTGCAGAACCGACGGATGGGTGTCCCCCGGCGGCGCGATGAAGTCCGTCCCGGTCGCAAACTCCACACCCGCCTGACGCGCCGCCCGCGCCAGTGCGCTCATGAGCTGCGGCGTGCATCCGGGCGCAGCGGCCGCAGGGTTCTGCCGGGCGTAAACGGCGAGGGTCGCGTCCAGGAGCGTGCCGCGCGCCGCCATTGCAGCGAACAAGGCGCGCATTTCCGGGCTGTCCGCCTTCACCTTGGCGGGGTCGAATGCCGGCCGCGGGTCGTCGCGCGGCGTGTGCGTATACGGCACATTCTGCGCAGGGTCGAGTTCCCCGGACTGCCAGGCGAGCCCGCAGAGGTGGGAGATCACATCGACACCGGCCTCCACGACGGCGAGCGGGCGATCGGGGAACACCGTGGCATGGGCCCATGACCTCAGTCCCGACGCATGGGCCTCCGTTGTGATCGCCCGGATCAGCGCCGCGTCGACCCCGATGTAGAACTTGATGCCACCGGCGCCGGTTCCTGCCGCACGCCGCACGGCATCCTGCACGTCGGACGCAGCGGTGATCTCCTGCTGCCAGGGTGCGCTGCCGACGGCGACGCCTTCGGACGCCCGGGCCACGCGCGCGTCGCCGCGAATGAAATCGGGCCCGCCCATCAGCGCGGCATGGACGATGTCCGGACCCGCAACCGTCCCTGCGCGAATCTCGCCCTGCAGGGCCGCGAGCAGCCGCGCGTCGCCGGAAGGATCCCGCACCGTGGTCACCCCGCCATACAGCTTGCGCCTGAGGGCGCCGTCGGCCCCGCGGCGGCCGCCGCCGAGCAGCGGGGTCAGATGGACGTGGGCATTGACGAGTCCCGGGATGACGAACCGGCCGCGCAGGTCGATCGTGTGAACGTCGCCGTGAGCACGCATTTCGTGCGAGGCGTAGATCTCGTGAATCCTGCCGTCCCGGATGAACACGCTCATGCCGGGCTTCGGAGCCGCGCCCGTTCCATCGATCAGCGTGGCGTTCGTCAACAGCGTGTCCTGCGGCGCGTCCCCGGCCGGCGCGGGTGCAGCCCATGCAAGCGCGATGACCATCGAAGCGGCAATGACAGGTATCCCGCGCATTCGACCGGACTCCTGATTCACGATCGCCACGACATGACCTGAAGGCGCCGGCCCGCAGGGCCTGCTAGCGCTGCTTGTAGATCACCCCGCCCTTCATCACGAAGCGCACGTCCTCGAGCAGCCGGATGTCGGTGAGCGGATCGCCCGCGACCGCGATCAGGTCCGCGAGCAGCCCCGGCTCGATCCGCCCGCGGTCGGGCGTGCCGAACAATTCCGCGGTGACCAGCGTCGCCGAGCGGATCGCGTGCAAGGGCGTGTCGCCGTAGTGCACGCGGGCGGTGAATTCCTTCGCATTCAGGCCGTGCGGGAACACGCCGGCGTCGGTGCCGAAGGCGACTTTCAGCCCGTGCGCCAGCGAGCGCCGGAAGCTCTCCGATACCCGCGGGATCAGGAAGGTCTGCTTGGCGGCCAGGGCCGGCGGCAACGTCGAGACGTCGATCGCCTCGATCAGGTACAGGTTCGGCACCACGAAAGTGCCGTTCTGCTTCAGCACCCTCGCCGCCTCCTCGGTCATGATCGAGTTGTGCTCGATGCTGTCGATGCCCGCGCGGCTGGCGGCGATGATGCCCTCGGTGCCGTGCGCGTGCGCCGCGATCCGCAGGCCGTGCCGGTGGGTCTCCTCCGCCGCCGCGCGCAATTCCGCGTCCGAGTACTGCTGCGCGCCGACCGGCCCCTCGAAGGAGAGCACGCCGGCGGTCGCGCAGATCTTGATCACTTTCGCGCCATGCTTGACCTGGTAGCGCACGGCCTTCAGCACCGCATCCACCCCGTCGGCGACGCCGGAGAGGTAATGCGGCGGCTCGATGCCGGGAGCGAAGCCGGTGATGTCGCAATGGCCGCCCGTGGTCGAGAGTGCATGCCCGGCCGGGATGACGCGCGGGCCCGGCACCCAGCCCCGGTCGATCGCGTGCATGAGGGCGACATCGGCGAAGCCATAGCCGGTTCCGACATCGCGCACGGTGGTGAAACCGGCGAGCAGCGTCTGCCTCGCGTTCGGCACGCCGCGCAGCGCGAAGTCGCCGGTCGTGAAGCGCACCGGCTCCGTCTCCCAGCCCTCGGCCAGCTCGTAGTTCAGGTGCACATGCGCGTCCATCAGGCCCGGCAGCAGCGTGTGGCCGGGCAGTTCGACGACGCGTGCGCCGTCCGGCAGCACCGCAGGGTTGACCGCGGCGATCCGTCCTCCCTCGACCACGACGACCGCCGGCGACACGTGCCTGCCGGCGACCACGTCGAGGTAGCGGTCGGCCTTGACCACGATGGTCTCGGCCCCGGCGGCGACGGCGAGCAGCTGGCTGAGGATCAGGGCCGAAGCGCGCATGAGCATTCAGAATCCTCCAGAACGGCGGATGGACAGCTGGCGCCTGGTGTTCCGGCTCAGCTGCGGGGTGTCAGGAGCATGACATGCTCCGGCTGGCCCGGCAGGAACGGCGTCGCCTCCCCCCTGACCCAGGCCTCGTGCCCGGCGCGATAGAACGGCGACAGCGGGTGGCCGCTCTGTCCGCCCGGCATGTGGAAGAAGCCCTCCGCCTCGCGGCCCGGCGACACCCCGAAACGCTCCGATGCGCCGAAGCGCGAAGACTGCACGCGCGGCGTGGACCAGTCCCCGGGCAGCGCGTCCGCGGGCATGTCGAGGAAGCGGCTGAGGAACGGCACCGCCTCGCTGATCGGGTGGCGGATGCGGGCGCGGTTGACCTCTCCCCAGCGGCATCCCGCGAGGTCCGCGCACTCCTTCGGCAGGTCTTCGACGACTTCGCGCGCGACGTCGGCCAGCCAGGCGTCCCAGTCGGCGAAGCGCGGGTCCAGGAGATGCGCGGGCCGCGCCTGCACCAGTCGCCAGGCGACCTCCGTGAATCGTTGCGGCGTGCGCCAGCGGAAGTCCGGCCAGCGCGCCCTCGCCTCCACGGTCAGCATGGTGAACGCGCGATCGGCGACGCGGCGCTCGAACTGGCGCACGAGGCGATAGCCGGCATCGTCCACGATCGCGCGGCCGCTCCACCCCGACGCGAGCGCGGCCGCCTGCTCGAGCCCGGCACGCCGCAGGGCGGCGAGTGCGAGCGGCTGCCAGTTCGCCAGGTAATCCGCGCGATCGTCGGTCTGGATGGCGAGCAGGTCGGCGGGCGACGCCGCCGGCAGCGCCGCCAGCCGGTCGCGGATCTGCCGCGCGCGCGCGGCCGGCGCATAGTCGCCGTCGCCGATCGCAGCGAACGCATCGCCGCCCATCACCCGTGCATTCGCGCTCCAGGCATAGCCCAGCGGCGGATCGAGCAGCCGCGGCGATTCGGCGGCGGGGACCCAGCCGTCCCAGCCGGCGCCGTTCTCGTGCCATGCCGTCGGCCGCGTGGCCTCGGACCCCTTGCGCCGGGGCAGCTTGCCGGAAAGCACCCAGCCGATGCGGCCGGTGCGGTCCGCGATCAGCACGTTCTGCGCGGGCATGCCGGCGCCGCCGATGATCGCGGCCGCCTCGTCGAGGTCGCGCGCGGTCTCGAGCCTCAGCAGGTTCAGGTCGTTGGCGCCCTCGCGATGCGCGGTCCAGGCCAGCGCGAGTTCGTGGCCCTCGCCGTCCTCGCCGATCACCGGCCCCCAGATGGTGCTGCGCACGACGAGCGCCTCGGCCGCTCCGCCCGCGACCTCGATGGTCTCGGTCTCGATGTCCATCGTGCGCGGGCCGTCGGCAGTCAGGTAGCTGTCCCTGCCCTGCGGGCCGGGCGCGACAACGACCAGGTCCTGGAAGTCGCCGTAACTGTTGGTGAATCCCCAGGCGACGCTGCCATTGCTGCCGGCGACGATGGCGGGCCCGCCCGGCAGGGTCACACCGGTGGCGTCGATGCCCGCGGACTCGACCGCCAGGCGCGCGCGGTACCAGATGTTCGGCACGTTGAGACCGAGGTGCATGTCGTTGGCGAGCAGCGCGGCGCCGTCCGCGCTGCGCGCGCCGGCGACGGCCCAGTTGTTGCTGCCGGGCGCGATGTCCGGCTCGTCGCGGACCAGGCCCGCCGTGCGCCGGCCCTGGCGCGCCTCGCGGTCGGACTTCTCGAACAGCGCGCGATCCAGCCGGCGCAGGTCGTACTCATCCTCGCCCGGGAGCGGCATCTCGGGCAGGCGGCTGCCGTCGAGCGGCGCCTCCCAGGATGGATCGGGCTCGGTCAGGAAACGGTAGAGCGGCGCCGGCAGCGCCGCCGCCAGGCGCCCGCGGCGCTGCTCATGGCGCGCGTCCAGTCCCTGCAGGTCGATCCACATCGCACAGATGACCAGCAGCGAATCCTCGACGCCCCAGGGCCGCGGCTGCTGGCGCAGCAGCAGGTACTCGAACGGCCTCGCGCCGAGCCTTTCGAGCCCCGCATTGACGCCCGCGGCGTAGGCCTCGAACAGTGCCCGCTCCGGCGGCGTCAGCGCGGCCATGGCGGCCGTCGCGCGCTTGCGGAACTGGTGCACGCGGATGCGGCGGTCGGTGTCGAGCAGCGCGGGACCCAGCAGCGCGGCGAGTTCCCCCGCGCCGGCGCGGCGCAGCAGGTCCATCTGGAAGAAGCGCTCCTGGGCGTGCACGAAGCCGGTCGCCAGCGCCACGTCCTCGCGCGTGGCGCCGCGGATCTCGGGCACGCCCAGCGCGTCGCGCGCGACCGTGACCGGCGCGGTCAGCCCGGCGAGCGCGACCTCGCCCTCGAGCTGCGGCTGGCTCGCGCGCAGCGCCAGCCACACGGCGAGCAGTGCGACCAGCAGCAGCACCAGCAGCAGCAACGCCGCACGGCGCAGCCACCTGAAGAATGGGGACGCTACCGGATCACGAAGATGGAATCCGGTAGCGACCCTATTTCTCACGGCGCTGCACCTGGACGATCTTCATGGTGTTGGTGCCGCCGGAGACGCCGGAGAACTCGCCCTTGGTGATGATGATGAGGTCGCCCGCCCCGGCGAGTCCGTCCTGCAGCATGCGCTCGAAGATCGCGGAATACATCTCGTCCGCGCGCGTGCTGGTCACGTCGATGTCCACGGGGTAGACACCGCGGTAGAGCGTGACGCGCCGCTGCGTCGCCGCGTGGCGCGTGAACGCGTAGATCGGGATGTCCGAGCGGATGCGCGACATCCACAGCGCCGTGGAGCCGGATTCGGTCAGCGCCACGATCGCGCGCACGTCGAGGTGGTTCGCGGTGTACATGACCGCGGCGGCGATCGCCTCGTCGGTGCGGTTGACGTGCCCGGCCTGGCGCAGGTCCGGACGGTTCGAGGTCTGCCACTTCTCGGCGCCCTCGATCACCTGCGCCATCGCCCGCACCACGCGGCCCGGGTGCCTGCCGACGGCCGTCTCCGCCGACAGCATCACGGCGTCGGTGTCGTCCATGACCGCGTTGGCGACGTCGGAGACCTCGGCGCGCGTCGGCACCGGCGCCACGATCATGGATTCCATCATCTGGGTCGCGGTGATCACCAGGCGGTTCTTGGCGCGGGACAGCGCGATGATGCGCTTCTGCAGGCCGGTGAGCTCCGCATAGCCGACCTCGACCCCGAGATCGCCGCGCGCGACCATGACCGCGGCGGTGGTCTCGATGATGGACTCGAGGTTGTCGATCGCCTCGCGCCGCTCGATCTTGGCGACGATGCGGCCCTCGCCGCCGGCGTCGCGCATCAGGTCCCAGGCCTCGACGATGTCGTTGCGGTCGCGCACGAAGGACACGGCGAGGTAGTCCACGCCGAGCTTCGCGGCCATGGCGATGTCCTGGCGGTCCTTGTCGGTCAGGGCGCCGGCCGAGAGCCCGCCGCCCAGCTTGTTGAGGCCCTTCATGTCCGACAGTTCGCCGCCCGTCAGCACGCGCGTGTGCACGCGCGTGCCCTCGACGCGCTCGACCTCGAGCGAGATCAGGCCGTCGTTGAGCAGCAGCGTGTCGCCCTTCCTGACGTCCTTCGGCAGCCGCTCGTAGGCGACGCCGACGACCCTGGCGGTGCCGGACCAGGGGTCGAGCTTCGGGTCGAGCGCGAACGGCTCGCCCTCGGCGAGCGTCACGCTGCCGGTGGCGAAGCGCTCGATGCGCACCTTGGGGCCGCGCAGGTCGCCGAGGATGCCGACCACCCGCCCGGCCTGCGCCGCCGCGGCGCGCGCGCGGTCGATGCGCCGCGCATGGTCGTCGAAGCTGCCGTGCGAGAAGTTGACGCGGACCAGGTCCACGCCCGCGGCCATCAGGTCGTCGAGCGCCGCGTCGTTGTCGGTGGCGGGCCCCAGGGTCGCGACGATCTTGGTGCGTCTCGGCATCGCGCCTCGCTATGCGGCCGCGCGGCGCTCCAGCGCCGCGACCGCCGGCAGCGTCCTGCCCTCGACGAACTCGAGGAAGGCACCGCCCCCGGTCGAAATGTAGGAGATCCTCGACTGCACGCCGTACCTGTCGATGGCTGCCAGTGTATCGCCGCCGCCCGCGATCGAGAACGCCGGGCTCGCGGCGATCGCCTCGGCCAGCAGCCGCGTGCCCTCGCCGAACTGCCGGTACTCGAACACGCCCACGGGCCCGTTCCAGATCACGGTGCCGGCCTGCGCCACGATCCCCGCGAGCACCGCGGCCGAATCCGGCCCGATGTCGAGGATCATCTCGTCCGGGCCGACGGCGCCGGCGGGCTTCACGGTCGCCTTCGCCGACTCCGAGACCTCGCTCGCGACCACGACGTCGGCCGGCAGCGGCAGGGCAGCGTTGCGTTCCTGCGCGCGCGCCAGCAGCCGGCGGGCCGTGTCCAGCATGTCCGGCTCGTGCAGCGACTTGCCGACCGGCAGGCCGGCGGCCGCCAGGAAGGTGTTGGCGATGCCCCCGCCGACCACGAGCGCGTCCACCTTCTCCAGCAGGTTCTCGAGCACCGCGAGCTTGGTCGAGACCTTGGAGCCGCCGACGACCGCCACCAGCGGCCGCTGCGGATCGTGCAGCGCACGGCCCAGCGCCTCGAGCTCGGCGGTCAGCAGCGGGCCCGCGCAGGCGAGCGGCGCGGCGAGCGCGACGCCATGCGTGCTCGCCTCGGCGCGGTGCGCGGTGCCGAAGGCGTCCATGACGAACACGTCGCACAGCGCGGCCATCCGCTGCGCGAGCGCGGGATCGTCCTTCTTCTCGCCCTTGTTGAAGCGCACGTTCTCGAGCAGCACGATCTCGCCGGGAGCGGCCTCGACGCCGCCCAGCCAGTCCTCGACGAAACGCACCGGCTGGTCGAGCAGGGCGGACAACGCCTTGCCGACGGGCGCCAGCGACAGCGCGGGGTCGCGCTCGCCCTCCTTCGGACGCCCGAGGTGCGACATGACCAGCACGCGGGCGCCCTTCTCGAGCGCGAGGCGGATGGTCGGCAGCGCCGCGCGGATGCGCGCGTCGCTGGTGACGCGGCCGTCCTCGACCGGGACGTTCAGGTCTTCGCGGATCAGCACGCGCTTGCCCGCCAGGTCGAGGTCGGCCATCCGCCTCACGAGGCGCGGGCCCAGGCGAGCGTGGTGTCGATCATGCGGTTGGAGAAGCCCCACTCGTTGTCGTACCAGGCGCAGACCTTGACCAGTGTGCCGTCCAGCACCTTGGTGAGCTGCGCGTCCACCGTGCCCGAGGCCGGATCATGGTTGAAGTCGACCGAGACCAGCGGCTCCTCGGTGTACTCGAGGATGCCCTTCAGCGCGCCTTCGGAGGCCGCCTTCAATATGCCGTTCACTTCCTGGGCCGTGGTCGCGCGCTTCGCCGTGAACACGAGGTCCACCAGCGACACGTTGATGGTCGGCACCCGCACCGCGAAGCCGTCGAGCCTGCCCTTCAGTTCCGGCAGCACCAGGCCGACCGCGGCGGCGGCCCCGGTCTTGGTCGGGATCATGGACATGGTCGCCGAGCGCGCGCGGCGCAGGTCCGAGTGATAGACGTCGGTCAGCACCTGGTCGTTGGTGTAGGCGTGGATGGTGGTCATGATCCCCGACACCACGCCGAGCGCGTCGTGCAGCGGCTTCACCAGCGGCGCCAGGCAGTTGGTGGTGCACGAGGCGTTCGAGATGACGGTCATGTCCTTGCGCAGGGTGCCGTGATTGACGCCGTAGACGATGGTCGCGTCCACGCCGTCGGCAGGGGCCGAGATCACCACCTTCTTCGCGCCGCCCGCCAGGTGCTTCGAGGCCTTCTCCTTGCTGGCGAACAGGCCGGTGCTCTCGATCACGTAGTCGACGCCCAGCTGTTCCCACGGCAGCTTCGACGGATCGCGCTCCGCCAGCACGCGGATGCGGTCGCCGTTGACGACCATGGAGTCGCCGTCCACCGTCACCGTGCCGTCGAACGGCCCGTGCGCGGTGTCGCGCCGCGTCAGGTGCGCGTTGGTCTTCGCGTCGCCCAGGTCGTTGACCGCGACGATGCGCATTTCGCCGGTGCGGCGCCCCTCGTAGAGCGCGCGCAGGATGTTGCGGCCGATGCGGCCATACCCGTTGATACCCACGTTGATCGCCATGTCATGACTCTCCGTTTGCCAGCAGGGCCTGCGCCGCCTCGACGACGGCCGCGGCCGTGAACCCAAAATGCCTGTACAGTTCCGGGCCCTTGCCCGAAGCGCCGAAGCGCGTCATGCCGATCACGCGCCCGCGGGTGCCGACGTACCGCCACCAGCCGTCCGGCGTGCCCGCCTCGATGGCGATGCGGCGTGTGACTGCGGCCGGCAGCACCGATTCGCGCCAGCCGGCGTCCTGCGCATCGAACACGCTGGTCGCCGGCATCGACACGACGCGCACGCGCCGGCCGCGCCCCGCGAGCTCGCGCGCGGCGTCCATCGCCACGCCGACTTCGCTGCCGGTTGCGATCAGGATGCACTCGGGCGTGCCCGCGCAGTCGGCGAGCACGTAGCCGCCGCGGCGGATCGCGTCCAGCTGCGCGGCATCGCGCGGCTGCGGCGGCAGCGCCTGGCGCGTCAGCGCCAGCGCGGTCGGCGCGTGCCGGCGGCGGATCGCCGCGCCCCAGGCGACCCAGGTCTCGGCCGTGTCGCAGGGCCGCCAGAGTTCCATGCGCGGGATCGTGCGCAGCGAGCCGAGGTGCTCGACCGGCTGGTGCGTCGGCCCGTCCTCGCCGAGCCCGATCGAGTCGTGCGTCAGCACGAAGATGCTGCCGGCCTCGACGATGGCGGCCATGCGCAGTGAGCTGCGCATGTAGTCGGAGAAGACGAGGAAAGTGCCGCCGAACGGGATGAACCCACCGTGCAGCGCGATGCCGTTCATGATTGCGCCCATGCCGAACTCGCGCACGCCGTAGTGGAGGTAGCGCCCGTCGGCATGCTCGCGGGTAAAGGGACGCGTCCCCTTTATTTTCGTGTTGTTCGAGCCGGTGAGGTCGGCGGAGCCGCCGAGCAGCTCCGGCATGTGCGGGCCGATGGCATTCAGCACCGCCTGCGAACTCTGGCGCGTCGCCAGCGGCTGCGCGGCGGCCTGCGCGGCGGCCGCGCCTTCCGCGATCATCGTCTCTAAGCCCGCGGGCAGCTCGGCCGCCATGCGGCGCAGGTACCCGGCCGCGAGCTCCGGGTGCGCCTGCTGGTAGGCCTTGAAGCGCCGGCGCCAGCGCGCCTCCGCGCGCTTGCCCGCCGCGCGCGCGTCCCAGGCGGCGCGGATGTCGTCCGGCACCACGAACGGCTCGTGCGGCCAGTTCAGGGTCCGGCGCGCGAGCGCGACCTCGTCCGCGCCCAGCGCGGCGCCGTGGCATTCCTCCTTGCCCTGCTTGTTCGGCGCGCCGTAGCCGATGACGGTCCGGCAGCAGATCAGCGTCGGCTTCACCCGCTCGCGCCGGGCCTTGCGGATCGCGCGCAGCACGGCCTCCGGGTCGTGGCCGTCCACGCCGCGGATCACCTGCCAGCCATAGGCCTCGAAGCGCTTCGGCGTGTCGTCGGTGAACCAGCCGGCCACCTCGCCGTCGATCGAGATGCCGTTGTCGTCGTAGAACACGACCAGCTTGCCCAGGCCCCAGGTGCCGGCGAGCGAGCAGGCTTCGTGCGAGATGCCTTCCATCAGGCAGCCGTCGCCTGCGAATACCCAGGTCATGTGGTCGACGATCTCGTGGCCGGGGCGGTTGAACTCGGCGGCCAGCAGCTTCTCGGCCAGCGCCATCCCGACCGCGTTCGCGAGCCCCTGCCCGAGCGGGCCGGTCGTGGTCTCGACGCCGATCGCGATCTCGTGTTCCGGGTGCCCGGCCGTGCGCGCGCCCAGCTGGCGGAAGTTCCTCAGCTCGTCGAGGGTCAGGGGGTAGCCGCTCAGGTGCAGCACCGAATAGAGCAGCATCGAGCCGTGCCCGTTCGAGAGCACGAAGCGGTCGCGGTCGGGCCAGCGCGGATTGCCCGGGTTATGTTTCAGGAAGTCCCGCCACAGGACCTCGGCGATGTCCGCCATGCCCATCGGCATGCCCGGATGCCCCGAATTGGCGCGCTGGACCGCATCCATGCTGAGGGCCCGGACGGCATTGGCGAGCTCGCGGCGGCTGGGCATCCGGGTCCTCCGGGGATAAACGTGTATTGTATAATTTCGCGATGTCAGGCTCCTACCTGTTCACGTCGGAATCGGTCTCGGAAGGCCACCCCGACAAGGTCGCCGACCAGATCTCCGACGCGGTGCTCGACGCGCTGATCGCGCGCGACCCGCGCTCGCGCGTGGCCTGCGAGACCCTGGTCAAGACGGGCATCGCGGTGGTCGCGGGCGAGATCACGACCCGCGCCTGGATCGATCTCGAGGAGCTGGTGCGCCGGGTCATCTGCGACATCGGCTACACCTCGTCCACGGTCGGCTTCGACGGCCACACCTGCGGCGTCATGAACGTGATCGGCAAGCAGTCCTCGGACATCGCCCAGGGCGTGGACCGCAGCAACCCGGAGGACCAGGGCGCCGGCGACCAGGGCCTGATGTTCGGCTACGCGAGCGACGAGACGCCCGCGCTGATGCCCGCGCCGATCCATTACGCCCACAAGCTGGTCGAGCGCCAGGCCAGGGTCCGCAAGGGCCGCAACCCGAAGCTGCCGTGGCTGCGCCCCGACGCCAAGAGCCAGCTCACCTTCGCCTACCAGAACGACCGGCCGGCCGGCATCGAGGCCGTCGTGCTCTCGACCCAGCATTCGCCGGACGTGAAGCAGAAGGACCTCCGCGAAGGGGTGATGGAAGAGATCATCAAGCCGGTGCTGCCGGCGAAGTGGCTGTCGCGGCGCACCCGGTTCCACATCAACCCGACCGGCCGATTCGTGATCGGCGGGCCGGTCGGTGATTGCGGCCTGACCGGGCGCAAGATCATCGTCGACAGCTACGGCGGCATGGCGCGCCATGGCGGCGGCGCCTTCTCGGGCAAGGACCCGTCGAAGGTGGACCGCTCGGCCGCGTACGCGGCCCGTTACGTCGCCAAGAACCTGGTCGCGGCGGGCCTCGCGCGGCGCTGCGAGGTGCAGGTCTCCTACGCCATCGGCGTGGCGCGGCCCACGTCCATATC
Source organism: Steroidobacteraceae bacterium (assembly GCA_019634895.1). GTDB lineage: Bacteria > Pseudomonadota > Gammaproteobacteria > Steroidobacterales > Steroidobacteraceae > SCUD01. Next base: position 182,293 of record JAHCAM010000002.1, on the reverse strand, counting down.
GGTGCAGACCTTCGGTACCGGCCGGGTCAGCGACCCGCGTCTCGAAAAGCTGGTGCGCGACCACTTCGACCTGCGGCCCTGGGGCATCATGAAGATGCTGGACCTGATCCATCCCATGTACCAGGCGACCGCCGCCTACGGCCACTTCGGGCGCGAACCGGTCGAGATGCACTATGACTGGACCGAGGAAGCGAATGGCGCGAAGCTCCGGCGCCGCTCGACGTTCACGGCCTTCAGCTGGGAACGGACCGATCGGGCGGAGGCTCTGAGGAAGGCAGCAGGATTGTAAGCGGGGACAGTCCGCCTTTTTCGCTGCGCGAAAAAGGGGACGGTCCCCCCGGTTCCCGAGGAGCGTTGCAACAGGCTTTCGCCTGCCAGGCTCGGGAATCGCGAACGACAACGGCGCTCTCGCTCGCAAAGGAGAGAACTGACATGAATGCCGTGATCAACCCGAAGTTCAAGGATTTCCAGGTCGCCGACGTCTCGCAGGCCGACTGGGGCCGGCGCGAAATCGCGATCGCCGAGACCGAGATGCCCGGCCTGATGGCCGTGCGCAGGGAATTCGGCGCCACGCGCCCGCTCGCCGGCGCGCGCATTGCCGGCTCTCTGCACATGACCATCCAGACGGCGGTGCTGATCGAGACGCTCGCCGACCTGGGCGCCGAGCTGCGCTGGGCGTCCTGCAACATCTTCTCGACCCAGGACCACGCCGCCGCGGCGATCGCGGCACGCGGCATCCCGGTGTTCGCGCACAAGGGCGAGACGCTCGAGGAGTACTGGGAGTACGCGCACCGGATCTTCGAGTGGCCGGGCGGACGCCACGCCAACATGATCCTCGACGACGGCGGCGACGCGACCCTGCTGCTGATGCTGGGCGCGCTCGCCGAGCACGATGCCTCGGTGATCGCGAAGCCGCAGAACGAGGAGGAGCAGTTCCTCTACGCCTCGATCCGCAGGCGCCTGGAGACCCAGCCGGGCTGGTACTCGGCGCGCCTCGCCGCGATCAAGGGCGTCACCGAGGAGACGACCACCGGCGTGAAGCGCCTCTACCGGATGGCCGGCGAGGGACGCCTCCCCTTCCCGGCGATCAACGTCAACGACTCGGTCACCAAGTCGAAGTTCGACAACCTCTACGGCTGCCGCGAATCGCTGGTGGACGGCATCAAGCGCGCGACCGACGTGATGATCGCGGGCAAGATCGCCCTGGTCGCCGGCTACGGCGACGTCGGCAAGGGCTGCGCGCAGTCGCTGCGCGGGCTCGGCGCCACGGTCTGGATCACCGAGATCGACCCGATCTGCGCGCTGCAGGCGGCGATGGAAGGCTACCGCGTGGTGACCATGGACGACGCCTGCGACAAGGCCGACATCTTCGTGACCGCGACCGGCAACGTGAACGTGATCGCCCACGAGCACATGCGCCGGATGAAGCACCAGGCGATCGTCTGCAACATCGGCCACTTCGACAGCGAGATCGACATCGCCTCGCTGAAGCAGTACCGCTGGGAGAACATCAAGCCGCAGGTGGACCACGTGATCTTCCCCGACGGCCGGCGCATCATCGTGCTGGCCGAGGGCCGGCTGGTGAACCTCGGCTGCGGCACCGGCCACCCGTCGTTCGTGATGTCGAACTCGTTCACCAACCAGGTGCTGGCGCAGATCGAGCTGTTCGCGCACGGCGACCGCTACGAGAACCGCGTCTACGTGCTGCCCAAGCAGCTCGACGAGAAGGTGGCGCGGCTGCACCTGGAGCGGATCGGGGCGAAGCTGACGGTCCTGACGCCCGAGCAGGAACGCTACCTCGACACGCCGGCGTCCGGGCCGTTCAAGCCCGACCACTACCGCTACTGACGCACGGTCTTGCGCCTGCTGCAGTTCACGGATACGCACCTGACCGGCTCGCCGGGCATGCAGATCCGCGGGGTGGCGACCGCCGCCACGCTCGAGCGCGCGCTCGCGCACGCGGCGCGGCGGCACCCGGGGCCCGACGCCGTCCTGCTGACCGGGGACCTCGTGCACGACGACGCCGGCGGCTATGCGGCGCTGCGCCGCTGCTTCGGCGGTTTCGCGGCGCCGGTCCACTGCCTGCCCGGCAACCACGACGACCCGGCGGCCCTGCGGCGCGAGCTGGCCGGGCCGCCGTTCGTGCACGAGTTCGCGATGCGCCGCGGGCGCTGGCTGTTCGTCATGCTGGACAGCACGGTGCCGGGCAGGGACCACGGCCACCTCGGCCGGCCGCAACTGCAGCGCCTCGACGCGGCGCTGGCGCAGCACCGCGACGCGCACGCGCTGGTCTGCCTGCACCATCATCCGGTGCCGCACGGCAGCCGCTGGCTCGACGACTTGATGGTCGACAACGCCGGCGAGCTGTTCGACGTACTCGGCAGGCACGCAGGCGTGCGCGGGCTGGCCTGGGGCCACACGCACCAGCCGCTGGACGCCGCCCGCGGCGGGATCCGGCTGATGGGCACGCCATCGACCTGCATGCAGTTCGCGCAGGAATCGCCGGAGTTCGCGGTGGACGCACGCCCGCCGGCCTACCGCTGGATGAAACTCGGGGACGACGGCGGCCTGGAGACGGGCGTCGAGTGGGTCGACGGCGATGACTGAGGCCTGGAACCGGACCTGGCGGGCGCTGGCGCTCGCGGTGCTGGCGCTGGCGGCCGCAGCCGCCGAGGCCGGGCCGGCGCTGTGGGAAGTCGAGGGCCGCGGCAACCGCGTCTTCCTGTTCGGGTCGGTGCACGTGCTGCCGCCGGGCGGCTTCTCGATCGAAGGCGCGCTCGCCGACGCCTGGGCGGAGGCCGGCACGGTCTGCCTCGAGGTGGACACGAGCCAGGTGCCCGAGTCCGAGATCGCGGCGCTGACGCTGGCGCGGGCCATCGACCCCGAGGGCCGCTCGCTGTTCGACCTGCTGGGAGCGGACGCCGACCGCGCGCGCGCGATGGCGGCGGCGGCGGGCATCGAGCTCGCGCCGTTTGCGCCGTTCGAGCCGTGGTTCGCCGGCCTGACGATCGCGCTGGTCGCGCTGCAGCAGCACGGCTACGACGTCGAGCACGGCGTCGAGAAGGTCATCGAGCAGGCCATGGAACGCGACGGCAAGAAGCGCTGCGGACTGGAGACGATCGACCAGCAGCTCGGCTTCCTCGACGGACTCGAGCCCGACCTGCAGCACGAGATCCTGCTGCAGACCCTCGCCGAGGCGGGCGACGTCGAGGCCGAGATGCAGGCGATGCTGTCGGCCTGGCAGCAGGGCGACACCGACGCCCTCGCCCGCCAGCTCGAGGAGGACTTCCGGGACTATCCCGGCCTCGACGAGCGCCTGATCTACGAGCGCAACGCACGCTGGGCGGAGCAGCTGGAGGCGATGCTGGACGGCGGCGACGACGTGCTGCTGGTGGTGGGCGCACTGCACCTGGTCGGCCCGCGCGGCCTGCCGGCGCTGCTCGGGCAGCGCGGCTACGAGGTCCGCCGGCGCTGAGCGCCGTCCCGCGCATGTCGCTTTACGAGGAGGCATCCCGCTACATCGCCGGCGGCGTGAATTCGCCGGTGCGCGCATTCCAGGGCGTCGGCGGCGAGCCGCTCTTCATCCGCCGCGCGCGGGGCGCGATGGTCGAGACCGAGGATGGCCGCCGGCTGATCGACTACGTCGGCTCCTGGGGACCCATGGTGCTCGGCCACGCGCATCCCGAGGTCATCGCCGCGGTCATGCGCCGTGCGGCGGACGGCCTGTCCTTCGGCGCGCCGACCGTGGTCGAGACCGAGCTCGCGCGCAAGGTGCAGCAGCTCATGCCCTCGATGGAATTGCTGCGCATGGTGAGCTCGGGCACCGAGGCGACGATGAGCGCGATCCGCCTCGCGCGCGGCTTCACCGGCCGCGACCGCATCGTCAAGTTCGAGGGCTGTTACCACGGCCATTCCGACGCGCTGCTGGTCAAGGCGGGCTCGGGCGCGCTCACGCTCGGCGTGCCGACCTCGCCGGGCGTGCCCGCCGCGGTCGCGGCGCACACGGTCACGCTCGCCTACAACGACGCCGGGGAGGCGCGCGAATGCTTCGCCGCGATGGGCGGCGAGATCGCCTGCGTGATCGTCGAGCCGGTCGCCGGCAACATGAACTGCGTGCCGCCGGCGCCCGGCTTCCTGGAGGCCCTGCGCGAACTCTGCACGCGCGACGGCGCGCTGCTGATCTTCGACGAGGTGATGACGGGCTTCCGCGTGGCGGCGGGCGGCGCGCAGGCGCTGTACGGCATCCGCCCGGACCTGACCACGCTCGGCAAGATCGTCGGCGGCGGCATGCCGGTCGGCGCCTTCGGCGGGCGGCGCGACGTGATGCAGAAGCTGGCGCCGCTCGGGCCCGTGTACCAGGCGGGCACGCTGTCCGGCAATCCGGTCGCGATGGCGGCGGGCCTCGCCACGCTGGAGCTGGTCTCGCGTCCCGGATTCCACGACGCGCTCGCGCAAACGACGACCCGCCTGGTCGAGGGCCTCGCAGCCGCGGCGCGGCGCGCCGGCGTGCCGTTCTCGACCAACCACGTCTGCGGCATGTTCGGGCTGTTCTTCAGCTCCGATGCGCCGGTGACCCGCTACCGCGAGGTGCTGGCCTGCGACGTCGCGCGATTCCGCGCGTTCTTCCACGCGATGCTGGACGCCGGCGTCTACCTCGCGCCCTCGGCCTTCGAGGCGGGCTTCGTCTCGGCCGCGCATGGAGAAGCCGAGATCGCGGCGACCATCGCCGCCGCGGAACGGGCCTTCGCCCGGCTCTGATGCGCGCGCTGGCCTGGTTCCTCGCGGCGCTCGCCGGCACGCTCGTGCTCGCGGCGCTGCTCGCCTGGCCGGTGTGGCAGCTGGCGCAGGCGCTGGGCGCCGACTGGGCCTTTCACAAGGTCGCCAGCAGGCTCTGGCAGCTGTTGCTGCTCGCGGGCGTCGCGCTCGCGGTGCGCCGGCTGCGGCTCGTCACGCGCGCCGACTGGGGCTACGGCCAGCCGCGCGCGCAGTTCCTGAAGCATGCCGGCGCCGGATTTGCGATCGGGCTCGTGACCATGCTGCCGATGAGCGTCTCGATGCTGGCGCTCGGCATCCTCGGGCCCGACGCGGGCCTGGATGCCGCCTCGCTGCTGCGGTACCTGGCGGCCGGCGCCGCAACCGGCCTGGCCGTCGCGGTCCTGGAGGAGACCTTCTTCCGCGGCCTGATGTTCCGCGGCATCGAGCGCGAAGCGGGGCTGGCCGCGGCCGTCGCGGGCACTGCACTCGTCTACTCGGCCGTCCACTTCCTCGCGCGCGCGCGCATCGGCCACGACGACATCGGCTGGGGCAGCGGCTTCGAGCTGATGGGCGTCGCGCTGGCGCGCTTCGCGGAGCCGGCCGCGATCGCGGACTCCTTCGTCACGCTCGCGCTGGTGGGCGTCATGCTCGCGCTGGTGCGGCGCCGCACCGGCGGCATCGCCGCCGGCATCGGCCTGCACGCGGCCTGGATCTGCGTCATCAAGGCCACCAAGTGGAGCACGGCGCCGGTCGAGGACTCGCCCTGGTCGTTCCTGGTCGGCACTTTCGACGGCTACACCGGCTGGCTGGTCGCCGGCTGGGCGGCCTTGATGCTGCTCGTGGCACTCGCCTGCGGGTGGCTGCGGCCCGCGCGCGCGGCTACGGCTGCTCGCGGCTGACCGCCGGCTCGAGCGCGGCCAGCCGCTCGACCGGATCGGTCATCTCGAGCAGCAGCTGCCTGTCCGCGAGCGACAGCGGCAGGATCTCGGCGAGCCGGTTGCCGATCCAGCCGGCATCGTCGCGGACCGCCACCTGCGCGTAGGCCTCGCCAGCCTCGGCCAGCACCCGGCGCACGACCTCGCCGAGCCAGGCCTGCTCCGCCGGCACCGGCACCACGCGATCGGCCGCGATGTCCATCACCCGCCCGCGGTTGAGGCCGTCCGGATCGCGCCAGGCCTCGACCACGCGCACGCGCTCGAGCCCGATGCAGCGGATGCCGAGCAGGCCGTCGTCGAGGCGGTCGAAGTCGACGATGCGCGCCTCGGTGCCGGTGGCGGCGAAGCTGACCGCGCCCGCCGCTTCCTCGCCCTCCCCGATCAGCACCACCGCGAAGCCCGACTGCTCGCGCAGGCAGCGGCTCACCAGGTCGAGGTAGCGCGGCTCGAAGATGCGCAGCGGCAGCGGGCCGCCCGGGAACAGCACCGCCCGCAGCGGGAACAGCGGAAGTTCCCTGACTTCCGCGTTCACGGCGCCCGCGCGGCGAGCGCGGCGAGCAGCCTGTCGTGCAGGCCGCCGAAGCCGCCGTTGCTCATGATCACGACCTCGTCGCCGGCACGGAGCTCGGCGGCGAGCGACTCGACCAGGCGCGGGATCTCGCTCGCGACCGCGCCCTTGCCGCCGAGCGCCGCGGCGACGTCGTCGAGGCTCCAGTCGAGCCCGGCGGGCTGGTACAGCCACACGCGGTCGGCGCCGGCAAGCGAGCCCGCGAGTTCGGCACGGTGCACGCCGAGGCGCATGGTGTTCGAGCGCGGCTCGAGCACCGCGACGATGCGCCGCGCGCCGGCGTGCCGCCGCAGGCCGTCGAGCGTGCGGGCCACCGCGGTCGGATGGTGCGCAAAATCGTCGTAGACGCGGATGCCGGCGATCTCGCCGCGCAGCTCGAGCCGGCGGCGCACGCCGCGGAATGCGCCCAGCGCGCGTGCCGCGGCCTCCGGCGCGACGCCCATGCCGGCGGCGGCCGCGAGCGCGGCGATCCCGTTCTCGACGTTGTGCAGGCCGATCAGCGGCCAGCGCACGGCGCAGGCCGGCCCGCCGGATTGCAGCACCTCGAAGGCCGAGCCGTCGTCCGCGAGCAGGCGCACGGTCCACTCCGCCTGCGCCGCACCGCCGCGCGAGAAGCCGGTGCGCGGCGTCCAGCAGCCCATGGCGAGGACCTCCGCCAGCGCCGCATCCGCTGCATTCCAGGTGATGCGGCCCGACGCCGGAACCGTGCGCACGAGGTGGTGGAACTGGCGCTGGATGGCGGCGAGGTCCGGGTAGATGTCCGCGTGGTCGTACTCGAGGTTGGTCAGCAGCAGGTGCCGCGGACGGTAGTGCACGAATTTCGCGCGCTTGTCGAAGAAGGCGGTGTCGTACTCGTCCGCCTCGATCACGAACAGCGGGCCCTGGCCGGCACGCGCCGACACGCCGAAATTCCCGGGGATGCCGCCGATCAGGAAGCCGGGCGCAAGTCCCGCCTGATCGAGGATCCACGCCAGCATGCACGCGGTCGTGGTCTTGCCGTGCGTGCCCGCGACCGCCGCGACCGCGCGCCCGCGCAGGACATTCTCGGCCAGCCACTGCGGGCCCGAGGTGAACGGCAGGCCGCTGTCGAGCAGCCGCTCGATCAGCGGGTTGCCGCGGCTCATCACGTTGCCGACCACGACGACGTCGGGCGCGGGGTCGAGCTGCGCCGGGTCGTAGCCCTCGATCAGGGCGATGCCCAGCGCCTCGAGCTGCGTGCTCATCGGCGGGTAGACGTTGGCATCGCATCCGGTCACGCGGTGCCCCGCCGCGCGCGCCAGCGCCGCGAGGCCGCCCATGAAGGTGCCGCAGATGCCGATGACGTGCAGGTGCATCCGGGGAAGCCCTGGCCTCAGGCGCCCTGCGCGAACATGCGGCGCAGCAGCGCGTCGCCCGCGATCAGCCAGGTGAGCGCGATCGCGATGCTGGTGACGAACCCGACCTCGAGCGCGCTCCTCAGGATGTGGCCGACGATCAGCGTGTACCAGACGATGAGCGCGACCGATCCCGCCCAGGCCAGCAGTTTCACCGCATAGCTGCTGAGCGCCGGCTGCTGCAGCAGCAGCAGGCCGACGACGAATGGCGTCAGCACCACCGACGTGCCGAGCACGGCGATGACGGTCTGCCGGTAGCGGTGGACCCGGCGCGTGGCCGCGAGCAGCACCCAGAACAGCGCGAGCGCGAGGCCGAGGTCGAGGGCGGTGCGGGCCAACAGCCGGTCGCCGCCGTGCAGCATCCACGACTGCAACGCGCTGGTCGCGGCATAGCAGCCGGCGACCAGCACCAGCAGCGCGAGGGAGGCCGGCAACGCGCCGGGATCCCGCCGCAGCAGGGCGATGTCGATCAGCGAGCGGAGCACCTGGATCATGCAGCCTTGGGCCGGGCCTCTGGCATCCGCATAATAAGGTGGCGATGGCGCTGGTATCCACAGCGGAAGCACTGGGCGAGCTGGTCGATTCGTGGCCGGCCGGCGCGCCGCTCGCGCTCGACACCGAGTTCGTGCGCGAGCGCACGTACTACCCGCGCCTGTGCCTGGTGCAGGTCGCGACCCCGGACCGCATCGCGCTGATCGACGCGCTGGAACTCGGCGACGAGAGCGCGCTCGCGGCGCCGCTCGTGGACCCTGGACGGCCGAAGATCGCGCATGCCGCGCGCCAGGACATCGAGGCGCTGCTGCCGGTCACCGGCCGCCCCCTGGGCCCGGTGTTCGACACGCAGCAGGCGGCCGCGCTGCTCGGCTTCCCGGCGCAGGTCGGCTACGCGGAACTGGTGCGCCAGCTGCTCGGCATCGAGCTCGCCAAGGGCCATGCCCGCACCGACTGGACGCGCCGGCCGCTGTCGGCGGAGCAGCTCGCCTACGCCGAGGACGACGTGCGCCACCTGCCGGCGCTGGCCGCGACGCTCGAGGAGAAGCTGGCGTCGGCCGGCCGTCGCCGATGGATGCAGCAGGAAGCCGCGCTGCTCGGCGACCCGTCCCTCTACAGCGTCGAACCCGCGGAAGCCTGGCGGCGACTGAAGGGCACGGAGCGGATGGAACCGCAGGCCCTGCGCATCGCGGCAGCACTCGCGCGCTGGCGCGAGGAACGCGCGATGGCGCGCGACCTGCCGCGCGGCTGGGTGCTGCCGGACGCCGCCATCCACGCGCTCGCGCAGTCCCCTCCGCGCACGCGCCAGGCGCTGGCCGCGCTCGACAGCGTGCCGCGCGGCACGGCGGAGCGCGCGGCGGAGGAGATCCTCGCGGTCATCCGCGACGCGCCGGCACTCGCCGGCACGGCGCCGGCCACCGGGGCGCCGCGGCCGGAACCCGGGCAGGTGCGGCAGCTGAAGCAGCTGCAGCAGAAGCTGCAGGCCATTGCCGCCGAACTCGACATCCAGCCGGAAGTGCTCGCGACCCGGCGGGAACTCGCGGCCCTGGTACGCGGCGTACGTGAACTGCCGGTGCTGTCCGGCTGGCGCCGCGAGGTGATCGGCGAGCCGCTGCTATCGGCGCTGTAGCACGCCCTCGATCCTCGCGTCGACCTCGTCCAGCGTGCCGTTGGCGTCCACGCGCCGCAGCATGCCCTTGCGCTGGTAGTAATCGATGAGCGGCTGCGTACGCTCGGCGTACACGGCCAGGCGCTCGCGCACCGTCTGCTCGTTGTCGTCCGGGCGCTGGAACAGGTCGTGCGGCCTGCCGTCGGTGCACAGCTCGCCGGGCTTCGGCGGATTGGACTCGACGTGAAACACGCGCCCGCAGCGGCGGCAGCTGCGCCGTCCGGCCATGCGCCGCAGCAGGATCTCCGGATCCACGTCCAGCAGCACGACCGCGTCTAGCGCCAGGCCGAGATCCGCGAGCTGACCGGCAAGCCCGTCGGCCTGCGCGATCGTGCGCGGGAAGCCGTCGAGGATGAAGCCGCGCGCCGCATCCGCTTGCGCCAGCCGCTCGCGGATGATGCCGAGCATGACGTCGTCGGCCACCAGCTGACCGGCGTCCATGACTGCCTTGGCGGCGCGGCCCAGCGGCGTCTGCTGCGCGACCGCCGCGCGCAGCAGGTCGCCGGTGGAAACCTGCGGCACGCCGTGACGGGCCTGCATCCGCTGGGCCTGGGTGCCCTTGCCCGAGCCCGGCGCACCGAGCAATACCAGCCTCATTCCGTCAAACTCCCCGGTCGCCGGCGGTTCAAGGGGCGCCCATCCTGCCCGCGGCTTCCGGGCGCGTCAAACCGGGGCGAATCGGCTATGATTCGCCCCCCTCGGGGCGGCTGCGCCGCCCGTCAGACGGACCCCCGCGATGGCCCGACGGACAGCGAAGCCCGCCCGACGCAATGCCCTGTACGCGCAGTCCGGCGGCGTCACTGCCGTGATCAATGCCTCCGCCTGCGGCGTGATCGACGCCTGCCGCAAGCACCGGGACCGCATCGGCCGGCTCTACGCCGGCCGCGACGGCATCGTCGGCGCGCTGACCGAGGACCTGATCGACGTCGGCCGCGAGAGCGCGGCGACGCTCAGGGACCTGCGTCATACGCCGGCCGGCGCCTTCGGCTCGGCGCGCTACAAGCTGAAGGACCTCGAGCGCGACCTGCCGAAATACCAGCGCCTGATCGACGTATTCCGCGCCCACGACATCGGCTACTTCTTCTACAACGGCGGCAACGACTCGATGGACACGGCGCTGAAGCTGTCGCAGCTCGGCAGCGAGCTCGGCTACCCGGTCGCTTGCATCGGCATCCCGAAGACCGTGGACAACGACCTGCCGGTCACCGACTGCTGCCCCGGCTTCGGCTCGGTGGCGAAGTACGTCGCGGTCTCGACGCTCGAGGCCTCGCTCGACGTCGCCTCGATGGCGCGCACCTCGACCCGCGTGTTCATCCTCGAGGTCATGGGCCGGCACGCCGGCTGGATCGCGGCCGCGGGCGGGCTCGCGGCGCGCAGGGCCGGCGACCCGCCGCACCTCATCCTGTTCCCGGAGATCGCCTTCGACCGCGAGCGCTTCCTGGCGCGCGTGAAGGAGACGGTGGAACAGAAGGGCTACTGCGTCATCGTCGCCTCGGAAGGCACGCAGGATGCCGGGGGGAAATTCCTCGCCGACATGGGCACGCGCGACGCCTTCGGCCACGTCCAGCTCGGCGGCGTCGCGCCGACGCTGGCGACGATGATCAAGCAGGCGCACGGCTACAAGTACCACTGGGCGCTCGCCGACTACCTGCAACGCTCGGCGCGGCACATCGCCTCGAAGGTGGACGCCGAGCAGGCCTACGCGGTCGGCCGCGCCGCGGTCGAGTTCGCGCTCGCCGGCAAGAACGCCGTGTTGCCGGTGATCCGCAGGAAATCCTCGAAGCCGTACCGCTGGGACATCGCTTCGGTCGCCATCAGCGCGGTTGCGAACCGGGAAAAGAAGGTCCCGCGCGAGTTCATCACCGCGGACGGCTTCGGCATCACGCCGGCCTGCCGCCGCTACCTCGAGCCGCTCATCGGCGGCGAGGCCTATCCACCTTATGAGAACGGCATTCCGCGCTATGCGGCGCTCAAGGGCGTGCGGGTGCGCAAACGGCTGAAGACAGGGTTCAAGGTATAATTCAGGGTTTCCAAGGGAGTCACTTCATGTCGATGCAAGCAGCACTCTGGCTCGCGATCGCGGCCAGCGTGGTCGCGATCCTCTACGGCGTGATCTCGGTGCGCTGGATCCTCGCGCAACCCGCGGGCAGCGCGCGCATGCAGGAGATTGCGGCCGCGATCCAGCAGGGCGCCGGCGCCTACCTCAACCGCCAGTACACGACGATCTCGATCGTGGGCGTGGTGCTGTTCCTGGTGCTCGGGTTTGCGCTCAACTGGTACACCGCGATCGGTTTCGCGCTCGGCGCGATCCTCTCCGGCGCGGCCGGCTACATCGGCATGAACGTCTCGGTGCGCGCCAACGTGCGCACGGCGCACGCCGCCAGCGTCGGCCTCAATCCCGCGCTGCAGATCGCCTTCCGCGGCGGCGCCATCACCGGCATGCTGGTGGTCGGCCTCGGCCTGCTGGGCGTCGCCGCCTACTACGCGGTCATGATGCGCCTCACCGGCGACAGCGACCAGGCGCTGCACGCCCTGGTCGGCCTCGCCTTCGGCGGCTCGCTGATCTCGATCTTCGCGCGCCTCGGCGGCGGCATCTTCACCAAGGGCGCCGACGTGGGCGCCGACCTGGTCGGCAAGGTCGAGGCCGGCATCCCCGAGGACGACCCGCGCAATCCCGCCGTCATCGCCGACAACGTCGGCGACAACGTCGGCGACTGCGCCGGCATGGCGGCCGACCTGTTCGAGACCTACGCGGTCACCGTGGTCGCGACCATGCTGCTGGCGGGCCTGATGATGAAGGAGCTGGGCGAGGCAGCGGTGCTCTATCCGCTGGTGCTCGGCGCAGTCTCGATCGTCGCCTCCATCGTCGGCACGTTCTTCGTCAAGACCTCCGAGGGCGGCAAGATCATGGGCGCGCTGTACCGCGGCGTGATCGTCTCGGGCGTCATCGCGGCGATCGCGTACTACCCCATCACCAGGGTGATGCTCGGCGAGGCGGCGCTGCCGCTCTACTTCTGCGCGCTGATCGGCCTCGGCCTGACGGCGGCGATGATCGTCATCACCGAGTACTACACCGCGACCGAGTACCAGCCGGTGCGATACGTCGCCGAGGCCTCGAAGACCGGCCACGGCACCAACGTCATCGCCGGCCTCGCGGTGTCGATGAAGTCCACCGCGCTGCCGGTGCTCGCGATCTGCGCGGCGATCTGGGGCGCCTACACGCTCGCGGGCCTGTACGGCATCGCGATCGCGGCGACCGCCATGCTGTCGATGACCGGCCTGATCGTCGCGCTCGACGCCTACGGCCCGATCACCGACAACGGCGGCGGCATCGCCGAGATGAGCGGACTGCCGAAGGACGTGCGCAAGATCACCGACGCGCTGGATGCGGTCGGCAACACCACCAAGGCGGTGACCAAGGGCTACGCGATCGGCTCGGCCGGGCTCGCGGCGCTGGTGCTGTTCGCCGACTACACCCACAACCTCGAGATCGTCGGCAAGCTGCAGGAATTCAGCCTGTCCGATCCGGCGGTGATCATCGGCCTGTTCATCGGCGGCCTGGTGCCGTATCTCTTCGGTGCGATGGCGATGGAAGCGGTCGGCCGCGCGGCCTCATCGGTCGTGATCGAGGTGCGGCGCCAGTTCAAGGAGATCAAGGGCATCATGGAGGGCACCGGCAAGCCGGACTACTCCAGGGCCGTGGACCTGCTGACGCGCGCCGCGATCAGGGAGATGATCGTGCCATCGCTGCTGCCGATCCTGGTCCCGGTGATCGTCGGCTTCGGCATGAACTTCCTGCTCGGCGACGGCGCCGGCATCCGCGCGCTAGGCGGCGTGCTGATCGGCACCATCGTGACCGGACTGTTCGTCGCGATCTCGATGTGCACCGGCGGCGGCGCCTGGGACAATGCCAAGAAGTACATCGAGGAAGGCAACTTCGGCGGCAAGGGCTCCGACACGCACAAGGCGGCCGTGACCGGCGACACCGTGGGCGATCCCTACAAGGACACCGCCGGCCCGGCCATCAACCCGCTGATCAAGATCATCAACATCGTGGCGCTGCTGCTGGTGCCGCTGCTCTAGCCCGGTTCACATCAACGACAGGCGCGGGGCGCAAGCCCCGCGCACGGGAGCGGGCATGATTCGCCCCGAAACCTGGTACGCGAAGTCGGAGGGAGGGTACGTCGGGTATCAGGTCTTCGGCGACGGGCCGCGCAACATCCTGTTCGTCCCGAGCTGGGGATGGAACATCGATGCGATGTGGGACGAGCCGACCTGCGCGCAGTACCTGCAGCGGCTGTCCCGGATCGGCCGCATCGTCTGCTTCGACAAGCGCGGCACGGGCATCTCGGATCCGGTCCCGCTCGAGTCGCTGCCGACGCTCGAGGAGTGGATGGACGACGCCGTGCTCGCGCTGGACGCGGCAGGCTCGCAGCAGACGGCGGTCATCGGCGACACGGAAAGCGGCCCGATGGCGATGCTGCTGGCCGCGACCCGCCCGGACCGCGTGGCCGCACTCGTCCTCGTCAACACCTTCGCCCGCTGGCGGCGCGCACCCGACTATCCGATCGGCATGCCGGAAGCCACGACGGAAAAGCTCGTGGCATTGCAGGAGAGTCACTGGGGACAGGATGCGGAAATGCTGGCGCTGACCGCGCCGTCCGTCGCCAGCGACCCGCGGATGCGCGAGTGGATCACGCGGATCCAGCGCCTCTCGATGCCGCCCGGCGCCTCCGGACGCATGTACCGGTGGGTCGTGAACCTCGACCTGCGCTCGATCCTCTCCGCGATCCGGGTCCCGACGCTGGTGCTGCACCGCCGTGAGAACCGCCACTACCGCCTGGCATTCGGACGATACCTGGCCGAGCATATCGCGGGTGCCAGGCTGGTCGAGCTGCCGGGCGCGGACTGTCACCCGTTCCATGTGCCGGCCGGCCAGGCGGTGCTCGACGAGATCCAGGAATTCCTGACCGGCGTGCGACCCGCCGCGACCACCGAACGCGAGCTGGCGACGGTCCTGTTCACCGACATCGCGGGTTCCACGGCGCTCGCCGCCCGCATCGGCGATGCGCGCTGGCTGGAACTGCGCGACGCGCACGACGCGCTGGTGCGGCGGCAGCTGGCCGCGTTCCGGGGCCGCGAAGTCGAGCGCACCGGCGACGGCTTCCTGGCGACCTTCGACGGCCCGGCGCGCGCGGTGCACTGCGCCATGCGCATCCGCGACGAAGTGCGCCCGCTCGCGCTCGAGATCCGCGCCGGCCTCCATACCGGGGAGATCGAGCGCCGCAAGGACGGGATCGGCGGCATCGCGGTCCACCTGGCATCCCGGGTGCTCGGCCTTGCGCGGCCCGGCGAGGTGCTGGTGTCGGGTACGGTGGCGGATCTCGTGGTCGGCTCCGGCATCGCCTTCGAGGAGCGCGGCGTCGAGACGCTCAAGGGCATTCCCGGCAGCTGGCGTCTGCTGCGGGTCGCCGGCAGCAACTAGTTTCCGCCGCTGCGTCCGCCTGCTGCAGCGGCGCGCCGGGCAGTTTTCAGGCGACATGGAATGCCTGGCACCGGCGTGCTAGCGTTTGCCATTCGACAAACCATTCCGGGGGATATGTCATGAAGAAGTTGTTCGCGGCAGCCGCTGCGGTCGGCCTGACGGCGGTCACGACGCAGGCGGCGGCGATCACCTGGGGCGCGCCGGACGACGACGGCCATCCCAACGTCGTCGCACTGCTGTTCGTGCAGAACGGCGTCGGGTTCTTCAGCTGCTCGGGCACGCTGCTGACGCCCTACGTGGTGCTGACCGCGGGCCACTGCACCGAGGGCGCCGGCGAGGTGAACAGCGTGACCTACGTGCGGAATGCGCCGGACATCGATGCGGCGTTCGCCGCCGAGCGCCCGAGTTACCCGTCGACGACGGCATGGCTCAACGCCACCTGGGTCCGCGGCCAGGCCGTGCCGCACCCGCAGTACAACGACTTTGCGGACTTTCCGAATACCTTCGACATCGGCGTGATCCTGCTCGAGCAGCCGATCACCGTGGCGCAGTACGGCATGCTGCCGACGCTGCGTCAGTTCGACTTCCTGCGCAAGGCGCGCGGCTCGATCGGTTCGCGCCAGGCGCGCATCGTCGGCTACGGGCTGCAGGGCAGGATTCCGCCGTTCGCGGGCGACGATTTCGTGCGCTATGCGGCGACGTCGGCGGTTACCGGCCTTGCAGCCGGCGACACGATCGGCGTGCAGAACTTCAAGTTCACCAACAACCCGGGCCAGGGCAGCGGCTCCGGCGGCACCTGCTCGGGCGACTCGGGCGGGCCGGCGTTCTGGATCGACCCGCTGACGGGCGCGGAAACCAGCATCGTCATGGCGGTGAATTCCTACGGCATCGCGCCGCTATGCAACGGCAACGACTACCAGTTCCGCACCGACATCGAGGCGGCGCAGGACTTCGTGATTCCGTACCTGAATTTCGTGCCAGACTGACGATCAGGATCCGTCTTCCGGTCGCGAAAAGCCCCCGCCAGGGGGCTTTTCTTTGCCCGGGTGCACAGGGAGAACGTGCACCGCCCGGACCGCGCATGTGCCTGAAACACAAGGGCACGCCGCCTCAGCCACCGGCCCGCCGCCTGAAAAGAATGTACCTGTGCGGGGACACGGGACCATGGGCCGTTGCGGCACCGGACCCGGGCTGGATCGCAAGTGCTTGAATCAAGGCGACTTCCTCGGCCCGCGGCCAGGCTGGCACGAAAGTTGCTCCATGAAGGGCGGGAAGACGGAAGACACGCGAGGAGCCGAGGTGGACGCGAAGACAAAGATCCTGGTCGTGGACGATGACGAAGTCGTGCGGCTCTCCCACCAGCGCTCGCTGGCCGGCGCGCACTGTCACGTCGTCGCCGTCTGGAACGGCGACGAGGCGATGCGCGCGATGGAGCAGCAGCCGTTCGACGTGATCCTCCTCGACCTGCGCATGCCCGGAACCGACGGCCTGGCAGTGCTGCGCATGATCAAGCAGCGCTGGCCCGAGACCGAGGTGGTCATCGTCACCGGGTACCCGAGCCTCGAGACCGTGAAGGAAGCGGTCGAGGCAGGTGCCTGCGACTACCTGACCAAGCCGGTCGGACCGGATGAAGTGATTCACGCAGCAACCGGCGCCGCGACGCGCAAGCAGTGGGCGCTGCGCCGGGTGCCGGACCAGATCGAAGCAAGGAGAATGCCATGAACACGCAGCGCAAAGTGCTGGTCGTTGACGACGATCCGGTGGTCGCCAGGAGCTTCGACCGGGTCCTGACGGGAAAGGGATACGCGGTGATCAGCGCCCGCGACGGCGTGGAAGCGCTGCAGAAGCTGAAGGCCGAGAAGTACGACGTCGTGTTCACCGACATCAAGATGCCGGGCATCGACGGCATCGAGGTGGCGCGGCGGATCAAGGCCAGCCAGCCGTGGCTGCCGGTCGTGATCGTCACCGGCTACGGGACGGAGGCCAACGAAGCCCAGGCCCGCGCGGCAGGCGTCGCCGGCTTCCTGCACAAGCCGCTGTCGCCCGAGATGATCGAGGGCAGCGCGGAACAGGCGCTGCACGAGGCGGCGGCAGTGCCGGCGCCCGAGGCCGGGGCGGAAGCGGTTGCCGCTGCGCCGGCGGCCGCCGGGCCGGCCAGGGTGCAGAGCGCCTGGAAAGGCGCCGCCCTGTTCCTCGCGGCGCCGTTCATCGGCCTCTTCTACCTGGTCGTCGGTCCGCTGGTCGGGCTCGCGGTCCTCGCCTGGATGGGCGCGAAGGCCCTCGCCGAGATCCGCGTCGTGCGCCGGGCCGGCGGTTTCCTGAAGAACGTCGCCCTGTTCGTCGCCGCGCCCTTCATCGGCCTGCTCTATGCGCTGCTGTTCCCGTTCATCGGCCTCGGCATGCTGGCCTGGACGGGCATGCGGGCGCTGGCGAACCGGCGGGGTTGATTCAGGTCAACCCCGCCGCGCGCCCGGCGGATTAACATGGCGGTCCGGGGAGGGAACATGGCGCGATTGCAGCGACTCGACGCCACGATGCGAGCGGCGATGCGGCACTTCTGCGCCGTGGTGCTGGCGGTCGCCGCGCAACCTGCCCTGTGCGCGGCCGCGGATGCCGTCGAA
This sequence comes from Steroidobacteraceae bacterium, assembly GCA_019634895.1. GTDB lineage: Bacteria > Pseudomonadota > Gammaproteobacteria > Steroidobacterales > Steroidobacteraceae > SCUD01. The sequence goes on along the minus strand of JAHCAM010000002.1, from coordinate 164,896 downwards.
CCCGCCCTCTCCGACGCGGATGCCGCCTGCCTCGGTTGCCACTCCATGGAAGCCCTGGCCAGGTCGCTGCCGGACGGCGAAACGCTTTCCCTGCATGTCGCCGCGGGTCCCTATGCGCGCTCGGTTCACGGTGCCTTCGGCTGCGGCGCCTGCCACGCGGACATCGACGCCAGCGTGCATCCGGCGCAGGGCAAGGACATCCAGAGCCGGCGGCAGTATGCGATCGAGCGGGCCGAGGCCTGCGGCCTGTGCCACGCCGACGCGGCGGAGCGGCACGCCGGCAGCGTCCACGCCCGGCGCGCAGCGGAAGGCGATCCGCTCGCCCCGCTCTGTTCCGGTTGCCACGGCTCGCATGCGGTGACGCCGCGCACGGCCTACGAGACCTGCGTCCGTTGCCATTCCGCGGACCTTGCCGCGCACGCGAAGTGGCTGCCGAACTCCCGCACCCACCATGAGGTCGTGTCCTGCGCCGCCTGCCACGCCCCGGAAGCGCCGCGGATGATCGACCTCAGGCTGCACGGCGGCGCCGCAGGCTGGGTCGTCGAGCAGGAAGGCGCGACGCCGTTCGGGGAACTGGCCCGCGCCGCGGATGCGGACGGCGACGGACTCGACGCCCTGGAACTGCGCGGCCTGCTGCAGCGCATCAACCGCGACGCCCCGGGACCGCGCCGGCTCCGCGGCCGCGTCGAGCTGCGCGAGGACGTGCTGGCGCACGGCCTCCTCGCCAGGGAAGAGGCGATCCGCGCCTGCGACAGTTGCCACCGCTACGGCGCCGAGCCGTTCCGGAACGTCACCGTCTCGATCGTCGGCACCGACGGCCGGCCGCTGCGCTATCCGGCGAAGGCGGAGATCCTGGGTTCGGCGCTGGCCGTGGAATCGCTGCCGGAGTTCTACGCGATCGGCGGCACCCGCAGCCCGTTCCTCGACCTGCTGTTCCTGCTCGCGCTGGCGGGCGGCATCGGCGTTCCTGCCGGGCACATGACGCTGAAATGGCTGTTCCGGAAGCACCGCGCGCGGCGCGCCGGCTCCGGGGGAGAGTGAGATGGCGCAGCAGGCTTCCGGCGCGACCGAACGGATCTACGTGCATCCCCTGCCGGTCCGCGTCTGGCACTGGATCAACGCGCTCGGGTTCATCGCCCTGATCCTGACCGGCATCCAGATCCGCTACGTGGACCTGGTCGGGCTGATGTCCTTCCGCACCGCGGTCCACCTGCACAACTGGATCGGCTTCCTGCTGATCGCCAACTTCTTCATCTGGCTGCTGTTCTACCTGTTCACGGACAAGATCCGCGTCTATCACCCGGAACTGAGCCCGATGAAGCACTTCCGCGGCACGCTGCGGCAGCTGCGCTACTACGGCTACGGCATCTTCCGCGGCGACCCCAATCCGCATCACGTGAGCGTGTACCGGAAGTTCAACCCGCTGCAGAGCATGGCCTACCAGATCATCATGATGCTGGTCGTGCCGCTGCAGTTCTTCACCGGCCTGCTGCTCTGGGACCTGCACCGCTTCGCCGGCGCCGTGCAGTTGTTCGGCGGCGTCCGCGTGGTCGCCACGGTGCACGTGCTGTGCTTCATCTTCTTCACCGGATTCATCCTCGTGCATCCCTACCTGGCGAGCCTCGCGCACCCGCCCTCGAGGCACTTCAAGGCGATGATCACCGGCTACGAGGAAGTCGAGAAGAAGCCCGACTAGCGCCTCAGGCGTCCGCGCCGCCGTCGGGCCCCGGCTCGGTGCCGCGCAGCCGTACGCCGTGCTTCTTCATCAGCGCCTGGAAGTTGGCGCGCAGCATGCCGGTGTCCGCGGCGCTGCGGGTCACGTTCCAGTCGTTGCGCCGCAGCGCCTCGAGCACGAAGCTCTTCTCGATGCTCTCGACCGACTTCTCGCGCGCGAGCTTCTTGCTGCGCTTGAGCTCGTCGCCGGTGCGCGGCACGTCGACGTCGAGGCGCAGCGAGCGGTCCACGATCTCGCCCAGGTGCGCCTGGCGGATGACGTGGTCGGTCGCGAGGATCACCGCGCGCTGCACGGCGTTCTCGAGCTCACGCACGTTGCCCGGCCAGTCGTGGTGGACGAGCGCGCTCATCGCGCCGGCCGAGAACTCCGTGACCGGCTTGCCCAGTTCCGCGGCATAGGTCCTGAGGAAGTGGAACGCCAGGGCGGGGATGTCGTCGCGGCGCTCGCGCAGCGGCGGCACCACGATCGGGAACACGCTGACGCGGTAGAAGAGGTCGTCGCGGAAGGTCCCGGCGGCGACCATCGCGGACAGGTCCTTGTTGGTGGCGCAGACCAGCCGCACGTCGGCGGCCTGCACCCGCGTGCCGCCGACGGCCTTGAACTCGCGTTCCTGGATCACGCGCAGCAGCTTGGCCTGGGTGGTCAGCGACAGGTTGCCGATCTCGTCCAGGAACAGCGTGCCGCCGTCCGCGATCTCGAACAACCCCTTCTTGCCGGCCACCGCGCCGGTGAAGGCGCCCTTGACGTGGCCGAACAGCTCGCTCTCGAGCAGGTTCTCGCTGAGCGCGTTGCAGTCGACCGGCACGAAGGGCTGGTCCTTGCGCAGGCTGTTGTAGTGGATCGCGCGCGCGATCAGCTCCTTGCCGGTCCCGCTCTCGCCGGTCAGCAGCACCGTGCTGTGGGTGGGCGCGCACTGGGCGACCAGGCGGAAGACGGCCTGCATCGCCGGGCTCGACCCGACGATGTTCTCGAGCCGGTAGCGCGTGCCGACCTCGCTGCGCAGGTCGAGGTTCTCGCGCAGCAGCCGCCGCCGCTCGAGCGCGCGCTGCACCACGAGCCTGAGCTCGTCCGGGTCGAAGGGCTTCGGCAGGTAGTCGAAGGCGCCGAGCTTCATCGCGTGGACCGCGGTGTCGATCTCGGACAGGCCGGTGATCATGATGACGTCGATGTCGGGGTGCGATTCCTTGACCCGCTGCAGCACCTCGAGGCCGCCGATCTCCGGCATCATGATGTCGAGCACCAGGATGTCGAACGGGGAATCCGCGACCTTGCGCAGCGCCTGGCGGCCGTCGGCCGCCGAGTCGAGCTCGTAGCCGTCCTCGCCGAGGATGCGCAGGCAGCTCCTGACGACCACCTCCTCGTCGTCCACCACCAGGATCCGCGCGCTCATGGCGCGCTCCCGCCCGCGCCAGCCTCGCCCGGCGGCGGATCCACCGGCAGGCAGACGCGGAACGTGGATCCCTCGCCGACCCGGCTCTCGACCTGGATGAACCCGCCGTGCGCGCTGACGATGCCGTGGCTGACCGACAGCCCGAGGCCGGTGCCCTTGCCGACCTCCTTCGAGGTGAAGAACGGGTCGAAGATCCGCTTCAGGTTCTGCTCGGGGATCCCGCAACCGGTGTCGATGATGGACAGCTCGATCATCGGCACCGGCGGCGCGCCCGGCACGGGCCCGGCCACGCCGGACGCGAGGCGCGTGCGGATCGTGATGCTGCCCTTGTCCTCGATTGCGTGCTGGGCATTGACCAGCATGTTCATGACGACCTGCCTGACCAGATCCGCGTCGACCCAGGCGGGCGGCAGGTCGCGGCCGAGATCGAGCGCGATGCCGATGTCGCGCACCCGTGCCGGCCGCTCGACGATGCGCGCCGTCTCCTCCACCAGCTGGTTCAGGTCGCAGTATTTCTTCTCCGGCGTCTTTTCGCGAGCGAAATCGAGCAGCCGCCGGATGATGGTGGCGCAGCGCCGGGTTTCCCGGATCACCAGGTCCAGGTCTTCCGCCTCGGGGCTGCCGTCCGGCGTCTTCTTCCGGATCAGCGTCGAGAACGTCAGGATGCCGGTCAGCGGGTTGTTCAGCTCGTGGGCGATGCCGGCGGCCAGCAGGCCGACCGAGGCCAGTTTCTCGCCGCGTGCGGCCTCGGCCTCCGCCATCTTCAGCTCGCGGGTGCGCTTCTCGACCTTCTCCTCGAGGGTCCGGCCCCACTCGCGCAGTTCCTCCCGCGAGTTCCTCAGCGCGGCCGTCATCGCATTGAACGAGGCCGCCAGCTCGCCGAATTCGTCGGCGCTGCGCACCGGGATCGGCTGGTCGAGGTCACCCGCGGACAGCCGTCGGGCGCCGGTTTCGAGGTCGCGCAACGGCAGGTAGACGAGGCGCCGCACCAGCACCTGGATCGCCAGCAGCGCGACGACGCCCAGGCCGAGCGCCAGCACGCCGATGACGGCCGCATTGCGGCGCATGCCGCGGTCGATCTCGTCGAGCGAATAGACGATGTCGAGGACGCCGAGCACGGACTGTTCGCTGCTGTGCCAGTGGCAGCTGGCATTGCTGCACGACGGCTCGTTGCGGATGACTTCCATGCTGCCGAGCAGCCGCGCGCCGCCGGGAGCCGGGAAGATGCGCACCCGGTCGGCGCCGGAGAACTGTTCGGCCGGCTCCCCGCTGCGGTGGCAGGCCACGCAGCCCTCGGCCGTCCGGTCCACCGTCAGCCCGATCTCCTGCGGGTAGGTGGAATCGATGATCCGGCCCTCCTTGCTGAAGATCCGGATCCGGTCGATGCTGCGATGGCTGCCGACCGCCTTGATGATCTGGTGCACGTGCTCGGGCTGGTTCAGCAGCATTGCGAATCGAGTGCTGCGCGTGATCATCTCGGACAGTTGCGTGACGCGGCTTGCCGCCTCGCGCTCGAGCTGCTCCCGTTGCTGGCGGACGACGAGCAGCGTGAATGCGAGCAGCGCGATCGTGACGGCGATCGCCAGGTACAGGCCGACCTTGAGCTGAAGCGTCCTGGGTCCCACGAAACTCCCCGCATCCCGGCCCGCGCGGCGGCCGACCCGGCTTCACAGCGTCGCAGGTCGGTTTTCGCAGGCTACTGCGGAAGATACGTATGTTCTGCGGACGGGATTTGCCCCGGAATGCGGTTGTGAGAATTGGGGAACTAGCGCATCCTGTCCGGGCAATCCGAAGGGTTGCGCCGGCCATTCGTCAATACGAAGGATAAAGCGACAATGGACGCCAAATCTGCATTGCGTTTGATTCTTCTGCTGTCACTCGGCGCAATCGCGGCGGGCTGCAGCGACGGCGGATCGGCCGGCGTTCAGGGTCCCGCTGGTCCTCCGGGCGCCGGCGGACCTCCCGGTCCTCCGGGTCCTCCCGGCGGCGGCGGCGGCGTCCCGATCGGCAGCGCCACTTCCATCAACATCACCGTCAACAGCGTCACCGTGCCGGCCGGCGGCGGCGCGCCGGTCGTCAACTTCCGGCTGTCGAACGACCTGAACCAGGGACTCGTCGGCCTCGCCCCCGCGGATGCCCGCTTCGTGCTCGCGCAGCTGTCGCCGGCCCCGGCCGGCAGCGGCGCATCGAGCCAGTGGCAGTCCTACGTCTCGCGCACCAGCGGCGCATTCCGGCAGGCCACGACCGAGACCGCGGCCGCGGCCCGGCTGGTCGACAACAACGACGGCACCTACCGCTACACCTTCGCGAGCGCCCTGACCGCCTACACCGCGGCGCCCGCCTATGACGCGAACAAGACACATCGCCTCGGCATCGAGATCCGCAACCAGGCGCCGATCACCGGCAACGGCATCTTCGACTTCGTGCCGGCCGGTGGCGCGCCGACCTTCACGCGCCTGATCGTCGACAACGACACCTGCAATGCCTGCCATGACGTGCTGAATTTCCACGGCGGCGCGCGCACCGACGTCGAGTACTGCGTCACCTGCCACAACCCGTCCTCGATCGACGGCGACACCGGCAACAGCGTGGACATGAAGCGGATGATCCACAACATCCACTCGCGCCGGCCGGACTACCAGATCGTCGGCTTCGGCGGCGTGCTCTACGAGTGGTCGAACATTCACTTCCCGCAGGACATCCGCAACTGCCAGACCTGCCACCAGGAAAGCGACGCCGGCACGCCGCAGGCGAGCAACTATCGCCAGGTGATCAACCGCGCCGCCTGTGGCACCTGCCACTACGACGACGGCATCGCGAATGCGGTGCACAACTTCGCGATCGAGGACGGCGTGCACCCGGGCGGGTTCACCTTCAGCGACGACACCCAGTGCGCCGGCTGCCACGGTCCGACCGGCACGGTGACCGGCTCCAACGGCCGGCTGGTGCAGGTGCCGGTCGCGCACGAGATCCTGGAGGACACGGCGGCACAGGCCTTCGAGTACCAGGTGGTCAGCGTCGCCAACACCGCGCCCGGGCAGATTCCGGCGGTCACGATCCGCGTACGCAACCCGCTCACCGGAACGAACTACGACGTCGGCGACCCGGCCGGTCCGTTCCAGACGGCGAGTGCCAGCCTGCGCGTCGACATCGCCTGGACCAATGCCGATTTCGGCAACGTGGATCCCAACAATACGCTGGCGCGCCCGGTGGCGAGCGGCGTTCCGTTCGGGCCGATCGTGATCGACTTCAAGGCCGCGGCTGGCCGCACCAACGACGGGACCAACACCTTCACCAAGTCCGCCTCCGTCGCGATTCCCACCGGCATCTCCGGTTCGGGCATGGCGATCATCGAGGGCCGCCCGCAGGTCAGCATCGGCGGCGTCCTGACCAGCCTGAAGGTCGCGGGCGCCGGCCGGGCGTTCGCGATCACCGACGCGGCGCCGGTCGCGCGCCGGCAGGTGGTCAACATCGACAAGTGCAACGACTGCCACAACGTGCTCTCGCTGCACGGCAACAACCGCACCGGCAACACCGAGCTGTGCTCGACCTGCCACAACCCGAACGCGACCGACATCAACCGGCGGGTGGCGGGATCGGCCTGCGTCAACGTGGCCGGGCCGGACGACCAGACCATGGACATGAAGCGCATGATCCACGCGATCCATGCCTCGGGCGTGGATGGCTCGGGCCGGCAGGGCGAGGCGTTCCAGATCTGCGGCTTCAGCGGCGCGTTCACGTTCGAGGTCGGCTATCCGGGCCGCCTCAAGAACTGCGAAGGCTGCCACCGTCCGGACACGTACTATCCGGTGGATCCGGCGCTGGTGCTGGCGACGACCATGGATGCCGGCGCCAACCGCGCGATCCTGACGGACGACGTGGCGATCTCGCCGAATGCGTCGGTCTGCTCGTCGTGCCACACCGGCGCGCTGGCGGCCGAGCACATGCGGCAGAACGGCGGCGATTTCAACGCGGGCAAGACCAGCACCGGCGCGCTGGTATCCTCCGGCACCGAAACCTGCGCGCTGTGCCATGGTCCGGGCCGCAGCGCCGACGTGAAGGCGGTGCACCAGGTCGGATCGTTCAGATTCAACTGAAGGCAGGGGTGCCCGCCGTCGCATGACCAGGCCATCACTACCGCTGCTCGTCGCGCTGGCCTGCTGCGGCGCCGGCCTGCCGCTGGCTTCGGCGCCGCAGTCCGCGGCCGGTGCGGCGGAGTATTCACCCGCCGGCGCCGACACCTGCCTGATGTGCCACAGCAACGACGCGGTGCTCGGCATCTTCAGGACCCGGCACGCGATGCCGTCCGATCCGCGCGGACCTTTCGGCCACGGGCAGCTGCAGTGCGAGTCCTGCCATGGCCCCGGCGGCGCGCATGCCGGCATGCAGCAGTTCGACGGCCAGATGGCGCAGGTCATCCGCTTCGGCAGGGAGCGGCCCGCACCGGTCGAGACCCGGAACGCGGCCTGCCTGGGTTGCCATGACGCCGACATGGGCTTCGCGACCCACGGCGGCGCGCACGACGACAACCGCATCGCCTGCGCCAGCTGTCACCAGTTGCATTCGCCGACCGATGCGGTGCTCGGCAGGTCGACGCAGGCCGGCAAGTGCTACGAGTGCCATGCACAGCGCCGCAGCGACTCGCTGAAGGCGTATTCGCACCCGCTGCGCGAGGGCAAGATGTCCTGCAGCGGCTGCCACGCCCCGCACGGCGCGACCACGGAAGCGCTGCTGGTGCGGCAGACCACCAACGACACCTGCTACCAGTGCCACGCCGAAAAGCGCGGGCCGTTCCTCTGGGAGCACGCGCCGGTCGCGGAGGACTGCACCAGCTGCCACGACCCGCATGGCTCCAACCAGCCCGGGATGCTGGTGCGGCGCGCGCCGCTGCTGTGCCAGAGCTGCCATTCGCAGAGCGGGCACCCGAGCGTCGCCCAGGATGCCGGGGGCCTGGCGGGCAACTCGCCGTACCTGCTCGCCCAGGGCTGCCTGAACTGCCATTCGCAGGTGCACGGGTCGAACCACCCCTCGGGCTCGAAACTGATGCGCTGACGGGCGGCGCCGGGCCGCGCGGCAGCGGTGGAGAGGCTGAAGCGATGTGCGAGATGAGTTGGAACCGCCGCGGATCCTCCCGGATCCTCACCGCCGCGGTGGCGGCGATGCTGGCGCCGGCCGCGGTTGCGGCGACGCCCGATACCTCCGAATGGAAGTGCGAGCGCTGCCCGTTCGCCAAGGGCTACCAGGCGGAGTTCACCGCCGGCAGCACCTACGTCAGCGACGACGCCGTCACCGTCGGCGACGCGACCGGCTACGACGAAAAGGGCGCTTACCTCAATGCCGACGGCGCCGGCCTGTTCGCGGCCGATGGCCATCGCCTCAGGTGGTCGGCCGAGGACCTCGGTCTCGACTCGCGGGCCCTCGACATCGCAGGCGGCCGGCCCGGAAGTTTCGACTACCGCCTGTCGTACCGCCAGTTGCCGCAGCGCCGCTTCGACGCGACCCGAACGGTATTCTCGCGCGCGCCGGACGGCCTGCTGGTCCTGCCGCCGGCCTGGACCTTCGCGGGAACGACGACGGGCATGACTGCCCTGGCAGCGAGCCTCGTGCCGCAGGACATCGGCGGCGACCGCGAGATCCTCGGCATCGGCGGCCGGGTGCAGGCGACGGCGCGGCTGCGGGCCTTCGCCGACTTGCAGCGCGAGGAGCACGACGGCGCGCGCATGCTGGGCGCGCCCTACTTCACCAGCGCCAGCCTGCTGCCCCACCGCTTCGACTACCGCACCGACCAGGTGGATGCGGGGATCCGCTACGACGGGGACCGCGGCCACCTGAAATTCGCCTACCACGGGTCGTTCTTCGATTCATCGGCATCGGCCATCGCCTGGCAGAGCCCGTTCACGACGGCGCCCGGCGCCGAGTCCGGAGCGCTGGCCGAGGCGCCGGACAACGACTTCCAGCAGCTAGCCCTCACCGGCAGCTATCGCATGCCATGGCTGGACACCCGCATGTCGTTCACGGCGGCCATGGGCCGGGGCACGCAGGACGAGACCCTGCTGCCCTACACGACCAATGCCGGCCTCGTGACCGCGCCGCTGCCGCGGCCCTCGCTGGACGCGAAGGTGGACACCACCCACCTCGCCGTGACCGTGTTGTCGAGGCCGCTGCCGAAGACGCGGGTGAAGTTCGCCATCCGCTACGACGAGCGCGACAACCGGACGCCGCAGTACGCCTGGTCGCGCGTGGTGGCGGACACCTTCCTGTCCGGCGAATCGGAGCTGAACGTTCCCTACGGCTACGAACGGCTGCGCATGAACCTGAGCGCAGACTATGATTTTTCCGGCAGCCTGTCGGCTTCTGCGGGCTATGACTTCACCGACGTCGACCGCCGCTTCCAGGAGGTCGGCGAGCAGAACGAGGACAGCGGCTGGGGCCGCGTGCGGTGGCGGCCGAACGGCTGGCTCGACATCGCGGCCAAGGGCGGCATCTCGCGCCGGGAGATCGACGGCTACGACACCGCGCTGGCCGCCGGCTTCGGCCAGAATCCGCTGCTGCGTAAGTTCAACCTCGCCTACCGCTACCGGGAGTTCGGCGAGCTGTCGGTGTCGGCAACGCTGCCGGACAAGCCGGTGTCGCTGGGCGCGCGCGCGCTCTACGCGGACGACAGTTATTCGAGCACCCCGCTCGGCGTGACCGGCAGCGAGGAGCGGCACGTCGCATTCGACCTCAACTGGTCGATGTCGGACCGCGCCACGGTCTACCTGGTCGCCGGGTACGACGAGGTCGACACCCGGCAACGCGGCAGCGGCGCCTTCTCTCCGGTGCCCGACTGGAATGCCAGGCAGGCCGACGAGTTCTACAGCGCCGGCGGCGGCCTGCGCATCACGGGCATCGCCGAGAAGCTCGACCTGCAGCTCGACTACTCGCACGCCAGGGGCACGACCGCCATCGACGTCACCGGCGGCATCGGTCCCGCCGCGTTCCCGGACCTCGAGACGACGCTCGACTCGTTCCGCGCCAGGCTGGCGTGGCGCTGGTCGGAGAAACTGGAGGCGATCCTGCAGCTGCGCTACGAACGCCTGCCGACCGAGGACTGGGCGCTGCAGGGCATCGGGCCGGGCACGCTGCCGGCGGTACTGACGCTCGGCGCCGCACCCTACGACGACGAGGCCTGGCTGGCGGGAATCAGTTTCCGCTACCGGCTCGGCGGAGAGTAGTCATACTTCGCGGGTGACGCAGGGTCCCGACCCGACCCCGATCGAACGCTGGCTCGCGCGCGCCCTGGGCGACGACGCGCCGCGCCACTTCGGCACCGGCTGGATCAGCGGCGTGCTCGCGGTCTTCCTCGGCGCCACCGCGCTCGGCGCGGTCATCGTGCTGCACTTCCCCGACTGGCTGACTTCCGCGGAACTGCGCGCGCGCTATCCGTTGCCGCTCGTGCGCACGCTCATCGGGCTGGTGATCGGCTTCGCGTTCCTGGCGTCCTGCCTCAACCTGCTGCTGCGCCGCCGCAAGGCGCTCGGCCTCGCCGGCCTCGCGCTGACGCTCGCCGCCGTGATCCTCGGCGGCACGGAAGTCGAGATCCGCGGCGACTTCACGCGGCCCTACCACTTCGGGCTCGACTGGTTCCTGCTGAACCTGCTGGTGTTCGCGCTGGTGTTCGTGCCGCTCGAGCGCGCCTTCCCGCTGCACCCGGGCCAGCGCACGCTGCGCGCCGGCTGGACCACGGACCTCGCCTACTTCTTCGTGAGCCACGTCGGCATCCAGCTGCTGGCCTTCCTCTCGCTGTGGCCGGCGGCCGCGCTGACGCCCTGGCTCGGCCTCGGGCAGGTCGCCACGCGGATCGCGTCGCAGCCCGTGTGGCTGCAGGTGCTGGAGCTGATGCTGCTGACGGACCTGGTCCAGTACTGGGTGCACCGCGCGTTCCATCGCCTGCCCCGGCTGTGGCGCTTCCATGCGATCCACCACTCGAGCCGGGAGATGGACTGGCTCGCCGGCTCGCGGCTGCACCTCGTGGACGTCGTGGTCACGCGCGCGCTGGTGGTGGTCCCCGCCTTCGTGCTGGGCTTCGCGGAGCCGGCGCTGTACGCGTGGCTCATCGTCATCGCGCTGCACGCGGTGTTCAACCACGTCAACCTCCGGTTCCGCCTGCGGTTCCTGGAGCACTGGCTGGTGACGCCGCGGTTCCACCACTGGCATCACGCCGTGACGCCGCCGGACCGGAACTTCGCGGTGCACTTCCCGTGGCTGGACCGCCTGTTCGGCACGCATTACCTGCCGGAAGGTCGCTGGCCCGAGGAACTCGGCATCCGCGGGCACCCGGTGCCGGACGGATTCGGCGCCCAGTTCGTCTACCCGCTGCGTCGCGGCTGAGCCGCGGGCCCGGCCGATCCGGCCCGGGGCTTCTCCAGGGCCTTGCCTTCCTTTCTGCACTCTGGTACCTTGTTGTCACAAGGTACCATTATTGCAACCGATGGCGATCGACGAGAAATTCAGCTCCATCCGCAAGGGCCTGCTCGAGTTCCTCCTGCTGAGGATCATCGCGGCCGACAAGGTCTACGTCGCCGACATGCTCGAGCGCCTGAACCGGACCAGTTTCGCCACGCAGGAAGGCACGCTCTATCCCCTGCTCAGCAAGCTGCGCCGCGAGGAGCTGCTCGACTACGAGTGGCAGGAATCCGGGGCCGGGCCGCCGCGCAAGTACTACAAGCTGACCGCGAAGGGCCGGTCGCAAGCTGGCGGAACTCAATCGCTACCGGAAACAGATCAACGTCACGGTCGAAGAGCTGGGGCAGTCCGCATGAACAAGGTGATCAACGTCAATCTCAATGGCAACGCCTACTCCCTCGAGGAGCCGGCCTACGAGGCGCTGCGCGCCTACCTCGACGGCGCCAGTGCGCGCCTCGCGTCGGATCCCGACCGCGCCGAGATCATGGCGGACCTGGAACAGGCGATCGCCGACAAGTGCCGGCGCTGCCTCGGACCGAACAAGAGCGTCGTCGGCAGCGCCGAGATGAGGGCCATCCTCGACGAAATGGGACCGGTCGAGTCGGACACGGCCGAAGCGGCCGGCGCCGGCAGCGCGGACCGCGGCGCGCCGCCGCGGCCGGAATCGCCACGCCGCCTCTACAAGATCGCCGACGGCGCGATGATCGGCGGCGTCTGCAACGGCCTCGCGGCCTACTTCAGCGTCGACGTCACGATCGTCCGCATCGCCTTCGTCGCGCTGATCCTGCTGTCGGGCGGCGTCTGGATCCTGGCCTACCTCATCATGATGTTCGTCGTGCCCGACGCGAAGACGGCCGAGGAGCGCGCGGCGGCACGCGGCCAGCCGTTCAATGCGCAGGAACTGGTCGATCGGGCCAAGCGGCACTACGCGGAGCTGCGCGAACAGGGCAGCCGCTGGCAGGACGACTGGCGCCGCCGCCGGCGCGCGCGGCGCCGGCAGCGCGCCGCCGAGCGGGAACGGGAGTTCTGGCGGCGTGCCGGTGACCTCGAGTACCACGGCTACGGGATGCGCGTGCTGGCGGGCTTCCTGGTCCCGGTGTTCACCGCGCTCAGCGCGGCCCTGTTCGTCGCGTTCGTGCTCGTCGTGCTGTCGCTGGTGCTGACCGGCGGGATCCTGGACTGGTCGCTGCCCTCGAAGATCCCGGTCTGGGCAGGCGCGCTCGTCGTCGCTATGGCCTACTTCGCCGTGAACGCACCGCTGCGCGCGGCAAGCCGCGCGTCCTACGAGGCGACCGCGGGTTCCCGCCATGGCTGGCTCGCCGCCGCCGACGGACTGCTGTGGATCGGCTTCGTGGCGCTGCTGTTCTGGATCGCCTGGCTGGCCGTTCCGGACGTGCGGTCGATATTCGACGGCTTCCGCGACGAGTGGCGTCACTTCGCGCTGGCCTGGAGCAGTTGGTGACAGGCATGCAAAAGGCAGCAGCCCTCGTCAGCTTGCTGCCCGGCTGCGTGCTGGCGGCGGCCTGCGCCCGCGGCGGGCCGCCACCGCAACCGGGCGCCGTCATCGCAACTCATGCCGACGGCCGCGCGCCGATCGGCGAGCTGTATGCGGCGTACGAGTCGCTCGTGGCCCGTGGCTGGTCGCTGGACGTCGTCGCCGAGTCGGCGCCCGAAGGCACGACATCGTCACTGCCGATCATCGCGCTGCGCTCGCCAGGCAAAGGCCCGGCGGTCTGGATCCTGTCCGGCATCCACGGCGAGGAGCCGGCGGGCCCGAACGCGATTGCGGCAGCGATGGGTGAGATCGCCGAACTCGGCAGCCGGCGCCCGGTCGTGCTGCTGCCGCTGCTGAACCCCCACGGCTACGCGCGCAACTGGCGCTACCTCAACGTCGCCGTGTACTCGGAGGCGATCGACGGCCACAGCGTCGGCGATTCCTCGCATCTGCTCGACGACCCGGACGCACCGGGCCGGCCGCGGGCATCGGCGCCGTCGAGCCCGGAGGCGGACGCGGTGACGCGCTACATCCTCGCGCATGCCGCCGACTATCCGCCCGCGGTCAGCATCGACCTGCACGAGGACAACCTGATCCACGAGGGCTACGTCTACTCGCAGGGCGCGGCGGGCGCCGCGGACCCGCTCGCGGTCGAAGCGGTCGCGGTGCTGCGGAACGCCGGCGTGCCGATCAAGGCCGGCGGCACCACGCGTTTCGACGAGCCGATAGCGGACGGCATCATCGGCCCGGTCACGGACAGTTCGATCGACGAGCTGATGAGCACGGCGTCGGTGATCGCGGACGGGCAGGCCCGCCCGGGCCCGCAGGCGCGGACCGTGCTCGTGTTCGAGACGCCGGCCGCGGCGCTGCCGCTCGGGCAGCGCATCGCGGCACATGCGGCGCTGCTGCGCAGGCTGGCGGAACTGCTCGTGCCGCCCGCGGACTGAGCCGGCTGCCGGTCAGCGCGCCGCCGTCGCCTCCTCGAACTGGGCGCGCGTGGCGGTCGCGCCGTGCACGCCTGCGATCCGCTCGTACGGCAGACCCAGCGCGCGCAGCTTCTGCGCGAACGAGGCGGTGCTCGCCTGCGGCGGGCCGAAGGGCGTGTCGGCGGCGGGCACGAAGAACAGGTCGCCCTGGAAGACGATCTTCTCCTTCGGCAACCAGCCGATGACCATTTCCCTCGCGTGCGGATTCGGGCCGACGTCGATCAGCTCGAGCGTGCGCGTCGCGTCCTTCAGCACGCGCCGGCCGCCCTCGATGAACAGGAACTCCGGCTTGCGCGGGCTGCGCGACAGGCGGTCGTTCTGCACCGCCGACGCCATGCGCTCCACCGCGCCGCGGTTTCCCGGCGTGGTGACGACGGTCGCGCCCTCGGCGATGAAGCTGCGGATGCCGCCCACGTGGTCGCCATGGTGGTGCGTCATCGCGACGTAGCGGATCGGCTTGCCCGGGGCCAGTTCCCTGATGCGGGCGATCACGGCATCCGCGCCTTCGCTGCTGCCCGGCGCCTCGAGCGCAACCACGTGGTCCGCGAACTCGACCGCCAGCGTGTTCTGGTTCTGGCCGGCGACGTTGCGGATGACGTGCACGCCCGCGGCCAGCGTGTCCACCTGCTGCGGGAAGTCGGTCGGTGGCGGCGGCACGGTCCGGTATCCCCCGGCGGCGACCACGAACGAGTCGTCGCTGATCGGCGGGTTGATCTCGGCCCGCAGCGCGAACTTCGCCACCGTGTCCCCGGCCTGCATGTTGGTGAAGGTGGACGGCAGCTGGTAGTCGCCGACCTTGCGGTAGTCGCCGTAGAGGATCTCGGAGGCCTCCACGCCGGTCATGGGATCGGTGAAGATCAGCTCGTACTTCGAGACCAGACCGGACGCGGCGTCCACGAACACCGACACCTGCACCGTGTCCGGCATCACGAAGGTGAACACGTCGTGGCGGCGGCCCTGGAAGTCGTCCTCGCCCAGGTGACGCAGCGTGTTCTGGCGGTCGAGCGCCTGGCGCAGCAGCAGATTCGGCAGGCGCCGGTAGTACTGGATGAACTGCTGCTGGGTCGCCTGCGCCGCCGGAATCGGCGTCGTGGTGCGGGCCCGATGGTCGTAGCTGCTGCCCTGGCCGCCGGCGATCGAGATCGAGATGTCTCCCTCGAAGCCGAAACCGCCGGTGCGCTGGTCCAGGCGCAGGCGGTTGTTCTCGAGGTCGACCAGCAGCGTCTCGCGCAGCCGCCCGCCCTCGAACGGCGGCTCGGGCGTCGTCATCTGGAAGCGCGGCCAGGTTTCGCCATCGAGGTGCAGGCGCACGGCCCTGACCGCGCGCAGCGCCTCGGCGCCGCCGTTGGCGGCCACGGCCCGGTCGAGCACCTGGCGGGCGCGCTCCTGCGAACGCTCGGTGATGGTCTCGGGATTGTCGGCGGCGGCGATGACTGCCGCGGATGCCGCCAGGACGATGGCAAGGGCCGGCCGCAACATGGGGACGTCTCCTGGAGATGACGGGCTGGCTGCAAGCTAGGCCCGCCCACCGGGCGGCGCAACGCGATTGCGCCGGCCTGTGGCCGCGCAGCGGCAGGCCGTGGATGCCGGGGTCTATACTGGCGCCAGCCGCCGCCGGAAGGATGCACGAGGGATCCCGCGATGCATGCGATCGACCCGCAAGGCCTGCGCCTGCCGATCAAGCTCGATTCGACCAGCAACGGCGAGTTCGAGCCGGTGCCGCTCTCCGCCACGAACCAGCACGCGAACCACCTGGCGCAGCTGGCTGCCGATTCCCACTCGAAACGCCTCGGCCTCGGCCGCCGCGACTTCCTGGTTTCCGCCTGCGGCGCGGCCAGCACCCTGCTGGCGTTCAATGCCGCGAATGCCGCGGCCGGACGCCGCGGCGGTTTCTTCGACCTGCCCGCGGCCGCCGCGCTCGAGCCCGCCGCGGCGGCCACGCTCGAGAGCGGCGAGTTCATCTTCGACGTGCAGGGGCATTACGTGGACCCGACCGCGGCGTGGCTGAAGGTGGCGCCGGAAGCCGCGTTCAGCTGGGCGCCGAAGGCGGGATGCGCGCTGGCCGACGGCAGGACGCCGCGCAGCCATCTCGCCTGCCTCTCCGCCGACGAGTTCGTGAAGGACGTGTTCCTCGACAGCGACACGGACATGATGGTGCTGTCCTTCGTGCCGGCGCGCCGCGACGCCTCGCCGCTCGAGATCGAGTCGGCGGACGCCGTGCGGCAGATCGTCGAGCGCATGGAGGGCAACCATCGCCTGCTGATCCATGGCCGCGTCAACCCGAACCAGCCGGGCGACATCGAGGACATGCCGCGCCTGGCGGAGGAATTCGGCGTCTGCGCCTGGAAGACCTACACGCAGTGGGGACCGGACGGCGACGGCTTCTTCCTGACCGACGACGCCGGCATCCGCTTCGTCGAGGAGGCGCGCCGGCTGGGCATCAGGGTGATCTGCGTGCACAAGGGCCTGCCGTTCGGGCCGCGCTCCTACCAGCACAGCCAGTGCAGCGACGTCGGTCCGATCGCGAAGCGCTTTCCGGACGTGAGTTTCCTGATCTACCACTCGGGCTTCGTCGCCGGGGTGGAGGAAAAGGCCTACGGCGAGAACGCGGGCGGCGACGGCATCGATACGCTGATCCGTTCGCTGCAGGACTCCGGCATCGGCCCGGGCAGCAACGTCTACGCCGAGCTCGGCAGCACCTGGCGCTTCCTGATGCGCGATCCCGGGCAGGCTGCGCATGCGCTCGGCAAGCTGCTGAAGCACTGCGGGCCGGACAACGTGCTGTGGGGCACGGACTCGATCTGGTATGGCTCGCCACAGGACCAGATCCAGGCCTTCCGCGCCTTCCAGATCTCCCCGGAGTTCCGCGAGCGCTACGGCTACCCGGAGATCACGCCGGCGTTGCGGGCGAAGATCTTCGGCCTGAACGCGACCCGGCCCTACGGCATCTCCGCCGAGGAGGTCCGCCTGCGCACCCGCAGCGACGCGGTCGCAGGCGAACGGCTCGCCTACCGCGAGCGGCCGCAGCCGCATTTCCTCACGCGCGGGCCGAAGACGCGGCGCGAATTCCTGAACCTGCTGGGCTGGAACGGCGGATCCCGTGCCTGAAGCGACGTCGCCGCGGCGCCTCCCGGTGCGCTTCCTGGCGCTCGCGGCGATCGCGGCCGGCGTCGGCGCCGCCGCACTGCTCGGTGGCCGCGCGCACCTCGAGCTGCGATCGGGCACCGCGCTCGAACAGCCGCGCAGGCTGGCGGACTTCACGCTGCTGGACCACCGGGGCGGCACGCTCGGCCGGCGCGACTTCGAGGGCCGCTGGACCGTCGTGTTCTCCGGCTTCACGCATTGTCCGGACCTCTGCCCGACGACGCTGCTGCAACTCGGCGAACTGCGGGCCCGAGTGCCCGGGGATTCGCTGCGCATCCTGTTCCTGAGCGTGGATCCGGAGCGCGATCCGCCCGAGCGCGTCGCCGAGTACCTCGCGCACTTCGGCGCGGGGCTGACCGGCGCCACCGGCACGCCCGCGCAGGTGGAGGCTTTCACCGCGCAGCTGGGGCTCGCGCAGGTCCGCAATCCGGGCACGGGCGGCGACTACACCGTCGACCACTCGGCGGCGCTGGTGCTGATCGATCCGCGGGCACGCGTTGCCGGCTACTTCCGGCCCCCGCACGACACGGCGGCGCTCGCCGCCGACCTCGCCGCGCTCACCGGCAACGCCGGCTGATCTCCCGCGCCGCTGCGCGCTCAGGTCTTGCCGAGGTCGACATCGGCGTGGGCCCAGGCGGCGGCGAAGCGCGCATCCACGGCCTCGGCCTCGGCCCTGCGGCCCTGCGCGCGCAACGACTGCGCGAGGCCGTGCAGCGACCAGCCGTTTTCGGGATTGCGCCGAAGTTCCTCGCGATACGCCTGCTCCGCCAGTTTCGGCTTTCCGGCCTCGAGCAGCAGCGCCCCCAGGGCCTGCCGCACCGGCCAGTGCCAGCCCGGCGGTTCGTCGTACGGCAGCGTGTCTTCGATCGCGACCGCCTGTTCGAGCGCGGCGACGCCCGCGTCGTAGTCCCGCGCCGCGCGCGCGATCGCCGCGGCCACGAATCGCTCCGCGATCCTGACGCCGCCGATCAGTGAATAGCGGTCCCAGGCCATCATCGCCTCGATCGCGGGGTCCGCCGATGCCTTGACGAGAAACTCGTGATTGCCGCGCGCGTCGTCGATGCGGCCCTGGCTGACCGCGGCCATGCCCTGTGCGTAGTGCCAGAACGCCTGCATGTACGGCAGGTCATCCGCCGGCTTCGGCGTCGCGACCACCTGCTCCCAGCGCCCGAAGCGCACGTCGGCAAGCAGCGGCGTCAGGGCGAAATTCTGCATCGCCTCGAAGCCCGGCATGCGCATGAGCTGCGGGTCGCTGGTCTTCTCGCCGGTGGTGCGCGCCGCCTCGATCGCAATGGCGCTCGAGCCGCCCATCGTCGCCGCGAACCAGAGAAAATGGTGGTTGTGGGGGACATAGCCGAGCGGATACACCCCGGGACCCGGCTTGCAGATCGCGAGGTAGGCGTCGTCGGCGGCGATCGCCTTCTGGTTGGCGATGACCGCATCGTGGAAGCGCCCCACGCGCGCGTAGATGTGCGCCGGCATGTGCACCAGGTGCCCCGAGCCCGGCACCAGCTCGCGCAGCCGGTCGGCGGCCGCCACGCCCTTCGACGGGTCGGGCGAGGCCTCGACCGCGTGCACGTAGAGGTGCAGCGCGCCGGCATGATCCGGATTGCGCGCCATCACCGACTCGAGCACGGACACGACCTGTGCGGTGCCGCCCTTCGGCTGCCCCTGCGCGTCCCAGTAGTCCCAGGGCTGCAGGTCCATCAACGCCTCGGCGTGCAGCACGGCCACGTCCAGGTCGTCCGGATACTGCGCGGCCAGCCGGCCCATGGCCTCTGCGTAGGCTTCGTCCAGCGGCCTGCGGTCCTCGGGCGGCGCCTCCGCGTAACGCGAGGCCAGCGCCTCGACCCAGGCGCGCTCGCGCTCGTTCGTTCCCTCTGCCGCCGCGCGGGCGCGCTGCAGGCGGTCCCAGGCCTTGGGGTTGTTGGCCGGGTCCATGGAGGCGTTGACGTGCGGGCCCAGCACCAGCGCCGCGCCCCACCAGCACATCGCGCAGTCCGGGTCGAGTTCGGCGGCCTTCAGGAACGAGCGCTCCGCGGCGTCATGATTGAAGCCGTAGGTAAGCGCGAGGCCCTGGTCGAACCAGCGCTGGACTTCCGGGTGCTCCGAGGTGACGGGCAGGCTGTAGTCGCCCAGGCCGTCGAGCAGCGTTGCGCCGACCGGCGCGAGATCGGGCGCCGCGTTGCCGGCCTTGTAGCTTCCATATACGTAGAAGCCCGCCGCTGCGGCGGCGACGACGACGAGCGCCAGAACGACATTGCGGTTCATTCGTCCCTCCCGGGATTGCCTGTGGCAGCGCACTCGAAATACACCGGATCGCCCGGAATAGCAATTGGCACTAGAATCGGCGGCCTATGCGCACACCCACGACGATCGGCAGTCCGGCCCTGCTCCTCGCCGCCGCGCTGGCGGTGATTGGAACGGCCGGGGCGGAGGAACAGGCGGTGATGGACGGCTACGGCCACTTGCTGCAACTGCACCAGGACTGGCGCGGATTCGAGCAGCCGCCGCTGGCCGGCGGCGCCCCGGACTACACGGCCGCGACCTTCGCGCGCCGGCACGCCGAGCTCGCGCGCTTCCGCGAGCGCCTCGCCGCCATCGACTCCTCGGCATGGCCGGTCGAGCAGCGCGTGGACCACGAGATCCTGCGCGCCGAGATGAACGGCTTCGACTTCTACGTGCGCGTGCTCAGGCCCTGGGAGCGCGACCCGGCCTGGTACCAGGTGCTGTGGAACGAGCAGAGCGACACGCCGGCCCACGAAGGTCCGACGATCCACTGCGCGCTGGAGGTCTGGACCTACTCCTTCCCGCTCTCGCGCGAGGCGGAGGCGAAGCTGGTGCGCGAGCTCGCCGTCATCCCGCCGCTCTACCGCCAGGCGCGCGGCAACCTCACCGGCAACGCGCGCGACCTGTGGGTCACGGGCGCCGGCACGATCCGCGAGCAGCTCGCCTCGCTGGATGCGCTCTCGAAGCGCGCGGCCGGCGGCAGCGCGCGGCTCGCGCGCGCGATCCGCGAAGCGCGCGAGGCGACCGTGCAGTTTGCGGACTGGCTGGACGCCGAGGCGCCCGGGAAGACCGGGCCCTCGGGCATCGGCCGGGAGAACTACAGCTGGAGCCTGCAGCACGTCCACCTCGTGCCGATGACCTGGGAGCAGGAAGTGGAACTGCTGAAGCGCGAGCTCGCGCGCAGCCACGCCGCGCTCAAGCTGGAAGAGGAACGCAACCGCGGGCTGCCGCAGCTGCCGGTGATCGGGTCACCGGAGGAGTACGACCGGCGCGCGAACGAGGCGGTCACGCGCTTCCTGAAGTTCCTGTCGGACCGCGACCTCTACCCGATGCGCGACAACATGGACCCGGCGCTGCGGGCCAAGCTCTGGCACTACGTGCCCGTCGAGCAGCGCAACTTCTTCGCCATCGCCACGCACTACGAGCCGCTGACCCTGTACACCCACTTCTACCACTGGTGGGACCTGGCGCGCATGCGCGACGAGCCGCACCCGAGCCCGGTGCGGCGCGTGCCGCTGCTCTACAACATCTGGGACAGCCGCGCCGAGGGCATGGCGACCGCGATGGAGGAATTCATGCTGCACGCGGGCCTGTACGACGGGCAGCCGCGCGCGCGGGAAATCGTCTGGATCATGCTGGCGCAGCGCGCGGCGCGCGGGCTGGCCTCGCTGTACGCGCACGACAACCAGTTCGACCTGGCCGAGGCCAAGGCCTTCCAGGTGAAATGGACGCCGCGCGGCTGGATGCGCCCGGACCTCGACCTGCTCGGCTTCGAGCAGCAGCTCTACCTGCGCCAGCCCGGCTACGGCACCAGCTACGTCACCGGCAAGCAGCTGCTGGAGGACCTGGTCCGCGAGCGCGCGGACCAGCTCGGCGACGCGTTCTCGATGCGCCGTTTCTTCGACGAGGTGAACGGGGCCGGCATGATCCCGGTGTCGCTGATCCGCTGGCAGCTGACCGGGCACGAGGACCAGATCCGCTCGTTGCGGACCGGCACGACTCACTGAACGGGAGCACCATGAGACACTTGGCCCTGCTGGGCGCGCTCGCGCTCGCCGGCGTTGCGCAGGCCGGCACCACGTACGAGTACACCGTGCTGCACTCCGGCCGGCCCTCGGGCGCGCAGACCACGGTCATCGGCGGCGACGGCACCGTGCGCGTCAGCTACTCGCACCGCGACAACGGCCGCGGGCCGGATCTCGAGGAGACATTCACGCCCGCCGCGGACGGCACGTTCCACCGCTACCGGCTGCGTGGCAGATCCACTTTCGGGGCCCTGCTCGACGAGCGCTTCGACCTCGGGCGCGGCCGCGCCCGCTGGCAGTCGGCGTCGGAGCGCGGCACGCTGCGGGTCGCGGGTCCCGCGATCTATGTGCCGGTCAACGGCAGCCCGGAGGCGCGCGCCATGCTCGCGCGCGCGGCGCTGGCCGCCCCTGGCAAGACCATCGCCGCGCTGCCAGGCGGGGAATTGCGTGCGGAGCGCGTGCGCGAACTGCGCGTGGCCGACGCCGGCGGCGCACGCGACGTCGCGCTCGTCATGATCACGGGGCTCGGCCTGGAGCCTGCCTGGGTGTGGCTTGAAGCGGCGGGGACACAGCGCCTGTTCGCGCGCATATCCGCGGGCGGCGCGCACGTGATCGCACGCGGTTTCGAGCAGCATTCGCCGGAACTCGAGCGCGTGCAGGGCGAGGCCGAGACCGCGCAGTTGCGCCGCATTGGGTCGGCCGGCAGGCAGTCCCTGCCGGGCCCCGTGCTGATCCGCAACGTGCGGCCGTTCGACACCGCGACGGCCGCACTGGCCCCGCCGTCGGACGTGTACCTGCATCTCGGCCGCATTGCCGCCGTCTACCCCGCCGGCTCGCCGGCGCAGCAGGCGGCGACCGTGATCGAAGGCGGCGGCCGGGCGCTGCTGCCGGGGCTGTTCGACATGCACACGCACGAGGACGGCTGGAACGCCGCGCTGCAGCTCGCAGGCGGCGTCACCACCTCACGCGACATGGGCAACGACAACCCGCTGCTCGAGAGGCTGATGGCCGGGATCGAGGCGGGCGAACTGGCCGGGCCGCGCATCGTGCCGGCCGGCTACATCGAGGGCGAGAGCCCGTTCTCCTCGCGCGGCGGCTTCGTGGTCGGCAGCGTGGAGCAGGCGCGCGACGCGGTCGACTGGTACGCCCAGCGCGGCTACCGCCAGATCAAGCTCTACAACTCGATCCGCCCGGAGTGGGTGGCGCCGATCGCCGCCCATGCGCATGCGCGCGGGCTGCGCGTCAGCGGCCACGTGCCCGCCTTCAGCCGCTCGGAACGGGTGGTGCGCGAGGGCTACGACGAACTCCAGCACATCAACCAGGTCATGCTGAACTTCGTCTCCGATGCCGACACCGATTCGCGCACCCTGGCGCGGTTCACGCTGGTCGGCGAGCGCACCGGGGCGCTCGACCTCGATTCGCAGCCGGTGCGCGACTACATCGCGCTGCTCGCCTCCAGGGGCACCGTCGTGGACGCCACGCTCAACACCTTCGAGGCGATGTACAACCAGCGGCAGGGAGAGATGGACCCGGCGCTCGCCGCGGTCGCGGATCACGTCCCGTTCGCGACGCAGCGCGACTGGCGCAGCAATTCGATGGAAGTGAACGACGGCAACATCGCCGCCTACCGCGCTTCCTGGGCGAAGATGGTCGCGTTCGTCGGCAGGCTGCACGCAGCGGGCGTGCCGCTGGTCGCCGGGACCGACAATACCGCCGGCTTCGCCCTGCACCGCGAACTCGAGCTCTACGTGCAGGCCGGCATCCCGCCGGGCGAGGCGATCCGCATCGCCACGCTGAACGGCGCTCGCTACACCGGCCTCGAGGGCGAGACCGGGCGCATTGCGCCGGGCCTGCGCGCCGACCTCATCCTGGTGGACGGCGACCCGGCGCGGAACATCTCCGACATCCGCCGCATCGCCTACGTGCTGAAGGGCGGCGAGGGTTACTCCCCCGCCGCGATCTACGAGGCCCTCGGGGTGCGCCGTTTCGCGGATCCGCCGCGCATCACCGCCGCCGGGAACTGAGCCGCCCCGGCGGCGGCGCGCGCGAGATCAGCCGGCGGCGCCGGCGGCGCTGACCAGGGCAGCGCCGAAGATCGCGAGCCCGATCCAGTAGACGATCGGCGTCACGATCAACGCGCACAGCAGCTGCACGATGCCGATGCCGACCACGCCGCGGACCAGGTTGACGATGGCGAGGATGCAGCCGCCGATGCCGGCGATCACGCCCCCGAGCCAGCCGGTCATCGGTATCGGCAGCAACATGATCACCCAGCCGACGATCAGCACGATCCACGCTGGCTTCACCAGCGAAGTGTCGGGCGCCTTGCCTGCGACTTCATTCATCCCCTTCCCTCCTCTGTCGTTTCTTGATCCGCCTGGCGGAACAACCGGCGGATTCTGGCACCCTCAGGCGGCCGGCGCCAGCGGCCGCGGCCGGCCGATCGCGTAGCCCTGCACGAAGTCGATGCCCATGGCGCGCGCGGCCTCGAGCGCGGCCAGGTCCTCGATCTGCTCGGCGACCAGGCGGAAGTTCAGCGTGCGCGCCATGCCCACCACGGCGCTCACCATCGCCTGGTTCACCGAGTCGCGGCCGAGGTCGCGCATGAAATCGCCGCCGATCTTCAGGTAGTCCATCGGCAGCTGCCGCAGGTTGGCGAATCCGCCGAGGTCGGTGCCGAAATCGTCGAGCGCGAAGCGGCAGCCCATGCCGTGCAGCACGTCGATGAAGCGCCGCGCCTGTTCGATGTTGCCGATGACCGAGGTCTCCGCGACCTCGAAGCAGATCTGCTGGGGCGCGACGCCGGTACGGTCGAGCTCCTCGACCACGAACTCCAGGAAGGTCGGGTCGGCGAGCGTCTGCGCCGACACGTTGACCGACAGGCTGCGCCCCGCCGGCAGCCGGATGGCGCCGGCCGTGAGCGCGGCCAGCGCCGAGCCGAGCACCCAGCGGTCGATCAGCGACATCAGCCGGTAGCGCTCCGCGGCGGGGAAGAACTCTGCCGGCGCGACCGGCTGGCCTTCGTCGTGCAGGCGCACGAACACCTCCATCGCCGGGCCGCCGCCGGCCCCGCCGGGGCGCGTCGGCTCGATCGGCTGCACGTACAGCTCGAAGAAGCCGTCGCGCAGCGCCGCCTGCAGCCGCTGCAGCCAGTGGATCTCGCCGCGGCTGCGCGCGACCGCCTCGTCGTGCGCGGAGTAGACGTGCACGTGGTTGTCGCCCTGGCGCTTGGCGACGTAGCAGGCGGAATCGGCCGCGCCCAGGAGCTCCTCGAGCGAGCCGCTCTCGCGCGTGACCTCGACCAGGCCGATGCTGACGCCGACGCTGAAGATCCGGTCCTTCCACACGAAGCGGTACTCGCCGATCGCACGCCAGATGTCGTCCGCGATCTGGCGCGCCTTCTCCAGCGGGCAGCCGACCAGCAGCACGCCGAACTCGTCGCCGCCGAGCCGCGCGACCGTGTCCGAGTCGCGCACCGCCTCGCGGACCAGCGCCGCGATCTCACGCAGCATGTTGTCGCCCGCGAGGTGGCCGCTGGTGTCGTTAACGGCCTTGAAGCGGTCGAGATCCAGGTAGCACATCACGTGGCTCTGGCGCCCCGCGCGCGCGACTTCCAGCGCCTCCTGCAGCCGGCGCTCGAACTCGCGCCGGTTGACCAGGCCGGTGAGCGCGTCGTGGCTCGCCTGGTAGGACATCTGCTGGGTGATGCCGCGCAGCTCGCTCACGTCGTGCAGCACCACGGCGACGCCCGCGACCTCGCCGTCGCGGCCGCGGATCGGCGAGGCCGAGGCCTCGACGCCGAGCTCGCTGCCGGTGCCGCGCGCAATCATGAGCGCGCGCCGCCCCAGGTTGACCCGCGCGCCGGCGGCCAGGCATTGCTGCACCGGATCGGGCAGCGGCCGGCGGTCATGCTCGTCCACGAAGCCGAGCAGCGCGCCGAATGGCTGGTCCACGGCGTCGGCGCGACGCAGCCCGGTCATGGCCTCCGCCGCACGGTTGACGTAGTCCACCAGTCCGTGCGCATCGGTGGTCACCAGCCCCTCGCCGAGCGCCTCGAGCGCGAGTTCCGCGCGCGCGGGCGCCGCGCGCGGCGCCTCGCCGCTCCTGGGAAGCATCTCGAGCGCGGTGAACAACGCGAGCCGGCGCCCGGCCGACTCGAGCGCGCTGCCGGACAGCTCGAGCCGCGTGACCTGACCGTGGCTGTCCGCGAGTTCCACCTCGGCCAGCGCCGGGCCTTCGCCGCCCTCGAGTGCGCGTGCGATCGCGTTCTCGGCGAGCCCCGCGTAATCCCTGTCGACCAGCTCGGGCAGGCTGCGTCCCACGAGCTGGGGCACGGGGATGCCGATCAGCGTCGCGAACGCTTCATTGACGGCCTCGATGCGCTCGCCGTGCAGCAGCGCCGGCTCGCGCATCGCGGCGAGCATCGCGCGGGTGCCGTTCGCGGACGCGGGGGCGCTGCCGCGCCCGGCCTGGTGCGCGGTCTCTGCCTCGTCCACGAGCCGCCGCAGCCTGCGCCGCTGTACCAGGACGACGACGGCAAGTGCGACGGCAAGTATCGCGGACGCGATGCCAGCGATCACCGGGACCGTCATGCGGTCTGCCATCCCCTCCGGTTCCGCGCGGGAGCCGCGGGACCGTCTTTTTCGGTATGCTTCGCGGCCTGCCTCAGCATATCCCACGCTTGTGCTCGCCCCCGCGGCGATTCACCATAATGGTCATGGACGCAGAGACGGAAGCCGCCCGGCGGCAGATGATCGAACAGCAGGTCCGCGCCGCTTCGGTGCTGGACGCACGCGTGCTCGAGGCGCTGTCCGCGGTGCCGCGCGAGCGCTTCGTGCCGGCGGGATTTCGCGCCGTGGCGTTCGCCGACACGGCGATCCCGATCGGCCACGGCCAGACCATGCTGCCGCCGGCGCTGGAAGGGCGCATCCTGCAGGCGCTGGCGCCCGAGCGCGGCGAACGGGCGCTCGAAATCGGCACCGGCACCGGTTTTTTCGCAGCCTGCCTGGCGCAGCTCGCAGGCCAGGTCGAATCGCTGGAGATCCACGCGGATCTCGCCGCTGGCGCGGTGCGGACGCTGGCGGCGGAGGGATTCACGGGTGTCGCGGTGGAGGTCGCCGATGCCTTCGCACGGCGGCTCGAGCCGCAGTACGCGGTGATCGCCGTCACCGGCTCGCTGCCCGTGTACGACCCGCGCTTCGAGCGCGCGCTGACGGTCGGCGGACGGCTGTTCGTCGTCGTCGGCAGCGCGCCGGCGATGGAAGCACGGCTCGTTACCCGTACCGGTCCGGATTCCTGGCTGGCGGAGAGCCTCTTCGAGACGTCAATCGAACCGCTGGTCCACGCCACCGCCGCGCCCCGCTTCCGTTTCTGAGGCCGCCACGCTTTGGCGCGCCAGAACCACTTTCTGTCTCATTTTGCGGCCGGAAGAGTTTTCCTGGCCCACATCAATGGCATTGTTTGTCAGCCTTGTTATGGGTAAGTTGGTGATATACACTACTAGTACAGTAGTATTCATTGCTGCCCTCCCCGCGTGAAGGAACGCCCCGCATGAACACCCGATTCCTGGTCCGTACGATCCTGCTGGCCGCGGCTGTGGCCGCAACCAGTGCTTCTGCCGCCGACCTCGGCGCCGTGTACCAGCGCGCGCTCGCGAACGACCCGATCATCCGCGAGGCCGAGGCCAATCGCCGCGCGTCGCGCGAATCGAGGCCGCAGGCGCTCGCCGCGCTGCTGCCCCAGGTCAATGCCACCGGCTCCTATGAAGACGGCGATTCGAAGGGATCGAGCACGTTCTTCCAGCCCGACCCCTTCGCGGTGTTCACGCGCGACACGCAGCGCGACTTCGAGCGCACCAACTGGCAGGTGCAGCTGCGCCAGAACGTGTTCAGCTGGCAGAACTGGGCGGCGCTGCGGCGCGCCAGCGCGGAGGTCGCGCAGGCCGAAGCCGACTACCTGGCCGCGCAGCAGGACCTCATCCTGCGCACCTCGGAGGCTTACTTCAACGTGCTGGCCGCGCAGGATGCGCTGGAGTCCGCGGAGGCGGCGCACAACGCGATCGGCCGCCAGCTCGAGCAGTCGGAGAAGCGTTTCGAAGTCGGCCTGATCGCCGTCACCGACGTGCAGGAAGCGAAGGCGGCCTTCGACTCGGCAACCGCCACCCTGATCCAGGCCAAGCGCAACCTGGCGACGACCGGCGAGCGCCTGCGCGAACTGACCGGGGACACCTTCGACGAGCTGTCCAAGCCCGACAACCAGATGCCGCTGGCCGCGCCGAACCCGGCCAATCCGGAGGACTGGGTGCGTCGCGCGATGGAGCAGAACGCGCGCCTGATCTCGAGCCGGCTCGCGGCCGACATCACGCGGCACAACGTCAGCTCCGAGCGCGGCGGGCACCTGCCGAGCCTGGACCTGGTGGTGTCGCGTTCGGATTTCGATTCCGAGGCCACGCTCCTCTCAGGCGGATTCAGCGGCCCGGACAACTCCGATTCGGAAAGCACCGTGGTCAGCCTGCAGGTCACGGTGCCCATCTTCTCCAGCGGCGCCACCTCCTCGCGCGTGCGCCAGGCCGAGTTCCGGCACATCGCGGCGCGCGAACGGCTCGAGCGCACCGCGCGCGAGACCGAGCGCGAGACCCGTGACGCCTACCTCGGCGTCAGTTCGGAAATGGCGCGCGTGCAGTCGCTCAAGCAGGCGGTCGAATCGGCGCGCACGGCGCTGCAGGCGACCGAGGCCGGCTACGAGGTCGGTACGCGCACCTCGGTGGACGTGCTGGATGCGCGCCGCCGCCTGTTCGAGGCCGAGACCAACTACTCGCGCAGCCGCTACGACTACCTGCTGAACGTGCTGCGTCTGCGGCTTGCCGCCGGCACGCTCGATGCCCAGGGCCTGACCGAGATCAACGCGCTGCTGACGGAATCCGTCCGGGTCCGCTGATCAGGGCGCCTCGGGCACGTCGCCCGCGGCGGCCGGCCCGTCGCCGGCTGCCGCCGCGCGCATGAGGCGGTCGGCGACCGCCGCCCAGGGCTCGTCCCGCGGCACCGACTCGACCAGGATCCTGGCCGCGCCCGCCGCATCCAGTGCCCGCAGCGTCGCGTACAGCACGCGCCCGTAGGCCGCCGGCTGCTCCGGCATCCGGCGCCAGCCGGGCTGCGGCCAGTCCGGCGGCGCCGGGCTTCGCGCCATTACCGCGATCCGCTCACCCGCCGCAAGCGCGCGGGCGGCCTCGGCGGCCAGCGCCGGCGCTTCGAGCAGGGCGAGCGGCGTGCGCGGGGCGTAATGCGAGCGCAGGCGCCCCGGCGCGCGCGGCGCGTTCGCATCGGGCAAGGAGACGGTCCCGACCACGTCCTCGATCTGCGAGCGCGATACGGCGCCGGGACGCAGGAGCGTCACGCGCCCGCCCAGGCAGGCGACGATCGTGGACTCGAGCCCGACCTCGCAGTCGCCGCCATCGAGCACCAGCGCCACCGCGTCGCCCAGCTCTTCGCGCACGTCGGCCGCGCGCGTCGGGCTGATGCGGCCGTAGCGGTTCGCGGAGGGCGCGGCAATGCCGCCGCCGAAGGCGGCGAGCAGCGCGCGGGCGACGGGATGCGCCGGCGCGCGCAAGGCGACCGTGTCCTGGCCGCCGGTGACCGCGTCGAGGACGTGACCGGCCTTCGGCAGCACCAGCGTCAGCGGCCCCGGCCAGAACGACTCTGCGAGCCGCAGCGCAGGCTCCGGCATGGCGCGGGTCCATTCGCGCGCGGCGGCGAGGCCGCTCAGGTGCACGATCAGCGGATGACCGGCGGGCCGGCCCTTGGCCGCGAAGATGCGGGCGACGGCCACGGGATTGCCGGCATCGCCGCCCAGGCCGTACACCGTCTCGGTCGGGAAGGCGACCAGCTGCCCCGCCCGCAGCAGCCGGACGGCTTCCTCGATCCGGGCGGGATCCGGCAGCATCACTCGAGCGGTATGCGCCGCCACTCCGGGCCGGTGCGCCGCAGCTCGTAGGCCGGCCAGTAGTGCCGGTCGAGCTTGAGCGTGATCACCTCGACCGCGTCGTTCCAGCTGACGGTCCTGAGGCGCAGCGAGGAGCGGTCCGGCCGCCCGGCGACGGCCTGGATGAACGCGTCGAGGTCCGGCACCGGGACGCCGTCCACTTCGGTGATGCGCCTGCCGGCCCACAGCTTGTGGCGCGAGGCCGGCGACCCGTACATGAAGAACGCGATGAACACGCCGTCGGGCTGGATGGCGCGCTGCGCGGCCATGGCGCGGTGCGGCGCCTGCAGCGTGGCGCCGGCCCAGACCAGCACGCGGTCGATGTCGCGGCCGGACAGCGCCACCGTCGGCAGCGGCACCGTGAGTTCCGAACCCGAGCGCCACAGCGTCATCGTCACCTGCGGCGCGCGCACCGCGGCGCCGACCTCGGCGAAGGTGTTGACGATCCTGCCATCCACGGCGAGCACCAGGTCGCCCGGCGCGAGCAGCCGGGCTGCGGGCGAACCGGCGACCAGCCGCTCGATCGTGAGCACCTGCCGGCGCTGCGGGTTGTGGGCCGTGAGGCGGTCGATCCAGGCCTCGTCGAGGCCGAGCCGGCGCCCTTCGGTGAGCGACAACAGGCCGTACTCGGCTTCCGCCGAGTACAGCGTGCGCCCGTCGCGGGCGTACTCGAGCGTCTCCTGCAGGACCCCGGCCGGGATGCCCATGTTCTGCTGCTCGAGCTGGCGTCCGTTCTCGTAGGCGAAGCTCGCCCAGTGCGCGAGCACCTCGCCCCTGCGGTCCACGATCAGGCCGTCGTATTCCTGCGGGCCGTTGACCAGGGTCACGACCTCGAGGTTGGCGTCGCGGAACTGCAGCGTGCGCGACAGCGGGAACGCCACCGGGCCGAGCGAGGCGACCGTCGCCTGCTGCGAGACCACGCGGTTGTCGCGGCTGATCCCGACCACATGCACGGACTCGCCGGTCGCCGGCGCGCGGCCGGCGAGGCGGATGGCGCGCACGGGCGTGGCGCCGAGCTGCAGCGGGTCGTAGCGGATCACCGCCAGGTTGTGCAACGGGTGCACGTATTCGACGGCGCCGTCCACCTCGATGGTGCCCGCGAAGGTCAGGCGCACGTCGCCGATCGCGACCGGCACGGTGTTGCGGTCCACCAGCACGAGGCCGCGCGCGGCATCGAGCACGGCGCCGGTGCCGTGGTAGTTGCGCTCGGTCACGCCCGAGACCGAGTACGGCATGGTGAACTCGACCAGCACCAGCGAGGGCGCGATCGCGTCCGCGAGGCGGTCGCCGCTCCTGGCGAACTGCGTGGTGCGCGGGCCCGGCGGCGCGGCGTCCGGTCCGGCCGCAATCGGCGCGCAGGGCCACAGGCCGCTGGCGTCGTCGCGCACGCAATGCCGTGCCGGGAACCAGGCACGGTCCACCCGCAGCGTCGTCAGCTGCGGCGTGCGCGATGCCTCCATCGTGAAGTAGCGCAGCGTGACGCGCTGCCGGTGACCGAGCGTCTCGAACACCGCGCGCGCGTCCGCGAGCGTGGCGAGCGGCCGGCCGGCGAGCTCGGTCAGCACGGCGCCGCGCGGGATGCCGGCGGACCCGAACATGTAGCCGGGATTGGCGACGTAGACGCCCGCCACCGGCACGTTGATGTGGCGCGCCATCTGCCAGGACAGCGTGTGGATCACGCCGTCGCCGATCTCGAGATACTCGTCCGGCGTGATGTCGTGCAGGTCCTGCACCGGCAGCGTGAACGCGAGCCGCTCGCCGCCGCGCACCACCGCGAGCTCGACGCTGCCGCCGACGCCGTCGTCGAGGATCGCTCCCAGCGAATCGAAATCCACGACCATCCGTCCGTCGACGCCGACCACGATGTCGCCGACCGCGAGCTGGCCGAAGGCGGCGGCGCCCGGCTGGACCTCGGTGACCACCAGCATGCCGGTGCGGGCCGGCGCGGCACGCCGCGCCTCGGCTTCGGTCGCGCCCGGCAGGCCGAGCCGCCGCAGCTCGTCGTAGGGCGTGTAGCGGAACACGGTCTGCAAGGTGCCGCGGGCGACCGGCCGGCCGGCCTGGACCAGCGACAGTGCGCGCACCACGCGCGGCAGCGGCAGGTAGAAGCTCGAGGCCGCGCCGGTCGAGCCGCCCGCATTCAGCGCCAGCACCCGGCCCTGGATGTCGATCACCGGTGAGCCCGACGAGCCGCCGGAAGTGGACGATGCCGCCTGGTAGTAGAACGTGTTGAAGTCGTTGTACTTGCCGGCGCCGTACTCCGGGGCCTGCCGGTCGAGCCGCGCCAGGGTCCCGGCGAGGATCGAGAGCTGCTCGCCCGCGTCGTTGCCGACCACGCGGATCTCGACGCCGATCTGCGCGCCCTGCGGGTAGAGCGGCAGCTCCACCGGCTGGATGAAGCGCAGCTTCGACGGGTCGTAACGGTAGAAGCCGAAGTCGTGCACCGGGTCGCGGTAGACCGGAACCAGCTCGACCTCCTCGCGGTTGATGAAGGTCGCCATCGCGGTCACCGGGCCCGGCGTCACGACGTGGCGGTTGGTGAGGATCAGGCCGCGCTTCGCATCCACCACGAAGCCGGTGGCCTGGGACGAGGTGTTCCAGTCGGTGTCGAAGGCGCGGGTCGCGTCGATCTGGATCGCGACCACGCCGCTCGCGATGCGCTCGAGCGTCCGCGTCCAGCGCGAGGATTCCTCCTGCTCCTGCGCGGGCGCGGCCGGCGCCGCGAGCAGCGCAGCCAGCAGCGCGGGCGCGGCCGCCCGCCGGCCACTAGCCCAGCCGGTAGCCGAACGCGTCATGGAAGCGCTCCTGGAATTCGTCCATGGTGAAGCGGTGGTGCTGGGTGCCGACGATCGCGATCTTGATCGCGCCCATCAGCGAGGCGACGCGGCCCGCGGTCTCCCAGTCCAGGTGGCGTGCGAGCCCGTAGAGCAGGCCCGCGCGGTAGGCGTCGCCGCAGCCGGTCGGGTCCACCACCTCGCCCACGCGCACCGCGGGTATCCCGATGTGCCGGCCGCCGGCGTGGACCACCGAGCCCTGGCCGCCCTGGGTGACGATGTAGGCCTTCACGCGCGCGGCGATGTCGGCGGTCGACAGGCCGGTGCGCTCCTGCAGCAACTGCGCCTCGTAGTCGTTGACCGTCACCCACGACGCGCGCCTGACGAATGCCTCGAGTTCGTCGCCGCTGAACAGCGTCATCGCCTGGCCCGGGTCGAACACGAACGGGATGCCGGCCGCGGCGAACTGCTCGGCGTGCGCGATCATCCCGTCGCGGCCGTCGGGCGCAAGCACGCCGATCGTGATGCTGCCGTCCACCGGCACCTCGAGCCGCCAGGAGTGGTTCATCGCGCCCGGGTGGAATGCGGTCAGCTGGTTGGCGTCGAGGTCGGTGGTGATGTAGGCCTGGGCCGTGTACTCGCCCTCGATCTCGTGGACGTGGGCGAGCGACATGCTGTTGTCGACCATCCACTGGCGGTACGGCCCGAAGTCGTGACCGACGGCGCCCATGGCGTGGCCCGGCGTCTCGAGCAGGCGCAGGTTGTAGGCGATGTTGCCGGCGCAGCCGCCGAAGTACCGCCGCAGCGTCGGCACCATGAACGAGACGTTCAGCAGGTGGATCTGGTCGGGCAGGATGTGGTCGCGGAAGCGGCCCGGGTAGACCATCACCGTGTCGTAGGCGAGCGAGCCGCAGATCAGCGCGGCCATGCGAGCACCAGCAGCCAGTTGGCCGCGAGCAGGGTGAAGGCCACGAACACCGCGGCCGAGCCGAGTTCCTTGGCGATGCCGGAGAGCGGATGGCGTTCCACGCCGATGCGGTCCACGGTGGCCTCGATCGCGCTGTTGACGAGCTCGATGGCGAGCACGAACAGCATCGGCCCGATCAGCAGCGCGCGCTCGACACCGTCATTGCCGAGCCACAGGCCGAGCGGCAGCACGACCGCCGCCAGGGCGCATTCCTGGCGGAAAGCCTCTTCCTCGCGCCAGGCGGCCCGGAACCCGCGCCAGGTGCTGCCGAAAGCGCGCGCGAGGCGCGCAGGCCCGACCTTCTTGTCCGGCCGCCCGCTCATCGGCGCACTTTCGGCGGCGGCTGCCACGGGCGCGCGCGGTATCCGGCGGCGCGAGCGAGCAGCAGTCCCGGCCGCGTGCATGGTGCGAGTTCGCTGCCGAACGGGCAATGCAGGCTCATGCCGCGGCGGGCTTCCAGGCGACGTCGAGCTGGCGCGCCGCGCGCACGTCGTCGAGGCGGCGCACCGGCAGCGTGTAGGGCGCGCCCTTGAGCGTGGCGGCGTCGGCTGCGGCCTCGCGCAGGATCGCCGCCATCGCCTCGACGAAGCCGTCCAGTTCCTCCCGGGTCTCGGTCTCGGTCGGCTCGATCAGCAGGCATTCCGGCACCAGCAGCGGGAAATAGGTGGTGGGCGCGTGGTAGCCATGGTCGAGCAGCCGCTTGGCGAAGTCCATCGCGTTGGCGCCGGTCTCGCGCGCCTGGCGCTTGAGCGTGATGATGAACTCGTGGCTCGCGCGCCGCCCCGGGTAGGCCGCGTCGAAGCCGGCCTCGACCAGGCGCGCCAGCAGGTAGTTGGCGTTCAGCGTCGAGTACTCCGCCACCCGGCGCATGCCCTCGGCCCCGAGGATGCGCATGTAGACCCAGGCGCGCAGCAGCACGCCGGAATTGCCCATGAAGCCCGACAGCCGGCCGATGGACTGCGGCAGGTCGCGCTCGTCGAGCCAGCGGTAGCGCCCGTCGTCCTTCGACACGACCGGCACCGGCATGTAGGGCGCGAGGCGCGGGCCGACGCCGACCGCGCCGGAGCCCGGACCGCCGCCGCCGTGCGGCGTCGAAAAGGTCTTGTGCAGGTTCATGTGGATGACGTCGAAGCCCATGTCGCCGGGCCGCACCTTGCCGAGGATCGCGTTCAGGTTGGCGCCGTCGTAGTAGAGCAGCCCGCCCGCCGCGTGCACCCTCCTCTCGATCTCGACGATGTTGCGCTCGAACACGCCGAGCGTGCTCGGGTTGGTCAGCATGATGCCTGCGGTGGCGCCCGACAGCGCCGCATCCAGCGCCGCGAGGTCCACGTCGCCGTCGGGCCGCGAGGCGATCTCGCGCACCTTCATGCCGCACATCGAGGCGGTCGCGGGATTGGTGCCGTGCGCCGCGTCCGGCACGATGATCTCGTTGCGGGCGGTGTCGCCGCGCGCGCGGTGGTAGGCGCGGATCATCGCCACCCCGGCGAACTCGCCCTGGGCGCCCGCCATCGGCGTCAGCGACACCGCGGCCATGCCGGTGACCTGGCGCAGCATCTCCTGCAGCTCGAACAGGCAGGACATGAATCCCTGCCCGGTTGAGGCCGGCGCCAGCGGGTGCCGGCCCAGGAACTCCGGCAGCAGCGCCAGCGAATTGCAGATCCGCGGGTTGTACTTCATCGTGCAGGAGCCGAGCGGGTAGAACTGCGTGTCGATGCCGAAGTTCATCTGCGACAGGCGCGTGTAATGACGCACCGCCTGCAGCTCGGAGACCTCGGGCAGCGGCAGGCGGCTGCGGCGGCGGAGCCGCTGCGGCAGCTCTGCCGTCACGCCGGGTGGATGCTGGGCGGTCGCGCCGCGGCCCGGCTGCGACAGCTCGAAGATCAGCGGTTCGGGCTTCTTCATCGTCGGTTCCCTCAGGCCGCGGCGGCGCGGCCGAGCAGCCGCCCGAGCGACACCGCATAGCGCTCGATGTCGGCGGCCGTGCGGGTCTCGGTCGCGCACACCAGCAGCGCATGGCCGAGCTCCGGGTAATCGCGCGACAGGTCGTGGCCGCCGACGATGCCGTCGGACGCCAGCGCCTCCAGCAGCGGCGCCACGGGCCGGTCGAGCAGCAGCACCGCCTCGTGGAATCGCGGTCCTGCGAAGGCACAACGTATCGCGCCGATACTCGTCAGCGCTGACACCAGCTCCGCCGTCCGCGCCAAGCAGGCGTCCGCCACCCGCTCGAGCCCAACCGGCCCGAGCAGCGCCAGGTGGATGGTCGCGGCCGACATCAGCAGGCCCTGGTTGGTGCAGATGTTGGAGGTCGCCTTGCCGCGGCGGATGTGCTGCTCGCGCGCCTGCAGCGTCAGCGTGTAGCCGGTCCTGCCGTCCGCGTCCACGGTGCGCCCGGCGATCCGGCCGGGCATCTGGCGCACGTGCTCCATGCGGCTCGCCATGAAGCCGACGTACGGGCCGCCGGAGGACAACGGCACGCCAAAGGGCTGCGCGTCGCCGACCGCGATGTCGGCGCCGCCCTCGCCCCATTCGCCGGGCGGGGCGATGAGCGCGAGCGCGACCGGGTTCACCGCGCCGATCACCAGCGCGCCGTTCGCGTGCGCCCACCGCGTGAGCGCATCGGCGTCCTCGAGCTGGCCGAAGAAGTTGGGCTGCGGCACCACCAGTGCGGTCAGGTCGGTGCCCGCATGGCCTTCCAGCGCCTTCGGGTCGGTGATGCCGCGGGCCGGGTCGTAGGGCAGCTCGTCGATGACGATCCCCTGCCCCTCGGTGATCGCGCGCGCGGCCCTGCGCCAGGCCGGGTTGACCGTCACCGGCATCAGGATCCGCGCCGACCGCGAACGGCGGTGCGCGCGCACCGCCATCAGGCAGGCCTCGGCGAGCGCGGAGGCGCCGTCGTACAGCGAGGCGTTGGAGACGTCCATGCCGGTCAGCGCCGCGATCATGGACTGGTACTCGTACATGATCTGCAGCGTGCCCTGGCTCGCCTCGGCCTGGTACGGCGTATAGGCGCTGTAGATCTCGCCGCGGGTCACCAGCTGCCAGACCGGCGCCGGGATGTGGTGCTCGTAGGCGCCGGCGCCGATGAAGTTGAGGCGCCGCCCGTCGCGGGCGGCGAGTTCCGCCGCCAGCCGGCTCACTTCCATCTCGCTGAGTGCCGGGGGAACGCCCGGCAGCGCATCCACCCTGAGCGCCCTCGGGATCTCGTCGAACAGGTCTTCGATCCGCTCGACGCCGATGCGCCCGAGCATGGCGCGAACGTCGGCGGCGGTGTGCGGGATGTAGGGCATGTCAGCCGGCAGCCGCGACTTCCGCCGCATAGGCGGTGGCATCGAGCAGGCCGCCGGCGCCGGCCGCCGCCGGCTTCAGGCGCATGATCCAGCCCTGCCCGTAGGGATCCTGGTTGATCAGTTCCGGCCGGGTCGCGAGCTCGGCATTGCCCGCGATCACCTCGCCGGCCACCGGGCTGTAGACGTCGGATGCCGCCTTGACCGACTCGACCACGGCGCAGGCGTCGCCGGCCGCGAGCTTGCGCCCGGCCTCCGGCACCTCGACAAAGACCATGTCGCCGAGCGAATGCTGCGCGTGGTCGGTGATGCCGATCTCCACGCTGCCGTCCGGCAGCGTGCGCACCCATTCGTGGCTCTTCGTGTAGCGCAGGTCGGCGGGAATCTGGCTCATGCGGTTCTCCGTCTCAGAGTTCAATCAGCGCGCGGCCGTTCCTGACGAACGGCGGCTTGACGATTCTTGCCGGCAGGCGCCTGCCGCGGATGTCCACCTCGACCTGGCCGGCGGCCGCCGCGGGCAGCCGCGCGAGCCCGATCGAGCGCTCCAGCGTCGGCGAGAAGGTCCCGCTGGTGATCTCGCCCTCGCCGGCGGCGCCGGCCAGCACCTTCTGGTGCGAGCGCAGCACGCCGCGCTCGAGCAGCAGCAGGCCCGTGAGCTTGCGGGCGACGCCGGCCGCCTTCTGCGCGACCAGCGCCTCCTTGCCGACGAAGTCGCGGTTGCCCTCCAGCACGACGGTCCAGGCGAGGCCCGACTCGAGCGGCGAGACGGTTTCGTCCATGTCGCTGCCATAGAGATTCATGCCGGCCTCGAGCCGGAGCGTATCGCGCGCGCCGAGGCCGCAGGGACGCACGCCGGCGGACTGCAGCGCCTGCCAGAATGCCGGCGCCTCCTCCGCGGGCAGCGCGATTTCGTAGCCATCCTCGCCGGTATACCCGGTGCGGGAGACGAACCATTCGTCACAAGGCGCGCCGAAGAAGATCCCGAGCGCGGACGCCGCCTGGCGGCAGGCCGCGGGCAACAGCGGCCCGGTCCTGGCGCGCGCCTGCGGTCCCTGCACCGCGATCATCGCCAGGTCGCGGCGCGCGACCACGGCGACGCCGATCTGCTTCGCGTGCTCCCGGATCCAGGCGAGGTCCTTGTCCGCGGTGCCGGCGTTGACCACCACGCGGAACCACTTCTCGTCGAGGTAGCAGGCGATCAGGTCGTCGATGACCCCGCCGTCGGGGCGCAGCATGCAGCTGTAGAGCGCCTTGCCAGGCGCGGTGAGCCGGCCGACGTCGTTGGCGAGCAGGCGCAGCAGCAGGGCCCGCGCACCGTTGCCGCGCAGGTCCACCGCGCACATGTGGGAGACGTCGAACATGCCCGCGTCGCGGCGCACCGCGTGGTGCTCCTCGATCTGCGAACCGTAGTCGACCGGCATGTCCCAGCCGCCGAAGTCCACGGTCCGCGCGCCGGCGGCCGTGTGCTGGTCGTAAAGCGGTGTCCGTCGTCCCATGCCAGGGAAGCTCCGCGCAGCCGGCGTGGCGCGCGCAGCGCGCGCCATGCGAAAAAAGGGCGGCGGGCCCCAGGCCCGCCGCCCCTCTGTCCTGAAACCTGAGAGATTGGGTACCGGGTCCGTCCCCGGGGCCGCTCCCCTTCGGTGGGCCCGCAAGGGCCGCTCTCCAGAGTTCGCCAGTTCCTGCCGTCCGGGTGCCTGAGCGTTTCCGGGCGGGTTGCGCCTTCGGCGCCGCGCCTTGCGCGGACTCTCCGGCAGGACCTCTTCGCGACCGCCCGATTCTAGCGGAAAGCGCCGGCGGGCACAGGGTATAGTCGCCCTCCGTCCGACCCCCCGGGAGTTC
Organism: Steroidobacteraceae bacterium; assembly: GCA_019634895.1. Classification (GTDB taxonomy): domain Bacteria; phylum Pseudomonadota; class Gammaproteobacteria; order Steroidobacterales; family Steroidobacteraceae; genus SCUD01. The sequence continues at coordinate 126,826 of JAHCAM010000002.1, read as the reverse complement.
CGACGATGCCCCGACTGCCCGCACTGCCGATCGCCCTGCTGGCCGCGGCCCTGCTGGCTCCGCCCCAGGCGGCTGCCGACGCCACCGCCGAGCTGCATGCCCTGTTCGAGCGCGAATGGGAGCGCGACCTGGCCGACAATCCCCTGCTCGCGACCTATCGCGGCGACCGGCGCTACAACGACCGCTGGCCGGACATCTCGCTGGCCGCCCGGCAGGCACGCGACGCCGCCGATGCGCGCGTGCTCGCGGAACTCGAGCGCTTCCCGCGCGCCGCCCTGCCGCCCGGCGAACAGCTGAACTATGACCTGTTCCGGCGCCGCTACGAGGAGCGCGTGGCCGCCCGTCCCTTCGGGCTCGAGTACTACAGCATCCGGGCGCGCGAGGGACCGCAGTCGCTCAACGAGACCGCCGAGCTGATGCCCTTCGAGACCGCCGGCGACTTCGACACCTGGCTGCGGCGCATGCAGGCCCTGCCGGCGTACCTCGAGCAGTACGCCGACCTGCTGCGTCAGGCGGCAGCGGAGGGCCGCACCCAGCCGCGCGTGATCATGGATCGCGTGGTGCCGCAGCTTGCGATGCAGGTCGTGGACCGGCCGGAGGACAGCCCCTTCTTCAAGCGGTTCCAGCAGTATCCCGATGCGATTGCCCCGGCAGAGCGTGAGCGCCTGACCGCGGCGGCGCGCAAGGTGATCGCGGAGTCGGTGGTGCCCGCATACCGCCGTTTCGCCTCGGCGTTCGGCCACGACTACCTGCCCGCCAGCCGCGACAGCGTCGGCATCTGGGACACGCCCGACGGCCGCGGCCTGTATGCGAACCGCGCGCGCTTCCACACCACCACCTCGCTGACGCCCGAGCAGATCCACGAGATCGGCCTCGCCGAGGTCGCGCGCAACCGCGCCGAGATGCAGCAGGTCATGGACGAAGTGGGCTTCAAGGGCAGCCTCGCCGAGTTCTTCGAGTTCCTGCGCACCGACCCGCAGTTCTACTACCAGACCGGCGACGAGCTGTTCCGCGCCTACGCCTACATCACCAAGGTCATCGACCCGGAACTGCCGCGGCTGTTCGGCAGGCTCTACCGCACGCCCTTCGGCCTGCGCCCGATCCCGGATACCAGCGCGCCGAACACGACCACGGCCTATTACAGCGGCCCGTCGGTGGATGGCACGCGGCCCGGCTACTACTACGTCAACCTGTACCGGCCCGAGGTGCGGCCCAAGTACGAGATGGAGGTGTTGACGGTGCACGAGGCGGCGCCGGGGCATCACCTGCAGATCGCCCTCGCGCAGGAACAGACCGACCTGCCGAAGTTCCGCCGGTTCTCGAGCTTCACGGCCTACGTCGAGGGCTGGGCGCTCTATTCCGAGCGGCTCGGCTACGACCTCGGCCTGTACAAGGATCCGTACTCGCGCTTCGGCCAGCTGACCTACGACCAGTGGCGCGCCGTGCGCCTGGTGGTGGACACCGGCATCCATCACATGGGCTGGACCCGCCAGCAGGCGATCGACTACTTCCTCGCGAACGCCGCCAAGACCGAGGCGGACATCATCAACGAGATCGACCGCTACATCGCCTGGCCGGGCCAGGCGCTGGCGTACAAGATCGGCCAGCTCAAGATCCTCGAGCTGCGCGAGCGGGCGACGAAGGCGCTGGGCGAGAACTTCGACATCCGCGCCTTCCACGACACGATCCTTGCGACCGGCGCGGTGCCGCTCGACATCCTTGAACGCACCGTGGACGACTGGATCCGGAGCCGACGGCAGCCTTGATCGGGCAGCGGCGCAAAACGGTCGCGGTCCGCATCGGCGCCGTCACCGTGGGTGGCGGCGCCCCGGTGGTGGTGCAGTCCATGACCAACACCGACACGGCCGACGTGGAGGCGACTGCGCGCCAGGTGCGCGAGCTCGCGGAGGCCGGCTCCGAAGTCGTGCGCGTCACGGTCAACACCGACGAGGCCGCGGCGGCGGTGCCGCACATCCGCGACCGCCTCGCCGCCGCAGGCTGCGACGTGCCGCTGGTGGGCGACTTCCACTTCAACGGCCACAAGCTGCTGGCCGCACACCCGGCCTGCGCGGAGACGCTGGCCAAGTACCGCATCAACCCTGGCAACGTCGGCCGCGGCAGCAAGCGTGACCCGCAGTTCGCGGCCATGGTCGAGACCGCCTGCCGCCACGGCAAGCCGGTGCGCATCGGCGTCAACTGGGGCAGCCTCGACCAGGACCTGCTCACCCGCCTGATGGACGAGAACTCGAAGCTGGCGGAACCCGCGGATGCGCTCGAGGTGCTGCGCGAGGCGACCGTGCAGTCGGCCCTCGGCAGCGCCGCGCGGGCGGAGCAGCTCGGGCTGCCGCATGAACGCATCGTCATCAGCGCCAAGGTCAGCGGCGTGCAGGACCTGATCGGGATCTACCGCGCGCTGGCGGCGCGCTCGCAGTACCCGCTGCACCTCGGCCTCACCGAGGCCGGCATGGGCGCCAAGGGCATCGTGTCCTCGACCGCGGCCATCGCCGTGCTGCTGCAGGAAGGCATCGGCGACACCATCCGCGTGTCGCTGACGCCCGAGCCCGGCGGCGACCGCCGCCAGGAGGTGCGCGTCGCGCAGGAAATCCTGCAGAGCCTCGGGCTCCGCGCCTTCGCGCCGCGCGTGGTCGCCTGCCCGGGCTGCGGCCGCACGACCAGCAGCTATTTCCAGGAACTGGCGCAGCGCATCCAGGACCACGTGCGCGGGCGCATGCCGGAGTGGCGGCGCGACTACGTCGGCGCCGAGACCATGACGGTCGCGGTCATGGGCTGCGTGGTCAACGGCCCGGGCGAAAGCAAGCACGCCAACATCGGCATCAGCCTGCCGGGCACCGGCGAACGCCCGGTCGCGCCGGTGTACGAGGACGGCGAGAAGACCGTGACGCTCAAGGGCGAGCGCATCGCCGAGGAATTCCAGGAACTGGTGGAACGCTACGTCGCGCGGCACTATCCGCGCCGGGAGGCCTGATGGAAGCGCTCAAGGAACGCCGCTGCAAGCCCTGCGAAGGCGGCGTCCGCCCGCTGGATGCGGCCGCGGCCGCGGGGCTCATGAAGCTGCTGCACCCGGACTGGAAGCTCGTCGAGGACGGCCGTGCGATCCGGCGCGAGCTGAAGTTCCCGGACTTCTGGCACACCATGAGCTTCGTGAATGCGCTCGCGCACGTCGCCAATGCCGAGGACCACCACCCGGACCTGGAGGTCGGCTACAACTACTGCCGCATGCGCTGGTCCACGCACGCGATCCAGGGGCTCTCCGACAACGACTTCATCTGCGCGGCGAAGGCGGACGCGCTGGTGTGAATGGCATCGATGCAGCGCATCGGCGGGTGATCTTCGCCTCGTCGCTCGGCACCGTGTTCGAGTGGTACGACTTCTACCTGTACGGCACGCTGGCCGTGTTCTTCTCCGCGCTGTTCTTCCCGCCCGGCAACGAGACCGCGGCCTTCCTCGCCAGCCTCGCGACCTTCGGCGCCGGCTTCGCGGTGCGCCCGCTGGGCGCGCTGCTGTTCGGGCGCATCGGCGACCGGATCGGCCGCAAGTACACCTTCCTGATCACGATCGTGGTCATGGGCATCGCCACCGCGCTGGTCGGCGTGCTGCCGACCTATGCCCAGATCGGCATCTGGGCCCCGATCCTGCTGGTCACGCTGCGGCTCGCGCAGGGACTCGCGCTCGGCGGCGAGTACGGCGGCGCGGCCACCTACGTGGCGGAGCACGCGCCGCAGGGTCGGCGCGGCTACTACACCAGCTGGATCCAGACCACCGCCACGCTCGGCTTCTTCCTGTCGCTGGCGGTGATCCTGGCGTGCCGGCTGGGATTCGGCGAGGAGGCGTTCAAGGCCTGGGGCTGGCGGCTGCCGTTCCTGCTCTCGGTGGTGCTGCTCGGCATCTCGGTGTACATCCGCCTGAAGCTGGAAGAGTCCCCGGTGTTCGCGGAAATGAAGGCGGAGGGCCGGCTGTCGCACGCGCCGCTCACCGAAAGCTTCGCCCGCTGGGGCAACGCCCGCATCGTGCTGCTGGCGCTGCTCGGCGCTACCGCGGGCCAGGGCGTGGTCTGGTACACGGGTCAGTTCTACGCGCTGTTCTTCCTGCAGAACACGCTGAAGCTCGACTTCCAGAGCTCCTACGTGCTGATCGCCATCGCGCTCGTGATCGGCACGCCGTTCTTCGTCGTCTTCGGCAAGCTCAGCGACCGCATCGGCCGCAAGCGGATCATGGTCGCCGGCTGCCTGCTCGCGGCGCTGACCTTCATCCCGATCTTCCACGGCCTCACGCATGCCGTGAACCCGGCCCTCGCCGAGTTCGAGGAGCGCGCCGCGGTCGCAGTGGCGGCGCGCGACTGCCATTTCCGCATCTTCGCGAAGCCGGCGACGCCCTGCGACCAGGCGCGCGACTTCCTGACCAAGGCCGGCGTCAGCTACCAGCAGCGGCCGGCCGAGGCCGGCCACGACGTGGTGACGACCATTGCCGGCACCCGCCTCGAGGGCTTCGACGCGGACGCTTACCGCGCGGCGCTGGATGCCGCCGGCTATCCGGGTGCCGCGGATCCGGCGCGGGTCAACCGGGTGGCGACGGTTGCGCTGCTGACGCTGCTGATGATCTACGTGACCATGGTGTACGGACCGATCGCCGCGTTCCTGGTGGAACTGTTCCCGACCCGCATCCGCTACTCGTCCATGAGCCTGCCGTACCACATCGGCAACGGCTGGTTCGGCGGCTTCCTGCCGTTCCTCGCGGCCGCCCTCGTGGTCGTGACCGGCAACATCTACTACGGCCTGTGGTACCCGATCGCGATCGCGGCGATGACCGGCGTCATCGGCCTGCTGTACCTGCGCGAGACCAAGGACGTCGATCTCAGGTCATGAGGGCGCCCGGCGCAGCGATGCCGGCACCTCGCCCGCGATGCCGAGCGCACGCTGCATCAGCAGGCGCTTGACCGGACGCGCGGACTGCACCAGCCCGAGGCCGCCGCGGCGCAGCCGCGACTTGAGCTCGTCGCCGCCGGAGAACAGCCGCTGCAGGCCGTCCAGCAGCGCGATGGCCGGCAGGGCCTCGGCCCGGCGCCAGCGCTCGTAGCGCCGCAGCACGCGCAGCTCGCCGGGGTCGTCGCCGGCCGCAAGCGCGTCGCCGAGCACGTCCACCAGCGCCGCCGCGTCGAGGAAGGCGAGGTTGATGCCCTGCCCCGCGAGCGGGTGCACGGTGTGCGCCGCGTCGCCGACCAGCGCGATGCGCTCGGCGGCATAGCGGCGCGCATGCAGGAGCCGCAGCGGAAACGAGGCGCGCGGGGCCGCGGCCTCGAGCCGGCCGAGCACGCCGGCCGACGCCACGGTCACGCGTCCGGAAAACTGCGCCTCGTCGGCGCGCAGGAGCTCGTCCGCCAGCTCCGGCGTCGTGGACCAGACCAGCGACACCTGCCCGTCCGCGAGCGGCAGCAGCGCGAGCGGTCCGGTGTCGAGGAAGCGCTGGTAGGCGGTGTCGGCGTGCGGGTGCTCCGGGCGCAGGTGGGTGACCACCGCGCGCTGGCCGTAGTCGGTCGCGCGCACGTCGATGCCCGCTTGCGTACGCACCGCGGACCCGGCGCCGTCTGCGCCCACGACGAGGCCCGCGCGGTACTCGCGGCCATCGTCGGTGGCGATGCGGATCGCGTCGCTGCCCGCAGTGACCGTCGCGAGACCGGCGCGCAGCAGCACGACGCCGTGCCCGGCCGCGGATTCCGTCAGTGCCGCCTGGACTGCGCGGTTCTCGGCGATGCAGCCGAGGTCCGGCTCGCCCAGCTCGGCCGCGTCGAAAACCAGCGCGTCGCCCCCGGCGGGATCGCCGCGTTCCTCCCAGATGACCATGCGCTGGTAGGCGGCGGCGCCGCGTGCCTCGACCGCGGCCCAGGAGCCGGTCGTCGCGAGCAGCTGACGGGAGGCGTGTGACAGCGCCGAGACGCGCAGGTCCAGTGGTTCGCCGGGCCCCGGGGCGGTTGCCGGCTTCGGCTCCAGCAGCGCGATCCGCATGCCCTGGGTGCGCGCATCCGCGGCGGCAAGTGCCGCGACACCGGCGCCCGCCATCGCGCCGCCGACCACGACCAGGTCGAAGTCGCGTTTCATGCGCGGGCGACCAGCGGCAGGCCGCGCACCAGCCGCGGCTGCCGGCCCGCGAGCCCCATCGTGCGCCGCGCGAACTCATGCTTCACGGGGCGCAGCAGGTCGAAGGCGAGCAGTCCCGTCGCGCGCAGCGCGCGCAGCGGTGCGAGCGGCATGCCGAAACCGCGCACCAGTGAGTCGGTGAAGCGGATCACGGCCTCGCGGTCCGGCTGCCGCCACGCCGCGTAGCGCTCGAGCAGGGGCGCGGAACCGGGGTCGGCGGCGGCGCCCCGCGCGGCGCAATCCTCCGCCAGCAGTTCCGCGAGTGCCGCCACGTCGCGCAATCCGAGGTTGAAGCCCTGCCCGGCGACCGGATGCAGGCCCTGGGCCGCGTTGCCGAGGACGACGGCGCGCGCTGCCGTGAGCCGCTCCGAGCGCGTCAGCGACAGCGGATACGCCTGGCGGCGGCCGACCCGAGTGATGCGCCCGAGCCGCGACCCGAAGGCCTGCTGCAGTTCCGCGATGAATGTCTGGTCGTCGAGCCCGAGCGCGCGCTCCGCCGCCTCCGGTGCCAGCGTCCAGACCACCGCCGAGCGGCCCTCGCCGATCGGCAGCACCGCGATCGGACCCTGCGGCGTGAAGCGCTCGTAGGCCGTGTAGTCGTGGAAGCGCTCCGTATCCACGTGCGCGATCACGGCATGCTGGCCATAGTCGGAACTCGTGGCCGCGATCCCCAGCGCCCGGCGCACGGCCGACTCCGCGCCATCCGCGGCGACCACCAGGCGGGCGACGATGCCGTCGCCGCGGTCGGTCGCGAGCCGCAGGCCGGTCGCGTCCGCGGCAACTCCTTGCGCGCGCGCCGCGACCAGGGTCAGCCGGTCGATGCGCGCGCAGCGCTCGCGCAGCGCCCGGCCGAGCAGCCGGTTCTCGATCGTGTAGCCGAGGGCCGCAATGCCCTGCTCTTCGGCGGTCAGGCGCGCGAAGCCGAAGCTGCCGCGTTCGGAGACGTGGATGCGCCGGATCGGCGTCGCCGCGGCGCGGATGCCGTCCCAGACACCGATGCCTTCCAGCACCCGGCGGCTGCCGGCCGACAGCGCCGTCGTGCGCGCATCGAAGCTCGGCTGCGAACTTGCGTCCGGCGCCACGGGCTCGATCACCACGACCGCGAGCGGCAGCGGCGCGAGCGCCGCGGCCAGCGACAGGCCGACCATGCCGCCACCGGCGATCGCGACGTCGCAATGGATGCCCGCCCCTGCGCTCATGGGTACACCCTCGATGACGGTCGCGCCCGGCACGCGCGGGAGCCGGCGGGGTCGCTCGCTCGCAAGCTCCGCCCGAACTTACGAGCTTGCTCGCGAGGAACCCGCCGCCCCGCGCGCGCCGGCCGCGTCGCCATTGACCGCGCGCCGCAGGCATCTGGAATCCTGCGGGCGAGCGCGTAGGTTCCGGCGGCGCGAGCGAGCAGGGATTCCGGCTGCCCCGGCAATGCGCGCAGGCTCATGCCGCCGCCATCAGCCGCTCGATCTCGTCGGGATCCTTCGGCATCGCCTCGGTAAGCACTTCCGGATCGTCGGCGCGGACTGCGACGTCGTCCTCGAGCCGCACGCCGATGCCCCACCATTCCCGGCGCACGCCCGGCGTGCCCGGCGCGATGTAGATGCCGGGCTCGATGGTCGTGACCATGCCCGGCTCCAGCAGCCGCCATTGCTCGCCGACCTTGTATTCGCCGACGTCGTGCACGTCCATGCCGAGCCAGTGCCCGGTGCGGTGCATGAAGAACTTGCGGTAGGCGCCGTCCTTGATGAGCTTCGGCAGGCTGCCCTTCAGCAGGCCGATCCGGCGCAGCCCCTGGGTGATGACGCGCACCGCCGCATCGTGCGGGTCGTTCCAGTGGTTGCCCGCCCTTACCTTGGCGACCGCCGCGCGGTTGGCCTCCAGCACGATCTCATAGACCGCGCGCTGGCGCGGCCGGTAGCGGCCGCCGACCGGCAGCGTGCGGGTCACGTCCGAGGCGTAGTACTGGTACTCGCAGCCGGCGTCGATCAGCAGCAGTTCGCCGTCCTTCATCTGCCGGTGGTTGTCGCGGTAGTGCAGCACGCAGGAATTCGGGCCGCTGCCGACGATCGGGTGGTAGGAGACGTCGGCGCGGCGGCGGTGGAACTCGTGCAGGATCTCGGCCATCACCTCGTATTCCATGCGCCCCGGCGCGGTCGCCGCCAGCGCCCGGCGATGCGCGGCGCAGGCGATCTGCGCCGCGCGGCGCATGGTGGCGAGCTCGGCGCGGCTCTTGAACAGGCGCATCTCGTGCAGCGGGTGGTCGAGCGCCACGAACTCGTGCGGCGTGTGCAGGCCCTGCTTCGCCTGCGAGCGCAGCCGGTTGACCCAGCCGATGACGCGCTTGTCGAATTCGGGATGCGCGCCCACCGTGTAGTAGACCCGCGAGCAGCGCTCCATCAGCCCCGGCAGGATCTCGTCGATGTCGCCCACGGGGAAGGCGTCGTCGGCGCCGTAGTCCCTGACCGCGCCGTCGGGACCGGCACGGGCACCGTCCCAGGCCTCGCGTGCCGGGTCGCGGTCGCGCACGAACAGCACGAACTCGCCCTGCGGGCGGCCGGGCATCAGGGCCGCGACCGCCTCGGGCTCGGCAAAGCCGGTCAGGTAGTAGAAGTCGCTGTCCGGGCGGTAGAAATACTCGACGTCGTTGTTGCGCATGCGCACCGGGGCAGCCGGCAGGATCGCGATCGCGTCCTTGCCCATGAGCCGCATCAACTGGCGCCGGCGGCGCGCAAACTCGTCGCTCTTCATCCGACCCTCAGTGTACCGAAGCGGCCGCAGGCGCCGCCGCGCGCAGGTCGCGCAACTCGTCCCAGGCGAGCTGCGCGCCGGCGCGCACGAACTCGCAGAGCTGGGCGAAATCCGCCTCCGCAGCCTCCGACTCGCCGCCGGGCGCGAGGCCGGCCCGCGAGATCTCGGCGAGGTCGCCCAGGATCTCGCCGACATCGCCATGGCGCATGTACGATTCGCCGGCGCCCGCCGTGCCGATGCCGTAGAGGAAGCCGGCGCACCAGGACGCGAGCGACTCGACGCGTTCGCCGAGCGCGGCGGCGTCGTCAGGCAGCAACGGCGTCAACTCGAAGTCCGGCGACTGGAGCGATTCCAGCGTCTCCCCGTAGAGCGCCTCGACCGCCGGCTCCGTCGCTGCCGGCGGGACCCCTGGCCCGGCGTCCCTGGCCAGCTCGGCCAGCCACTGCGGCGCGCCATAATCGGCCCGCACGCAGAGCGCGCCACAAAGCCAGCCGTGCGCCTCGGAAGCCCCGATCGGGGCGCGCATGCGTCCGAGCGCGGCCTGGAACTCGCTGTGCGTCACGGCCAGACGGTAGCAGCAAATGCAGCCGCTGGGCAGTCGCCGGCCGGCGCGGTGCCGCGTTGACCCGCTTCGCGACGCGGTTCCATAATGCCCGCATGGACGACAGCGCAAAACCCGGCCTGGAGCGCGAGCTGAAGCGGCTCGAGCGCCGGCTCGACGAGCTGGTCGGGGTCGTGGCCCAGCTCAAGGAGGAGAACCGCGCCCTGCGCCAGCGCCAGGACACGCTCTCGGCCGAGCGCGCGGCGCTGATGCAGAAGAACGAGCAGGTGCGGGCGCGTGTCGAGGCGATGATCGGCCGGCTCAAGGCGATGGAGAGCGGCGCATGAGCGCGGACCTCTCCCGGGTCAGCGTGCGGATACTCGAGAAGGAGTACCACGTGGCCTGCCCGATGGAGGAGCGCGCGGCCCTGCTGGATTCCGCCGAGTACCTGAACCGCAAGATGCGCGAGATCCGCGACAGCGGCAAGGTCGTGGGACTCGACCGGATCGCGGTGATGGCCGCCCTGAACATCGTCAACGAACTGCTCCAGGCCAAGGGCCGCGACGAGGGCGCCGATTCCGACCTGGCCGCGCGGCTCAAGGCCATGCGCGAGCGCGTCGAGTCGGCACTGGTGCGCGGCCAGCACCTGGGCAACTGATCGGTGGCGGCTCGCGCAGGCGCGGGCCGCCCGAAGTTTGGCGCCGCCTGCGGTGTGCGATGTGGGCCTGGGTACTCTCGACCCTAATGTGAAAAACCCAGGAGCCTGGCTCAGCGGCAGCATTGTGCAGGTCCGCCTCGTAGCGGAAAGCCTTAAGTGCCGCGGCCTGCTCCACTTGTTGCTCCGGTTCGAGAGCAGCGGTCCATGACGGCATTGCGGGTGGCGCCTCCTCCCTGCCACGGCTGACCCGATGAATTACTGGCTCATGAAGTCGGAGCCGCAGACCTTCGGCATCGACCACCTCGCGCGCGCGGCGCGGCAGACGGCCGGCTGGGACGGGGTGCGCAACTACCAGGCCCGGAACATGCTGCGCGACGGGTTTCGCGCCGGGGACCACGCGTTTTTCTACCACTCGAGCTGCCCGGAGCCCGGCATCTACGGCGTGATCGAGGTCGTGCGCGCGGGACACCCGGACCCGACGCAGTTCGATCGCGGGAGCGCGCATTACGACGCGGATTCCGATCCGTCGGACCCGCGCTGGTACCAGGTCGAGGTGCGGCTGCTCACGAGATTTTCGCATCCGGTGACGCTCGCGACGCTGCGCGAGCACGCGCAGGGAGCGCTGCGCGATCTCGCGCTGTTGCGACGTGGCAACCGGCTCTCGGTGATGCCGGTCGGCGCCGGCGAATGGAAATTCATTCTTCGACTCGCGCGTGATTCTCGTTCGTCGTGACGCAACGATGCGCGCGTTGCGCCTACCCCTTGCTTGCAATCCCGTCAAGCGTGTATATACTCGGACCCCGGATTAACCCGACATGGAGATCCAACATGGCGACCAAGAAAAAGGCAAAGAAGAAGGCTTCCAAGAAGAAGTAAGCCCCTTGCCTGATGAGTCGGCGGTTGGCTGATCGAAAGACGACCCGCCGCCGATTCAGCGAGAGCTGAGACTGTGCCCGCGCAAGCGGGCACAGTTTTTTCCGGAGATCGAATCGTGGACGCCGACGCGAAGAAGAGAGCCGCAGCAACCGCCGCGCTCGAGTACGTCGAGGACGGCATGATGGTCGGCGTCGGCACCGGCTCCACCGTCAATCATTTCATCGCCGCGCTGGCGGCGCGCCGCCACCGCATCGCCGGCGCCGTGTCCTCGTCCGAGGCCTCGACGGCGCTGCTGCGCGAGGCCGGAATCGAGGTCGTTTCCCTCAATGATGCCGGGGACTTGCCGCTCTATGTTGATGGAGCGGATGAAGCGACGAAACACCTGCACCTGACCAAGGGGGGCGGCGGCGCGCTGACGCGCGAGAAGATCGTCGCGGCGGCGTCGCGGAAGTTCGTCTGCATCGTGGACGACGCCAAGCTGGTGCCCGTGCTCGGGCGCTTTCCGCTGCCGGTCGAGGTGATCCCGATGGCGCGCTCGCTGGTCGCGCGCAGGCTCGCGGCGAAGGGCGGGCAACCGGTCTGGCGCCAGGGTTTCCGCACCGACAACGGCAACGAGATCCTCGACGTGCACAACCTGAAGATCACCGATCCCGTCGCGCTGGAGACGGAAATCGGGCTGCTCGCCGGGGTGGTCGAGGTCGGCCTGTTCGCGCGCCGCGGGGCGGACGTGCTGCTGGTCGCGGGCGACGGCGGCGTGCAGACGCTCAAGAGGTAGGCGCGCGCCATAAACGAGCATGCCGATCGCCACAGTCCTGAGCCGTGTACTGGCCGCGCTCGCCGGACTGGCCCTGCTGGGTATCGGCGGCACCTACGGTCTTTCGGAGTGGAAGCTGCGCCGCAGTCACGACGCGCCACTGGTCGCGCTGCGTCCTGGAATTGTCACGGATCCCGCTGCCGGGGAGCGCCTGGCAAGGATCGTCGGCTGTTGGGCGGGGTGTCACGGCCCCCGAGGCGAAGGCGGATCCGACCAGGTCACCGGCATGTACCGGATTACTGCGCCAACGCTCGCGCCCGTCATCCAGGCCTACGGCGACGCCGAACTGGTGCGACTGATCCGTTATGGCGTCAAGCGCGATGGCAACAGCGCACTGGGCATGCCTGCGGCCACGTTCTGGCCGCTGGGCGAGCAGGCACTCGCCGACATCATCGCGCACCTGCGCGCCCAGCCGATGCGCACGGCCATGCCGCGCGAGCGGCAGATCACATGGCGCGGGCGCTGGTCACTGGCCACCGGCGAACTGAGGGTCTCCGCCGATCAGGTGGACCGCTCCGCGCCCCGCTGGGGCGAGCTTCCCCGGAGCAATGCGTTCGAGCGCGGGCGCTATCTCGCCAGTATCGTGTGCAGCGAATGTCACGGCCGTGACTTCGAGGGTGACCGGCTGCAGGGTGGGCCATCGCTGGCCGCCATTGCTGCGTATTCCATCGGCCAGTTCCGCGAGTTCATGCGCACCGGCAAGCCGATCGACGGCCGCGAGATTCCCGCGATGAACTGGCTGCCGGAGGTCGGCTTCACGGACGCCGAGAGCGAGGATCTCTACGTATTCCTGCGCCGGCGACACGGGCTCGGCATCGAACCGGCCGTTGGATCCCAGTCTCCCTGAAACAGGAGAGCCGGCACACGGCCGGCTCTCCTGCATTGTTGGCTGGGGGACTAGGATTCGAACCTAGGTTGGCGGAGTCAGAGTCCGCAGTCCTACCGCTAGACGATCCCCCAAAATCGGTTCGTCCGCAGGAAAGACGATCAGCGCTTGCTGAACTGCGTCCCGCGGCGTGCCTTGCGCCGGCCGACCTTCTTGCGCTCGACTTCGCGCGCATCGCGCGTCACGAACCCGGCGGCGCGGAGCGGCCTGCGCAGCTGCTCGTCGTACTGGATCAGCGCACGGGTGATGCCATGGCGGATCGCGCCCGCCTGGCCGGTGATGCCGCCGCCCTCGACCAGCACGTTGATGTCGAAGCGCTCCGTCATCTGCACCAGCTCGAGCGGCTGGCGGACGATCATGCGGCCGGTCTTGCGGCCGAAGAACTCGTCGAGCGGACGGCCATTGATCGTGATCGCGCCCTTGCCTGGCTTCAGGAACACGCGGGCCGACGACGACTTGCGGCGGCCGGTGGCGATGTTTGCATTCGTGGCCATGTCTGTCCTCAGAGTTCGAGCGGCTTCGGCTGCTGCGCGGTGTGGGGGTGCGCGGCACCCGCGAACACGTGCAGCTTGCGGAACATCTGCCGGCCCAGGATCGTCTTCGGCAGCATGCCCTTCACGGCGTACTCGATCGCCCGCTCCGGGTGTTCCTGGAGCATCTTGCCGAGCGCGATGGTCTTCAGGCCGCCCAGGTAGCCGGTGTGCTGGTGGTACTGCTTGTCGCGCAGCTTGTTGCCGGTCACCGCGACCTTCCCGGCGTTGATGACGATGATGTGGTCGCCGCAATCCACGTGCGGCGTGTATTCCGGCTTGTGCTTGCCGCGCAGCCGGAAGGCCACTTCGGACGCCAGCCGGCCCAGCGTCTTTCCGGACGCATCCACCAGATACCAGTCGCGACGCACGCGCTCTGGCTTCGCAAATACGGTCTTCATCTCGGAGCCCCTGGAAAGGGTCGGGTTCGTAAAAGGCGGGCAAGTTTAAATAAGATGCGGGGTCAATGCAAAGCCGCCGGCCGGCGGCCGCAAGTCCTTGTCGGCATTAGGGAACCGGCCCCGGCATGGCTATATAATATGCGTCCGATGGATCGTGCCCCGCCCACCCCGCTCGACCGGCTGCTGGAACTGGCCGATGCCGGCCTGCGCGCCTCCTTTGCCCGCCCGCCCAGCAGCCGGCGGACGCCCGGCCAGGCCGCGCCGGCCCCGGCAGATGAGCGCGAGCGGCGGCACGTTGCCGGGCTGATGCGCGTCAATCATGCCGGCGAGATCGCGGCACAGGGCCTGTATCACGGGCAGGCCCTGACCGCGCGTTCGGAGCCGACCCGGCAGGCGCTGATGCAGGCGGCGGCCGAGGAAGGCGATCACCTCGCCTGGTGCCGCGACCGGCTCGACGAACTGGGTTCGCGCACCAGCCTGCTCGGCCCGCTGTGGTACGCCGGCTCGGTCGCGATCGGCGCGCTCGCGGGACTCGCCGGCGACCGCCTGAGCCTGGGATTCATGGCCGAGACCGAGCGCCAGGTCGAAGGGCACCTGGAATCGCATCTCGGGAAACTGCCGGCGGACGACCTGCGCAGCCGGGCAATCATCGAGCAGATGAAGGCCGACGAGGCCGGCCATGGCCGTGCCGCGCTGGCAGCGGGTGCCGCGCCGCTGCCGGAGCCGGTGCCCGGTCTCATGCGCCTGACGGCCCGTATCATGACCGGCACCGCCTACTGGATATGAGGCGGATCCGATTATGTCTTGCGGCCCGCACGGGCCTGTAATACAACGACGGGCGGAACTGCCGCGATGACCACGCCAGATGGCAGACGCCCCCAGGGGAGCACCATGGAAGAACCCGTCAAGCAGTTGACCGACATTCCGGCGATCAACCGTTTCCTCAGCTACTGCCGCGTGCGCACCGTGCCCTCGAAGACGGCATTGATCCACGCCGGCGACCTGCCCGACGTCCTCTACTACATCATCCGCGGCTCGGTCGAGGTGATGATCGAGGACGAGGAAGGCAACGAGATGGTGCTGGCCTACCTCAACAAGGGCCAGTTCTTCGGCGAGATGGGTTTGTTCTCGGACACCGGCCAGCGCAGCGCCTGGGTGCGCACGCGCACGCAGTGCGAGCTCGCGGAGATGACCTATCCGCGCTTCCGCCAGGTGGCCTCGGAGAGCCCGGGCCTGGTGTTCGAGCTGGCGACGCAGCTGGCGACCCGGCTGGACCGCACCAACAAGAAGCTCGGCGACCTGGCCTTCGTCGACGTCACCGGCCGCATCGCGCACGCGATCATGGACCTGTGCGGCGAGCCCGATGCGATGACCCACCCGCAGGGCATGCAGATCAAGGTCAGCCGGCAGGAGCTGTCGCGCCTGGTGGGCTGTTCGCGCGAGATGGCGGGCCGCGTGCTCAAGGTGCTCGAGGAGCAGGGCCTGCTGACGGCCCGCGGCAAGACCATCGTGGTGTTCGGCGCCCGTCCCAAGATGAAGGCGCGGCCGGCCCCGGAACTGGCCAAGGCCGCTGTCGCCGCCGCGAAGTAGGATAAAGGGGACGCGTCCCTTTATGTGCAGACAGCAGGTCTGCGGACGCTGGCTGTCAGTTAAAGGGACGCGTCCCCTTTATCCGATCGCCGCGCGCATCGAGCGGATCGTCGCCGCGTAGTCCTTGGCGCCGAAGATCGCGCTGCCGGCCACGAAGGTATCGGCCCCGGCGCGCGCGATCGCGCCGATGTTGTCCAGCTTCACGCCCCCGTCGATCTCGAGTCGCACCGGACGGCCCGCGGCATCGATGCGCCGGCGCGCCTCGCCGAGCTTGCCGAGCACCGGCTCGATGAACTGCTGGCCCCCGAAGCCCGGATTCACCGACATCAGCAGCAGCAGGTCGACCGCATCGAGCGTGTGGTCGAGCCAGGAGAGCGGCGTCGCCGGGTTCAGCACGATGCCGGGCCGGCAGCCGGAGCTCCTGATCAGCTGGATGGTGCGGTCCACGTGGCGGCTGGCCTCGGGATGAAAGCTGATCCAGGTGGCGCCGGCCTCGGCGAAGTCGCCGACCAGCCGGTCCACCGGGTCCACCATCAGGTGCACGTCGATCGGCGCCTTCACGCCATGGTTGCGCAGCGCCTTGCAGACCAGCGGGCCGATGGTCAGGTTCGGCACGTAGTGATTGTCCATGACGTCGAAATGGACCCAGTCGGCGCCGGCGGCGAGCACGGCATCGACTTCCTCGCCGAGGCGGGCGAAGTCGGCGGAGAGAATCGACGGGGCGATGACGGCGGGCTGCATGGGCGGCCTACTTTACCGCATGCCGCGCGACTCGCGGATGCGCTCGTAGGCGGCCTGGATCGCCTGGGTCTTCTCCTTGGCGACCTCGAGCATGGACTCCGGCAGGCCGCGCGCGACCAGCTTGTCGGGGTGGTTCTTGCTCATCAGGCGGCGATACGCGCGCTTGACCTCGGCGTCGGTCGCGCCACGGGGCACTTCCAGCACCTCGTAGGCGTCGGCGAGCGAGTCGCGGCGCGGCGCATCCCGCGCTCCGCCCGCCCCGCCCGGCGTGAAGCCCGCGGCCTGGGCCTGCAGGCGCGCCAGTATCTCGAGGTGCGTGAACTCGAGCGCGCCGATCCCGAGCACGCCCGCCACGCGCACCAGCAGCGCGCGCGCCGCACCCTGCAGGCCGTCGCCCAGGAGCGCCGCCCGCAGCTGGATCTCGAGGAACATGCGCAGCACTTCCTCGCGGCCGCGGCAGGCATTCGCCAGTTCCGCGAGCGCCCCGTCGAGATCGTATCCCGCGCCCTTGCCGCTGCTGTAGAACTCCATGGCCGCGCGCGTGTCGGCCTCGCCGAGGTGGAACTGGCGGAAGATGCGCCGCGCCGCGGCGATGTCCTGCTCCGACACGCGCCCGTCCGCCTTGGCGACGTGGCCCATCACGCCGAAGGCGGTGCGGAAGAACACTGCGCGCACTGCCGCAGGATCGGCGCGCGCGCCGCCGCGGCGGCGCGCGGCGTACTGGTCGAACAGGTGGCCGAGGACCATGCCGATCAGTACGCCGACCGGCCGGCGCGTCAGCAGGTAGCCGGCGATCGCACCCACGATCTTGCCGATCCAGTTCAACGTTCCATCCTTGACCGCATGCGGGCGCCATGTTAGCAAGTGGCCGCATCGCATGACTCCCGCCGCACTGTTCGAATCGAACCTCAGGGACCTGCCGCTGGTCCACCGCGGCAAGGTGCGCGACAACTACGCGATCGGCGACGACCGCCTGCTGATCGTCGCGACCGACCGGCTCTCGGCCTTCGACGTCGTGCTGCCCGACCCGATCCCGGGCAAGGGCCGCATGCTCACCGCGATCTCGAACTTCTGGTTTGCGCGCACGCGCCACATCGTGAACAACCACCTGACCGGCGAGCCGGTGTCGAAGTTCGTCAGCGACGCGGCCGAGCGCGCGATGCTGGACGGGCGCGCCGTGATCGCCTGGAAGCTGCGGCCGCTGCCGGTCGAGGCGGTCGTGCGCGGCTACCTGATCGGATCCGGCTGGAAGGACTACCAGGCGACGGGCGCGGTCTGCGGCGTCGCGCTGCCCGCCGGACTTCCGCTGGCCGGGCGCCTGCCCGGGCCCATCTTCACGCCGGCGACCAAGGCCGCGGCGGGCGAGCACGACGAGAACATCTCCTTCGAGCGCATGCGGGCGGCGGTCGGCACGGCGGCCGCGGAGCGCGTGCGCTCGCTCGCACTCGCGCTGTACGCGCACGCCGCCGAGTACGCGCTGACGCGCGGGATCATCATCGCCGACACCAAGTTCGAGTTCGGGCTCGATGCCGGCGGCGAGGTGGTGCTGATGGACGAGGCGCTGACGCCGGATTCCTCGCGCTTCTGGCCGGCAGACCGCTACCGCCCGGGCGCCAGCCCGCCGTCCTTCGACAAGCAGTACGTGCGCGACTACCTCGAGACGCTCGACTGGGACAAGCGGGCGCCCGGACCGCGGCTGCCCGCCGAGGTCATCGAGAGGACCGCGGACAGGTACCGCGAGGCCGAGCGGCGGCTGACCGGCTGAGTCCGGGCGGTTCCGCGCGGCGTCGTGCTAGCGCTCCGCCCAGCGGCGGATGCGCGCGTGGATGGCGTCGAGCCCGTCGGTCAGCGCAGCCGGCCCGGGCTGCAGGATGATCGAGGACTTGACCTCGTGCAGCTCGCCGTCGCGGACGGCCGGGATCGCGGACCAGCCCGGGCGCGCCGCGACCCGCTCGGGCCGGAACTTCTTGCCGCACCAGGAACCCAGGATCAGGTCGGGCGCGCGGCGGATCACTTCCGCGGGGTCGGCGACGATGCGGTCGCGGCCGAGCGGCATCGCCGCCAGGTCGGCGAAGCAGTTGTCGCCGCCCGCGGCCTCGATCAGCTCGCCCACCCAGCGGATGCCTGCGATCAGCGGTTCGTCCCACTCCTCGAAATAAACCCGCGGCCGGCGCGGCAGGCCGGATGCCGCCGCGCGCACGCCCCCGACGCGCGCCTCGAGCGAATCGGCCAGTGCCGCCGCCCTTGCCGCGCAACCGACCATGCCGCCCAGCATGCGGACCATGCGCAGGATGCCGGCGATGCTGCGGTGATTGAACAGGTGCACCTCGATGCCGCGGCGGGCGAGATCCGCCGCGATGTCCGCCTGCAGGTCCGAGAAGCCGAGCACGAGGTCCGGCTCGAGCGCGACGATGCGTTCCGTCTTCGCGCTGGTGAAGGCCGAGACCTTCGGCTTCTCGCGCCGCGCCCGCGGCGGGCGCACGGTGAAGCCCGAGATGCCGACGATGCGCGCCTCCTCGCCGAGCAGGTACAGCGTCTCCGTGGTCTCCTCCGTCAGGCACACGATCCGTTCGGGGTGATGGCCGCGCATGCGCTCACTCTAGCAGGGGCCCGATTGCGGGCTGCCCCTGCCTGTGCGAGGCTCCGGCCATGAGCGTGCGCCTCGACCTGCGCCGGCGCGTCGAGCAGCTGCTGTTCGACCGGCATGACCTTCCGGTCAGGCCCGCCAACTGGCTGCTGGACCTGCTGCGCTATCCCTACGCGCTGCTGCGCGACCTGCTGACCGGCGAGCTCAACCTGCGGGCGATGGGCCTGGTCTACACCACGCTGCTGTCGCTGGTGCCGCTGATCGCCTTCGCGTTCGCGGTGCTGAAGGGACTCGGCGTGCACCGTGACCTGGAGCCGCTGATCTTCGAGCTGCTGCGCCCGGTCGGCGAGCGCGCGGGCGAGCTCACGGTGCAGATCATGGACTTCGTCGAGCGCGTGCGCGGCGGCGTGCTCGGCTCGGTCGGCCTGGCCTTCCTGCTCTACACCGTGGTCGCGACCATCCAGAAGCTCGAGGCCGCATTCAACTTCGCCTGGCACGTCGAGCGGCCGCGCTCGCTGATGCGGCGCATCAGCGAGTACCTGAGCCTGATGGTCATCGGCCCGATCTTCCTCGCCATCGTATTCGGGCTGTTCGGCGCCGTGCCGCTGCACCCGGCGCTGCGCGCGCTCGGCCCCTACCTGTTCGTCACCGGCGTGTTCACCTTCCTGTACGTGTTCGTCCCCAACACCCGGGTCCGCGTCGTGCCCGCGCTGGCGGGCGGCCTCACCGCGGGCATCCTGTGGGCCGCGAGCGGCGCGGTGTTCGCCAGGATCGTGGCGCTGTCCACGCAGATGGTCGCGATCTATGCCGGCTTCGCGATCTTCCTCGCCGCGCTCATCTGGATCTACCTGAGCTGGGTGATCCTGCTGATCGGCGCGCAGCTCTCGTTCTACGTGCAGAATCCCCGCTACCTGCGCGCCGGGCAGGCGCCGGTCCGGCTCACCAGCTGCCTGCGCGAGCGCCTCGCGCTCACGGTCATGCTGCTGGTGGCGCGCCGCTTCGTCAGCGGGCACGCGCCCTGGCGGCTGCGCGCGCTCGCCGAGCACCTCGAGATCCCGGGCTCCGCGCTCGCCACCGTGATCGGCTCGCTCGAGAACGCCGGCCTGGTGACGCTGACGGAGGACGAGGACCTGCTGCCGGCGCGCGACCTCGAGGGCATCGGGCTGCAGGACATCCTGAACGCGGTGCGCGACGAGCGGCAGTACGAAACCTGGCTGCTGTGGCGCGCGCGCACCGAGCCGGCGGCGGACGCGGTCGCCGAAACCGTGGACGCCGCAATCCGGGAGCGCATCGGCGGAACCACGCTGCGCGAGCTCGCGGGCGAGCCCGCGGGCCGCTAGTCGCCGGCGATCGTCATCTCGTCGATCAGCAGCGAGCCGCAGTGGATGACTCCGCGGCGATCCACGTCGTCGCCGATCGCGACGATGCCGCGGTACATCGCGCGCAGGTTGCCGGCGACCGTGATCTCGTGCACGGGACGGGCGATGTCGCCGTCCTCGACCCAGAAGCCGGCCGCGCCGCGCGAATAGTCGCCGGTCACCGGGTTGACGCCCTGCCCCATCATCTCCGTCACCAGCAGGCCGGTGCCGAGTTTCCGCAGCAGCGTCTTCGGGTCGAGCATGTGGCCCTGCACGATGAGGTTGTGCACGCCACCGGCGTTCCCGGTGGTCGCCAGCCCGAGCTTGCGCGCGGAATAGGCGTCCAGCAGGTAGCCGTCGAGGACGCCGCGCACCACCAGGTCGCGGTCCCGCGTCGCGACACCCTCGTTGTCGAAGGGCGCGGAGCCGAAGGCGCCCGGGAGGTGTGGCCGCTCGATGAGCGAGATCGCATCCGGGAACACCTGCTGACCGGCGGCATCCAGCAGGAAGCTGGCGCGGCGGTACTGGGCGCCGCCGCCGATCGCGCCGACGAAGTGCCCGATCAGCCCGCGCGCGAGTTCCGGCACGAACAGCACCGGCGCCTTGCGCGTCGGCAGCTTGCCGGCGCCGAGCCGCTCCACCGCCTTGCGCGCCGCCTTGCGCCCGACCTCCTCGACATCCTCCAGCCGGCGCCAGTCGCGCGCCGCCGTGTACCAGTAGTCGCGCTGCATGTCGCCGTCGTCCTGCCCCAGCACGACGCAACTGACGCTGTGCGAGGTGGACGGGTAGCCGCCGACGAAGCCGTGGCTGTTGCCGAAGACCGCCAGCTTGCGGTGGGTGGATACCGAGGCGCCTTCCGAGTTGCGGATGCGCGCATCGTACGCAAGCGCCGACTGCTCGCAGCGGCGGGCCAGCTCGATCGCCGCGGGCGCATCCAGTTCCCAGGGATGGCTCAGGTCGAGGTCGGGCAGCTCACGCGCCATCAGCGTCGCGTCCGGCAGGCCGGCGTAGGTGTCGTCGGCGGTGAAGCTGGCGATCGACAGGGCCTTGGCGACGGTTTCCTCCACGGCCGCAGGCGCCAGGTTGGCGGTGCTGGCCGAGCCCTTGCGCTGGCCCGAATACACCGTCACGCCGAGGCTCCGGTCGCGCTGGTATTCGAGTGTCTCGACCTCGCCGAGCCGCACGGTGACCGACAAGCCGGTCGAGACCCCGACCGCCGCCTCCGCCGCGGTCGCGCCATTGCGGCGGGCCAGCGCGAGCGCCCGCTCGACGACCTGCTGGAGCGCGGCCTGGTCCTGTGGGGTGGCATCCGTCATGGCGAATTGCGCATGCTAGCATCGCGGCGATGCGCCGACGCCAGCTGCCCGGGGAACCCGCACCCCCGACCAAGACCGCGCTCAAGCGCCAGGCCCAGGTCCTGCAGGACCTCGCCGACCGGCTCATCGAGGCCCCGGAGGAGCTGGTGGCGGGGCTCGAACTGCCGGAAAAGCTGGCCGATGCGCTGGCGCTGGCCCGCCGGATCACCAGTCATGGCGCGAAGCTGCGCCAGCGGCTGTTCGTCGGCAAGCTGCTGCGCGGCGTGGACCCGGTGCCGATCCGGGCAGCGCTCGATGAATCGGCTGCCACCGCGCGCATCGCCGCCGCGCGGTTCCGGCGCGCCGAACGCTGGCGCGACCGGCTGGTCCGCGAGGGCACGGGGGCCATTGCCGAGTTCGTGGCCGAGTTTCCGCAGGCCTCGCCCGCCGAATTGCGGCGGCTCGCCGCCCAGGCCGCGGCGGAGCACGCGTCTGGAAAATCCGCGGGCGCAGGCAAGGCGCTGTTCCACTGGATCCGCGATCAGCTCAGTCACACGGCCTTGCAGTGACTCCCGCGGGTTGCCCGCCGCAGTCGTCCGCCTTCGGCTGCATTCGCGTCTCGTCCAGCAGGAACGTGCGGCCGGCGACCTCGAGCACCTGGTAGCGCGGATCGCGCACCCGGTAGGCGCCCTGTGCCAGCGCCTTGCGGATGCTCTGCAGGCCGGCGCCACCGCTCATCTCCAGCAGACCCACGATCCAGCGTCCGCCTTCATTGTGCGCAGCCACCGTGCCGAAGGGCGAGAACAGCAGCGCCTCGTCGGCCGCGTCGTGGTCCAGGTCGACCAGCAGCACCGGACAGGGGTCGGCCACGCGGCACACGCGCACGACATGCTGCCAGGCGGTCATTCCGTCGAAGGCGTGCAGCAGTTCCGGTTCCAGCTCCCTGCCCGCCGGATACACGTCGAACAGCGAGGCGGTCACCGGCAGTCCGAGGCCATCGGCGTCCCAGCGGTGCTCGCGGCGCAACTCCGCGGCCGCGGCCTCGCGGATCGCGGCGGCATCCGGATGGTCCTGCAGTTCCGCGAGGCGCCGCAGCCGGTCGCGGCCGTAGCGGCCGCTCTCGAACCGCAGGTAGGCAAAGGCATCGGCCTCCCGCGACGTGAGCACCCGCTTCTGCTGGCCGGCCGCAGCGAGGCGCTCGGGCGAGAGCAGCGGCGAGAGCATCAGCGACAGCATCGCCACGGTGCCGATCGCGATGCCGACGTTCACCGGTCCGATGCCGGCCATCCACGCTCTGCCGCGCAGCGCGGACACCGTGTAGCCGGCCGCGTAGGCGAGTGCGATCACCGCCACCAGCAGCGCCCAGGCGCGCGCGACCGTGAGACCGTAGTGCTGCACGCGAACCGTGATGGCATAGAGCGCCAGTGCGGCGACCAGCGTGAGCAGCGGCACGACGAGGCGGATCGCCCGGCCGAGCCAGGCGGGGTACGGCGCCTGCACGCTCCCGTCCTGGTAGGCCGCGTTCAGCAGCGCGACCGTGAGCGCCACCAGCCACAGCAGCCAGGCTGCGCTGATCACGCGGCGCTGCTCCATCAGCAGTTCTGGCGATTTCGCCAGCAGCGTCGCGGTGAACAGCGCGAGGATCAGGATCGCGAGCGGCGCCAGCCATTTCAGCATCGTCAGCAGCTGCGAGCGAAGCAACGACTGCAGGCGCTCGACCGAGCCTGCGAGCTGCATGCCGACGCCGGCCGCCACCGCAGTCGCGGGAATGGCGAAGTACGCCTCGGTGAACAGGTCGACGAAGAAGCTGATGCCGATCATCCGGAACAGCGCACCCCACAGCCACAGCAGCAGCCACAGCACGCCCGTGAACACGCCGCCGAAACCAAGCAGCAGCGCGTTGCGCCAGGCGAACTCGAACAGGTCCCGGTACACCGGCCTGGCGCGCCCGGTCACAAGCCAGCTCTGCAGGAAGGGCAGTGCGTGGAACACGAGCACCGCCAGCGGCAGCACGAAGGGGAAGGCGTCGTCGTAGGGTTCGGCCGCGGTCCAGGCGCCGTGGTGCCAGCCGAAGCCGAACAGCGCGAACGCGACCGGCAGCAGCGCGAAGCGTGCGCGCCGGCCGGGAGCCAGGTCCTCGATGAGGTAATGCGCCACGGGCACCAGCACCGCCGGCGCAGCGAGCCCGACCATCCAGCCCGGATGCGTGCCAGGCCAGCGTCCGCTGTCCAGCGACCAGTACAGCCACCAGAGCGTGACGCCCTGGCCCAGCGCGATCGCGATCCGCGTCCACATGCGATGCATCGAAAACTCCTGTCGGCATCCGGCGACGGCGCGCCATTGCCCGCCCGGCCGGCCGCGCTAGCCTGACGCCGTTGCCCAGCGTATCAAGCATCCCCTGATCTTCGGGCATCCCCCCACGCCGCACCACTCCCTGTCGGCGTGGGGGAATTTCTTTCATATCAATGGCTTATCGGATCGCACCCGGCACGCCGTGCTAAGCTTCGGCGATGAAACCGCTGGTCGGCATCATCATGGGCTCGTCCTCGGACTGGGACACGATGCGCCACGCGGCCGGGCTGCTGGGGACCCTGTCCGTCCCATTCGAGACACGCGTCGTCTCCGCGCATCGCACCCCCGATCTCCTCTATGAGTACGCCGCGGGCGCGGAAGCACGCGGCATCGAGGTGCTCATCGCGGGCGCCGGCGGCGCCGCGCACCTGCCCGGCATGACGGCGGCGAAGACGCTGCTGCCCGTCATCGGCGTGCCGATCCGCTCCAGCGCGCTGAACGGCCTGGACTCGCTGCTGTCGATTGCGCAGATGCCGGCTGGCGTGCCGGTCGCGACGGTCGCCATCGGCGAGGCCGGCGCGAAGAATGCGGCGCTGCTCGCCGCCGCCATCC
Organism: Steroidobacteraceae bacterium; assembly: GCA_019634895.1. Taxonomy (GTDB): domain Bacteria; phylum Pseudomonadota; class Gammaproteobacteria; order Steroidobacterales; family Steroidobacteraceae; genus SCUD01. The sequence goes on along the minus strand of JAHCAM010000002.1, from coordinate 102,751 downwards.
TCGGCGCGCGCCATCCGCCGTTCAAGGATGCGTTGCGCGCCTTCCGCGAACGCCAGACCGCGGAAGTGCTCGCCAAGCCCGATCCCTCCCGGACCTGATCCATGCACATCGGCATCCTTGGCGCCGGCCAGCTCGGCCGGATGATGGCGATTTCCGGCATCCCGCTCGGCATGCGCTTCACGATGTACGACCGCGGCGCTGACGTGCCGGGCGCGGCGGTTGCCGACATCGTCACGGGTGCGTTCGATGACCTGCAGCGGCTGCGGCGGTTCGCGCAACGCGTGGATCTGGTCACGTTCGACTGGGAGAACGTGCCGGTCGCCTCGGCACGCGCCGTCGCCGCGATCGCGCCGGTGCGGCCGTCGCCGCGCGCGCTCGCCGCCGGCCAGGACCGGGTCGCCGAGAAGCGGCTGTTCACCCGGCTCGGCATCCCGGTCGCCCCCTGGCGGCCGGTCGAGGACCGGGGCGACCTCGCGCGCGCGATCGCGGCGCTCGGCGTTCCCGGCATCCTGAAGACGCGCCGGCTCGGCTATGACGGCAAGGGCCAGGCGCGGGTGCGCCGCGCGACCGATGCCGACCGTGCCTGGCAGCTGGTCAGGGGCCAGCCGCTCGTCTACGAGCGCTTCGTGAACTTCTCGCGCGAGGTCTCCCTCGTCGGCGCGCGCGACCGCGCGGGCCGGACCATGTTCTATCCGCTCGCCGAAAACCTGCACGTGGACGGCATCCTGGCGATGACCCGCGCGCCCTGCGCGGATGCCCGGCTGCAGCGCGGCGCGGAATCGCACCTCGGACGGCTGATGGCCGCGCTCGCCTACACCGGCGTCCTGTGCGTCGAGTTTTTCGTGGAACGCGGCAGATTGGTCGCGAACGAGATGGCGCCCAGGGTGCACAACTCCGGCCACTGGACCATCGAGGGCGCGGAGACCAGCCAGTTCGAGAATCACCTGCGCGCGATCGCCGGACTGCCGCTCGGCAGCACGCGCGCGCGCGGGCATTCCGTGATGGTCAATCTGATCGGCCGAATGCCGCCACGGCGCAGCATCGCGGCGCTCCCGGGCGTGCACCTGCACGACTATGGCAAGTCGCCGCGTCCCGGCCGCAAGCTGGGCCACCTGACTTACGTCGGCGCATCCCGCACCGTGCGCGACCGCCTGGCCATCCGGCTGCTGCGGCTGGCGGGCGCGGGAACGCGTTCATTCCGGCCCATGTGCTAGCCTTACCGGTCCCATGTACCTGGAACATTTCCAGCTGACGGAACTGCCATTCCGGCTGAGCCCGGACCCGGCGTTCCTGTACCTGTCGAAGCACCATGCGCGCGCCAAGGCGTACATGGAATCCACGATCTGGTTCACCGACGGCTTCGTGGTCATCACCGGCGAGATCGGCTCGGGCAAGACCACGCTGATCGAGACCTTCCTGCGCGAGCTCGAGAAGGACGTGGTCGTGGCGCAGGTGGCGCAGACCCAGGTGTCGCCGATCGAGTTCCTGCAGTCGGTGCTGGTGCAGTTCGGGTTTTCGCCCTTCAAGATGCGCAAGGCCGAACTGCTGGCGACGCTGAACCAGTTCCTGGTCGAGCAGTACGCCGCCGGGCGCAAGGTGCTGCTGATCGTCGACGAGGCGCAGAACCTCAGCAACCGCGTGCTCGAGGAGATCCGGCTGCTGTCCGGCGTCGAAACCACCAAGGAAAAGGTGCTGCGCATCATTCTCTGCGGCCAGCCCGAGCTCAACGAGAAGCTCGACTCCGCCGAGATGGTCCAGCTGGTGCAGCGGGTGCGCCTGCGCTTCCACCTGACCGCGCTCTCGCCCGAGGACACCCAGGCCTACGTGCTGCATCGCCTCGAGGTCGCGGGCTCGCACGGCCGGCAGATCTTCGCCGAGGACACCTACCCGGTCATCTACCGCTACACCGGCGGCGTGCCGCGGCTGATCAACACGATCTGCGACACCGCGCTGATGGGGGCCTACGCGCTCGAGCGCAGGAGCGTCGGCGTCGCCGAGCTCAAGGCCGCGATCGAGGAACTGCAGTGGGTCGAGTTCGCGGCACGCACCAACCGGCTGCGCGCCGTCACCGGCCCGGCGCCGGCGGCTCCGGTGGCGGTCGGGCCCGACACCGTGCTCGCGCGCATCATCGTCGCGCACGCCGGCGAGCACGTGGAGGAGCGGCCGCTGCGGCCCGGCCGGCTCATCATCGGCCGCACCGTGGACAACGACCTGCAGATCGAGAACAAGTTCATCAGCCGCCACCACTGCCAGATCACGACCACTGCCGAGGGCAGCGTGCTCGAGGACCTGAACAGCACCAACGGCGTCTACGTGAAGTCGAAGCGCGTGCGCAAGCACCACCTGAACGACGGCGACGTCATCGTCCTCGGCAAGCACGAGATCATGTACCTGGACGAGCGCTCGGCGCGCGCGCGCGCGCAGCCGCAGCACGAGCCGACCGGCGACCACCGCATCATCGGGGAAGGAAACGGCGCGGACGACGAGGCGCCGGCGGCCGGCGCGGCCTGAACCCTCAGTCCTCGTCCTCGAGCTCGGCGCCGTAGCGGCGCTGCTGGATCCGGTAGTCGCGCCGGCGCAGCGCCAGCATCAGTCCCAGCACGATCGCGACCAGCCCGCAGACCGCCAGCGCCTCCGCCCACAGCGGCTCGCGCCACAGGTAGGAAGTCGCGATCGCCGCGATTCCCAGCAGCATGTAGACCCAGGGCAGCGACTCGTAGATGGCGCGGGAGATGCGCATCAGGCGGTGCCGCCGACGGTCAGCGCGTCGATCCGCAGCGTCGGCTGGCCGACGCCGACCGGCACGGTCTGGCCATCCTTGCCGCAGCTGCCGATGCCGTCGTCGAGCGCGAGGTCGTTGCCGACCATGCTGACGCGCGTCAGCACGTCGGGGCCGTTTCCGACCAGCGTCGCGCCCTTGACCGGCACGGTGACCCTGCCGTCCTCGATGAGGTAGGCCTCGCTCGCCGAGAACACGAACTTGCCCGAGGTGATGTCGACCTGGCCGCCGCCGAAGTTGACCGCATAGAGGCCCTTCTTCACCGAGCGGATGATCTCCCCCGGCTCGTGCGGGCCCGGGAGCATGTAGGTGTTGGTCATCCGCGGGAGCGTCGCGTGCGCGAACGACTGGCGCCGCCCGTTGCCGGTCGGGGTCACGCCCATGAGGCGGGCGTTCAGCTTGTCCTGGAGATAGCCCTTCAGCACGCCGTTCTCGATCAGCGTGGTGCACGAGGTCGGCGTGCCCTCGTCATCCACGTTCAGCGAGCCGCGCCGCGCCGACAGCGTGCCGTCGTCGACCACCGTGCACAGCGGCGATGCGACGCGCTCGCCGATGCGGCCCGAGAACGCCGAGGTACCGCGCCGGTTGAAGTCGCCCTCGAGCCCGTGCCCGATCGCCTCGTGCAGCAGCACGCCCGGCCAGCCCGGGCCGAGCACCACGGTCATGGTGCCCGCGGGTGCCGGCACCGATTCGAGGTTGACGGTCGCCTGGCGCACGGCTTCGCGCGCGAGCGCGAGCGGCCGCCCCTGCGCGCTGAACTCGCCGAGCGCATACCGGCCGCCGGCGCCCGCGTAGCCCTGCTCGCGACGCCCGTTCTGCTCGACGATCACCGAGACATTCATGCGTACCAGCGGGCGCACGTCGGCGGCCAGCGTGCCGTCGCTGGCGGCCACCAGCACGATCTCGTGCACCGCCGCGAGCGTCGCGACCACCTGCGTGACGCGCGGGTCGAGCGCGCGCGCGTGGCGGTCGAGCCCGGTCAGCAGCGCGACCTTGTCGGCGTCCGCCAGCGAGGCGATCGGGTCGTCCGGCAGGTACAGCCGGTGCGCGGCAACCGCTTTCCACGCCTGCACCTGGCCCGTGCCGCCTTCGCGCGCGATCGCGCGCGCCGCGCGCGCGGCCTCCGCCAGCGCCGCCGGAATGACCTCGTCAGAGTAGGCGAACCCGGTGCGCTCGCCGGCCATCGCGCGCACGCCGACGCCCTGCTCGATGCTGTGGCTGCCTTCCTTGACGATGCCGTCCTCCAGCACCCAGTGCTCCTCGCGCGCGAGCTGGAAATAGAGGTCGCCGGCATCCACCGCGGCGCCCAGCAGGGAACCCAGGGTGCGCTCGAGCCGGCCCTCGTCGAGGCCCGACGGCGCCAGGATCCGCTCGCGTGCGATCGGCAGTGCGTCCACGCTCAGGTCATCCGGCGGTGTTCGAGCGCGGGAAACTTGCGGCGGGTCTCGCGCTGGCCGTCGCGGTCGAGCGCGGCCAGCACCACGCCGCTGCCGCGTGGCAGCCGCGCCAGCACGCGGCCCCAGTGGTCGGCGACCAGGCTGTCGCCCCAGGTCTCGCGATCGCTGTCGTGGATGCCGCTCTGGGCGGCGGCAATGACGAAGCACAGGTTCTCGGCCGCGCGGGCGCGCAGCAGGATCTCCCAGTGCATGCGGCCGGTGGGGACGGTGAATGCGGATGGCACGCTCAGGATCTCGGCTCCCTCGGAGACCAGCTTGCGGTACAGCTCGGGGAAGCGCAGATCGTAGCACACGGAAAGCCCGACCCGGCCGGCGGGCGTGTCTACCGTGACCGGCTTCGCACCGGCCACGGCGTTCGCCGATTCGCGGTAGTTCTCGCGGCCGCCCGGCAGGTCCACGTCGAACAGGTGGATCTTGTCGTAGCGCGCGACGCGGCGGCCCGCCGCATCGTAGACGACGCAGGCATTGGCCGGGCGCGCGTCTCCGGCGACCGAGATCGGCTGCGTGCCGGCGACGATCCACAGCCCGAGTTCCCGCGCGCATGCGGCCATCGCCTGCTGCACGGGCCCGTCGCCATCCGCCTCGACCACCGCGCGCCGCTCGGCCTCGCTGCGTCCCATGAACGAGAAATTCTCGGGCAGCACGGCGAGGCAGGCGCCTCCTTCGCGCGCGCGTGCGAGCAGGCGCCGCGCGACTTCGAGGTTGCGCGCGACGTCGGCGACCGACGTCATCTGCACCGCAGCGACGACCGGAGCGGTCATGGCGGTGCCGGGGTGCGCCCCGGCCCGGCCGCAGGTTCGGCCGCGGATTCGGCGGCCGACCCCGCCTGCCGGCTGTCCTTCACTTCGCGGGCGTCCACCCGCTTCACCTGCGGATCGTCCCAGGAGCCGGTGATGCGGTAGTAGCCGCGCGTGGCGCCCTTCAGCGGCTCCTTGAAGATCTGCGAGAACAGCAGCAGCGCCGCGCCGACCGCCGGGCCGCCAGCGAGCGCGCCGGCCACGCCGAGCGACGCGCCGAGCTGGCCGGTCACGACCGCGGTCTGGTCGTAGGTGCGGTGCCTGAGGCTGGTGCGGCCGGCCAGGCCGATCTCCGCGGTCGAGCCGCGCAGCGTGAGGTTGTCCGTGTAGGCCTCGCCGTCGGTCAGCTGGAAAGTGCCGGTCATGGTATCGAAGGAAAGCCCCTCGCCCGTCAGATCGCCGAAGTCGAGCGCGAGCCGGCGCGGCAGGTGCGCCAGGCTCATGAGCCCGAACACGCGCCCGGCGCCGGGTTCGACCGAAGTGAGCCGCCCGTCGCGCGCCGAGATTTCAAGCCGCCCTGACAGGCGCTCGATCGCGCTGACCTCCGGCGGACCCGGCCAGCTCAGGCTGGCTGACACGCGGCCGTGCCGTCCGGCGACCAGCGAGCCGAGCTGCATCGCGTTCATGAACCCGAGCACGTCACTCGAGTCGGCCTCGAACTCCAGCCGGCACTCCGCGCCGCGCTCGCGCATCAGCCAGCTGCCGCGCCCCTTCGCCGTGAACGCCGCATGCGTCATCGTGAACTGGTTCAGCGTCATGCCGGCGGTGCCGCGCGCGAACTCGGCCTGCACGTGACCGAAGTTGCGGCCGTCGAAGGTGAAGTCGCGTACGTTCACGCGGATCGCCGGCAACTGGCGCGGGTCGGGCTGCTGCTGCGCGACGGCGGCGGCGCCGGCGGCCACGACGCCGGTGCCGGGTGACACGCGCCCGCCGAAGCGCAGCCGCTCCATGTCGAGCACCATCGGCACCTCGCCGGGAAAGTCGTAGGGCACGGTCACGTGGCCGCCGGCCATCTCGCCGCTGACGTCCACCTCCCAGGCCCGGTTGCCGGGGCGCAGCCGCCCGTCCACGTCCGTGAAGCGATAGCCCAGCACCTCAAGGTCGCCCACCGAAAGGTCCGCGCCCGCGAGCCATTCGGAAAGCGGCCGGCCGCGGGGTTCGGACCAGCGCAGCGCGAGCAGGGCGGACAGGCTCGCCTCCTCGAGGCGGCCGCGCAGCCACAGGCCCGGCTCCCGCGGCAGGGCGGCTGGCGCTGCGGCGCCGAACGAGATGACGCCGCGCTCGACCGGCGGATCCGCGGCGCGGCGGCGCCATTGCAGCAGCGCATGGATGTCGCGGCCGAACTGCGCCTGCACGCGCGGGCCGCTCTCGCCGTCGAAATTCACGGTGACGGTGAGCGGCCGCGCGATGTCCACGGCCTTGTCGAAGGGCTCGGGCAGGCCGACCGCGAGTCCACGCAGGTCGCTGCTGAGACGCAGGGTCCCGCGCGCCGGACGGTCGCCGTCGGCGGCGCGCTCGACCGTCAGGAATCCGCGCCAGTCCGCGCTGCCGGACAGGTTCGAGTTCAGCGGCAGGTGCGCCGCCGGCACGAGCTGCGCGCCCTGCACCGTGCCCTCCGCGTTCAGCTGCGTGCCGAGGCTGCCGTCCTGCCGGACGGACGTCGAGATGGCGACCCGCACGGGGCCGCCGAGCAGCCGGCCGCGCAGCGCCGGCGCGTGGATCTCGCGATTGCGGACGCGCAGCTCGCCGGTGATGCCCGTGGCTTCCGCCGGCTGCCCGCGCTGCCGCAGCGTCACGCCGCCGAGCTGCGTGACGACCGTGACCACGCGTCGCTCCATGTCCTTGACCGGGAGGAACATCGTGATCTCGCCGGTCACCGGACCCGAACCCGAGAGTTCGCCGAAGGCATCGCCGAACTTCGGCGCAAGCGGACTGGTCTGCAGCAGCCGCAGCACGCGGCCGGCATCGGCCCGGCCGCTCATGCGCAGCGCCAGTATCGCGTCGCGCAGGTCCGCGCTGTGCGCCTCGGCCTGCGCCAGGGCGACGCCCGCGATGCCCCCGCGCGCCGCCAGCACGCGCATCCCGGGTCCGTCGAACGCGAAATCCGCGTCGACGCCGCGGATCTCAGGCCAGCCGTCGGCAAAGAAGAGGTTCATGCCGGTGACCCGGCCCTCGGCCGTGAACCGGCCCTGCCCTTCGCGGTAGGGGAAGCCCCGGGTCGGGCCGGTGATGGACACGCGCGCCTCGGGCACGCGGCCCGCGCGGAACGCCGCATCCAGCCAGGCCACCGTCTTTGGCGTGAGGCGTTCGACCTGCAGGTAGCGCCAGGTCTGGCGCAGGTCGAAGTCGGCGGCCGTGGCCTGCAGGTCCAGCAGCGGCGTGGCGCCGGGGCGCAGCAGCATGCGCAGCCGGCCCCGCGCGCGGCCGTGGCCCGTGTCCACGCGCGCGTCGTCGGCCCACAGCCGCGCCCCGTCCTCGAAGCGGCTCCATTCCACGCGTCCCTCGGCGCGCGGTACTTCGATCAGCGAGCGCCACTGCAGCGGCCAGGCGATGAGCGCGTCGCGCGTCGTCAGGTGCACGACGCCGCCGGCGCCGCGGCCCTCGATCGCACCGTCGAGTCCGGTGACGCCTGCGGCGCGTCCCAGCGGCTCGAATCCGGCATCCGCGAAGCGCAGGCGCCCGGTGACGTCGGGCAGGCGACCGGGCCCGGCATCGGCGATGGTCACGTCGAGCCCGAACACCTCGCCGCGCGGCGCGAGCGCGACGAGCCGCTCCCGCACCGCGCCGGCGGGCAGCAGCGCGGCGAAAGCCGCGACATTCTCGATGCGCAGATAATCGGCGCGCAGCGCCGCGGACGCCAGCCGCCCGTCGCGGCGCAGCAGCTTCGCCTCGGCGCTGGTCGGACGCCATGGCGCGCCCTCGCGCGACAGCTCGAGGCCGGCCGCCTGCACGAAGATCGCATCGCCGTCGCGGCGCACGCGAACGTCGCCGGCGATGCGCGAGAACTCGCCCCCACCGCCCGGCAGCCGCAGGCTCTCCAGCCGCGGCCGCAGGCGCAGCGTCTGCAGGCTGCGGCCGGCGCCGCGCGCGGTCATCGAGATCGAGCCGTAGCCGGATTCCGGCAGCGTGAAGCTGTCCGGCAGCAGCGCCGCCCACTGCGACAGGTCGAGGCCCCAGGCATCGAGACCGGCGGTCCACCGCAGCGAGGATTCGTCGGCCAGGTCGCCGTCGGCGTCGGCCCGGAACTCGATCGAGGAACCCAGGTGTTCCGGCAGGTTGACCTGCCCGCGGACCGACAGCCGGTTGCCGCTGCGCACCATCTCGACGTCGGCGCCGGTCAGTTCGAAGCGGCCCTGGCGCGCGCGCAGGTCGAGCACCGCGAGGGTCGCGTCGCGCACCGCGAAGCGGCCGCGCGGCAGGCGGTCGAGCGTCATGGGCCGGCGCTCCGCGGGCGGCGCCTGGCGCAACGCGCCCTGTCCGACCATCTGCACGCTGGCGTCATTGCGGATCACGAAGTTCAACCGCGGCCGCACCAGCAGCACCTGCCGCAGCTCGATGCGGCGATACCAGACCGAGCGCGCGATCGCGAGGCTCACGCGTCCCGACTCGGCGGTCACCAGCGGCGCGTCGCCGGACTCCGGCAGCAGCCGCGCGCCGCGGAACGCGATCTCGGGTCCGAAGCGCCCGATGCGCGCATGGACGGAATCGAACTCGAGGATCAGGCCGGTCTGCTCGCGCACCCGCTCGACGACGCGCTGCTGGTAGCCGGGCAGCAGGTCGATGGCCAGACGGAAGGCGCCGATGCCGAGGACCAGCAGCAGCACCGCCGCCGCGGCGATCGCCGCGGTCCAGCGCACCAGCCTCTTGGTCCACCGTCCGGTCGGTTTCATGGCACCTGCCTGCCGCTTGGACCGGCCCGGCCGTGCGGGCGTTCCGGCTGCCAGCGGCGCACGCCGGCGGCATCGAGCAGCGCCGCGGTCTCGAACAGCGGCAGGCCGACGACGCCGGAATGGCTGCCCTCGATGCGCGACACGAACACGGCTCCCCGTCCCTGGATGGCGTAGGCGCCGGCCTTGCCGGCGGGCTCGCCGGTCGCCCAGTAGCGCCGGCATTCCGCCTCGTCGATGGCGCGAAAGCTGACCCGGCTTTCGCTGAGCGCAGTGGCGAGCCGGCCCGCATGCAGGACTGCAACCGCGGTCAGCACCTCGTGCGTACGCCCGGCTAGCGCCGCCAGGATCGCGACGCACCCGTCCTCGTCTGCGGGCTTGCCGTAGAGGGTGCCGTCCAGCACGACCACGGTGTCCGCGGCCAGCACCGGGCGGTCGGCGCTCGCACCCAGCGCCTTCACGGCCGCCCCGGCCTTCCCGCAGGCGAGCCGCAGCACATGGTCGCGCGCAGGCTCGCCGTCATGCCGGCTTTCATCGAGGTCCATCGCCATGACCTCGTGGCGGACGCCGATCTGCCGCAGCAGCCGGCTTCGCCGCTCGGAAGCCGAGGCGAGGATGATCGAGTCGTAACTCATTGACCGGACAAGGATAGCCGGTCATGCGCTCAGGCGCGATGGTAGGGATGTCCGGCGAGCAGGCTGTGCGCGCGGTAGAGCTGCTCCGCCACCATGATGCGCACCAGCCCGTGCGGCCAGGTGAGCGGAGACAGTGACCAGCGCAGGTCGGCGCGCGCCGAGAGTTCGGGGTCGAGGCCGTCGGGTCCGCCGACGAGCAGTGCCAGGTCGCGGCCGTCCGCCAGCCGGCCGGCGAGCCAGCGCGCGAGTTCGGCCGTCGTCATGGCCTGTCCGGTGACCTCCAGCGCGACGATGAAGTCGCGCGGCGCGATGGCGGCGCGCATGCGCTCATGCTGCTTCGCGAGCGGAATTTCGACGAGCTCGAAGCGCAGGCCGCGCGACAGGCGCTTCGCGTACTCGCCGACGCCCTCGTCGACCCAGCGCGGCATCCGGGTGCCGGCCGCGATCAGACGGGCGCGCATGGAAGACGCTCAGGCGGCGCTGGTCGCGCGCCGCACCGGGCGGACGTCCCACAGCTTCTCGAGGCCGTAGAACTCGCGGATGCGCGGCAGCATCACGTGCACGATCAGGTCCTGCAGGTCCACCAGGACCCACTCCCCTTCGCGCTCGCCCTCGATGCCGAAGGGCCGGAACCCGGCCTGGCGGCAGCGCTGCACGAGGCGGTCCGCGATCGACTTGACGTGGCGGTCCGACGTGCCGGTCGCCACGATCATGGTGTCGGCGACGTCGGTCAGCTTGCGCACGTCGAGCACCCGGACGTTGACGGCCTTCATGTCCTGCAGGGCGGCGATCGCGGTGTCGGTCAGGCTGCCAGTTGCCTTCCTGGTCTTCTTGGCCCGGCTGCGCGGGCTGGCGGTCACGGAAGTGCGGCGTTTTCCCTTCGCTCTCGTGTCGCTCATTCCTTCCTGTCGCCTGGCCGGGCGTAGCTGCCCCTGGCGAGGATGATCCTACGCGCCGCCTCCGGCATCAAGTAGCGCGGATCGCGGCCGGCCGCGACGATCGCGCGCACGGCGCTCGACGAAGCCACCAGCTGCGTGCCCTCGTTGACCAGCACCGACCCGGCCGGGGCCGCGGACAGCTGCGCCGGATCACGGCAGCCGTGGCGATCGAGCAGTTCGGCGGGCAGGCCGGCAGCAGGCATCGCAGCGCCGGGCCGCACCGCCACGACGACATGGGCGAGAGCCACGATCTCGCGCGCGCGATGCCAGCCGCCGATGCCCGCAAACGCATCCAGGCCCATGATCAGCGCCAGCGGTTGCGGCCCGCGCTCGGCCCGCAGTTCCTCGAGCGTCAGCACGGTATAGGACGGACCCGCGCGGCGCAGCTCGCGGTCATCCACGACGAAGCCAGGGTTGCCCTCGATCGCCGCCCGGACCATGGCGAAGCGCGTCTCGGCGTCGGCCAGCGGCGCGCTCCGGTGCGGCGGGTCTCCGGCCGGCACGAAGGCGACCGCCTCGAGACCCAGCAGCTCCTGGAGTTCGTGCGCCGTGCGCAGGTGCCCGTAGTGGATCGGGTCGAACATGCCGCCGAACACGCCGTACGGGCGCATGGAATTTCAGGTGGCGGGCGGCGGCAGCCGCAGCGCCCCGGCGAGCGCGGCGACCAGGCTGGTCAGCGAGGTCCAGGGATCGCCGCGCGCGACACCCTTGACCTCGCGATCCACGCGTCCGGCGGCCCGGAACAGCGGCCCGAGCGGCTGACCACGCATGCGCGCGACGGCCTGGCGCAGGAGTGCGGCCCGCTTCTCCGCCTGGCGGCCGTAGCCCGCCTCCGCCCCGGCATCGCGCCGCGCCGCGGCGAGCGCACGCAGTTCGCGGCACACGGCCCACAGCACCAGCGGCGGCTCTGCGCCTTCCGTGCGCAGGCCATCGAGGATGCGCAGGCTCCTCGCCGCATCGCCGGCCAGCGCCGACTCGCCGAGCTGGAACACGTCGTAGCGCGCGCTGTTCGCTACCGCGGTCTGCACCTCCTCCGCCGTCACGCGGCCCGACGACAGCAGCGCCAGCTTCTCGATCTCCTGGTGGGCGGCGAGCAGGTTGCCCTCGACGCGCTCGGCCAGCAGCTGCGCGCCATCCGGGTCGATGGCCAGCCCGTGCCGCGCGGCGCGCGCGACGATCCACTGCGGGAGCCGGCCGATCTCGACCGGCCAGGATTGCACGACGACGCCGTGCCTCTCGAACGACTTGAACCAGGCCGTGGCGTAGGTCTCCCGCTCGGCGCGGTTGCAGGTCACGAGCAGCAGCGTGTCCGGCGGCGGATCGGAGGCGAGGCGCGCGAGGATCTCGCCGCCCTCCTTGCCGGGGCGCGGCGCGGCCATGCGCAGCTCGATGATGCGCCGCTCCGCGAACAGCGACAGCGTCTGGCCGGCCGCGAGCAGCTGCGGCCATTCGAACCCGCGGTCGGCGTGAAACACCTCGCGGCCGGTGAATCCTTCACGGCGCGCCCGCGCGCGAATGGCGTCGGCGGCCTCGCCGGCCAGCAGCGGCTCGTCCCCGGCAACCAGCCAGGCGTGCGCGAGCCCCTTGTCGAGCGCGCGTGCGACGTCGTCGGTGGTGATGCGCATGGACGGCCTGGCTCCGGCCCCATGATACGATGGCCGCGTTCCCGCATGGTCACCCGCGCCCTCCTGTTGTGCGTCTCGCTGGCCGTTTCCCCGGCCGCCCTGGCCGCCGAGCCGCCGCTGCTGCAGGTGGCGCTGCACGGCGGCTATCGCGCCGGCGGCGGCCTCGAGGACGGCGCCACTGGGGACGGGCGAGACCTCGAGGAGGCGGCGAGCCTGGCGCTCGCGCTCGAGCTGCGCTTTCGCGAGGGCGACGACCGCTACTACCAGCTCTGGTACTCGCGCCAGGGCTCGTCCCTGGACGACGGCACCGGCAGGCGCGACGTGGACGTGGAATACCTGCACCTCGGAGGCACGGTGCCCCTCGGCGGGCAGGCGCGCGTGCGGCCCTACTTCGCCGCCGGCCTCGGCGCCGCGCGTTTTTCCGCCGCGGGCGCCGGCGCCGGCGACCGCACCCGGTTCTCCGGGTCGCTGGCGATCGGCGTCGCGTTTCCGCTCGGCGAACGGGCGGCGCTGCGCCTCGAGGCGCGCGGCTACCTCACCGCCATGGATACCGACAGCGCAATCTTCTGCCGCGCCGACGACGGCAGCGCGTTCTGCCGCATCACCGCGAGCGGCTCGACCCTGTTCCAGGCCGAGGCGCTCGCCGGCATCGCGCTGAGCTTCTAGGGAATCTTCGCGCCGGCCTGCAGCCAGGCGACCAGCAGCCGGATCTGCGCGTCGTCGAGGCGGCCGCCGAACGCGGGCATCTGGCCGTTGCGGCCCTGCGCGATCGTGGCGGTCACGTCGGCCCGGCTGCCGCCGTAGGTCCACCCGGTGTCGTTCAGCGCCGGCGCCCCCAGCTGCCTGTTGCCAGAACCGTCGGCGCCATGGCAGGCGACGCAGAACTGCTGGAACAGCGCCGCGCCCGGGGCCACCGCAGGGTCGCCGCCGCCGCCGCGCGACAGGGCGATGACGTAATCGGCGAGCTGCGCCACGCCCTCCTCGCCCACCGCCGCCAGCCAGGGCGGCATCACGCCGATGCGGCCGTGGCGGATGGTCGTGTCCAGCGCGGCCTCGTCCACGCCCCATTGCCAGGCGGCGTCGGTGAGGTCCGGGAAGCGCCGCGCCTGCCCGGCGGCGTCGCGGCCGTGGCAGGACGCGCAGTGATTGTTGAACACGCGCCAGGCGGAGCGCATGGCGGCCTCGTCCTCCGCGAGCGCCGCAGTCGAGGCGGACAGGATCCGCGCGCGGGCCTCGCCGAACTCCTGCGCGTAATCCGCAAAGCGCTGCTCGATGTGGCCGCCCTGCGACCACTCGAGCGCGCCCCTGTAGGTGCCGAGCCCCGGGTAGAGCATCACGTAGACCACGGAGACGACCATCAGCGCGAGGATGAACCAGAACCACCAGACCGGCGCGGGCTTCGCGCCCTCGCGGAGGTTCTCGTCCCAGACCATGTCCTCGTTGTCGCCGCCGCCCTTGCCGCGGTAGACATCGATGACGAACCAGGCGAGCGCCACGAATGTCGTGACCGTGATCGCGACGATCCAGCCGCCCCAGAACTGCGAAGGCAGGTCAGCCACGGCGTTCCTCGTCCTCGAGCGGGATGCGGGCCACCGCGTCGAACTGCGCGCGCGTGCTCCTGAGCGACAGCCACACGAACAGCACGATCATGAAGGCCGTCACCAGCATGTCGCCGATGAACAGGTACCAGGTCATGGCTGGGGCGCTCCTTTCATGCTGCCCCCGAGCGACTGCAGGTAGGCGATCACCGCATCGAGCTCGGTCCGGCCGTCGAGCGCGCCGGGAGCCGCCGCGATCTGCTCGTCGGTATACGGGTGCCCCAGCCTGGCCAGCGTGCGCATGCGCGCCTGGATCGTGCCGTGGCGGTCGGCCCGATGTTCGGCGAGCCAGGGATACGCGGGCATGATGGACGCCGGCACGACCGAGCGCGGGTCCAGCAGGTGCAGGCGATGCCACTCGTCGGTGTAGCGGCCGCCGATGCGGGCCAGGTCCGGGCCGGTGCGCTTCGAGCCCCACAGGAACGGGCGGTCCCAGGCGAACTCGCCCGAGCGCGAGTACGGCCCGTAGCGCTTGACCTCCGCGAGCAGCGGGCGGATCTGCTGCGTGTGGCAGACCCCGCAGGACTCGCGGATGTAGAGGTCCCGCCCCTCGAGCTCGAGCGCCGTGGGCGGCCGCAGCCCCGGGGCCGGATGCGCATGCGAATCCCCGGTCACGATCGGCAGCAGCTGCACCATGCCGCCGATGGACGACACCAGCAGGATGCCGAAGATCAGCAGCCCCGCATTGCGCTCGATGCGGTGGTGCAGCGACACCCAGTTCATGCGCGCCTCCCCGCCGGCGGCATGGCGACGGCCGTCGGCCGGCCCGCAAAAGTCTTCGCGAGGTTCACGGCCATGAGCACGGTGCCGGCCAGGAAGGCCAGGCCCGCGAGCAGGCGCAGCAGGTAGTACGGCTGCATCGCGGCCATCACGTCGTTGAAGCTGAAGCGGACCTCGCCGAGGTCGTCGAGCGAGAGCCACAGCACGCCCTGCGACACGCCCGCGCCCCACATCGCCAGCACGTAGAGCATGGTGCCGGCGAGCGCGAGCCAGAAGTGGACGTTCGCGAGCCGGGTGCTGTACAGCGGCACGCCCGCGAGCCGCGGCACGAGGAAGTAGAAGGTGCCGAACGTGATCAGGGCGTTCCAGCCGAGCGCACCCGAGTGCACGTGGCCGATGGTCCACTCGGTGAAGTGGCTGAATACGTTGACGCTCTTGATCGCCAGCATCGGGCCCTCGAAGGTCGCCAGCCCGTAGAACGCGAGCGCCAGTACGATGAATTTCAGCGCCGGGTCGGTCCTGAGCTTCTTCGCGGCGCCGGCCACCGTCATGATGCCGTTGACCATCGTCGCCCAGGACGGCGCCAGCAGGATCAGGCTCATGACCATGCCGAGCGACTGCACCCATTCGGGCACTGCGTGGTAATGCAGGTGGTGCGGGCCGGCCCAGATGTAGGTGTAGACGAAGGCCCAGAAGGCGACGATCGACAGCCGGTAGCTCCAGATCGGCTGCTCCGCCTGCTTCGGCAGGAAGTAGTACAGCATGCCGAGGAATCCGCCGGTCAGCAGGAAGCCGACCGCATTGTGCCCGTACCACCACTGCACCACGGCGTCCTGCGCGCCGGCGAACAGCGAGTAGGACTTCCCGAGCGTGGCCGGCAGGGCCAGGCTGTTGACGATGTGCAGCATCGCGACGACGATGATCAGCGCGCCGTAGAACCAGTTCGAGATGTAGATGGGCTCGACCTTGCGGCGCGCGATCGTGCCGAAGAAGATCACGGCGAAGGCGACCCAGGCGACCGCGATGGCGATGTCGAACGGCCACTCGAGCTCGGCGTACTCCTTGGCAGAGGTCCAGCCCGCGAGGATCGAGGCCGCGCCCAGCACGATTGCCAGCTGCCAGGCCCAGAACAGCGCCCAGGCGAGGCCCGGCGCGAACAGGCGCACGTGCGAGGTGCGCTGCACGCTGTAGATCGCGGTCGCGATCAGCGCCGAGACGCCGAAGCCGAACAGCACCAGCGTGGTGTGCGCGGTGCGCAGGCGCCCGAAGGACAGCGCCGGAATCCCGAAGTCGATCGTCGGCCACACCAGTTCCGCGGCGACCCAGACCCCGGCGACCATGCCGAGCAGCGCCCAGAACACGGCGCAGTACAGGAACGCCGTGACCACGCGGTCTTCGTAGTGCCGGACGGTCATGTGCCGATCTGCGGCCCGATGCCGCTGCCCCAGAGCGCGACGGTGATGCCGAGCAGGCTCACGAACGCGACGAACAGGTAGGCGATGAGCGCCGAGGCCATCAGCATGCCGCGGTTCGGGCCGGTGCCCAGCACCACCGGCAGGCCGCGGTACAGCAGGTACATGCACCAGATCAGCACCGGCACCAGCACCAGCACGTTGAGGAAGGCATGCGGGAACAGGTGCACGATGCTGCCGATCGCGAGCGGCGCGCCGACGATCGCCATCAGCGCGAGGCAGCGGCCCAGCGACTGGCTGGCGTCGTAGGTCACCGCCATCCAGCGCGCCACCACGGCGCTCGAGACGAAGCCGAACAGCAGCGCCGCGAAGTAGGCGAGGCAGATCGCGATCACGGTGGGCTGCGGCAGGAACACCGGCTCCACGCCGAGGCGCCAGCCGAACAGGGTGGTGCCGACGTAGGCGAACAGCGGCGGCAGCAGGCCGATCCACAGCGCGAAGCGGAAGAACACGCGCGAAGCCGGCGGCGACTCGTCCGCGACCGCCTGGAACGCCTCGGCGGGCGAGAACAGGATCTTGCCAAGCGACAGCAGGGAGAATCGGGCCGGCATGGCTGTATAAGCGCGGGAGTGTACAATGATTTTGTGGCGCAGCTTCTATACGCAGTTGTCCTGATTGCGGCCCAGACCGCGGTCTTGTCGCACCAGCACCCCGAGCCGGCGACGCCCACGGGTGCGGCCAGCCAGGTCTGCGAGTTCTGCACCGGATTCCAGGCGGCTGCGCCGCCACCCGTGACGGCCACCGTCGCCGCGCAACTGCCGGTGCCGCTCGCTGCGGCGCCCGGCTGCGAACCCGTTCCGCCGCGCTCCCACCCGGCCTGCGCCGGTCTCAGCAGGGCTCCACCCGCGTTCCGTTCCATCTGACCCAGGCGGCGCGGCGCGCATTGCCGCGCCCTTCGCCGGCAGCCGTGCCGGCGTCCGGATTTCAGGAACGGAGACATGAACAGGACATTTCTGCTCGGCGGCATCGCCGCCGCCATTTCCAACGCCGCGCTGGCGGCGGAACCGCATGCCAGCGATCTCCAGGAGATCGTGGTCACCGCCGCGCCGATCGCGGCCCGCACGCAGAGCATGTCGCAGCCCGCGAGCGTGCTGGCCGGCGACGCGCTCGCGCTCGCCCTCGCGCCGACGATCGGTGAGACCGTCGCGCGCGAACCCGGGGTGCACGCCACGTTCTTCGGGCCCGCTGCGTCGCGGCCCGTGATCCGCGGGCTCGGCGGCGACCGCGTGCAGGTGCTGACCGACGGCCTCGCCAACCTGGACGCATCCGGCATCTCCGAGGACCACGCGGTGGCCATCGACCCCGCGCTCGCCGACCAGGTCGAGGTGCTGCGCGGACCGGCCACGCTGCTGTATGGCAGCGGCACCGCCGGCGGACTGGTCAACGTCGTCACCAACCGGCTGCATGAAGAGCTGTCCGCCGGCGTGCACGGGCTCGTCGAGCTGCGCGGCGATTCCGCGCTGGCGGAGCGCGCCATCGCCGGGCGCGTGGACGGCGGCGCGCGCCGCCTGATGCTGCACCTGGACGGGGTGTGGCGCGAGACCGACGACTTCGAGGTGCCGCGCCGCGCCGGCGGCAAGGTGCCGGATTCCTGGAGCGAGTCCCGCGCCGGCGGCGCCGGCGCGAGCTGGATCGGCGAGCGCGCGACCTTCGGCGTGGCCTTCGGCCGTCATGACGCCGAGTACGGCATTCCGAACGAGGAAGGGCTGTACGTCGATCTGAAGCAGGACCGCGCCGACTTCGCGGCCAGGATCGGCGGCGCCGGCGGCGGCTGGGCATTGCGGCTGCGCGGAGCGGCCAGCGACTACGAACACGCCGAGATCGAAGCGGACGGAGAGGTCGGCACGCGGTTCCAGGTGGACGCCCGGGAAATGCGCGCCGCTTTCGAGGGCGCGCTGCCCGGCGGGACCCAGGCGATCGCCGGCGTGCAATGGCAGGACGTGGACCTGGTTGCCAGCGGCGAGGAAGCCTTCGTCCCCGGTTCGCGCACCCGCGCGACCGGACTGTTCGCCTTCGGCCGGCGTGCGGCCGGTCCAGGCTCGCTGGAGCTCGGCCTGCGTGCCGACCGGCAGGAGATCGATGCCGAGGGCTTCGGCGAGTACCGGGACGAGGCGCTGAATGCATCGCTCGGGCTCACCTGGCCGGTCGCCGGCGACTGGGACCTGGTCGGCCAGCTGGTGCGCAGCGAGCGTCACCCGAGCGCGACCGAGCTCTTCGCCGACGGCCCGCACGCCGCGACCCAGCAGTTCGAGATCGGCGATCCCGGGCTCTCGACCGAGCGCGCCTGGACCGCAGACCTGGGTCTGCGCCGCGGTGGCGGCCGCGTGCAGGGGGAGATTCGCGCGTTTGCGAGCCGCTACGACGGCTACATCTTCCTGGCGCCGACCGGGGAATTCGAGGATGGGCTGCCGGTGTTCGCGGTCCGGCAGGCCGGCGCCCGGTTCCATGGCTTCGAGGCCGCGGTCGCCTTCCCGTTCGGGCCGGCCGGGTCCACGTCGCTCACCCTGAGTTCGGACTACGTGCGCGCGCGGCTCGACGGCGGCGGCAGCCTGCCGCGGATTCCACCGTTGCGCGCGGCTGCGGAACTTGCCTGGCGCGGCGGCCCGGCGTCGGCTACGGTCACGCTGCGGCACCATTTCACGCAGGACCGGATCGCCGAACTGGAGACGGAGACCGCTTCCTTCACGATGCTGGACGCGTCGGTGGCCTGGCGGCCGGACTGGGGACATTCCGGCGCGCTGCTGTTCCTGAAGGCGACCAACCTGCTGGACCAGGTCGCGCGCCCGCACACTTCGCCGCTCAAGGATACGGTGCCGCTGCCCGGCCGCTCGATCGCCGCCGGCATCCGGATCGCGTTCGGCCGCGAGGGCAGCTAGCATCCACGCCATGGACCAGGACAGCATGCGCAGGGGGCTCTACCCGCCGGTCGAACCGAACCGCCACGGCTGGCTCGCAACCGGCGACGGCCACGAGCTCTACTGGGAGGAATGCGGCAACCCGGCGGGCAAGCCGGCCGTGTTCCTGCACGGCGGTCCCGGCGCGGGCTGCGACACGCGTGCGCGGCGCTTCTTCGACCCGGCGAAGTATCGCATCGTGCTCTTCGACCAGCGCGGCTGCGGGCGCAGCCGCCCGCATGCGAGCCTCGACAACAACACGACCTGGCACCTGGTCGCCGATATCGAGCGGCTGCGCACGATGCTGGGCATCGAGCGCTGGCTCGTGTTCGGCGGGTCCTGGGGCTCGACGCTCGCCCTCGCCTATGCCGAAACACACCCGGAGCGCGTCAGCGAGCTGGTGCTGCGCGGCATCTTCCTGCTGCGGCGGTCCGAGCTCGACTGGTTCTACGAGGAGGGCCTCGGCGCGAGCAAGATGTACCCGGACTTCTGGGAGGACTTCGTCGCGCCCATCCCGGCTGCCGAGCGCGGCGACATGATGGGCGCGTACTACCGGCGCCTGACCGGGAGCGACCGCGCGGCCGCGGTCGCCGCGGCGCGCGCCTGGGCGATCTGGGAGGGCTCGACCAGCTTCCTGCTGCTGGACGAGGACAACGTCCGCAAGTGGGGCGAGGACGATTTCGCGATCGCGGTCGCGCGCATCGAGTGCCACTACTTCGTCAACGGCGGCTTCGTGAAGCGCGAGTCGCAGCTGCTCGACGACATCGGCCGCATCCGCCATATCCCCGCGGTGATCGTGCAGGGCCGCCACGACGTGGTCTGCCCGATGTACACGGCCTGGGACCTGCACCGCGCCTGGCCCGAGGCGGATCTGCGCGTGGTGCCCGACGCCGGCCATTCGGCCCTCGAGCCCGGCATCACCGACGCGCTGGTGCGCGCCACCGACCGCTTCGCCGGATAAAGGGGACGCGTCCAATTACCCCCGTGGGTAATTGGACGCGTCCCCTTTATCTTCAACACTCCGGGACGTTGACCGCGAGGCCGCCCTGCGAGGTTTCCTTGTAGTGCGTGGACATGTCGAGCCCGGTCTGGTGCATGGTCGCGATGACCTGGTCGAGCGAGACCTTGTGGGTGCCGTCGCCGCGCAGCGCGAGACGCGCGGCATTGACCGCCTTCACCGCGCCCATGGCGTTGCGCTCGATGCAGGGGATCTGCACCAGACCCGCGACCGGATCGCAGGTCAGGCCGAGGTTGTGTTCCATGCCGATCTCGGCGGCGTTCTCCACCTGCGCGGGCGATCCGCCGAGCGCGGCGGCTAGCCCGCCGGCCGCCATCGAGCAGGCGACGCCGACCTCGCCCTGGCAGCCCATCTCCGCGCCCGAGATCGAGGCATTCTGCTTGTAGAGCAGTCCGATCGCGCCCGCGGCCAGCAGGAAGCGGCGCACGCCCGCCCGGTCCGCGCCGCGGCAGACCTCTGCGTAGTAGTGCAGCACCGCAGGCACGATCCCGGCGGCGCCGTTGGTCGGCGCGGTCACGACCTGCCCGCCCGCGGCGTTCTCCTCGTTGACGGCGAGCGCCCAGGCATTGACCCACTCGGTCGGGTCGGCGTGGCCCGGCGGCTCGTCGGCCTCCAGCGAACGCTTCAGCGCCGCCGCCCGGCGCGGCACCTTCAGCACCCCCGGCAGCGCGCCCTCGGTGGCGAATCCGCGGCGCACGCAGGCCTGCATGACCTCCCAGATCCGGTCCAGGCGCGCCTCGACCTCCGCCCGCGGCCGCAGCGCCGACTCGTTCTCCATCATCACCCCGTCGATCGGCAGCCCCGACTCGCGGCAGCGCAGCAGCAGTTCCGCGGCATCGCCGAAGGGCAGCGGCAACGGCTGCCCGGCGCCGCCCACCGCCGCGAGCGGTTCGCCCGCGCGCTGCACGGCGCCGCCGCCGATCGAGTACATCTCTTCGGCATGCAGCGTGCGTCCCGCGGCATCGCGCGCGGTGAAGCGCATGCCGTTGCTGTGACCGGGCAGCATCTGGTCGCGGTGGAACAGCAGGTTCATCGGCTCGTCGAAGCCGATCTCGTGGCGGCCCAGCAGGCGCAGGCGCTGCGTCCCGCGGATGCGCGCGAGCGCCGGCTCCATCACCGCCGGATCGATGCCGGTCGGGTCATGGCCCTCGAGTCCGAGCAGGATGGCTCGGTCCGTGCAGTGCCCGAGGCCGGTGAGCGCGAGCGAGCCGTAGAGCCGGGCAAAGACCTCGGCCGTCGCCGCCAGCGCGCCTTTCGCCTCCAGCGCGAGCACGAACATGCGCGCGGCCAGCATCGGGCCCATGGTGTGCGACGACGACGGCCCGATGCCGATCCTGAAGACCTCGAAGACCGAGTGCTTCACAGCGCGGCGAACCGCCTGAGCATCAGCGCCGCGATGTCGTCGGCGAGCGCCGCGCGCAGCGACTGCTCCTCGTGTTCCTTCGCCAGCACCGCCGTCTCGTCGTAGCCGTACTCGCGCGTCAGCGTGACCTGCTGGCGCGGCAGCAGTTCCCGGCCGGCGGCGGTGACGGAATACTCCACCATGTAGTAGACCTCGTACTCGCCCGGCTTGTTGCCCGCCGCCACGGTCAGCAGTTCCCGTCCGGTGCGGTCCACGTGCACGCGAATGACCGCGGTCGCCGTCGCCGGATCGGCGGCGAGCCGGGCGCCCGCCGCCCGCAGGCGCGCGACCAGCGCCGCATGCAGCGCGCTGTAGCGGTCCGCGGATTCCAGGTAGGGCTGGGTCATCGCCGCCGGCAGCGGCTCGTGGCCGCGCAGCCGGAATCCGCAGCCTGCGGCGACCGCAGCGACCAGGACCCACACCAGCATTGCCGCGCGGCGACCGTTCATCACACCACCACGTTGACCAGCTTGCCGGGCACGTAGATCAGCTTGCGCACCGGCTGCCCGGCTACGAACTTCGCGACGCCGGGATCGGCCAGCGCCGCCTCGCGCGCGGTCGCCTCGTCCGCGCCCGCGGGCACCGGCACCCGCGCCCGCAGCTTGCCGTTCACCTGTACCACGAGCTCGACGGTGGCCTGCTCGAGCGCCGCGCGGTCCGCCTCGGGCCAGCGCTCGTCCACGACCATGCTGTGATGGCCGAGCTCGCGCCACAGCGCATGCGCCGCATGCGGCACGAACGGCGACAGCATCAGCACGACGAGGTCCAGCGCCTCCTGCATCACGGCGCGGCCCTGCGGCGAGCCATCCTCGAAGCGCGCGATCGCGTTCAGCAGCTCCATGACCGCGGCGATCGCCGTGTTGAAGGTGCGGCGCCGGCCGATGTCGTCGCCGACCTTGATCAGCGTCTGGTGCAGCTGCCGGCGCAGCGCGCGCTGCCCGGCGCCGAGCGCGGCGGGATCGGGCCTGCCCGCCGGGCCGCCCTGCACGTGCGCGTGCACGATCTTCCACAGCCGCTTCATGAAACGGAACGCGCCCTCGACGCCTTCGTCCGACCACTCGAGCGTGTGCTCGGGCGGCGCCGCGAACATCATGAACAGGCGCGCGGTGTCCGCGCCGTAACGGTCCACCAGCTCCTGCGGGTCCACGCCGTTGCGGCGCGACTTCGACATCGTGCCGATGCCGCCGGATTCGACCGGCTCCCCGTCCGCCTTCAGCCTGCCGTCCGCGACCTCGGACGGGTGGTAATAGACGATGCGGCCGGAGGACGGCTTCCGGAACCAGATCTCGTTCAGCACCATGCCCTGCGTCAGCAGGCGGCGGAACGGCTCGTCCACGGCGGTCAGTCCGCAGTCGCGCATCACGCGGGTCCAGAAGCGCGCGTACAGCAGGTGCAGGATCGCATGCTCGATGCCGCCGATGTACTGGTCCACCGGCATCCAGTAGGCCGCGCGGCCATCCACCATCGCGCGGTCGTTGCCGGCGCAGGCATAGCGGAAGAAGTACCAGGACGAGTCCACGAAGGTGTCCATGGTGTCGGTCTCGCGCCGCGCATCCGCGCCGCACTTCGGGCAGCGGCACGCGACGAAAGCCCGCGATTTCGCCAGCGGGTTGCCGCTGCCGTCCGGCACCAGGTCCTCCGGCAGGCGCACCGGCAGGTCCGCGTCCGGCACCGGCACGTCGCCGCAGCCGGCGCAGTGGATGATCGGTATCGGGCAGCCCCAGTAGCGCTGGCGCGAGATGCCCCAGTCGCGCAGCCGCCAGACCACCTGCTTGCGTCCCAGGCCCCGCACCGAGAGGTCGCGCGCGATGGCGTCCACCGCCGCCGCGTAGTCGAGGCCGTCATACGCGCCCGAATTCGCGCAGCGTCCGTATTCCGCGTACCAGGGCTGCCAGGCGTCGGTCGAGTACGGGCGGCCCTCGACGTCGATCACGGGCAGGATCGGCAGGCCGTACTTCTTGGCGAACGCGAAATCGCGCTCGTCGTGGCCGGGCACGCCCATCACCGCGCCCTCGCCGTAGGCCATCAGCACGTAGTTGCCGACCCAGACCGGGACGTCGGCGCCGGTCAGCGGATGGCGCACCGCGAGCCCGGTCGCGATGCCCTTCTTCTCCATGGTCGCGAGGTCGGCCTCCATCACGCTGCTGCGGCGGCAGTCGTCGACGAACGCGCGCACCTGCGCGTCCTGCTGCGCCGCGAACCCGGCCAGCGGATGCTCGGCGGCGATCGCGACGAAAGTCGTGCCCATGATGGTGTCCGCGCGGGTCGTGAATACCCGGAGCTCGCCATCCTGGCCGTCGATGCGGTACGGGAACGAGGCGTTGACGCCCTCGCTGCGGCCGATCCAGTTCGCCTGCATGGTGCGCACGCGCTCCGGCCATTCGTCGAGCCGGTCGAGCGCGCCGAGGAGTTCTTCGGCGTACTGCGTGATGCGCAGGTAGTACATCGGGATCTCGCGCCGCTCGATGGGCGCGCCGGTGCGCCAGCCGCGGCCGTCGATGACCTGCTCGTTGGCGAGCACCGTCTGGTCCACGGGATCCCAGTTGACCGTGCCGGTCGTCTTGTAGGCGATGCCGCGCTCGAGCATGCGCAGGAACAGCCACTGGTTCCATTTGTAGTATTCGGCGTCGCAGGTCGCGAGCTCGCGGCCCCAGTCGATGCCGAAGCCGAGCGCCCTGAGCTGGCGCTTCATGTGCGCGATGTTGTCGCGGGTCCATTTCGCCGGCGCCACGCCGTTCTCGATCGCTGCGTTCTCGGCCGGCAGGCCGAAGGCGTCCCAGCCCATCGGCTGCAGCACGTTGAAGCCCTGCATGCGCATGTAGCGGGACAGCACGTCGCCGATCGTGTAGTTGCGCACGTGGCCCATGTGCAGGCGGCCGGAGGGGTACGGGAACATGCACAGGCAGTAGTACTTCGGCCTGCTCTCGTCCTCGCGCGCGGCGAACGTGCCGGCGACGGCCCAGTCCTGTTGTGCCGCGGCTTCGATGTCAGCGGGTTCGTAGCGTTCGCGCATGGAGCGGGGAAGGATACCCTAGGGGGCGGTCCGGGAGCATGTTTCGGGGACCGCCGTGAATCCATCCCTGGAGGCTTCGGGCGCGCCATCCCTGGCGCGCACGATCCCCGAAACATGCTCCCGGACCGCCCGCTACGGACTGCGTCTCCGCTGCAGGCCGGACAGTACGCCGACCGCCGCCATCAGCAGACACAGCACCAGGACCGGCCAGTTCCCGGTGCGGGCGTAGGGTGTGAGGCCGGTGCGCGGCTGGACCGTGGCCTGCAGGACTGCGGGCTCGAACTGCGGCGCGCGCGCGGCGACGCTGCCGTCGGGCGCGATCACGGCGGTGACGCCGTTGCTGGTCGCGCGCATCAGCCAGCGGCCGGCCTCGCGCGCGCGCAGGCGCGACATCTGCAGCTGCTGGTGGGGCGCCGAGGAGTCCCCGAACCACGCGTTGTTGGTGACGTTGACCAGCAGCGTCGCCTCGGCGAGCACCGCGAGCTGCTCGGAACCGTAGGCATCCTCGTAGCAGATGGTGGCGCCGAGGCGCTCGCCACCCGCAGCCAGCGCCGGCTGGTCGTCCGCGCCCGGCGTCATGTCGTAGTACGGCAGGCTCATGAGGCGCATCCAGCGCCGCACCGCGTCCGGCACCGGGAAGAACTCCCCGAAGGGCACCAGCCGGCGCTTGAAGTACCAGCCGTCGCCCGCGGCGCTCATCGAAAAGAGGCCGTTGCTGATTTCGCCGGTGGCGAAATCGAAGCGCAGCAGCCCGATCATCACGTCGGAACCGTGCTCCCGCGCCTCGCGGCGGATCGACTCGAGGTAGACCTCGGCGTCGTGGGCGAGCATCGGGACCGCGGACTCGGGCCAGACGATGATGCGCGCGCCAAGCGCCTCGCGGTTGAGCGCGCGGTAGCGCGCCAGCGTCTCGGCCCGGTTCTCGGCCAGCCATTTCTCGTCCTGCGGAATCGCGCCCTGGAGGAGCGCCACCGGAAACGGCTCGGCCGCCGGCACGGTCCACTCGCGGTCCGCGACCGCGAACGCGCCGCCCCAGAACAGCAGCGCCGTCGCCGCGGCCGTCGCCCGCTGCCGCCAGCAGGGTTCGAGCGCGAGCACCAGCGCGCCGGCCGTGACGGCGCTCGCGAGTGTCAGCAGGTGCACGCCGCCTGCCGGCGCGAGCGCGGCCAGCGCGCTGTCGCTGTGCGCGCTGCCGAGCTGCAGCCAGGGGAATCCGGTGAACAGCCAGCCGCGCAGCCATTCCATCAGCGTCCAGCCGGACGGCAGCAGCAGCAGCAGGCGCGCGGCCGGAACGAGTCCGGCCGGCCGGGTCACCAGCCAGCCGAGCAGTGCGTAGTAGCTGCCCTTGATCGCGACCAGTGCGGCGAGCAGCAGCACCGCGAGCCAGGCCGGGGCCTGGCCGAAGTCGTGCACGGCGGTGTAGATCCACCAGGTGCCGGCGGCGAACAGCGCCGCGCCATAGGCGAAGCCCGAGCGCGCCGCCGCGCGCGGCGGCGCATCGCGCCAGTGATGGAACAGGACGGCCGGCCCGAGGATGGCCAGCGGCCAGAGGCCGTACGGCGCGAAGGCGAAGCTCGTCGCCGCGCCGGCCACCGCGGCGAGCAGGACGCGCCGCACTCAGGCCCCGTGCGACTCGCCGGGCGCCGGCACCGGGGTCGGCGTGGTCACGCGCAGCTCCGCGATGTGGCGCCGGTCCGCGCGCAGCACGCGGAACTCCAGGCCGTCCATGGTCACGGCTTCGCCGCGGCGCGGCAGCCGGCCGAACTGCTGCATCACGATGCCGCCGATCGTGTCGTACTCCTCGTCGCTGAGCCGGGCGCCGAAGTACCGGTTGAATTCCTGCACGCCGGTCGACGCCTGCACCAGGAACTGGCGCTCGCCCTCGCGGCGGATGGTCTGCTCGGGCACGTCGTACTCGTCGGCGATCTCGCCGACGATCTCCTCGATCACGTCCTCGATGGTCACCAGGCCGGACACGCCGCCGTACTCGTCCACGACGATCGCCATGTGGTTGCGGCTGGCGCGGAATTCCCTGAGCAGCACGTTCAGGCGCTTGCTCTCGGGCACGAAGGCGGCGGGCCGCAGGACCTCGCCCAGCTCGAGCCCGCCGCCGGTGCCCTCGGCGTAGTGGCGCAGCAGGTCCTTGGCCAGCAGGATGCCGACCACCTGGTCGCGGTCGTCGCCGATCACCGGGAAGCGCGAGTGGCCGGACTCGACCACGACCGGCAGCAGCTGCTCGGGCCTGGCGTCGCGCTCGAGCACGACCATCTGCGAGCGCGGCACCATGATGTCGCGCACCTGCAGGTCGGCCACGCGCAGCACGCCCTCGATCATCGCCAGCGCCTCGGCATCCAGCACCCCGCCCTGCCGCGACAGGCGCAGCAGCTCGACCAGCTCGGCGCGGTTGGCCGGTCCCTCGCGGGTCAGCCGCCGCAGCCAGGTCCCGGTCCTGCTCCCCGCCATCGCCTCAGCTCCCGTACGGGTCCGCGAATCCGAGCCGCGCCAGCAGCGCGCGCTCGCGGCCCTCCATGCGCCTGGCGTCCGCGGCGCGCTGGTGGTCGAAGCCGAGCAGGTGCAGCGTGCCGTGCACCACCATGTGCGCCCAGTGCGCGGGCAGCGTCTTGCCCTGCTCGCGCGCCTCGCGCGCGACCACCGGCGCGCAGACCACGAGGTCGCCGATCATCCGGCCGTCGCCCGGGAACGAGAGCACGTTGGTCGGCTGTGCGCGGCCGCGCCAGCGCCCGTTGAGTGCGCGGCTTTCGCGGCTGCCGACGACGCGGATGCCGAGTTCGCCCCGCCGGCGGCCTGCCGCAGCCCGCGCCCAGCGGCGCAGCGTCGCCGGACCCGGGGCCCAGGGGCGGCGGGTGCGGTACTGCAGCAGGACCTCGAGCGTCATTTCGGCTCCCCGCCCCGCGGCTCGCGCTCGTAGGCCTCGACGATGCGCTGCACCAGCGGGTGGCGCACGACGTCCTTCGCGCTGAAACGCACCACGGCGATCCCGGGCACGCCCGCGAGCACGTCGAGCGCGTGGCGCAGCCCGGACTGGCGGTGGGCCGGCAGGTCGGTCTGGGTGATGTCGCCGGTCACCACGGCGCGCGAGCCGAAGCCGATTCGGGTCAGGAACATCTTGATCTGCTCGACGGTCGTGTTCTGCGCCTCGTCGAGGATGATGAAGGCCTCGTTCAGCGTGCGGCCGCGCATGAAGGCGAGCGGCGCGATTTCGATGACGTTGCGCTCGACCAGGCGCGCGACGCGGTCGAAGCCGACCATCTCGTAGAGCGCGTCGTACATCGGCCGCAGGTAGGGGTCGATCTTCTGGCTCATGTCGCCCGGCAGGAAGCCGAGCCGCTCGCCGGCCTCGACCGCCGGGCGCACCAGCACCAGGCGCCGCACCGCCTCGCGTTGCAGCGCCTCGACCGCGCAGGCGACCGCCAGGTAGGTCTTGCCGGTGCCGGCCGGGCCGATGCCGAAGCTCAGGTCGTGGCCGCGGATCGCCTCCAGGTACTGCCGCTGGTTGGCGCCGCGGCCGCGGATGCGGCCGCGCAGCGTCTCGACCGCGAGCTCGTCGCCCCCCGGCGCGCCGCCCATGCCGGTCTCCTGGATCGCCAGGTGCACGTCCTCGGGCGTCACCGGCTGCGTCGCCGCGCGGTCGTGCAGCATGCGCAGCACCGCGACCGCGGCATCCGCGCTCGCGCCATGGGCGGAAAAGCGGCCGGCGCGGCGGCGGATCTCGACGCCGAGGCGGGTCTCGAGCTGGCGCAGGTTCTCGTCCAGCGGACCGCAGACGGCCGCCAGGCGCGCGTTGTCGCCCGAGCCGAAATCCACGCTGGATTCGGGCGCCGCGTTCAAGCGACCAGCCGGCCGCGCAGCGAATTGGGCATGGCCTCGGTGATGCGCACGTCGGCGAAGCGGTCCACCAGCGCGGCCGGGCCGTCGAAGTTGACCCAGCGCATGTTCTCGGTGCGCCCGGCGAGCTGGCGCGGGTCGCGGCGCGACGGGCGCTCGACCAGCACGCGCTGCAGGCTGCCGACCATGGCCGTGCTGATGCGCCGGGCCTGGGAGTCCACCAGCGCCTGCAGTCGCACGAGGCGCTCCTGCTTCACTTCATGCGGCACTTCGTCCGGCAGCGCCGCGGCCGGCGTGCCGGGCCGGCGGCTGTAGATGAAGCTGAAGGACTGGTCGAAGCCGACCTCCGCCACCAGCTCCAGGGTCTGCTCGAAGTCCGCCTCGGTCTCGCCCGGGAAGCCGACGATGAAGTCGGACGACAGGCTGATGTCCGGGCGCGCGGCGCGCAGCCGGCGGATCTTCTGCTTGTACTCGAGGCGCGTGTAGCCGCGCTTCATCTGCGCCAGGATCCGGTCCGAGCCGCTCTGCACGGGCAGGTGCAGGTGGCTCGCGAGCTTCGGCACCTCGGCGTAGGCCTCGACCAGCGAGTCGCGGAACTCGAGCGGGTGCGAGGTCGTGAAGCGGACGCGCTCGATGCCGTCCTGGCGCGCGACGTGGCGGATCAGCGTCGCCAGGTCGCAGGCGGTGCCGTCGTCCATGGCGCCGCGGTAGGCATTCACGTTCTGGCCGAGCAGCGTCACCTCGCGCACGCCCTGGCTCGCAAGCGCGCCGATCTCGGCCATCACCTGCCCGAAGGGCCGGCTCATCTCCTCGCCGCGCGTGTACGGCACCACGCAGAAGGTGCAGTACTTGCTGCAACCCTCCATGACCGAGACGAAGGCGGTCGCCCCGGCCGCGCGCGGCTCGGGCAGGCGGTCGAACTTCTCGATCTCCGGGAAGGAGACGTCCACCTGCGGCTCGCGCGTCTCCCGCAGCGCGCGGATCATCGCCGGCAGGCGGTGGATGGTCTGCGGGCCGAATACGAGGTCCACGAAGGGCGCGCGCTCGAGGATGCCCTCGCCCTCCTGGCTCGCGACGCAGCCGCCGACGCCGATCACCAGGCCGGGCCTGCGGCGCTTGAGCAGCCGCCACTGGCCCAGGTGCGAGAACACCTTCTCCTGCGCCTTCTCGCGCACCGAGCAGGTGTTGAGCAGCACGACGTCGGCCTGTCCGGGGTCGGTGGTCAGCTCGAGGCCTTCGGATGCCGCGAGCACGTCGGCCATGCGGGCCGAGTCGTACTCGTTCATCTGGCAGCCGAAGGTCGATATGTAGAGTCGGCCGCTCATGTCCCGCGGTCGGGCCTCGCGTCGGGGAAACGGGCGCCTAGGGTACCAGTTTTCCGCGGCTCACGCCTTAACCGATTGATTTTATTATTCTTTCTCGATCCGCCGGGGGCCCGAGGTGCCGGTGGAGGCGAACGACAGGTCCATGGGATGCAGGTCGCCGACGACGAATCGGCCGGTCGCGGTGAAGCGGGTGCCCTGCGGCAGCGTGTCGGCCATGGTGCGGCGGCGCAGCATGTGCACCGAGTCCTCGAGATCGTGCAGCATCGCGGGCCGCGAATAGTAGTAGCCCTGGCCGGCGACGCAGCCGAGTTCGACCAGCCTGGACTGCTGCTGTTCCGACTCGATGCCCTCGGCGACCACCTCGAGGCCCAGCGTCTCGCCCAGCGTGATGATCGCGCGCGCGAGGCCGGCGCCGTCCTCGATGCGGTCGAGCTGCTCGACGAACGAGCGGTCGATCTTCAGGATGTCGATCGGGAAGCGGTGCAGGTAGGAGAGCGACGACAGGCCGGTGCCGAAGTCGTCGATCGCGATGCGCACGCCGAGCTTCCTGAGCTGGTTGAGCGTCGCCAGCGCGTCCTCGCCGTTCTGCATCAGCACGCTTTCCTTGAGCTCGATGGCCAGGTTGCCCGCGTCGAGCGAGGAGATGCGCAGCGCGTTCTCGACGTCGGCGCAGATGTCCGACTGCGCCAGCTGTACGGCCGACACGTTGACAGAGACGCGCACCTGCCGGCCCTCGGGCAGGCGCGCCTGCCACACCCGCACTTCGCGGCAGGCCTGCGCCAGCACCCAGCGGCCCAGCGTGACGATCTGGCCCGAGCGTTCCGCCACGGGCAGGAACTCCATCGGGCCGATCAGGCCGCGCGCCGGATGCTGCCAGCGCAGCAGCGCCTCGACGCCCAGCAGGTATCCCGAGCGCAGGTCGACGGTCGGCAGGTAGTGGATCAGGAACTGCCGTTGCTCCAGACCCCGCGCGATCTCGGCCTCCATTTCCTGCCGCTCGCTGGCGGCCCGGTTCATCGCCGGCTCGTGGACCGTGTAGCAGCCCTTGCCGCGCGCCTTGGAGGCGTACATCGCCACGTCCGCGTTGCGCAGCAGCTCCTCGACGCTGTCGTCCGGCCCGGCGAAGGCGACGCCCACGCTTGCGCCCACGCGCGTGTCGTTGCCGGTGAGTTCCAGCGGGCCCTGCAGTGCCTCGACGATGCGCGCCGCGATCTCGATGACCTGGTCCTTGCCGGTGAGATTCTCCAGCAGCACGGCGAACTCGTCACCGCCGAAGCGCGCGACGGTGTCGCCGTTGCGCGTCGCCTTGACCAGGCGCTGGGCGCTGCGGTGCAGCACGCGGTCGCCGGTCGCGTGGCCGTGGGAATCGTTGACCTGCTTGAAGTTGTCGAGGTCCACGAACAGGACGGCGACGCCGCGCCCGTTGCGCCGGGCCACCGCGACCGCGTGCTCGAGGCGGTCACGGAACAGCGAGCGGTTGGCCAGCAGCGTCAGCGGATCGTGCAGGGCCAGGCGCTTGAGCTGCTCCTCCATGCCCTTGCGGTCGGTGTGGTCGCGCAGGTTCAGCAGGAAGCCGCCGATGGCGGGCTCCTGCAGCATGTTGGACGCATGGATCTCGACGATGCGGTGCTTCTCGTCGCCGCGCGGGATGCGCGCCTCGACGTGCGCCGCTGCGCCCGGCAGCGCCAGGTCGCGCGCGAAGAACTCGCGCAGCCGCGCACGGTCCTCGAGGGCCACGAGCGCGGCGAGCTTGCGCCCGATCAGTTCCTGCGGCGGCTGGCCGAAGATCCGCTCGGCGGTCGGCGTCAGGTAGCTGAAGGATCCCTGTGCGTCGACCACCGCGATGACGTCGGCGGTGTTGCGGATCAGCGCCGCGAAACGCGCTTCCGCCGAACGCCGGGCGAGCCCGGTCTGCACCGCGATGGCGCGCGCGGCCGAGAGCGCCTGGCGGGCGAACAGCAGGCCCGCCGCGATGCAGACCACCCATGCGATCACGTGGGCGGGCTCGTCGCGGCTGCCGGTGTGCAGCGACAGCAGCGTGATGCCCGCCAGCATCAGCGCTGCATAGGGCAGCAGCGCCGCGAGCGGCGAGCCGCGTTCCGCGGCGTCCATCGGCGGCGCCTGCCGCACGGTGCGCAGGTATTCGAAGTGCGCTGCCAGCGCGAATGCGACCAGCGCCAGCAGGTATGGCGGACACACGGGTGCCGGCGTGCCATGACCCGCGACCGTGATCGCCTCCATCAGGCGCGAGCCGCTCAACATGACGAGGCCGAGCGCGAACAGCACGACCCCCGGCCAGCCCCGCCAGTCCGACCGGCGCAGCAGCAGCGCTGCCGCCAGCACCAGCACGGCGGCGTCGAGCGTCACGGCCCAGGCCGCAAGGACGGACGGCATCGCCGTCGGCATCGGGAAGGGCGTCAGGTCGCGCGGCAGCGCGAGCCACAGCACCGCGCCGATGCACAGCGCGACCAGCAGCGCCTCCAGCCAGAACGGCGCGCCGAACGGCTGGCGCCGCGTTGACAGCAGCATCGCGGTGGCGGCCGCGGCGGCACAGGGGAAGAACAGGAACTTCGGCGCCGCAGCCCACGAATGCAGGGGCCAGGCACCGGGCGATTCCAGTGTGGCAATGGCCAGCGTGCCGACGATCTGGACCAGGAGCGCGACGCCGAGCCAGCGCCAGGCAAGACGCCGCGGCGCGGAGACGCCCTCCAGGCGGCCTGCCCACCAGGCGGCGGCGATGGCAGCCAGGGTGGTGGAGGCCGTGGCGAGGACCGGGGAAAAGCCGTATCGCGTCGCACCCGGGACCTGCCCGGCAAGCATCGCTGCGGCGGCAAGACCGGCGGCCAGCAGCACATACCAGCCCGATGGCTGGTCAAACCATTGCGCCACGGCTGCGCGCAGCCTCGCTGCGGGTGGCTGGGTCCCGTTCATCGGCCCGATCGTGACTTATTATGTCGCGGGCGGGGCGCCAACTCCGTCACATCGCAGGACCGGCAAGCGTGAAGTCCGTCAGGGACCGCCTCCAGCGAATGCTCGACCCGGCCGACGTGCGCCTCGATGGTGCGCGGCGCTGGGACATCCGGGTGCGCGACGAGTCCTTCCTGGCGCGCGCCCTGGCGCACGGCTCGCTCGGTGTCGGCGAAAGTTACATGGACGGCGCCTGGGACTGCGCCGACCTCGACGGCATGCTGACGCGCGTGCTGGCCGCGCGCCTCGACGAGCGCGTGCGCAGCTGGGACGACGCCTGGTTCGCGCTGCGCGCGCGCCTCGTCAACCTGCCGAAGCGCCGCGCCTTCGAGATCGGCCGGCGCCATTACGACCTCGGCAACGACCTGTACCGCGCGATGCTCGGCAGGCGCCTCGTCTACAGCTGCGCATACTGGCCGAACGCGGCGGACCTCGACGAGGCCCAGGAGCACAAGCTCGACCTCTGCTGCCGCAAGCTCATGCTCGGGCCCGGGATGCGGCTGCTCGACATCGGCTGCGGCTGGGGCGAGGCGCTGCGGTTCGCGGCCGAGCGCTACGGCGTGCGGGGATTCGGCGACACCGTCTCCGCGCAGCAGGCGGAACTGGCGCGCGAGATCTGCAGCGGACTGCCGGTCGAGATCCGGCTGCAGGACTACCGCGCGCTGTCGGGACGCTTCGACCGCGTGCTGTCCATCGGCATGTTCGAGCACGTCGGCGTGAAGAACTACCGGCGCTTCTTCGAAGTCGCGCGCTCGTGCCTCGAAGACGACGGGCTGTTCCTGCTGCACACCATCAGCCGCGACCGCAGTTCGCAGTCGATCGACCCGTGGATCGGCAAGTACATCTTCCCGAACTCGATGCTGCCCTCGGCGGCGCAGCTCACCCGGGCGATCGAGGGGCTGTTCCAGGTCGAGGACTGGCACTGCTTCGGGGCCGACTACGACCGCACGCTGCAGGCCTGGCGCGCGAACGTGGAGCGGGCCTGGCCACAGCTCGGCGAGCGCTACGACGAGCGCTTCCGGCGCATGTGGCGCTACTACCTGGCGGTCTCGATGGCGACCTTCCGCTCCGGCCGCTCGCAGCTCTGGCAGATCGTGCTGTCGCCGCGTGGCGTGCGCGGCGGCTACCGCGCGCCGCGCTAGCGGCTAGAACGGGATGTCGTCGTCGAAGGACTCGGCGGTGGCCGCGGTCTCGCCGCGCGGCGCCTTGTCGGCCGCGCGGTCGGCGACGCGATCCACGGGGGCAGCCGCCTGGCCGCCGCCCCTGCCGCCCAGCATCTGCATCTCGTTGGCGATGATCTCGGTCGTGTAGCGGTCCTGGCCTTCCTTGTCCTGCCACTTGCGCGTGCGGATGCGGCCCTCGACGTAGATCTGCGAGCCCTTGCGCAGGTACTCGGCGGCGATCTCGGCGAGCCGGTCGAACATCACGACGTTGTGCCACTCCGTGGCTTCCTTGTTCTCGCCGGTCTGCTTGTCGCGCCACTGGTCGGTGGTCGCGAGGCGCAGGTTGACCACCGCCTTGCCGGAAGGCATCGCGCGCTGCTGGGGATCCTGCCCCAGGTGGCCGATCAGGATGACCTTGTTGACGCCGCGTGCCATGGCTGCCCCCGGGGGTTCTCGTTCTGGATGAGCCATTGTAGTCGCCACGCGCCGCCCGGCGCATGGTCAATCGAGCGGATTCAACGCGATTCGGCGCGGACCGCGAACGGCAGCCAGGCCAGCGCCGCCAGGCCGGCGGCAAACAGCACGCCGGGCAGCCCGGCGGGGCTGCCGAGCATGGCCCCGCCCGCGACGCCGCCGGCGAATGCACCCGCAAACTGGCAGGTCGCAAATACGCCGAGCGCGGCGCCGCGCGAGGCCTCCCCGGCCGCCTCCGCCAGCATGGCCGGCAGGCGGGCCTCGAGGAAGTTGAAGGCGCCGAAATAGGCTGCGAGCGCCGCGGCCAGCCAGCGCAGGTCCATGGACCGCCAGGCGAGCAGCGCCAGCGCGAGCACGAGGAGCGCGCCGGCAACGGCCAGCAGGCGCTCCGGCCTGCGGCTGCGCTCCGACCAGAGCACCAGCGGCAGGGTCAGCGCGAGGGACGCCGCAAAGACCGCCAGATAGATCTCCCAGTGCCGGCCGGTCGGGATGCCGTGCCAGTCCCGCAGCGCAAACGGCACCGCGATGAAGACCGCGGTCAGCGTCAAATGCAGCATGAAGACGCCCGTGTAGTGCGGCAGCAGCCGCAGCGCCCAGGGACCCGGCCCCGTGCGCGGCCCCGCCACTGGCCGGCGCGCCGGCGGTTCCGGCACCGCGAACAGGACCAGCGCCATCGCCACCGCGCCCAGCAGCCCGATCAGCGCGAACGTGCCGCCGACGCCGATGCGCTCCGCGAGCCAGGGACCCGCCACCAGCGACAGCACGAACGACGCGCCGATGCTGATGCCGATGACGGTCATCGCCCGCGTGCGCACCGCCGGGCGCGTGAGATCGGCGAGCAGCGCCATGACCGGGCCGGACACCGCGCCCAGGCCCTGAACCGCGCGCGCAGCGACCACCGCCCAGGCGCTGCCCGCGAGCCAGCCGATCGCGGAACCCGCGATGTGCAGCGACAGCCCCGCGACGATCAGCGGCCTGCGTCCGAAGCGGTCCGACCAGGCGCCGAAGGGAATCTGCATGACCGCCTGCGCCATGCCATAGGCGCCGACCGCAAGGCCGGCGAGGAGCGGCGTGCCGCCCGGCAATCCGCCCACGTGCAGCGCCAATACCGGCAGCAGCAGGAACAGGCCGAACAGGCGCGTCGCGTAGATCGCCGCAAGCGGCAGCAGCACGCGGCGCTCGGCGGAAGACAGCGCCGCGCCATTCTGCGGCAACGGTGGAATCCCTTTGCGGTGCCCGGAACGGGCGGGCTATTCTAGCAGGCTGCCCGATGAGCACGACCATCCACATCCGCGGCGCGCGCACCCACAACCTGCAGGGGCTCGACCTCGACCTGCCGCGCGACCGGCTGATCGTGTTCACCGGGCTGTCCGGATCCGGCAAGTCGTCGCTCGCCTTCGATACCATCTACGCCGAGGGCCAGCGCCGCTACGTCGAGTCGCTGTCCGCCTACGCGCGCCAGTTCCTGTCGATGATGGAGAAGCCGGACGTGGACTCGATCGAGGGCCTGTCGCCCGCGATCTCGATCGAGCAGAAGTCCACCTCGCACAACCCGCGCTCGACGGTCGGCACGGTCACCGAGATCTACGACTACCTGCGCCTGCTGTACGCGCGTGCCGGCATCCCGCGCTGCCCGGACCACGGCCTCGACCTCGCCGCCCAGACCGTGAGCCAGATGGTGGACCAGGTGCTGGCGCTGCCGGAGGGCACGGCGCTCGCACTGCTCGCCCCGGTCGTCGCCGGACGCAAGGGCGAGCACCTGCAGGCGATCGAGGAGCTGCGCGGCGGCGGCTTCGTGCGCGCGCGCGTGGACGGCAGGTACGTCGAACTCGACGCCGTGCCGAAGCTCGACGCCAAGCGCAAGCACACCATCGAGGCCGTGGTGGACCGCTTCAAGGTGCGTGCCGACCTCCAGCAACGCCTGGCGGAGTCCTTTGAGACCGCGCTGCGCCTCAGCGAGGGCGCGGCGCGCGTCGCCTTCCTCGACGAGCCGAAGCGCGAGGAACTGCTGTTCTCGGACCGCTTCGCCTGCACGGTCTGCGGCTATTCGCTGCCCGAGCTCGAGCCGCGGCTTTTTTCCTTCAACAATCCGCACGGCGCCTGCCCCGGCTGCGACGGCCTCGGCGTCAAGCAGTTCTTCGACCCGGAGCGCGTGGTCGCGCACCCGCAGCTGTCGCTTGCGAACGGCGCCGTGCGCGGCTGGGACCGCAGGAACGCCTACTACTACCAGATGGTCCAGGCGCTCGCAGACCATTACCGCTTCGACGCCGAGGCGCCCTGGGAGCAGCTGCCGGCGCGCGCGCGCGAGGTGCTGATGCAGGGCAGCGGCGGCGAGGAGATCGAGTTCCGCTACTTCGACTCGCGCGGGCGCACGGTGAGGCGCCGCCACAGGTTCGAGGGCGTGCTGCCGAACCTCGAGCGCCGCTACCACGAGACCGAGTCGCTCGCGGTGCGCGAGGAGCTCGCGCGCTACCTCGGCACGCGCCGCTGCCCGGACTGCGATGGCGCGCGGCTCACCCGGCCGGCGCGTTTCGTGTTCGTCGGCGGCGAGTCGCTGCCGGCGGTCGCCGCGCTGCCGGTGCGGCGCGCGCTCGAGTTCTACCGCGGACTGAGCCTCGAAGGCTGGCGCGCGAAGATCGCGGCCAGGATCGTCAAGGAGATCACCGACCGGCTCGGCTTCCTGGTGGACGTCGGCCTCGACTACCTGACGCTCGACCGCTCGGCCGAGACGCTCTCGGGTGGCGAGGCCCAGCGCATCCGCCTCGCGAGCCAGATCGGCTCGGGGCTGGTGGGCGTCATGTACATCCTGGACGAGCCCTCGATCGGCCTGCACCAGCGCGACAACCAGCGCCTGCTCGACACGCTGCACCGCCTGCGCGACCTCGGCAACACCGTGATCGTGGTCGAGCATGACGAGGACGCGATCCGCCAGGCCGACCACGTCGTGGACCTCGGGCCGGGCGCGGGCGTGCATGGCGGGCGCATCGTCGCCCAGGGCACGCCGGCCGAGGTCGAGGCAAGCCCGGCGTCGCTCACCGGACAGTACCTGTCGGGACGCAAGCGCATCGAGATCCCGGGCAAGCGCCGCGCGCGCGATGCGAAGCAGGCGCTGCGCGTGCGCGGCGCGGCCGGCAACAACCTCAAGCAGATCGACGTCAGCTTCCCGATCGGCCTGTTCACCTGCGTCACCGGCGTCTCGGGCTCCGGCAAGTCCACGCTCGTGAACGACACGCTCTACCGCTTCGTCGCGCGCGAGCTCGACCTCGTCGCCGAGCAGCCCGCGCCCTGCGCCGGGATCGACGGCATCGCCCAGGTCGACCGCGTCATCGACATCGACCAGAGCCCGATCGGGCGCACGCCGCGCTCGAACCCGGCCACCTACACCGGGCTGTTCACGCCGATCCGCGAGCTGTTCGCCGGCACGCCGGAATCGCGCTCGCGCGGCTACCAGCCCGGGCGCTTCTCCTTCAACGTCAAGGGCGGCCGCTGCGAGGCCTGCGAGGGCGACGGCGTCATCAAGGTCGAGATGCACTTCCTGCCGGACGTGTACGTCGCCTGCGACGTCTGCAAGGGCAGGCGCTACAACCGCGAGACGCTCGACGTGCATTTCAAGGGGAAGAACATCCACGAGGTGCTCGACATGACGGTCGAGGATGCGAGCGCCTTCTTCAGTGCGGTCCCGGTGGTCGCCTCCAGGCTGCAGACGCTGATGGACGTCGGGCTCGCCTACCTGCGCCTCGGCCAGAACGCGACCACGCTCTCGGGCGGCGAGGCGCAGCGCGTCAAGCTGGCGAAGGAACTGTCCAAGCGCGCCACCGGGCGCACGCTATATATACTGGACGAGCCGACCACCGGCCTGCACTTCGAGGACGTCAAGCACCTGCTCGCCGTGCTGCACCGGCTGCGCGACGAGGGCAACACGGTGATCGTCATCGAGCACAATCTCGACGTGATCAAGACCGCGGACTGGATCATCGACCTCGGCCCCGAGGGCGGCGACGGCGGCGGCGAGGTGGTGGCCGAGGGCACGCCCGAGCAGCTCGCGCGTGCCGGCGGCTCGTTCACCGGGCGTTACCTGAAGCGCGCGCTGACGCGCGCGAGGAGTGCGGCATGAGGATCGGGCAGGGCCTGCTGGTTTCGCTCGCGATGCTGGTCGCGGCGCCGGCGCTGGCGGACAGGCTGACGGTGACCGATGCCTGGGCGCGCACGACGCCGCCCGGCGTTTCCATGGGTGCGGTGTACTTCAGGCTGCAGAACGGCAGCGGCAAGTCGGACCGGCTGCTGAAGCTCAGCACTCCGGTCGCGGCTTCCGCCGAGGTTCACCGCACCGAGATCGTCGAGGGCATGGCGCGCATGCGCGAGGTCTCGGTGCTGCACGTCGCGCCGGGCGAGAAGCTCGAGTTCGCGCCCGGCGGGCTGCACGTGATGCTGATGGGGCTCCAGGGCCCGCTCAGGGAGGGGCAGGTGTTCGAGCTGACACTGCTGTTCGAGGTGGCGGGGCCCGTGAAGGTGCGCGTCACCACGCGCAGGAACTGAGTTTCGCCGCGCTGCGCCTCAGCGCGCGCCGGCCGCCGCCGGCCCGCCGCTGGTGAACAGGTGGGCGATCTCGCCCTGGCCGCGGTGCTCGCGGAACTGGCCGTTGGTGAACTCGGAGACCACGCGGCGCCAGAAGCGGATCGCGCCGGCATTGCGCGCCTGCTCCGAGATCGTCCACTCGCCCGCATAGCGGGAGAACAGCAGCATGGCCGCCTCGCGTCCGGCGCCGCGGCTGCGGTAGGGCTTGCGGATGAAGAACTCGCTCAGCCGGAAGTGGCGGCGCGCATCGCCCGGCGGCGGCGGCGTGCGCTGCACGACCGCGAAGCCGACGGGATGGTTCTCGCGCAGGATGATGAACGCAGTGGTGCGGTCGTCGTGGAACCAGCCCTGGATGATTTCCGTCACGCCCTGCCCGGTGACCTGCAGCGACGGATAGACGCCGGTACGGTCGCCGGAAAGATCAGCGAGGTACTCGCCGTAGGCGTCCTCGATCCAGTCGCGGTCCGACCGGGATGCCTGCGCTTCGCGGATCGTGATCGGCATGCTGGTGCCCCGGAAAGAAAACGGCCGGGCGAGCGTCGCGGGGTCTCCGCGCCGTCCGCCCGGCCGGTCTGGCCCTGTGCAGTGGAAGTTTACTGCGCCGGCGCGGCTTCTTCAGCCGGAGCTTCGGCAGCCGGTGCTGCGGCATCGGCAGCAGCGGCATCGGCCGCGGCAGCCGCATCGGTCGCGGCCGCGTCGACCGCAGGAGCCACTTCCTCAGCGGCCGGCGCAGCGGCCTCCTCGACAGTGGCTGCTTCCTGCTTGGCACCGCAGGCGCCCAGCACAAAGGCAACCGCAACGGCGCCCAGAATCTTTGCATTCATCGTCAGATACCCCAGGTTCGTTCAGAGAGAAAGGATAAGGTCGGGTCCGCGGCAAAAACACCGGAAGAACCAGCGCCGATGCCTTCGCGCGTCGTCAAATTCTAGCGGGATTGCCGGGCCTAGCAAAGGTCGCAGATTGGCGACAGTCGCGGCGGCCGTGGCGCTCGCGGGCGCCTGCCGCTACGCTTTCCGGCAGGCTCGACGCCAGAGGCGCCCATGACCAGGCCCGATCTCGGGAGTTTGTACCGCGACCACCTGCGCCAGCTGATGGCGCGGGCCGACCGGGCCCTGGCCGAGGCCGGTTTCGACGGCCTGATCGTCGGTTCCGGGGCCCTGCGGTACTACTATCTGGACGACAGCAGCTACCCCTTTCGCCCCAACCCCCGGTATCGCGCCTGGCTGCCCGATGCGAGCCCGGACTGCTTCCTGGTCTACCGCCCGGGCGGCCGGCCGAAGCTCCTGTTCTGCCAGCCGGACGACTACTGGTACCTGCCCCCGGCAAGGCCGGAGGGCTACTGGGTGGATTCCTTCGACCTCGAGGTGGTCCGCTCCCCCTCGGAATTGCGTGGCAGGGTGGGCGCAGGTGGCCGCTGGGCGGTGCTGGGCGAGCCTGGGCCCGCGACGGACGGCCTGGGCGAACATGACCCCCCGGTGCTCGTTGCCCGGCTGGACTACGGGCGCGCGTCCAAGACTCCCTACGAGCTGGAGTGCATGGCCCTGGCCTCGGCCGCCGGAGTGCGCGCCCACCGGGCGGCCGAGGCGGCCTTTCGTTCCGGCGCCTCGGAATACGAGGTCCACCTGGCCTATTGCCGCGCGGCCGGGGCCCGCGAGGAGGAGCTGCCCTACAACAACATCATCGCTTTCGACCGCCATGCCGCCGTCCTGCATTACCAGGTGCTGGACCGGCAGCGGCCGCCCGGCGTGCGCGCCTTCCTGATCGACGCGGGCGCCCAGCACGCGGGCTATGCCTGCGACATCACCCGGACCTACGCCGCCGCCGCCGGCACGTTCCAGGAACTGATCGACGCGATGGATGCCGTGCAGCTGGCGCTGGCGGACCGGGTGCGGCCCGGCGTCGACTACCGCGAGATCCATCTCGAGGCGCACCGCGCCATCGCCGGCGTGCTGACCGCGCATGGCATCGTCAAGGGCTCGGCCGAAGCCGCAGTGGAAAGCGGCCTCACGTCGGTTTTCTTCCCGCACGGCATCGGCCACCTGCTCGGGCTCATGGTGCACGACGCCGGCGGCTTCATGGCCGGGCCCGCGGGCGGCACGTCGCCGAAGCCCGAGGGGCATCCCTACCTGCGCCTGACGCGGACCCTGGAGCCTGGTTTCGTGGTGACGATCGAGCCGGGCATCTACTTCATCGAGTCGCTGCTCGCGCAGGCGCGGGCGGACGCGCGCGGCAGGATGGTGGACTGGCGGCGCGTCGAGGCGCTCGCCCCCTGTGGCGGCGTCCGCATCGAGGACAACGTGGTGGCGCAGGCGGGCGCGCCGCGAAACTTCACGCGCGAGGCGTTCGCGGCGGCAGCCTGAGCCGGGCAGCCGCGGCCGTGGCGCCGGCCGGTCAGCGCTGCTTCAGCAGGTCGCGGATCTCGGCCAGCAGCACTTCCTGGCGCGGCGGTGGCGGCGGTGCGGCTGCAGCCGCCGGCGCCGGCTTCTTCAGCTTGTTGATCGCCTTCAGCGCCATGAAGATCGCGGCGGCGATGATCAGGAAGTCCACCAGCGACTGGACGAAGGCGCCGTAGCCGATCGTCACCGGATCGCCGGTCTTGGCGCTCTCGCCGAGCGTGACCGCCAGGCTCGAGAAGTCCACGCCGCCGATCACCCAGCCGAGTGCGGGCATGATGATCGCTTCCACGAGCGACGACACGATCTTGCCGAAGGCGGCACCGATCACGATGCCGACGGCCATGTCGATCATGTTGCCCTTCATCGCGAATTCCTTGAATTCCTGCAGCAGGCTCATGTTTCTCCCCTTTGTGGTTGTGGCCGGAGCCGGTGGCACCGTAGCACGAAAGAAGGGACGCGAAAAAAGGGGACGGGTCCAATTACCCTGCTGCAGGGTAATTGGACCCGTCCCCTTTGTTCCTCTTGTCTCAGGCGGCCTTGCGGCGCTTCGGTTTGGCGGCGGGCGCGGCCTTGCGGGTGGCGGGCTTCTTCTCCGCCTTCCCTTGCGCCTTCTTCTCCGCCTTCTTCTCGGCCTTCTTCCTCGAAGGCTTGTCTTCCGGCGCGGGCGCCGGGGCGGCCTCGCCCTCGACCAGCTGCATCAGCGCCATCGGCGCGGAATCGCCCGGGCGCGGCTCCATGTGCAGGATGCGGGTATAGCCGCCGGCGCGGGAACGGAAGCGCGGCCCGATGTCGGCGAACAGCTTCTCGACCAGCGCATCGTCGCGCAGCATCGAGAACGCCCGGCGGCGGTGCGCTTCGGAGTCGTCCTTGCCGAGCGTGATCAGCGGCTCCACGACCCGGCGCAGCTCCTTCGCCTTCGGCAGCGTAGTGCGGATCGTCTCGGCGCGCAGCAGCGCCGCGGACAGGTTGCGCATCAGCGCCTTGCGGTGGGCGCTGTTGCGCGAAAGCTGGCGTCCCGACAGTTGGTGTCGCATGTGTCCCTATCCCCCGGGGGCCATCACGCCGAGCGCAGCTCGTCTTCGCGGCGCAGCGAGGCCGGCGGCCAGCCCTCGATGCGCATGCCGAGCGTCAGCCCGTGGCTCTCGAGCACTTCCTTGATCTCGGTGAGCGACTTCTTGCCCAGGTTCGGCGTGCGCAGCAGCTCGACCTCGGTGCGCTGCACCAGGTCGCCGATGTAGTGGATGTTCTCGGCCTTGAGGCAGTTGGCGCTCCTGACCGTGAGCTCGAGCTCGTCCACCGGGCGCAGCAGGATCGGGTCGGGCAGCGGGCCGGCATCGCGCGACGGCGACTCGCCCTGTCCCTCGAGGTCCACGAACACGGTCAGCTGGTCCTTGAGGATGCCGCCGGCGCGGCGGATCGCCTCGTCCGGGTTGATCGTGCCGTTGGTCTCGATGTCGAGGATCAGCTTGTCGAGGTCGGTGCGCTGCTCGACGCG
Source organism: Steroidobacteraceae bacterium (assembly GCA_019634895.1). Taxonomy (GTDB): domain Bacteria; phylum Pseudomonadota; class Gammaproteobacteria; order Steroidobacterales; family Steroidobacteraceae; genus SCUD01. The sequence continues at coordinate 60,275 of JAHCAM010000002.1, read as the reverse complement.
CGCGGACTCGATGCCGTAGGTCACGCGGCGCACCGGCGAGAACGAGGCGTCGAGCTGCAGGCGGCCGATCGGCCGGCTCTGCTCCTCGAACTCGAGGCGCTGCACCGCCGGGCGATAGCCGCGGCCGCGCTCGATCTTCAGGTTCATCGCCAGTTCGACCGGCTTGTTCAGGTTCGCGATCACCAGCTCGGGGTTCACGATCACCACGTCGTGGTCGATCTGGATGTCGCCGGCGCGCACCGGGCCCGGGCCCTTCTTCGAGAGGCGCAGCTCGACCGACTCGCGCGCGTGCATCTCGATGGCGATCGCCTTGAGGTTGAGCAGGATGTCGACGACGTCCTCCTGGACGCCCTCGATGCTGGTGTACTCGTGCAGCACGCCCTCGATCTCGGCCTCGGTCACGGCGCAGCCGGGCATCGAGGACAGCAGCACGCGCCGCAGCGCGTTGCCGAGCGTGTGGCCGAAGCCGCGCTCGAACGGCTCGATCACGATGCGCGCCTGCCGCGGCCCGGTCTCGGTGACCTTGACGGAGCGGGGCTTGAGGAATTCCGTGGCGGATCCTTGCATGGACGTCACCTTTACTTCGAATACAGCTCGACGACCAGGTTCTCGTTGATGTCCGGGAGGATCTGGTCACGGTCCGGCAGCGCCTTCAGCGTGCCGGTGAATTTCTTGTCGTCGACGTCGACCCACTCGGGCAGGCCGACCTGGGTGGCGATCGCGAGCGCCGCGGCGATGCGCGCCTGCGCACGCGACTTCTCGCGCACGCTGACGACGTCGCCGGCCGCGCACTGGTAGGAAGGCACGTTGACCGTCTCGCCGTTGACCTCGATCGCCTTGTGCGACACCAGCTGGCGCGCCTCGGCGCGGGTCGCGGCGAAGCCCATCCGGTACACGACGTTGTCCAGGCGCGACTCCAGGAAGCGCAGCAGGTTCTCGCCGGTGGACCCCGGCCGGCCCGCGGCCTTGGTGTAGTAGTTGCGGAACTGGCGCTCGAGCACGCCGTACATTCGGCGCAGCTTCTGCTTCTCGCGCAGCTGGATGCCGTAGCCGGACAGGCGCGTACGGCGCTCGCCCTTGATGCCGCCGGGCGGCACCTCGAGCTTGCACTTGCTCTCGAGCGGCTTGATGCCGCTCTTCAGCAGCAGGTCGGTGCCCTCGCGGCGCGAGAGCTTGCACTTGGGTCCGAGGTATCTGGCCATGGTTCCTGTCTCAGACGCGCCGCTTCTTGGGCGGGCGGCAGCCGTTGTGCGGGATGGGCGTCACGTCTTCGATGCTCGTGACCTTGAGGCCGCAGGCGTTCAGCGCGCGCACCGCGGACTCGCGGCCCGGTCCGGGTCCGCGCACGCGCACCTCGACGGTGCGCAGCCCGTGCTCCTGCGCGGCGACGCCCGCCTTTTCCGCCGCGACCTGCGCGGCGAACGGCGTGCTCTTGCGCGAGCCGCGGAAGCCGGAGCCGCCGGAAGTCGCCCACGACAGCGTGTTGCCCTGCCGGTCGGTGATCGTGACGATGGTGTTGTTGAACGAGGCGTGGATGTACGCCACGCCGTCCGACACCTGGCGCTTGGCCTTCTTGCGCGCCTTGGCGGCGGCCGGCGCGCCCGGCTTCTGCTCGGAGGCGTCGGCCTTCGCTTCGGGCCTGGTATCCGCTTTCTGTTCGCTCATTCCGGTCCCTCGACTCAGGCCTTGCCGGCCTGGACGTTGGTCTTGATCGCCGCGCGGCGCGGGCCCTTGCGCGTGCGCGCATTGGTGCGCGTGCGCTGGCCGCGCGCCGGCAGGCCCTTGCGGTGGCGGATGCCGCGGTAGCAGCCGAGGTCCATCAGCCGCTTGAGGCTCATGGCGTTCTCGCGGCGCAGGTCGCCCTCGACCAGGAAGCGCGTCACCTGCGCGCGCAATGCGTTGACCTCGGGCTCGGTCAGGTCGCGCACCTTCGTCGAAGGCTGCACGCCCGCCGCCTTGCACACCGCGAGCGCGCGCGAGCGGCCGATGCCGTAGACGTGCGTCAGCCCGATGCCGATGTGCTTGTTGACCGGAATGTTGATGCCGGCGATGCGCGCCATGCGACTAGCCCCCGAGCCGCGGGAAACGCGGCAGCATACGTGAAAAAGCAGTTTTCCTCAAGGTCTTCAAGGCTCTGCGACTCAGCCCTGGCGCTGCTTGTGGCGCGCATCCGACGAGCAGATGACCCGCACCACGCCCTTGCGCCGCACGATCTTGCAGTTCTTGCAGATCTTCCTGACCGATGGACGTACCTTCATGACGAACCCTCTCCCCGCGCGCTCAGCGCGGCACTCCGCCGCGGCCGAAGCCGCGCAGGTTGGCCTTCTTCATCAGGCCCTCGTACTGGTGCGACATCATGTGCGCATTCAGCTGGGCCACGAAGTCCATGGTCACGACCACCATGATCAGCAGCGAGGTGCCGCCGAAGTAGAACGGCACGCGGCCATAGGACATCAGGATCTCCGGCAGCAGGCAGACGCCGGCGACGTACGCGGCGCCCCAGACGGTCAGGCGGGTCAGCACCTTGTCGATGTACTCGCCGGTCTGCTGCCCGGGCCGGATGCCCGGGATGAACGCGCCGCCCTTCTTCAGGTTCTCCGCGGTCTCGCGCGAGTTGAACACCAGCGCCGTGTAGAAGAAGCAGAAGAACACGATCAGGCCGCCGTAGATGAACAGGTGCAGCGGCTGGCCCCAGCCGAGCGCCGCGGAGATCGTCTGCAGCCAGGTGCCGGCCTCGCCGGTGCCGAAGAACGAGGCGAGCGTCGCCGGGAACAGCAGCAGCGAGGAGGCGAAGATCGCCGGGATCACGCCCGCCATGTTGAGCTTGAACGGCAGGTGGCTGGTCTGGCCCGCGTACATGCGGCGGCCGACCTGGCGCTTGGCGTAGTTGACCGGGATGCGGCGCTGGCCGCTCTCGACGAACACGCAGAAGGCGGTCACCGCGCCGATCAGCAGCAGCAGGATGATCGCGAACGCGGGGTTCATCTCGCCGCTGCCGACCTGCTGGAAGGTGCCGCCGATCGCGGACGGCAGGCCGGAGATGATGCCGGCGAGGATCAGCATCGAGATGCCGTTGCCGATGCCGCGCTCGGTGATCTGCTCGCCGAGCCACATCAGGAACATCGTGCCGGCGGTCAGCGTCAGCACCGCCGGCAGCGTGAACTCGAAGAACCCCGGGGTGATGACCACGCCCTGGTTCTGGAACGCGGTCGCCGCGGCGAAGCCCTGGAACGCCGCCAGGATGACCGTGAAGTAGCGCGTCCACTGCGTGATCTTGCGCCGGCCGGACTCGCCCTCCTTCTTGATGGCGGCCATGGACGGCACCACCACCGCCATCATCTGCATGATGATGGACGCCGAGATGTAGGGCATGACGCCCATCGCGAAGATCGACAGGCGCTCCAGCGCGCCGCCCGAGAACATGTTGAACAGCCCGAGGATGGTGCCCTCCTGGCTCTCGAACAGGCGCGCGAGCGCGACCGGATCGATGCCGGGCACCGGCACGAAGGTGCCGATCCGGTAGACGACCAGCGCCCCCAGCAGGAAGAACAGGCGATGGCGCATCTCGGCGTAGCGCGTGACTTCGCCGAGCGCGACCGCCGCGTTGCCTGCCGTCGTCGCCATCAGTCGATCTTCCCGCCCGCCTTCTCGATGGCCGCGCGCGCGCCCCGGGTGGCGACGACGGCCGGGCCCTTGAGCGTGACCGCGCGGCCGATCTCGCCCGACAGGATCACCTTGGCGCGCTCGGTCGCGAGCGGCACCACGGAGGCCTCGATCAGCGCCTTGAGGTCGACGAGGTCCGACTTCACCCTGGCGAGGTCGCTGAGCGTGACCTCGGCGCGGGTCGCCCGGATCGCCGAGCGGAAGCCGACCTTCGGCAGCCGGCGCTGCAGCGGCACCTGGCCGCCCTCGAAGCCGACCTTGTGGTAGCCGCCCTTGCGCGCCTTCTGGCCCTTGCCGCCCTTGCCGCAGGTCTTGCCCTGCCCCGCCGACGCACCGCGTCCGACGCGCAGGCGCGGGCGCTTGCTGCCCGGGGCCGGCTTGAGTTCGTTCAGTCGCATCGCCATCGCTCCTTCAGGCCTTCTCGACCGCGAGCAGGTGCTTCGCGGCGTTGATCATGCCGCGCACCTGCGGCGTGTCCTGCACCACGCGCGAATCGCGGATGCGGCGCAGCCCGAGGCCGTACACCGAGGCGCGGATGTTCCGCAGCTGCCCGTGCACGCTGTTCGTCAGGGTCACCTTGATCTTTGACTGGCTCATGTTCCTCAGCCCGTGATCTCTTGCAGTGACTTGCCGCGCTTGGCCGCGATCCGTTCCGGCGCGGCCATGCGCGAGAACGCGTTGAAGGTCGCGCGCACCACGTTGATCGGGTTGCGCGAGCCGTAGCTCTTCGCCAGCACGTTGCGCACGCCGGCGCACTCGAACACCGCGCGCATGCCGCCGCCGGCGATCACGCCGGTGCCGTCCGAGGCCGGCTGCATGTAGACGCGCGTCGTGCCGTGGCGGCCCTGCACCGCATAGTGCAGCGTCTCGCGCGACAGCGGGACGCTGGTCATGTTCTTGCGCGCCTGCTGCATCGCCTTGGAGATGGCGACCGGCACCTCGCGCGCCTTGCCGTAGCCGAAGCCGACGCGGCCGGCGCCGTCGCCGACCACCGTCAGCGCCGTGAATCCGAACTGCCGGCCGCCCTTGACGACCTTGGCGGTGCGGTTGACGGCGACCAGCTTCTCGATCAGGTCGTCGCCCGACTGCGATCTTTCGACACGTGCCATCTCGTCTTCTCCGGGTCAGAACTTGAGGCCGGCTTCGCGCGCGGCCTCGGCGAGCGCCTTCACGCGCCCGTGGTAGCGGAATCCCGAACGGTCGAAGGCGACCGCCTCGATGCCGGCGGCCCTGGCGCGCTCGGCGATGGCGCGGCCGACCGCGGCCGCGGCGGCGGCATTGCCCGTGCCTTTCAGGCCCGCGGCGACCGCTTCCTGCACGGTCGAGGCGGCGGCCAGCACTTTCGCACCGTCCGGCGTCGTCACCTGGGCATAGATGTGCCGGGGCGTGCGGTGCACCGTGAGGCGCGCCTCGGCCTTCTCGCGGATCTTGGCGCGGGCGCGGGTCGCGCGCCGCAGGCGCCGGTCCTTCTTGGTGAGCTGTGCCATGGCCTTACTTCTTCTTGCCTTCCTTCAACACGATCTTCTCGCCGGCGAGGCGCACGCCCTTGCCCTTGTACGGCTCGGGCGGCCGGTAGCCGCGGATCTCCGCCGCGACCTGCCCGACCTTCTGCCGGTCCATGCCCTTGATCACGATCTCGGTCTGCGACGGCGTCTCGATCGAGATGCCTTCGGGCACCGGGTAGCTGACCGGGTGCGAAAAGCCGAGCGTGAGGTTCAGGTTCCTGCCCTGCACCGCGGCGCGGTAGCCGACGCCCACCAGCTCGAGCTTGCGCTCGAAGCCCCGGGTGACCCCGGTGACCATGTTGGCGAGGTTGGCGCGGGCGGCACCCGCCGCCGCGATCCTCTCGGCCGTGGCCTTGCCGTCGGCGATGTCGACCGAGAGCTGCTGGTCCTGCTGCCGGATGGCGACGCCTTCCGTGAGCTTGAGCGTCAGCGCGCCCTTCGCGCCCTTCACCGTCACCGTGCCGGCGGCGACCGTGGCCTGCACGCCCTGCGGCAGCTTCACCGGCATCTTGGCGATTCTCGACATGGTCGTATCCTCAGGCCACGACGCAGAGCACTTCGCCGCCCTGCCCGACGCGGCGCGCTTCGCGATCGGTCATGACGCCGGCCGGCGTCGACACGATCGCGATGCCGAGGCCGCCCAGCACCTTCGGCAGCTTGTCCTTCGGGCGGTAGGCGCGCAGCCCCGGCCGCGACACCCGCTCGAGGCGCTCGATGACCGGCCTGCCCTGGTGGTACTTGAGGGCCACGGAGAGCGTCGCGCGCGCGCCGTCGCGGCGCACGGCGTAGTCCGCGATGTAGCCCTCGTCCTTCAGCACGCGGACGATGGCTTCCTTCACGCGCGAGGACTGCACGGACACCTCCGGCTTGCCGGCGGCCTGGCCGTTGCGGATGCGCGTCAGCAGGTCCGCGATCGGGTCGTTCATGCTCATCTCGTGCTTCTCCTCACCAGCTCGCCTTGCGCAGGCCCGGCACGTCGCCGCGCATCGTCGCCTCGCGCAGCTTCACGCGCCCGAGGCCGAACTTGCTGTAGTTGCCGCGCGAGCGGCCGGTGATCGCGCAGCGGCTGCGCTGGCGGATCGGGCTCGCGTCCCGCGGCAGCTTCTGCAGCTTCTCGATCGCGGCCATGCGGTCCTCCGGAGAGGCCTTCGGGTCGCGGACCTGCTCCTTGAGCTCCGCGCGCCTGGCGGCGAACTTCTTCACCTTCTTCGCGCGGCGCTTCTCGCGCTCGATCATGCTGGTCTTCGCCATCGGTCACTTCCTGAACGGGAAATTGAACGCATCGAGCAGGGCGCGCCCCGACCTGTCGTCGCCCGCGGTCGTCGTGATCGTGATGTCCATGCCGCGCACCTGGTCGATCTGGTCGTACGCGATCTCGGGGAAGATGATCTGTTCCTTCACCCCGAAGCTGTAGTTGCCCTGGCCGTCGAACGAGCGCGGGTTGACGCCGCGGAAGTCGCGGATGCGCGGCATCGCGACGTTGATCAGCCGGTCCAGGAACTCGTACATGCGGGCGCCCCGCAGCGTGACCATGCAGCCGACCGGGAGGCCTTCGCGGATCTTGAAGGTCGCGACCGACTTCTTCGACTTGCGCACGGCCGGCTTCTGGCCCGTGATCTTCGCCAGGTCCGCGGTCGCCGCGTCCATGACCTTCTTGTCGGCCACGGCCTCGCCGACGCCCATGTTGACGGTGATCTTGGTGATGCGCGGCACCTGCATGTCGGTCTTGAGCCCGAGCTCCGAGCGGAGCTTCGGCCTCACGACCTCGCGGTAGTGCTTCTGCAGCCTGGCCTTCTCGATCATCGCTCCGGTCTCCATTGTCACGCGTCCACCAGCTCGCCGTTCGACTTGAAGACGCGCACCTTGCGGCCGTCCGCGAGGGTCTTCACGCCGACGCGGTCGGCCTTCCTGGTCGCCGGGTTCAGCAGCGCCACGTTGGAGGCGGCCAGCGGCGCTTCCTTCTGGACGATGCCGCTCTGCACGCCGCGCGCCGGGTTCGGCTTCTGGTGCTTCTTGACCATGTTGACGCCCTCGACCAGCACGCGGCCGTCGGCCTGCACGGCCACGACCGTCCCGGTCCTGCCCTTGTCCTTGCCCGCCGTCACCACGACGGTGTCGCCCTTGCGGATCTTCCTCACAGGACCTCCGGCGCCAGCGAGATGATCTTCATGAACTGCACCGTGCGCAGCTCGCGCGTCACCGGCCCGAAGATGCGGGTGCCGATCGGCTCGAGCTTCGGCGTCAGCAGCACGGCGGCGTTGCCGTCGAAGCGGATCAGCGAGCCGTCGCCGCGGCGCACGCCGTGGCGGGTGCGCACGACCACCGCGTCGTAGACCTCGCCCTTCTTGACCTTGCCGCGCGGGATCGCGTCCTTGATGCTGACCTTGATCACGTCGCCCACGCCGGCGTAACGGCGGCGCGTGCCGCCCATGACCTTGATGCACATCAGCTCGCGCGCGCCGGAGTTGTCCGCCGCCTGCAAGCGAGTCCTGAGCTGGATCATCGGAGGAACCTCCCGGCGCCCGTCATTCGGCGGGCGCGCGCTCGATCACGCGCACCAGCTTCCAGGACTTGTGCCGCGACAGCGGGCGGCACTCGGCGATCGCCACCGTGTCGCCCTCGCGGCACTCGTTGTTCGCGTCGTGCGCCAGCAGCTTCGTGGTCCGCCGCACGTACTTGCCGTAGGTGGGGTGCTTCACGAGCCGCTCGACCGCGACCGCCACCGTCTTGTCCATCTTGCTGCTGACCACGGTTCCGGTCAGCGTCTTCGCCTCGCTCATTTCGCGCTCCTGCGTTCTCTCAGCACGGTCTTCACCCGCGCGATGTTGCGGCGGACCTTGCCGTGCTGGTCCGGGCGCGCCGGCTGGCCGCTGGCCGCCGACATGCGCAGCTTGAACTGCTCCTTGCGCAGCGCCCTGAGCTCGTCGGCGAGCGCCGCCGCGTCCTTCTTGCGGATTTCCGTGACTGCGTTGCCCATCAGCGCACCTGCCGCCTGACGAAGCTGGTCGCGACCGAGAGCTTGGCCGCCGCCAGGCGGAAGGCCTCGCGTGCCGTCGCCTCCGGCACGCCCTCGATCTCGAACAGCACCTTGCCCGGGGTCACCTTGGCGACCCAGTACTCGACGTTGCCCTTGCCGCTGCCCATGCGCACCTCGAGCGGCTTCTGCGTGATCGGCACGTCCGGGAACACGCGGATCCAGATCTGGCCGCCGCGCTTCACGTAGCGCGTCATCGCGCGGCGCGCCGCCTCGATCTCGCGCGCGGTCATGCGCGCGCGGTCCACGGCCTTGAGGCCGAAGTCGCCGAACGCGACCGTGCTGCCGCGGTGCGAGCTGCCGGAGAGGTTGCCCTTGAACTGCTTGCGGTACTTGGTCCGCTTCGGCTGCATCATGCCGGCTGCTCCTGCGGCTTCTCGGCTGCCTTCTCGGCGGCGGCCTCGGCGGCGGCGGCGGCGTCCGCGGCCTCCGCCTCCTGCTCTTCCTTGCCGAACACTTCGCCCTTGAACACCCAGACCTTGACGCCGATGACGCCGTAGGTGGTGCGCGCCTCGGCGGTGCCGTAGTCGATGTCGGCGCGGAAGGTATGCAGCGGGATGCGGCCCTCGCGCGTCCACTCGGAACGCGAGATCTCGGCACCGTTCAGGCGCCCGGCGATGCGCACCTTCACGCCCAGGGCGCCGCTGCGCATCGTGTTGGTGACCGCGCGCTTCATCGCGCGGCGGAACATGACGCGCTTCTCGATCTGCTGCGCGATGCTCTCGGCGACCAGCGTCGCGTCGAGTTCGGGCTTGCGGATCTCGGCGATGTTCAGGCGCACGTCGGCGACCGGCATCTTCAGCAGCTTCGCCACCTCGATGCGCAGCTTCTCGATGTCCTCGCCCTTGCGGCCGATCACCACGCCCGGCCGGGCGGTGTGGATGGTGATGTTGGCCTTGCGCGCGGCGCGCTCGATGTGGATGCGGCTGACCGACGCCTCGGCGAGCTTCCGGCGCAGGAACTCGCGCACCTTCCAGTCGCCCAGCAGGTGCGACGGGAAGCTCTTGGTGTCGGCGTACCAGCGCGACGCCCAGTCGCGCGTGATGCCGAGCCGGATGCCGATCGGGTTGACCTTCTGGCCCATGTGCTCTCCCGTCCCCTTACCGCGCCCGGTCCGCCACGATCACGCGGATGTGGCTGTTGCGCTTGACGATCCTGTTGCCGCGGCCCTTGGCGCGCGCGTGGAAGCGCTTGGCCACCGGCGCGGCGTCCACCTCGATGCGCGCGACCTTCAGCGCGTCGATGTCGGCCTCGTGGTTGTGCTCGGCGTTGGCGATCGCGGACTCGAGCACCTTGCGCACCAGCTTGGCGCCCTTCTTCGGCGTGAACTGCAGCACGGCGAGCGCCTTGCCGACCGGCTGGCCGCGCACCAGGTCCGCGACGAGGCGGCACTTCTGCGGCGAGATGCGCGCGTGGCGCAAAGTGGCGGATACCTGCATGGCTTACTCCGGCGCCGCCGCGGTCTCGACCTTCTTGGCCGAGGAGTGGCTCTTGAAGATGCGCGTCGGCGCGAACTCGCCGAGCTTGTGGCCGACCATGTTCTCGGTCACCAGCACGGGCACGTGCTGGCGGCCGTTGTGCACGGCGATCGTGAGCCCGACCATGTCGGGCAGGATCATCGAGCGGCGCGACCAGGTCTTGATCGGCCGGCGGTCGTTCTTGTCGCGGGCCGCCTGCACCTTCTTCGCGAGGTGCAGGTCCACGAACGGGCCCTTCCTGAGGGAACGCGACATCGCTCTCGCTCCTTACTTGCGCCGACGCACGATGAATGCGTCGGTCCGCTTGTTCTTGCGCGTCTTCTTGCCCTTGGTGTGCAGGCCCCAGGGCGACACGGGGTGCGGATTGCCCTGCCCGGAGCGGCCCTCGCCGCCGCCGTGCGGGTGGTCCACGGGGTTCATGACCACGCCGCGCACCGTCGGGCGGATGCCGCGCCAGCGCTTGGCGCCGGCCTTGCCGAACACACGCAGGTTGTGCTCGTCGTTGCCGATCTCGCCGATGGTGGCGCGGCACTCGACGCTGACCTTGCGGGTCTCGCCCGACTTCAGGCGCAGGATCGCGTTGCCGCCCTCGCGGCCGGAGTAGGACGCGGAATTGCCGGCCGCGCGCGCGAGCTGGCCGCCCTTGCCGGGCTTCAGCTCGACGTTGTGCACCAGCGAGCCGACCGGGATGTGCCGCAGCGGCATGGCGTTGCCCGCGCGGATCGGCGAGTCGGCGCCGGACTGCAGCTCGTCGCCCGCCGCGACGCCCTTGGGCGCCAGGATGTAGCGGCGCTCGCCGTCGCGGTACAGCAGCAGCGCGATGTACGCCGAGCGGTTCGGGTCGTACTCGAGGCGCTCGACCCTGGCGACGACGCCGTCCTTGTCGCGGCGGAAGTCGATCAGGCGGTAGTTGTGCTTGTGGCCGGCGCCCTTGTGGCGGGTGGTCAGGCGGCCCAGGTTGTTGCGGCCGCCGGTCGCCTTGTGGCCGGCCACCAGCGCGCGCACCGGCTTGCCCTTGTGCAGGTGCGAGCGGTCCGGACGCAGCTGGAAGCGCGTTCCCGGCGATGTCGGCTTCAGTTTCTTCAGTGCCATGACCCGATTCCCGTCTGCTGACGCTTACGCGCGCTCGGCGCCGCCGAGCTCGATCTGCTGGCCCGCGGCGAGCCGCACATAGGCCTTCTTCCAGTCCTGCCGGCGCCCCGGCGTGCGCCCGAAGCGCTTGGCCTTGCCCGCCTGGTTCACGACCCGCACCGCGTCGACCTTGACCTCGAACAGGTACTCGACCGCCGCGCGGATCTCCGGCTTGGTCGCATCCGTGCGCACGCGGAACACGTACTGGTTGCCCAGCATGCCGATGCGCGCGCTCTTCTCCGAGACGTGCGGCGCGATCACCACGCCCGCGAGACGGTCCTTCGAGAACCCGCTCATGCCAGCTTCTCCTCGAGCATGCGCAGCGCGCCGACCGTGGCGAGCACCTTCGGGTGCCGCGCCAGCGACCAGGGATCGAGGCTCGCGACCGGCATGACGTCCACGCCCGGCAGGTTGCGCGAGGCGAGGTGCAGCTTCTCGTCGTAGGCCTCGACCAGGATCAGCACCCGGTCGAGCCCGAGCGCGGCGAGCTTGCCGACCAGCATCTTCGTCTTCGGCGCCTCGAGCTCGAGCGCCCCGGTCACCAGCAGGCGCTCCTGGCGCGCCAGTTCCGAGAGCATCGAGCGGATCGCGCCGCGGTACATCTTGCGGTTGACCTTCTGCGCGTAGCTGCGCGGCTTGGCCGCGAAGGCGCGCCCGCCGCCGACCCAGATCGGGCTCCTGATCGAGCCGGCGCGCGCCTGGCCGGTGCCCTTCTGGCGCCACGGCTTCTTGCCGCCGCCGCGCACCTCGGACTTGGTCAGCTGCGCCTTGGTGCCCGCGCGGCCCGCCGCCGCGTAGGCGGTCAGCACCTGGTGCACCAGCGGCTCGTTGTACTCACGGCCGAAGGTCGCGTCGCTGACGTCGATCTCGGAGCCCTGGGGCCCGCCACTCACCAGCTTGAGTTTCATCGGCAGCCCTCTCCGCTCACTTCTTCACCGCGGCGACGGACTTGCGCCGCGCGCGGGCCGCGGCCTTGACCGACGGACGGATGACCACGCGGCCGCCCGGGGCGCCCGGAACCGATCCGCTGACCAGCAGCAGGTTGCGCTCGAGGTCCACCTGCACGACCTTGAGGTTCTCCTCGGTGCGGCGGGCCCCGCCCATGCGGCCGGCCATGCGCTTGCCCGGGAACACGCGGCCCGGCGTCTGGCGCTGGCCGATCGAGCCCGGCGCGCGGTGCACGACCGAGGCGCCGTGGCTCGCGTAGCCGCCGGCGAAGCCGTGCCGCTTCATGACACCCGCGTGGCCCTTGCCGATGCTGGTGCCGGCGACGTCCACGTCCTGCCCGGCCTTGAAGATGTCGACCTTGATCTCGGCGCCGGCCTTCAGGTCCGCGCCCTCGCCCTCGGCGAGGCGGAACTCCACCAGGCCCTCGCCCGGCAGCACGCCCGGCTTGGCGAAATGCGCGGCGACCGGCTTGCTCAGCCGGGACGCGCGGCGGGCGCCGAAAGTGACCTGGATGGCCCGGTAGCCGTCGGCCTTCGAGTCCTTGACCTGCACGATGCGATTCGGCAGCGCCTCGATGACCGTCACCGGCAGGGCATCGCCTGCGTCGGTGAAAACCCGAGTCATGCCGGCCTTGCGGCCGACCAGACCTATGGTCATGATTTATATCCTTTTTTCACTGCGCCGGCTGCAATTGGCCGGCACTGTCCCAACCCAAAACGCCGCTAGCCCCGCAAAAAGCCGCCTAGTATAGCGGCCGGGACCATCAATTCAACTTGATCTGCACGTCCACGCCCGCCGGCAACTCGAGGCGCATCAGCGCGTCCACGGTCTTGTCGGTCGGGTTGACGATGTCCATCAGGCGCTTGTGGGTGCGGATCTCGAACTGGTCGCGCGCGTCCTTGTCGGCGTGCGGCGAGACCAGCACCGTGAAGCGCTCGATCTTGGTCGGCAACGGCACCGGGCCGCGCACCGTGGCGCCCGTGCGCCGCGCGGTCTCGACGATTTCCCGCGCCGAGGTGTCGATCAGCTTGTGATCGAAGGCCTTCAGGCGGATACGGATGTTCTGACTGGTCGCCATCGCCGCTCCTTGGGGGATTACTTCAGCACCTTGGAGACGACGCCGGCGCCGACGGTGCGGCCGCCCTCGCGGATCGCGAAGCGCAGCCCCTCCTCCATCGCGATCGGCGCGATCAGCTCCACCACCATCTTGATGTTGTCGCCCGGCATCACCATCTCCACCCCCGCCGGCAGCTCGATGCTCCCGGTCACGTCGGTGGTCCGGAAGTAGAACTGCGGCCGGTAGCCCTTGAAGAAGGGGGTATGGCGGCCGCCCTCCTCCTTGGTCAGCACGTACACCTCGCACTCGAAGTTGGTGTGCGGGTTGATGCTGCCGGGCTTGGCCAGCACCTGGCCACGCTCCACTTCCTCACGCTTGGTGCCGCGCAGCAGCACCCCGACGTTGTCGCCGGCCTGGCCCTCGTCGAGCAGCTTGCGGAACATCTCCACCCCGGTGCAGGTGGTCTTGGTGGTCGGCCGCAGCCCCACGATCTCGATCTCGTCGTTGACCTTGACGATGCCGCGCTCGATGCGCCCGGTCACCACCGTGCCACGCCCGGAAATCGAGAACACGTCCTCGATCGGCATCAAAAACGGCTTGTCGATCACCCGCACCGGCGTCGGGATGTAACGGTCCATCTCCGCCACCAGCTTCACCACCGACTCGGCGCCCAGCTCGCCCGCAGCACCCTCCAGCGCCTTCAGCGCCGAACCACGCACGATCGGCGTGTCGTCGCCCGGGAACTGGTACTTGGACAGCAGCTCGCGCACCTCCATCTCCACCAGCTCGATCAGCTCGGCGTCGTCCACCATGTCGCACTTGTTCAGGTACACCACGATGTACGGCACCCCCACCTGCCGCGCCAGCAGGATGTGCTCGCGGGTCTGCGGCATCGGCCCGTCCGCAGCCGACACCACCAGGATCGCACCGTCCATCTGCGCCGCGCCCGTGATCATGTTCTTCACGTAGTCCGCGTGCCCCGGACAGTCCACGTGCGCGTAATGCCGCTTGTCCGACTGGTACTCGACGTGCGCCGTCGCAATCGTGATCCCGCGCGCCTTCTCCTCCGGCGCCTTGTCGATCTGGTCGTAGGCCGTGAACTCGCCACCGTGCTTCTCCGCCATCACCTTGGTCAACGCCGCCGTCAGCGTCGTCTTGCCATGGTCCACGTGACCAATCGTCCCCACGTTCACGTGCGGCTTGCTGCGTACGAATTTTTCCTTGGCCATCGACTTTTCCTCAGGAGGCTTTCTTCAGGACGGTCTCGGCGACGTTGGTCGGCACCTCGACATACTTCTTGAATTCCATCGTGAACGTGGCGCGGCCCTGGCTCATCGAGCGGACCGTCGTCGCGTACCCGAACATCTCGGACAGCGGCACGTCGGCCGTCACCACCTTGCCGGACGGCGACTCGTCCATGCCCGTGATCTGGCCGCGGCGGCGGTTCAGGTCGCCGATCACGTCGCCGGAGTACTCCTCCGGCGTGACCACTTCGACGCTCATGATCGGCTCGAGCAGCACCGGCTTCGCCCTGGCGAAGCCTTCCTTGAAGGCCATCGAGCCCGCGATCTTGAACGCCATTTCGCTCGAGTCCACGTCGTGGTACGAGCCGTCGAACAGCGCGACCTTGACGTCCACGACCGGGAATCCGGCGATCACGCCCGACTGCAGGGCTTCCTTGATGCCCTTGTCCACGGCCGGGATGTACTCGCGCGGGATCGAGCCGCCGACGATCTCGTTGACGAACTCGTAGCCCTTGCCCTCCTCGAGCGGCTCGAGCCGGATCCACACGTGGCCGTACTGGCCGCGGCCGCCGGACTGGCGCACGAAGCGGCCTTCCTGCTCGACCGACTTGCGGATCGTCTCGCGGTACGCCACCTGCGGCTTGCCGACGTTGGCCTCGACCTTGAACTCGCGCTTCATGCGATCGACGATGATCTCGAGGTGCAGCTCGCCCATGCCGGAGATGATGGTCTGCCCGGACTCGGCGTCGCTGGAGACGCGGAACGACGGGTCCTCCTTCGCCAGGCGCTGCAGCGCGATGCCCATCTTCTCCTGGTCGGCCTTGGTCTTCGGCTCGACGGCGACCGCGATCACCGGCTCCGGGAACTCCATCTTCTCGAGCACGATCACGTCGTCCGGGTCGCACAGCGTGTCGCCGGTGGTGACGTCCTTGAGGCCCACGGCCGCGGCGATGTCGCCGGCGCGGACTTCCTTGATCTCCTCGCGGTCGCTGGCGTGCATCTGCAGCAGCCGCCCGATGCGCTCCTTGCGCGAGCGGTTCGGCACGTACACCTGGTCGCCCGAGGACAGCGTGCCGGAGTAGACGCGGAAGAAGGTCAGGTTGCCGACGAAGGGGTCGTTCAGGATCTTGAACGCGAGCGCCGAGAACGGCGCCTCGTCGTCGGACTTGCGCGTGATCTCGTCGCCGTCCTCGGACTGGCCGCGGACGTCGGGCACCTCGACCGGCGACGGCATGTACTCGATGACCGCGTCCAGCACCGCCTGCACGCCCTTGTTCTTGAACGCCGAGCCGCAGGTGACCAGGCAGATCTCGTTCCTGATCGCGCGGTCCCGCAGGCCCCGCTTGATCTCGTCGGTGCCGAGCTCGTGGCCCTCGAGGTACTTGTGCAGCAGCTCCTCGCTGCCCTCGGCCGCGGCCTCGACCAGCCGGGTGCGCCACACGGCGCATTCCGCCTGCATGTCCGCCGGGATGTCGCGGTACTCGAAGCGCATGCCCTGGGTGTCGTCGTCCCACCAGATCGCCTTCATGCGCACCAGGTCGACGACGCCGGCGAAGCCGTCCTCGGCGCCGATCGGCAGCTGGATCACGACCGGGTTGCCCTTCAGGCGCGTGCGGATCATGTCGACGCAGCGCAGGAAGTTGGCGCCGGCGCGGTCCATCTTGTTGACGAAGGCGATGCGCGGCACCTTGTACTTGTTCATCTGCCGCCACACCGTCTCCGACTGCGGCTGCACGCCGGACACGGCGCAGTACACCGCGACCGCCGAGTCGAGCACGCGCAGCGAACGCTCGACCTCGATGGTGAAGTCGACGTGGCCGGGGGTGTCGATGATGTTGATGCGGTGCTCGGGGTAGTGCGCGTCCATCCCCTTCCAGAAGCAGGTGGTGGCCGCGGCGGTGATGGTGATGCCGCGCTCCTGTTCCTGCTCCATGTAGTCCATCACCGCGGCGCCGTCATGGACCTCGCCGATCTTGTGCGACACACCGGTGTAGAACAGCACGCGCTCGGTCGTCGTCGTCTTTCCGGCGTCGATGTGCGCGGAAATGCCGATGTTCCGGTAGCGCTCGATGGGCGTATGCCGAGGCATGGTGTTCTCTCAGGCCTGCCGTGTTACCAGCGGTAGTGCGCGAAGGCCTTGTTGGCCTCCGCCATGCGGTGGGTGTCCTCGCGCTTGCGCACGGCGGTGCCGCGGTTCTCCGCGGCGTCCATCAGCTCGTGCGCCAGCCGGTGGGCCATGGACTTCTCGCTGCGCGCGCGCGCGGCCTCGATCAGCCAGCGCATCGCCAGCGTCTGGCGGCGCGCGGGGCGGACCTCGACCGGCACCTGGTAGGTCGCGCCGCCGACGCGGCGGGATTTCACCTCGACGGCGGGCTTGACGTTCTCGAGCGCGTTCGAGAGCACCTCGAGGGCGGCGTCGCCCTGGAGGTTGGTCTTCTCGGAAATGCGGTCGAGCGCGCCGTACATGATGTGCTCGGCGGCGGACTTCTTGCCGCTGGTCATGACCATGTTCATGAACTTGGCCAGCATCTCGCTGCCGAACTTCGGGTCCGGGAGCACGACGCGGATCGGTGCCGATGTGCGACGGGACATGCTGTACTTCCCCTGTCCTTACTTCTTCGGGCGCTTGGCGCCGTACTTGGAGCGGCTCTGCTTGCGGTCGGCGACGCCGGCGCAGTCGAGGGTGCCGCGGATGGTGTGGTAGCGGACGCCCGGCAGGTCCTTGACGCGGCCGCCGCGGATCATGACCACCGAGTGCTCCTGCAGGTTGTGACCCTCGCCGCCGATGTAGCTGGTGACCTCGTAGCCGTTGGTGAGGCGCACCCGGCACACCTTGCGCAGCGCCGAGTTCGGCTTCTTGGGCGTGGTGGTGTACACGCGGGTGCACACGCCGCGCCGCTGCGGCGAGCGCTGCAGCGCCGGCACCTTCGACTTGTAGGTGGCGGCCGTGCGGCCGCCCCGGATCAGCTGGTTGGTCGTGGCCATGTCGTTCCGTCAGTCCCCGCGCCGGCGGCATTGCCGGACGCATGAAGCATCGGGCCGCCCCGTGGCGGCCCGGATACAGTCTTGTTCGTGTCCGCCCCACCCGTATACCGGGGCGGGGGCCGCGAAAGGCCCGCGATTGTAGTGACCGGGCCTTTGGGGCGTCAAGCCGCGCCCGCCGCGGTAAAGGGGACGCGTCCCATTAGTCCTTGATGGGACGCGTCCCCGTGATCCGACGGCGCTAAGCCCTTGTTTTTACTCCGCTGCCGCTTCCGCCGCCGCCGGTTCCTCGGTCACCGCCTCGCCGCCCGAGTCCATGAACCCGCGGCGGGCCTCGTCGCCCGGCTTGCGCCGGCGCTGGGCATGGAACGAGAACCCGGTACCCGCCGGGATCAGGCGGCCGACGATGACGTTCTCCTTGAGCCCGCGCAGGTCGTCCTTGATGCCGCGCACGGCCGCATCCGTCAGCACGCGGGTGGTCTCCTGGAAGGAGGCCGCGGAGATGAAGGAGTCGGTCTGCAGCGAGGCCTTGGTGATGCCGAGCAGCATCGGCTCGAACGCCGCCGGCTGCTTGCCGGCGGTCGCCATGCGGTCGTTGAGCTCGAGCAGCCGGGCGCGCTCGAGCTGCTCGCCGCGCAGCAGCGCCGTGTCGCCGGAGTCCCGGATCTCCACCTTGCGCAGCATCTGCCGGACGATGACCTCGATGTGCTTGTCGTTGATCTTGACGCCCTGCAGCCGGTACACGTCCTGGATCTCGCGCGTCAGGTAGTTGGCGAGCGCCGCCACGCCCTGCAGGCGCAGGATGTCGTGCGGGTTCGGCTCGCCCTCGGCGATGACCTCGCCGCGCTCGACGTGCTCGCCCTCGAACACGTTGAGCTGGCGCCACTTCGGGATCAGCTCCTCGTAGCGCTCGTTGCCCTCGCCGGTGATCACCAGGCGCCGCTTGCCCTTGGTCTCGCGGCCGAAGCTGACGGTGCCGGTCACCTCGGCGAGGATCGCGGGCTCCTTGGGCTTGCGCGCCTCGAACAGGTCGGCGACGCGCGGCAGGCCGCCGGTGATGTCGCGGGTCTTCGACGACTCCTGCGGGATGCGGGCGATGACGTCGCCCACCGACACCTTGGCGCCGTCTTCCAATGAAACCAGTGCCCCCGCAGGCAGCGTGTAGACCGCCGGGATGTCGGTGTTGGCGAAGGTCACCTCCTTGCCCTTCGCGTTCACCAGCTTGATCACCGGGCGCAGGTCGCGGCCCGCGGCACCGCGCTGCTTCGGGTCGAGGACCTCGACCGACGACAGGCCGGTGACCTCGTCGACCTGCGCCTGCACGGTCACGCCGTCCACGAAGTCGATGAACCTGATGAATCCCGCCACCTCGGTGACGACCGGGTGCGTGTGCGGGTCCCAGTTCGCGACCACCTGGCCCGGCGACACCGAGGCGCCCTCGTCGGCGGTGATGGTCGCGCCGTAGGGGATCTTGTAGCGCTCGCGCTCGCGCCCGAACTCGTCGATCACGCCGATCTCGCCCGAGCGCGAGGTCGTGACCAGGTGCCCCTTCTCGTGGCGCACCGACTTGACGTTGTGGAAGCGCAGCGTGCCCTTGCCCTTGATCTCGACCAGCGAGATGGCGGCCGCGCGCGACGCGGCGCCGCCGATGTGGAAGGTGCGCATGGTCAGCTGCGTGCCCGGCTCGCCGATCGACTGCGCGGCGATCACGCCGACCGCCTCGCCGATCGAGATCAGCCGGCCGCGGGCCAGGTCGCGCCCGTAGCACATGGCGCAGACGCCGTAGCGCACCTCGCAGGAGATCGGCGAGCGCACCTTGATCTGGTCCACGCCGTTCTGCTCGAGCTGCTGTACCCAGGCCTCGTCGATCAGCGTGCCGGCCTCGAGCAGCACCTCGTCGGTGCCCGGCTTCGGCACGTCGGTCGCGGCCACGCGGCCGAGCACGCGCTCGCCGAGGCCCTCGACGACGTCGCCGCCCTCGACGATCGGCGTCACCTCGAGGCCGTGCGTCGTGCCGCAGTCCTGCTGCGTGACGACCAGGTCCTGCGCGACGTCCACCAGCCGGCGGGTCAGGTAGCCGGAGTTCGCGGTCTTCAGCGCCGTGTCCGCGAGGCCCTTGCGGGCGCCGTGGGTCGAGATGAAGTACTGCAGGACGTTCAGCCCCTCGCGGAAGTTGGCGGTGATCGGGGTCTCGATGATCGAGCCGTCCGGCTTCGCCATCAGGCCGCGCATGCCGGCCAGCTGGCGGATCTGCGCCGCGGAGCCGCGCGCGCCCGAGTCGGCCATCATGAAGATCGAGTTGAACGAGCCCTGCTGGACCTTGCGGCCCTTGCGGTCGGTCCCTTCCTCGTGGCGCAGCTGGTCCATCATCGCCTTGCCGATCTGGTCGTTGGTGCGCGACCAGATGTCGACGACCTTGTTGTAGCGCTCGCCGTTGGTGACCAGGCCGGACTCGTACTGCTCCTGGATCTCCTTCACTTCCTTCTCGGCGGTGGCCAGGATCTTCGCCTTCTGCGGCGGCACCATCATGTCGTCCACGCCGATCGAGACCGCGGCGCGGGTCGCATACGAGAAGCCGGTGTACATGAGCCGGTCGGCGAAGATCACGGTCTCCTTGAGGCCCAGCGCGCGGTAGCAGGAGTTGATGACCGCCTGCACGCGCTTCTTGGTCATGTCCTGGTTGACCAGCTCGAATGGCAGCCCGCGCGGCAGCAGCTCGGAGAGCAGCGCGCGCCCGACCGTGGTCTTGACCAGGCGGCGGCGCTCCCGGAGCCCGCCGTCCGCGTCCCTGACGTGCTCGACGACGCGCACGCGCACGGCGGCGTGCAGGTCGGCGTTGCGCGTCTCGTGGGCGCGGTGCACCTCGCGCACGTCCGCGAACACCATGCCCTCGCCCCTGGCCCCGGCGCGCTCGCGCGTCAGGTAGTAGAGGCCGAGCACGACGTCCTGCGACGGCACGATGATCGGGTCGCCGTTGGCCGGCGACAGGATGTTGTTCGAGGACAGCATCAGCGCCCGCGCCTCGAGCTGCGCCTCCAGCGACAGCGGCACGTGCACCGCCATCTGGTCGCCGTCGAAGTCGGCGTTGAACGCGGTGCAGACCAGCGGGTGCAGCTGGATCGCCTTGCCCTCGATCAGCACCGGTTCGAAGGCCTGGATGCCGAGGCGGTGCAGCGTCGGCGCGCGGTTCAGCAGCACCGGGTGCTCGCGGATGACCTCCTCGAGGATGTCCCAGACTTCCGGGCCCTCGCGCTCGACCAGACGCTTGGCGGCCTTGATCGTGGTGGCGAGGCCGCGCAGCTGCAGCTTGTGGAAGATGAACGGCTTGAACAGCTCCAGCGCCATCTTCTTCGGCAGGCCGCACTGGTGCAGGCGCAGCGTCGGGCCCACCACGATGACCGAGCGGCCGGAGTAGTCGACGCGCTTGCCGAGCAGGTTCTGGCGGAAGCGGCCCTGCTTGCCCTTGATCATGTCGGCCAGCGACTTCAGCGGGCGCTTGTTGGTGCCGGTGATGGCGCGGCCGCGGCGGCCGTTGTCGAGCAGCGCGTCCACCGACTCCTGCAGCATGCGCTTCTCGTTGCGCACGATGATGTCCGGCGCATTCAGCTCGAGCAGCCGGCGCAGGCGGTTGTTGCGGTTGATGACGCGCCGGTACAGGTCGTTGAGGTCCGAGGTCGCGAAGCGGCCGCCGTCGAGCGGCACCAGCGGCCGCAGGTCTGGCGGCAGCACCGGCAGCACCGTCAGCACCATCCACTGCGGGTTGTTGCCCGACTCGACGAAAGACTCGGCGAGCTTCAGGCGCTTGCTGAGGCGCTTGATCTTGGTCTCGGAGGTCGTGCCCTCGATCTCGCCGCGCACCTTGGCGGTCTCGGCCGCGAGGTCGATGGACTTCAGCAGCTCGAGGATCGCCTCGGCGCCCATGCGGGCGTCGAACTCGTCGCCGTACTTCTCGATCGCCTCGAGGTACATCTCGTTCGACATGAGCTGGCCGCGCTCGAGCGGCGTCATGCCCGGGTCGACGACCACGAAAGCCTCGAAGTAGAGCACGCGCTCGAGGTCGCGCAGCGTCATGTCCACCATCAGGCCGATGCGCGACGGCAGCGACTTCAGGAACCAGATGTGCGCCACCGGGCTCGCCAGCTCGATGTGGCCCATGCGCTCGCGCCGGACCTTCGACTGGGTGACCTCGACGCCGCACTTCTCGCAGACCACGCCGCGGTGCTTGAGGCGCTTGTACTTCCCGCACAGGCACTCGTAGTCCTTCACCGGCCCGAAGATCTTGGCGCAGAACAGGCCGTCCCGCTCCGGCTTGAAGGTGCGGTAGTTGATGGTCTCGGGCTTGCGCACCTCGCCGTACGACCAGGACCGGATCATCTCCGGCGAGGTCAGCGCGATGCGGATCGAGTCGAAGTTCTCGACCGGGACCTGCGGCTTGAAGAACTTGAGGAGGTCTTTCATTCGATCACCCTTCCTGCTCGAGCTCGATGTTGATGCCGAGCGAGCGGATTTCCTTGACCAGCACGTTGAACGACTCCGGCATCCCGGCGTCCATCTGGTGATTGCCGTCCACGATGTTCTTGTACATCTTGGTGCGGCCGTTCACGTCGTCCGACTTCACCGTCAGCATCTCCTGCAGCGTGTACGAGGCGCCGTAGGCCTCGAGCGCCCAGACTTCCATCTCGCCGAAGCGCTGGCCGCCGAACTGCGCCTTGCCGCCGAGCGGCTGCTGGGTGACCAGGCTGTACGGCCCGGTCGAGCGCGCGTGCATCTTGTCGTCCACCAGGTGGTTCAGCTTCAGCATGTACATGTAGCCGACGGTCACCTGGCGGTCGAAGGCCTCGCCCGTGCGGCCGTCGGTCAGCATGGTCTGGCCGCTGACCGGCAGGTCGGCGAGCGCCAGCAGGGCCTTGATCTCGGCCTCGCTCGCGCCGTCGAACACCGGGGTCGCCATCGGCACGCCGTCCACCAGGTTGGCCGCCAGCTCGAGGAGCTCCTGGTCGTTGAGCGACGCGATGTCCTCCTTCTGGCCGCCGGTCGCGTTGTAGACGCGGTCCAGCAGCTTGCGCAGCTCCACCACCGCGTTCTGCGACTCGAGCATCCGCCCGATCTTCTCGCCGATGCCGCGCGCCGCCCAGCCGAGGTGCGCCTCGAGGATCTGGCCGATGTTCATGCGCGACGGCACGCCGAGCGGGTTCAGCACGATGTCGACCGGGGTGCCGTCCGCGAGGTACGGCATGTCCTCGACCGGGACGATCGTGGACACCACGCCCTTGTTGCCGTGCCGGCCGGCCATCTTGTCGCCCGGCTGGATGCGGCGCTTCACGGCGAGGTAGACCTTGACCATCTTCAGCACGCCCGGGGCAAGGTCGTCGCCGGCCGTGATCTTGGCCTTCTTGCCCTCGAAGCGGCGCTCGAAGTCCTTCTGCTGCTCCGCCAGCCGGCGGCGCGCGGCCTCGAGCGCCTCGCTCGCCGCCTCGTCCCGGAGGCGGATCTCGAACCACTCCTCGCGCGGCAGCTCGTCGAGGTACTCGGCCGTGACGTCGCTTCCCGCCTTCAGGCGGCGCGGCCCGCCGGCGGCCGCCTGGCCGAGCAGCTCGCCGCGCAGGCGCGAGAACAGGTCGTCCTCGAGGATGCGGCGCTGGTCGTTCAGGTCCTTGCGCACCTTCTCGATCTCGGACTTCTGGATCGCGAGCGCGCGGCTGTCCTTCTCGACGCCGTCGCGCGTGAACACGCGCACGTCGATCACGGTGCCGTCCATGCCGGGCGGCACCCGCAGCGAGGTGTCCTTCACGTCGGAGGCCTTCTCGCCGAAGATCGCGCGCAGCAGCTTCTCCTCCGGGGTCAGCTGGGTCTCGCCCTTCGGCGTGACCTTGCCGACCAGGATGTCGCCGGCCCTGACCTCGGCGCCGATGAACACGATGCCCGCCTCGTCGAGCTTGGCGAGCGCGGTGTCGCCGACGTTCGGGATGTCGGCGGTGATCTCCTCGGGCCCGAGCTTGGTGTCGCGCGCGACGCAGGTCAGCTCCTCGATGTGGATGGTCGTGAAGCGGTCCTCCTCGACCACGCGCTCGGAGATCAGGATCGAGTCCTCGAAGTTGTAGCCGTTCCACGGCATGAACGCGACCAGCATGTTCTGGCCGAGCGCCAGCTCGCCGAGGTGCGTCGAGGGGCCGTCCGCCAGCACGTCGCCCTTCGCGATCGCGTTGCCGACGCGCACCAGCGGGCGCTGGTTGATGCAGGTGTTCTGGTTCGAGCGCGTGTACTTGGTCAGGTTGTAGATGTCCACGCCCGGCTCGCCGGCGGTGACCTCGGCCTCGTTGACGCGCACCACCACGCGCGACGCGTCCACCGAGTCCACCATGCCGCCGCGGCGCGCGATCACCGCCACGCCCGAGTCGATGGCGACCGTGCGCTCGATGCCGGTGCCCACCAGCGGCGTCGCGGAGCGCAGCGTCGGCACCGCCTGGCGCTGCATGTTCGAGCCCATCAGCGCGCGGTTCGCGTCGTCGTGCTCGAGGAACGGGATCAGCGCGGCCGCGACCGACACGATCTGGCGCGGCGACACGTCCATGTACTCGATGCGCTCCGCCGGCATCAGCGTGAACTCGTTCTGGAAGCGGCAGGACACGAGCTCGCCCGTGAACCGGCCCTTGTCGTCGAGCGGCGCGTTCGCCTGCGCGATCACGAACTCGCTCTCCTCGATCGCCGACAGGTAGTCCACGTCGCCGGTCACGCGCCGGTCGCGCACGCGGCGGTACGGCGTCTCGAGGAAGCCGTACTTGTTGGTGCGCGCGTACACGGCCAGCGAGTTGATCAGGCCGATGTTCGGGCCTTCCGGCGTCTCGATCGGGCAGACGCGGCCGTAGTGGGTCGGGTGCACGTCGCGCACCTCGAAGCCGGCGCGCTCGCGCTTGAGGCCGCCCTCGCCGAGCGCCGACACGCGGCGCTTGTGGGTGATCTCGGACAGCGGGTTGTTCTGGTCCATGAACTGCGACAGCTGCGAGGAGCCGAAGAACTCCTTGACCGCGGCGGCCACCGGCTTGGCGTTGATCATGTCCTGCGGGTTGATGTCCTCGTTCTCGGCCAGCGTCAGGCGCTCCTTCACCGCGCGCTCGACGCGCACCAGGCCGATGCGGAACGCGACCTCGGCCATCTCGCCGACGCAGCGCACGCGGCGGTTGCCGAGGTGGTCGATGTCGTCCACCTTGCCGTCGCCGTTCTTGATCGCGATCAGCGTGCGCAGCACGTCGACCACGTCCGACAGGCCCTCGCCGTAACGGGCGGCGAGCGCGCGGGCGGCGTCGTCCTTGCGCAGCTCGGCGACGGTCGCGAAGTAACGGCCGTCGTAGAGGATGCCCGGCACCTCGAGCCAGCGCTCGGCATCGGCGCCCGTCAGCCCGGCCGGGACCGGCCGGTTGACCCGGCGGTTGAACTTCATGCGGCCCACCGCGGACAGGTCGTAGCGCTCGCCGTTGAAGAACAGGTTGTGGAACAGGTTCTCGGCCGCGTCCTTGGTCGGCGGCTCGCCCGGGCGCATCATCCGGTAGATCTCGATCAAGGCCTCGAGCCGGGTCGTGGTCGCGTCGATGCGCAGCGTGTCGGACACGTACGGACCGCGGTCCAGGTCGTTGACGTACAGCGTGCCGAAGGTCCCGACCTCCGCCTTGGCGAAGCGCTCGAGGTGCGCTGCGGTCAGCACGTCGTTGGCGTTCGCCAGCACCTCGCCGGTCTGCGGGTCGGCGACGTCGTGGGCGAGGATCTTGCCCTCGAGGTACTCGACCGGCACGGCGAGGCGGCGCACGCCGGCCTCCTCGAGCTGGCGCACGTGGCGCGCGGTGATGCGGCGGCCTTCCTCGACGATGACCTTGCCGTTGGCGCGGATCTCGAACAGCGCGGTCTCGCCGCGCAGGCGCTCGGGCACCAGCTCCAGCTCCGGGCCCTTCCTGGTCAGGTGCACGGTGTTCTGGTCGAAGAACAGCTTCAGGATCTCGGAATTGGTGTAGCCGAGCGCGCGCAGCAGGATCGTGACCGGCAGCTTGCGGCGGCGGTCGATGCGCGCGAACACGCAGTCCTTGGCGTCGAACTCGAAGTCGAGCCAGGAGCCGCGGTACGGGATCACGCGCGCCTGGAACAGCAGCTTGCCGGAGCTGTGGGTCTTGCCCTTGTCGTGGTCGAAGATCACGCCCGGGCTGCGGTGCAGCTGCGACACGATCACGCGCTCGGTGCCGTTGACGATGAAGGTGCCGTTCTCGGTCATCAGCGGCAGCTCGCCGAGGTAGACCTCCTGCTCGATCGCGCGCTTGACGCGCGAGGCGCCCGGCGACTCCTTGTCCATCACCCGCAGCCGCAGCCGCACGCGGATCGGCGCGGCGTAGGTCAGGCCGCGCATCTGGCATTCCTTGACGTCGAACACCGGCTCGCCGAGGTAGTAGTACACGTACTCGAGCGTCGCGTGGCCGGAGTAGCTCTTGATCGGGAACACGCTCTGGAACGCGGCGTGCAGGCCGGCGCGCTTCAGGTGGCGGTCGATGATGGCCCGTTCCTGTTCCTCCGAGAGCAGCCGGCCGCCGGCGACCGCGCCGCCTGCGTGCGCGGACAGCTCCGCGTGCAGCGCCCGCGACTCGTCGAGCTGCAGGAACTGCGCGTAGGACTCGGTCTGGATCGCGAGCAGCGGCGGCACCTCCAGAATCCCCTGGCGCTTGCCAAAGTTCTTCCGGATGCGCTTCTTCTCGGTAAACGTGTAGGCCATCGTCGTCACCTGTGCCTGATTACTGCCAATGCCGCACGCCGGGCAGCGGCCAGCCGCCTGCCCCCGCAAGGGGGCAGGCAGCGCCGGCGTCCGGTGCCTCGGACTGCGGGGCCGTGTGCCCTCGCATGGAGGTCGTTACTTGACCTCGACCGTGGCGCCGCCGTCCTCGAGCTGCTTCTTGATCTTCTCCGCGTCGGCCTTCGAGACGCCGTCCTTGACGGCCGACGGCGCGCCTTCCACGAGGTCCTTGGCTTCCTTGAGGCCGAGGCCCGTGATCTCGCGGATGACCTTGATGACCCCGACCTTCTTCTCGGCCGGGTACGCCTTCAGGGTGACCGTGAACTCGGTCTGCTCCTCGGCAGCCGGCGCGGCGGCCCCGCCCGCGGCGGCGGCCATCGCCACCGGCGCGGCGGCGGTGACGCCGAACTTGTCTTCCATCATCTTCACGAGGTCGACGACTTCCATGATCGTCATGTTCGAGATCGCCTCGAGAATCTGTTCCTTGCTAGCAGCCATTGCCATTACTCCAGATGAATAGTGTGTCGTTGAACCCGAATCGGCGCGGCGCTCAGGCGGCTTTCGACGCCCGCACCGCATCCACCGTGCGTACCAGCTTCGCGTGCGGCTCGGCGAGGGTGCGCACCAGCTTCGAAACCGGTGCCTTCATCACGCCCAGCAGCAGCGCCAGGGCCTGCGCCCTGGTCGGCAGGCTCGCGACGCGGTCGATCTCGGCGGCGGGATACATCCGCCCGCCGATGGCCACCAGCGTCGGGACCAGCTTGTCGTTGCCCTTCGCGAACTCCTTGACGACGCGGGCGGCGGCGCCCGGATCGTCCTTCGAGAACGCGAGGATCAGCGGTCCCTTGAGGCTGCCGGCGATGCACTCGTACGGTGTGCCCGTGACCGCGCGGCGCGCCAGCGTGTTCTTGACGACGCGCATCCAGACGCCGGACTGGCGCGCCTTCGCGCGCAGTCCCGTCAGCTGCGACACCGTCAGGCCACGATATTCCGCCGCGACGACCGAATGCGCGGTCTGCGCAACGGCCTGCACCTCGGTCACCATCGCCTGCTTGTCTTCCAGTCTCAGTCCCATCCAACCCTCCTTGCGGCGGGACCAGGCCGGTCGGACCGGCTCGGGTTCCACCATCTGCGCAGGCGCCCATTAAGGGGCCGTCGCCCCGCCTGCGGTCTTCGATGGCCCGGGTGCCCACACCCGGACGGTCGAAATCTCTTCAAAGGGGACAGTCCGCCATTTTCGCTTCGCGAAAATGGGGACAGTCCCCTTCACTTCATACGCCCAGCGAGGCGCGGTCCACGGCTACGCCGGGACCCATGGTCGAGGACACCGACACGCGCTGCAGGAACACGCCCTTCGACGTCCCCGGCTTGTGCTTCTGGATGTCGGCGATCAGCGCCAGCAGGTTTTCCTTCAGCGCGGCGGGCTGGAAGCTCGCCTTGCCGATCGTGCAGTGGACGATGCCCGCCTTGTCGCAGCGGTAGCGCACCTGGCCCGCCTTCGCGTTCTTCACCGCGGTGGCGACGTCCGGCGTCACGGTGCCGACCTTCGGATTCGGCATCAGGCCGCGCGGGCCCAGGATCTGGCCGAGCTGGCCGACCACGCGCATCGCGTCGGGGCTCGCGACCACGACGTCGAAGTCCATCTGCCCCGCCTTGACCTTCTCGGCGAGGTCCTCGAGGCCGACGATGTCGGCGCCGGCCTCGCGCGCGGCGTCGGCGTTCTTGCCCTGCGTGAACACGGCGACGCGAACCTTCTTGCCGGTGCCGTGCGGCATCACGGTCGAGCCGCGCACCTGCTGGTCCGACTTGGCCGGGTCGATGCCGAGGTTGATGGCGACGTCCACGGTCTCGTCGAACTTCGCGTTGGCGAATTCCTTGACCATCGCCAGCGCCTCGTCGAGCGGGTACTGGCGGCCGGGCACCACGCGGTCGGCCCAGGGCTTCTGGCGCTTGAACACGGTGGCCATGTCAGGTGCCCTCCACGTCGACGCCCATGCTGCGGGCGGACCCGGCGATGGTGCGCACGGCCGCGTCGAGATCCGCCGCGGTCAGGTCGGGCATCTTCTGCTTCGCGATCTCCTCGAGCTGCCTGCGCGTGATCCTGCCGACCTTCTTGGTGTTCGGCGTGCCGGACCCCTTCTCGATGCCGATCGCCTTGCGCACCAGCACCGCGGCCGGCGGCGTCTTCAGCACGAAGGTAAAGGAGCGGTCGCTGTACACGGTGATGATCACCGGGATCGGCAGTCCCTTCTCCTCCTTCTGCGTCGCGGCGTTGAACTGCTTGCAGAATTCCATGATGTTGACGCCCTGCTGGCCGAGCGCCGGACCCACGGGAGGGCTCGGGTTCGCCCCGCCCGCCGGGATCTGCAGCTTGATGTAGCCCTGTACCTTCTTCGCCATCGTTCCTCGCTTCCGGGTTCAGGCGCCTCGCGGCTCCCCGGCTCAGACCTTCTCCACCTGCCCGAAGTCCAGCTCGACCGGCGTCGACCGGCCGAGGATCTGCACCGCGACCTGCAGGCGGCTCTTCTCGTAGTTCACGCTCTCGACCACACCGGTGAAGTCGTTGAACGGGCCGTCGACCACGCGCACGACCTCGCCGGGCTCGAACAGCACCTTCGGCCGCGGCTTCTCCACGCCCTCCTCGACCCGGCGCAGGATGGCGTTCGCCTCCTTCTCGGTGATCGGCGCCGGCTTCTCCGGCGTGCCGCCGATGAAGCCGAGCACCTTCGGCGTCTCCTTGACCAGGTGCCACGCCTCGTCGTCCATCGCCATCTGCACCAGCACGTAGCCGGGGAAGAACTTGCGCTCGCTGCGGCGCTTCTGGCCGGCGCGCATCTCGACCACTTCCTCGGTCGGCACCAGCACCTCGCCGAACTTGTCCTCGAGGTGGTGCAGCCGGATGCGCTCCTTCAGGCTCTGGGCGACCTTGTGCTCGAAGTTCGAGTAGGCGTGCACGACGTACCAGTTCAGCGACATGGCCTCAGCCTCCCGGTCCGGTGACCTGGCGGACGCCCCAGGCGAGCCCCATGTCGACCAGCCAGAAGAACACGCCGAGCGCCACCACGAACAGGAACACGACCAGCGTCGTGCGCCAGGTTTCCTGGCGCGTCGGCCACACCATCTTGCGCAGCTCGACGCGCGAGGACTGCACGTAGTTCCACAGCTCGCGGCCCGGCTGCGAGGAGTACAGCAGCACCAGGCCGAGCGCCAGGCCGCCGAGCACCATCAGCACCCGCAGCGCCTGCGGCTGTCCGGGATACAGGTAATACGCGAGCACGCCGCCGACCAGCGCGGCGGCGGCGAGCACCAGCTTGGAGGCGTCGACGAATCCGACGCCCGTATTGACGACCTGCGGTTCGTTCATCTGTTTCCGTGACGGCTGGCAGGGCAGGAGGGAATCGAACCCCCAACCTGCGGTTTTGGAGACCGCCGCTCTGCCAATTGAGCTACTGCCCTTCCGTTCCGTTCCTTATTTCAGCACCTTGGAGACGACGCCGGCGCCGACGGTGCGGCCGCCCTCGCGGATCGCGAAGCGCAGCCCCTCCTCCATCGCGATCGGCGCGATCAGCTCCACCACCATCTTGATGTTGTCGCCCGGCATCACCATCTCCACCCCCGCCGGCAGCTCGATGCTCCCGGTCACGTCGGTGGTCCGGAAGTAGAACTGCGGCCGGTAGCCCTTGAAGAAGGGGGTATGGCGGCCGCCCTCCTCCTTGGTCAGCACGTACACCTCGCACTCGAAGTTGGTGTGCGGGTTGATGCTGCCGGGCTTGGCCAGCACCTGGCCACGCTCCACTTCCTCACGCTTGGTGCCGCGCAGCAGCACCCCGACGTTGTCGCCGGCCTGGCCCTCGTCGAGCAGCTTGCGGAACATCTCCACCCCGGTGCAGGTGGTCTTGGTGGTCGGCCGCAGCCCCACGATCTCGATCTCGTCGTTGACCTTGACGATGCCGCGCTCGATGCGCCCGGTCACCACCGTGCCACGCCCGGAAATCGAGAACACGTCCTCGATCGGCATCAAAAACGGCTTGTCGATCACCCGCACCGGCGTCGGGATGTAACGGTCCATCTCCGCCACCAGCTTCACCACCGACTCGGCGCCCAGCTCGCCCGCAGCACCCTCCAGCGCCTTCAGCGCCGAACCACGCACGATCGGCGTGTCGTCGCCCGGGAACTGGTACTTGGACAGCAGCTCGCGCACCTCCATCTCCACCAGCTCGATCAGCTCGGCGTCGTCCACCATGTCGCACTTGTTCAGGTACACCACGATGTACGGCACCCCCACCTGCCGCGCCAGCAGGATGTGCTCGCGGGTCTGCGGCATCGGCCCGTCCGCAGCCGACACCACCAGGATCGCACCGTCCATCTGCGCCGCGCCCGTGATCATGTTCTTCACGTAGTCCGCGTGCCCCGGACAGTCCACGTGCGCGTAATGCCGCTTGTCCGACTGGTACTCGACGTGCGCCGTCGCAATCGTGATCCCGCGCGCCTTCTCCTCCGGCGCCTTGTCGATCTGGTCGTAGGCCGTGAACTCGCCACCGTGCTTCTCCGCCATCACCTTGGTCAACGCCGCCGTCAGCGTCGTCTTGCCATGGTCCACGTGACCAATCGTCCCCACGTTCACGTGCGGCTTGCTGCGTACGAATTTTTCCTTAGCCACGACACACCTCTGAGTTCAATTCATGCATGGAGCCCACGACCGGAATCGAACCGGTGACCTCGTCCTTACCAAGGACGTGCTCTACCGACTGAGCTACGTGGGCAGGATCCGACCCGGCTGGAGCGGGTGATGGGAATCGAACCCACGTCATCAGCTTGGAAGGCTGAGGTTCTACCATTGAACTACACCCGCATTCCTTCACGCCGCGTACACGCAGGTATCGTGGGTCGCCAATGGCCAGGCCACACGGTTGCTTCCGACAACTGGTGGAGGGGGTAGGATTCGAACCTACGAAGGCATGAGCCAGCAGATTTACAGTCTGCCCCCGTTGGCCGCTTGGGTACCCCTCCCAAAATGAGCCGCGTATTTTCGTTTGCGCGGCCCCGGCTGTCAACGCTCAACGGGCGCCTAAGTGACTGATCCGGGTCAGGGAAGCCCGCCCGCCGCTCAGGGGTGGGAAGCGGGCAAACCGTAGCCGCGGGCGACCAGCACGGCGAGCAGCGGAATCACGAGCCAGAGCCCCAGTCCGAGCGCGATCGCAGCCCGTACCCGCTCCAGCTCCCGCGTCAGCGGCGCGAAGGCAGGGGCCGACCGGGCCTCGCGGTTCCACCGCAGGTATTGAAGGCTCGGCAGGGAGGCCACCAGCCCCATGGCCACGAAGACCGTAATCTTCAACCAGAACAGCCGGTTGGCGTGGTAATAGGCCGGGTCCTGGCCGTAGTGCAGGAGCTTCGCCAGGCCCGTCGCCAGGCTGGTGATCAAGGCCAGGAAGTAGCCCGTATCCACGATGCCCAGCAGGCGCACCTGGGTCCGGTCGGGCATCCGCCGGCACAGCCAGTATTCGGCCATCAGCAGCCCCGCCGCGATGCCGGCCGCCAGCAGGTGCAGCCAGGCGAAAACGGCCGCGAGCAGCGGGGCCGCCGCAGGCATCTCAGGCTCCGGCCAGCCGGGCGAAGCCCGCGGAGTCGATGTTGGAGCCGCAGACGATCAGGCCGACGCGTCGTCCGGCGAGGCGTTCCCGCAACGGGCCGAGCAGCGCCGCGGTCGCGGCCGCGCCGGCGGGCTCGACGGCAAGCTTCGCCTGCTCCAGCAGGAAGCGCATCGCGGCCACCAGTTCCGCATCCTCCACCCGGACGATGTCGTCGATGTTTGCGCGGCACAGCGCGAAGGAAACCGGCAGCGCGAACGGCGCGCCCAGGCTGTCGGCAATCGTGCGCACCTTGTCGATGGCTTCCGGCTTGCCGCTCTCGAAGCTGCGGTACATGGTGTCGGCGCCGAAGGGCTCGACGCCGAAGACCTCGCAGGCCGGGTTTGCGAGCTTGATTGCCGA
Source organism: Steroidobacteraceae bacterium (assembly GCA_019634895.1). Taxonomy (GTDB): domain Bacteria; phylum Pseudomonadota; class Gammaproteobacteria; order Steroidobacterales; family Steroidobacteraceae; genus SCUD01. The sequence continues at coordinate 28,476 of JAHCAM010000002.1, read as the reverse complement.
GGACAGGCCCGCGGCCAGGCCGCCGCCGCCGATCGGCACGATCACCGCCTCGAGGTCCGGCACCTGCTCGAGGAATTCCAGCCCCAGCGTGCCGGTTCCCGCGGCGACGCGCAGCCCCTCGTAGGGGTGTATGAAGGTGCGGCCCTCGGCCTCGGCGATTTCCTGCACGCGGCGAAAGCCCGCATGGACGTCCGCGGCCAGCTCGATCTCGGCGCCGTAGCGGCGGCATTGCTCGACGCGGAAGGGATTCGAATCCGCCTTCATCACCACCTTGGCGCTGGTCCCGACCGCGCGGGCGGCGAATGCGACGGCGATCGCATGGTTGCCGGCGCTGATCGCGCAGACCCCGCGCGCGCGCTCGGCATCCGGCAGCATCAGCGCGTGCAGCAGCGCACTGCGGGCCTTGAAGCTGCCCGTGTGCTGGAACAACTCGAGCTTGAGTTCCGCCTGGGTCCCGGCCCCGAAGGCCTCTTCCACCGCCGGTCCCGAGAGTGGCTGCACCGGCGTGCGGCGGATTCGAGCGCCGAGCCGCGCGCGCGCATCGCGGATATCCGCGAGCGTGATGCGGGGCTCGGGGGCAGCGGGCTGCATGGCCGGGCATGGTATCGGATCGCCCGCCGCGATCCGCCATTTTGCGCCGCACAATCAAGCACTTGGGACCGCGCTTTCCACGCCCCGCCGGGGTCGGCATACTGGATCGCAGACACGTCTCCAGACGCACAACAATTCGGGGATACGGAGATGGAACGCCGCCTGCACAGCCGGCATCGCGCCCGCGCCACGGTCTACCTGGTCGTGCCCGGGCGGCGCGGCGCCTTGTGCAAGGCGCACAACCTGAGCGCCAACGGCGTGTTCGTCGAGACCCGGAACCTGGGCCTCGCCAAGGGGTCCATCGTCGAGCTCGCGTTCGCGATCAACCTGGGGGCGGTGACCAAGATCCATCGCCGCAAGGCCGTCGTCGCCCACGTCTCGCGGGGCGGCACTGGCCTGAAGATGGAGTGCTACGCGGCGCGCTGAGCCCGCGGCGAGAACCGATTTCCATGTCGGGTGGGGTTCCCGGTAACCCGCTGGGTCCGGGAGCCCCGCCCCTTTTGCCGGCATCGGCACCGAGGCCGCATGGCACGCATCTTCGACAACATCCTCGAGACCATCGGCCGCACGCCGCTGGTGCGGCTCAACAAGATCGGACGCGGCCTGCCGGGCCAGATCGTGCTCAAGCTCGAGTTCTTCAATCCCTGCGCGAGCGTGAAGGACCGCATCGGCGTCAGCATGATCGAGGCGCTGGAGAAGCAGGGCCGCATCAAGCCGAAAACGGTGCTGGTCGAGCCCACCAGCGGCAACACCGGCATCGGCCTCGCCTTCGTCGCCGCGGCCAAGGGCTACCGCCTGGTGCTGACGATGCCCGACACGATGAGCCTCGAGCGCCGGCGCATGCTGCAGGCCTTCGGCGCCGAGCTGGTGCTGACCGAGGGCGCGAAGGGCATGAAGGGCGCGATCGCGCGCGCGGAGGAGATCGTCGCCGGCGACCCGGAGCGCTTCCTGCTGGTCGGGCAGTTCAGCAATCCCGCCAATCCCGAGATCCACCGCCGCACCACCGCGGAGGAGATCTGGAACGACACCGACGGCGCCTGCGACATCCTGGTCTCGGGCATCGGCACCGGCGGCACGATCACCGGCGTCGGCGAGGTGATCAAGAAGCGCAAGCCGGAGTTCCGCTGCGTCGCGGTGGAGCCGGCCGCGAGCCCGGTGCTCTCCGGCGGCCAGCCCGGGCCGCACAAGATCGCCGGCATCGGCGCGGGCTTCATCCCCGAGATCCTGAACCGCAAGGTGATCGACGAGGTCATCCAGGTCACCAACGAGCAGGCCGGCGAGTACGCGCGCCTGCTCGGGCGCGAGGAAGGCATCCTGGTCGGCATCAGCTCGGGCGCCGCGCTGTTCGCGGCGCTTGCGGTCGCCGCGCGCGAGGAGAATCGTGGCAAGCTGATCGTCACGATCATCCCGAGCTTCGGCGAGCGTTACCTCTCGACCTGGCTCTACGAGGAGGCGACGGCCAGTGCCCCGAGCGTCATCCCGCCCGCCTGAAGACGCCGCTGCCGGCGACCACGCGGCGCTCGCCGCCGCGCTGACGGTTCCCGGCGACGCCGCGGACTTCCAGGCGCTGCGCAAGGGCACCTGGCCGGACCGCACGGCGGTGCTGACCTGCATCGACCGCCTGCACCGGCTGCTGATCGCGGAGACGCTGCCGGCGACGCTCGCCACCGAGAGCCCGGAGCGGCGCATCGAGCGCGAGCTGGACGAGATCGAGTCGGTGCTGTCGGCGCAGATCCGCCTGGCGCTCGAGTTCCCGGCGCGGCTCGGCGAGGAATCCGCCCCGGACCCGGCGGCGCTGGATGCGCGCGCGCGCCAGGACGCGCGCAAGCTGCTCGCGGAGCTGCCGCTGCTGCGCGAGCGCGTGTTCGAGGACGCGCGCGCCGCCTGGCGCGGCGATCCCTCCTGCCGCCACCCGATCGAGGCGCTGTACGCCTTCCCCGGCATCTTCGCCGTGACGCGCCACCGCATCGCGAACATCCTCTATCACCTGGACGTGCCGCTGCTGCCGCGCCTGATCGCGGAGAACGCGCACCACCGCACCGGCATCGACATCCACCCCGGCGCGACCATCGGCCGCGAGTTCTTCATCGACCACGGCACCGGCGTGGTGATCGGCGAGACCGCGATCGTCGGCAACCGCGTGACGCTCTACCAGGGCGTGACGCTGGGCGCCAAGAGCTTCCCGGTGGACGCCGAGGGCCGGCTGGTCAAGGGCCTCGCCCGCCACCCGATCATCGAGGACGACGTCACGATCTACGCCAGCGCCACCGTGCTCGGGCGCGTCACCGTCGGCCGCGGCAGCGTGATCGGCGGCAACGTCTGGCTCACGCACAGCGTGCCGCCGAACTCGCGCGTGTCGCAGGCCGAGCCCGTGCAGTCGGGCTTCGAGCACGGCGCGGGCATCTGAAAGGAGTGTCATGAGCCGCAGGATCTCCCGCCGCGAATTCAACCGCCTGGCGGCGGCCACCGGCGCCCTCGCCGTGATCCCGTTCGGCGGCGCCGGCGCGCAGCTGCGCTTCATCAACGACCCGTTCCAGCTCGGCGTCGCCTCGGGCGATCCCGCGGCCGACGGCTTCGTGATCTGGACGCGCCTCGCGCCCGAGCCCTTCGACACGGCGCACCTCGGCCAGGTCATCTACGAGGTCAGCTGGGAAGTCGCCGAGGATGCGTCGTTCTCGCGCCTGGCCAGGCATGGCGTCGCCTGGGCGCGCCCGCACCTCGCGCATTCGGTGCACGTGGTGGTGCACGGCCTGGAGCCGGGCCGGGAGTACTTCTACCGCTTTCGCATCGGCCGCTATGAGTCCGCCACCGGCCGCGCGCTGACCTGCCCGGCCGCCGGTGCTGCGGTCGATTCGCTGCGGTTCTCGTTCTCCTCCTGCGCGCACTACGAGCAGGGCTTCTTCTCGGCCTACCGCTGGATGGCGGAGGACCGGCCCGACCTGATGCTGATGCTCGGCGACTACATCTACGAGGACGCCTGGGGCGAGCGCCGTGTGCGGCAGTTCAACAGCCTCGAGGCGGTGACCCTCCAGGACTACCGGCATCGCTATACGCAGTACCGCACCGATCCCGACCTGCAGGCGGCGCACGCCGCCTGTCCCTGGCTCGTCACCTGGGACGACCACGAGGTGGACAACGATTACGCCGCCCTCACCAGCGAGCACGAGCTCTGCGGCGGGGCGCCGGTTCGCGAGTCGTTCCCGGCGCGCCGTGCCGCCGCCTACCAGGCCTGGTTCGAGCACATGCCGGTGCGCCCGTCCCGGCTGCGGGCGGAGATGGGCGTGCAGATCTACGGCGCCACGGACTGGGGCGCGCTGGCGCGCTTCTACGTGCTCGACACCCGCCAGTACCGCTCCGTGCAGGTCTGCCCGAACCCGCCGACGGTGCAGCGCTGCGACTTCGAGCGCGGAGGCAAGATCCTGTTCGGCGGCGCCGGCGGCGGCACGCACGTCGACCCGCGCGACCCGGTCTGCCGGGCCGCGCTCAACGACCCGGCGCGGACCATGCTGGGCGCGGAGCAGGAACGCTGGCTGGACGAAGCCCTGGCCGGCAGCCGCGCAGCCTGGAACATCCTCGCGCAGAACGTGATGCTGATGACGGTGCTCGAGGAGCGCAACGGCACACCCTCCATGTTCACCGACGCCTGGGCCGGCTATCCGCCGGCGCGCGAGCGGCTGTTCGCCGCGCTCGCGAAGCACCGGACCGCGAACCCGGTGGTGCTGACCGGCGACATCCATTCCTTCTGGATCAACGAGCTCGTCAACGCCGCCGGGCGCGCGATGGGCGTCGAGCTGGCCACGACCTCGATCGCGACCACCACCTATGACAAGAGCGATGCGCTGCCGCTCAACCCGGGCACGAGGTTCCACGACGGCCGGCACAACGGCTACGTCCGCTGCGAGCTGAACCGCGAGCGCCTGCGCACCGACGTGGTCGCGATCGACGAGCGCACGGATCCGCGCAGCGGGCGCCGCGTGCTGGCCTCCTTCGACACGCGATCGGGCGATCCCCGTGTCCATCGCGTGGGCGGCTGAGCGCAGGCGACTGCTGCCGGCGACGGCCGCCCTGTTCGCGGCCGCGCTGGCCGTGCTGCCGCTGCATGCGGCGCCGCTCTCGGTCGAGGCACTGGCGCAGCTCTGCGACTCGCGCGACTGGGCCGCCTGCGAACAGCTGGCCGCGCGCCTGGAGCTCGGCGAGGGCCTGGCGGAAGATGCGCCGCGCGCGGCACTGCTCTACGGCCGCGCCTGCGATGCCGGTTACGCGAGCGCTTGCACCTCGCTCGGCTTCCTGCACGAATCGGGCCGGGGCGCGGCGCGCGATCCCGCGCGGGCGTTGGCGCTGTACCAGCGCGCCTGCGAGCTCGGCGACGGTTTTGGCTGCGAGTGGCTGGCGCGCGCGCTGGAGGAGGGCCGGCTGTCGGCCGCGGACCCGGCGCGCGCCGCGAAGCTGCGCGAGCGCGCCTGCGAGCTCGGCACCCGCGCCTGCCGCCTCAAGGCGCTGCAGCAGGCCGTCGGACGCTGGCTGGAGCCCTGCGAGCAGGGCGATGCCGCCGCCTGCGAGCAGGCCGGTCGCGCGCTCGAGCATGGCGACGGCGGGCGGGAGCCGGACGTCTACCGCGCCGCGAACTTCTACGCGCAGGGCTGCGACGCGGGCGGCGCCGGCAGCTGCCTGGCGCTCGCCAACCTCTACGACGCCGGCACGGGCGTGTACCGGGACCTCGCGCGGGCGGCGGATCTCTACGGCCGCGCCTGCGACGGCGGCAACGCGCAAGGCTGCCGCAGCCTCGCGCTGCTGCACGAAACGGGCGAAGGCGTCGAGCGCTCCGCGCAGCGCGCGGGGGAACTGATGCGCCGCGCCTGCGCGCTCGGCGACCGTGATTCCTGCCAGGCCCGCTAGCCGCGGATGCAGTTCAGGTAGAGCTTCTCGAAGTCCGCGACCGTCATCGGCAGCGGGTTGCCGCCGGTGGACGGGTCCGCGAGCGCCTGCGGCGCGAACTCCGCCGCATGCTTCTCCTGCACGCCCAGAGCCGCCAGCGTCTTCGGGATGCCGATCGCCGCGCGCAGCTCGATGATCCAGTCGTACACGGCGGCGTAGCCCCTGCCCTTCAGGCCGAGCCAGGCGGCGAGCCGCTCCATCTTCGGCTCGATCGCGCGGCGGTTCCAGGCCAGCACGAACGGCATCACCACGGCATTGGTGAGGCCGTGGTGCGTGTCGAGGTTGGCGCCGCAGGGATGGCTCAGGCTGTGCATCGCGCCGAGTCCCTTCTGGAACGCGGTCGCGCCCATGGACGAGGCGATGAGCATGTGCGAGCGCGCCTCCAGGTCGCTGCCGTCGGCGACGGCCTTCGGCAGGAAGTCGTGGATCAGGCGCATGCCCTCGACCGCGATGCCCTCCGCCATCGGATGGTAGCCCGGCGCGCAGTAGGCCTCGAGGCAGTGCGAGAGCGCGTCCATGCCGGTCGCGGCGGTCACCTTCGGCGGCAGGCCAAGCGTGAGTTCCGGGTCGGCGATGACGACCCCCGGCATCATCTTCGGGTGGAAGATGATCTTCTTGGTGTGGTCGCGCAGGTCGGTGATCACCGAGGCGCGGCCGACCTCCGAACCGGTTCCCGCGGTCGTCGGCACGGCAACGACCGGCGCCATGCCGGCCTCGTCCACGCGCGTGTACCAGTCCTCGCGGTCCTCGAAGTCCCAGATCGGGCGCTTCTGCCCCGCCATCAATGCGATCGCCTTGGCGGCGTCCAGCCCGCTGCCGCCGCCGAATGCGATCACGCCGTCGTGCCCGCCCTCGCGGAACGCGCGCACGCCGTCGTTCACGTTCTTCTCGACCGGGTTCGGGCGCACGTCGGAGTACACCGCGACCGGCATGCCGGCCTCGCGACAATACAGGACCGCATTCGCGACCATCGGCAGGGCGGCGAGCCCCGGGTCGGTCACCAGCAGCGGCCGTTTCATGCCGAGCGAGGCGCAGGCCTGCGGCAGCTTCTTCAGGTTGCCGGCGCCGAACAGGATCCGGGTCGGATAGTTCCAGTTGCCCCTGAGCGCGCTCATGTCAGGTCTCCAGGCGGAGGTGATAGGACTTCGGCCGCGTCAGGTGCTCGTAGCCGACGCGCGACAGCGTGCAGCCGCGGCCGGAATCCTTGACGCCGACCCAGGCCAGCGCCGGGTCGAGGTAGTCGCAGCGGTTCATGAAGAAGGTGCCGGTCCCGACGCGGCTGCCGATGGCGAGCGCGGCGTCCGCGTCCTTCGTCCACACCGCCGCGGTCAGGCCGAAGGCGCTGTCGTTCATCAGGCGCACGGCCTCTTCGTCGTCAGCGACCGGCATGATGCCGCACACCGGTCCGAAGACTTCCTCGCGCATCACCGGCATCGAATGGTCAACGTCCAGCAGGATCTGCGGCGCGAGGTAGGGCGTGCCGGCGCGGCTGGCCGGAAACTCGCGCTCGCCGAGCGCGGGCCGGGCGCCGGCCGCGATGCTCGCGTCCAGCTGCGCGCGGATGTGGCCGGCGGCCGCCGTGCGCACCACCGGGCCCAGCGTGGTGGCCGGGTCGGTCGGGTCGCCGAGCAGGTATTTGCGCGTCAGCTCGATGGCGCCGGCCACGAAATCGTCGTAGCGGCGGCGCTGCACGTAGATGCGCTGGATGCCGCAGCAGGACTGGCCGCTGTTGAAGAACGCGCCGTCCACCAGGTTCTCGACCGCATGCGCGAGGTCGGCGTCCTCGCGCACGTAGGCGGGATCGCAGCCGCCGAGCTCGAGCCCGGCGCCGATGAAGCGCCCGGCCGCAGCCTGCTGCACCGCATGGCCGCCGTCCACCGACCCGGTGAAGGCGACGAAGTCGACGCGCGGGTCGCCGATCAGCCCGGTGGTCTGCGCGTGCGACAGGTGCAGCGCGCGGAACAGGCCCTCGGGCAACCCGGCCTCGCGCAGGCAGGCCTCGAAGCGCTCGGCGCACAGCGGCGTCTGCGCGGAATGCTTGAGCAATACCGCGTTGCCGGCCATCAGCGCCGGCACCACGCTGTTGACCGCAATCAGGTAGGGGTAATTCCAGGCCGCAACCGTGAACACGACGCCGAGCGGCTCGCGCCGCACGAAGCGGCGGAAACCCGGCTTCGGGCCCGGGTCCACGTCGGCCAGCGACTCCGCCGCGATCGCGATCATGTGGCGCGCGCGCTCCAGCGTGCCGCGCACCTCGTTAGGCGAATAGCGGATCGGCCGGCCCATCTGCCAGGTCAGCTCGAGCGCGATGTCGGCGCCGGCGGCCTCGAAGCGGTCGCAGAAGGAGGACAGGATCGTGGCGCGGCCGCCGACCGGCACGCGCTTCCAGGCTTCCTGCGCGCGCCGCGCCGCCTCCAGCGCGGCATCGACCGACGCGGCGGTCGCCAGCTCGCGCTCGCAGTACACGGAGCCGTCCACGGGGCTGATCGTTTTCTGAGTCATCAGATGATCTCGAAGTAGCGGGCCAGTTCCCAGTCGGTGATGTGGCGGCGGAATTCCCTCTCCTCCCACTCGCGCGTGGCCGCGAAATGCTCGACGAACTCGTCGCCGAACCAGTCGCGCGCCATCTTCGAGGCCTTCAGGCGCTGGGCCGCCTCCCACAGCGTCTGCGGCAGCGCCAGGTGCGCCGGGTGCCTGTGCGCGTAGGCATTGCCCTCGACCATCGGCTCGGGCTCGACCCGGTGCTCGATGCCCCAGAAGCCGGAGGCGAGCGCGGCCGAGAGGATCACGTAGGGGTTGGCGTCCGCGGCGGCGATGCGGTACTCGACGCGCTGAGACTTGGGCGATCCCTCGATCACGCGCAGCGCCGTGGTGCGGTTGTCGCAGCTCCAGGCGGAATCGGTCGGCGCCCAGAAGCCAGGGATCAGGCGGGTGTAGGAGTTCACGGTGGGTGCCACCATCGCCAGCAGCTCCGGCATCAGCTGCTGCTGCCCGCCGATGAACCAGCGCTGCGCGTCGCTCATCGAATGCGGCTTCGACGGGTCGTGGAACACCGGCTTGCCGCTGCGGTCCTTCAGCGACATGTGGATGTGCCCGCTCTGGCCCGGCCACTGGTTCGACCACTTCGCCATGAAGGTCGCCATCAGGCCGCGCTTCTGCGCGATCACCTTGGCGAAGGTCTTGAACAGCGCGGCCTTGTCGGCGGCGGCGAGCCCGCGGTCCACGCCGAGGGCGGCCTCGATCACGCCGGGTCCGGTCTCCTCGTGCAGGCTCTCGATCGGCAGGTCCAGGCGCTCGCAGGACTCGTACAGGGCGCGGTAGAAGTCGCTCCACACGCTGTTGCGGATCACCGAGTAGCCGAAGGAATCCGGCGCGATCGGCCGCAGGTCGCGGTAGTTCTTCTCGCGTACCGAGTCCGGCGTCTCGGCGAAGACGAAGAATTCGTACTCGAAGCCGGCGTATGGCACCAGGCCCAGCTTCTGCTCGGCGCGGTCCAGCACCCGGCGCAGCAGGCCGCGCGGGCAGATCGCCTCCGCGCGGCCGGTGAACTCGGCCAGGAAGAACAGCACCGGATCCTCCCAGGGCAGCGCCCGGCAGGTTTCCGGCAGCAGGCGCGCGACCGTGTCCGGGTATCCGGTGTGCCAGCCGGTGAACTTCACGTTGTCGTAGAGCTGGTCCCTCGAGTCCCAGCCGAGCACGACGTCGCAGAAGCCGAAGCCGCCGTCGAGCGCGGACTCGAACTTGGCGCGCGACATGTACTTGCCACGCAGCACGCCGTCGATGTCGAATGCGCCGACCTTGACGTGCGAGAGCCCGCGCTCGGCGACGATCGCCTGGGCGTCGGCGACGCTCTTCACCTTCCTCGGTTCCATCGGCTCCTCCCGTTCGGAGCGCTGCCGCCGCGCCGCCGCGGCGCGAAGCGCCTGATTATCGTCCCTTGCCCGCGACCCGCGGCCTAGGTACTTGCCGCAGGCGCGCATCCGGCAGGCCGCCGGCGGGCAGCCCGGCACCCCGCGGGCGTGGCGGCCACTTTAGCGAAAAACCGGGCGCACCGGCATGCGCCTGCGGCCCGCACGGATTGCTGGCGCCGCCCCTGCGTGTGAGAATCCGGGAGCGGTGCGACCGGGGGGATCGCCGCCCTGCGTCCGCAGGTCCGAACTCCCATAAGGAGAACGAAATGCAGCGTAGAACATTCCTGAAGAAGGCGGCGCTGGGCGCCGCCGCGGCATCGGCGGCGGCGCTGACCGCCTGCGGCGACAAGGACAGCGGCGCGCCAGCCGTCTCGACCTCCAAGAAGACGACGATCAAGTGGCGGCTGCAGACCTACGCCGGCGCGGCGCTCGCCGAGCACGTGATCAAGCCGTCCATCGAGGCCTTCAACAAGGCGGCCAACGGCGAGATGGTGATCGAGCTCTACTTCGCCGACCAGCTGGTCCCGACCGGCGAGCTGTTCCGCGCCATGCAGAAGGGCACGATCGACGCGGTGCAGAGCGACGACGACTCGATCGCCGCGCCGGTGGACGTCGCCGTGTTCGGCGGCTACTTCCCGTTCGCGACGCGCTACAGCCTCGACGTGCCGGCGCTGTTCGACCGCTACGGGCTCAACGAGATCTGGCGCGAGGCCTACGGCGAGGTCGAGGGCGTGACCTGGCTGTCCGCGGGCGCCTGGGATCCCTGCCACTTCAACACGCGCAAGCCGATCCGCCGGCTGGCGGACCTGAAGGGGCTGCGCGTGTTCACCTTCCCGACCGCGGGCCGGTTCCTGTCGCGCTTCGGCGTGGTGCCTGTGACGCTGCCCTGGGGCGACGTCGAGGTGGCGGTGCAGACCGGCGAGCTGGACGGCATCGCCTGGTCGGGCATCACCGAGGACTACACGGTCGGCTGGGCGAACGTGACGCCCTGGTTCCTGACCAACAACATCTCCGGCGCCTGGATCGGCTCCTACTTCGCCAACACGGCGGCCTGGGAAAAGGTCCCCGAGCACCTCAAGACGCTGTTCAAGCTCTGCATCGACAGCTCGCACTACTACCGCCAGTACTGGTACTGGGGCGGCGAGGCGCACCTGCGCGTCAAGGGCGAGAAGATGCAGCTCACCACGATCCCGGCCGCCGAGTGGGCGACGGTGGAGGCGGAAGCCCGGAAATTCTGGGACGAGATCGCCAAGACCAGCCCGCGCTGCGCCAAGGTCGTGCAGATCTTCAAGGACTACAACGACCTCATGACCAAGGCAGGCCCGCCGTACCGCTACGCGTGACCGGGGCCGATGGCCTCTAGCGGTCGGGCCATGCCCGGGTTCATCCGGGCCTACGTGCGAGCCGTGGACGCGGTCAACCGCGTCCTCGGCTTCGCCGTCATGTACATGATGCTGGTCATGATGGCCGTGCTGCTGTTCGGCTCGGTCTCCCGCTTCGTCTTCAACTCGCCCTTCATCTGGGTCATCGAAATGTCCCAGTTCCTGATGGCCGCCTATTACCTGCTGGGCGGCGGCTACTCGATGCAGCTCGACGCGCACGTGCGCATGGACGTGCTCTACGGCCGCTGGACCGAGCGCGGCAGGGCGTTCATGGACTCGATCACGGCGTTCTGCCTGGTCTTCTACCTCGTCGTGCTGCTGCGCGGCGGCATCTCGAGCGCCGGTTACGCGCTGCAGTACGGGCAGAAGAACTACTCGGCCTGGGCGCCGCCGATGGCGCCGATCAAGATCATCATGACCGTCGGCATCGCGCTGATGCTGCTGCAGGCGATCGCGATCTTCTTCCGTGACCTCGCCAGGGCCACGAAGCGGGAGATCGCATGAGCTACGAGGCGATCGCGCTGCTGATGTTCTCGATGATGATGCTGATGCTGATGACCGGCCAGCGCGTGTTCGGCGCGATCGGCTTCGTCGCGGCGGTGTTCGCGCTGCTGCTGTGGGGCGACGGCGCGGTCGAGATGCCCTTCGCCTCGACCATCACGCTGCTGAACTGGTATCCGCTGCTGACACTGCCGATGTTCGTGTACATGGGCTACATGCTGTCGGAGTCCGGCATCGCCGGCGACCTGTACCGCATGTTCCACGTCTGGACCGGCAACATGCGCGGCGGGCTCGCGGTCGGCACGGTGTTCCTGATGGTCGCCATCGCGGCCATGAACGGGCTCTCGGTCGCCGGGCTCGCGATCGGCGCCAGCGTCGCGCTGCCCGAGCTGCTGCGCCGCGGCTACGACAAGATCATGGTCACCGGCGTGATCCAGGCCGGCAGCTCGCTCGGCATCATGATCCCGCCCTCGGTGGTGCTGGTGCTCTACGGCATGATCGCGCGCCAGCCGGTGGGGCAGCTGTGGCTCGCCGGCGTGCTGCCGGGCCTCATGCTCGCCGGCCTCTTCATCGCCTACATCCTGATCCGCTGCAAGCTGCAGCCGCACCTCGGTCCGCCGCTTCCGCAGCAGGAGCGCGACCAGATCTCGCGCCGGGAGAAGTTCAGGCTGCTGGGCGCCGGCATCCTGCCGCTGGTCATCATCTTCTCGATGACCGGGCTGTTCCTGATGGGCGTCACCAGCATGGTGGAATGCTCGGCGGTCGGAGCGGCGATGGCGACGCTGGTCGCCTGGTACAAGGGCCGCATCACGCGCAAGGTGCTGGAGGACACGCTGCGCAAGAGCCTGGCCGTGAGCTGCATGTTCATGTGGATCATCCTGGCGGCGCTCGCCTTCGGCGCCGTGTTCGACGGCCTGGGCGCGGTGCGCGCGATCGAGACGCTGTTCCTGGAGAAGTGGGGACTCGAGCCCTGGCAGGTGCTGGTGCTGATGCAGCTCACCTACCTGCTGATGGGCACCTTCCTGGACGACACCGCGATGCTGATCATCGTGGCGCCGCTGTACGTGCCGCTGATCATCCACCTGGGCTTCAACCCGATCTGGTACGGCGTGCTCTACACGATCACCTGCCAGGTGGCGTACATGACGCCGCCCTTCGGCTACAACCTGTTCCTGATGCGGGCGATGGCGCCGAAGGAGATCACGCTGCTCGACATCTACCGGTCGATCATCCCGTTCGTGCTGCTGATGGTGATCGGGCTCGCGCTGGTGATCGTGTTCCCGCAGATCGCGCTGTGGCTGCCGGAGCTGTACTACGCGAAGTGAGCGCCGCGGCTACTTGACCAGCGTCACCGGGACCGCGGCGTGGTACACGACGCGCTGCGCGACCGAGCCCATGACCAGGATGCTGACCTGCCCGGCGCCGCGCGTGCCCATCGTGATGGATTCGCAGCCGAGCTCGCCGGCGCGCGCGGCGATGGTCTCCGCCGGGTCGCCTTCGATCTGTTCGAGCGCGAACTTGCAGCCGGCGTCCTTCAGCCGTGCCGCCGCCGCGTCCAGGATCGCGCGCGCGCGTCCCTCCGCGATCTCCCTGAGCCTGTCGGCCGACACGTAGATCTCCCAGGCGGTGTAGGTGCTGGCGAGCGGTTGCACGGTCAGCACGTGCAGCTCCGCCGCCGGCGCCAGGCGCGCCTGCTGCGCGGCGAAGTCGAGCGCCCGCATGGAGGTGTCCGAACCGTCGATCGCGACCAGAATCTTGTGCATGTGCGCAGTTTACCGGGGTCCGGGGCCGCCCGCGCGCTCAGCCGCGGCGCGGCCGCAGCCGGCGCCCGGGCGGGAGTTTCGTGAACGGCAGGCGGCCCGGATCGGCCACGTTGGGTCCGGGCGCCTCGACCACCAGCACGCGGTGGGCGATCGGCCCGAAATCGGCGCGGAAGTGCACCGAGCTCTTCAGCATCAGGACCCGCGCAGCGGCCGGCTCGCAGCCGACGTGCCGGAACATGGCCTGATCCGCGGCCTGCTGCTTGCGGCTCGAGATCACGATTTCGACCGGGCCTGCGGCGACGCGCGCCATCGGGCCGAGCTCGAAGCGCCCGCCGCGGTAGAACGGCCCGGTGCCGGTGAAGCGCCCGTCGCCGAGCGCGAGTACCTGGAAGCGGCCTGTGAGCGGCGTCTCGCCGGGGAATCCGCTGTGCGCGCCCAGCGCCAGTTCCAGGCTCGCGCCTGCGCCCTTCTCGTGCGCGGCCGCCGCGGCGGCCGGGTCCCAGATGACGCCGGCAACCGTGCCGGGAATCGCGGCCGCGACCAGCGCCTTGAGCAGCGAAGTGGTGTCGGCGTTGCCGCCCGCGCCCGGATTGTCCTGCGTATCGGCGAGGATCAGCGGGCCACGCGCTTTCGATGGCAACGCCCGGGCCCCGGCGATCGCCGCCTCGATGGACACCAGTTCGAGCGCGAGCTCCCCTTCCCGCTCCAGCGTCTCGCGATAGAGCGCATCCGCTGACCGCGCGAGCGCCAGGCCGTCGTGGCCCGACCCGAATACGACCGGGCCGCATTCCGGCACGTCGGCAAGCGGGAAGCCTGGCGTCAGGCAGAGCGAGACCGCGCTGCCGCGCTCGAGCGCCGCCGCGCGCGGCATCAGCGAGGCGAGCGGTTCGATGAGCGTGCACTGCGAGGTGAGCGGCATCAGGTAAGGCAGCGGCCGGTGCACGCGCGCGGTCACGGGCCGGCGCAGGATGCACGCGAGCGCTTCCATCGCGCGCGCGCCGGTCGCGGCCATGTCCACGTGCGGGTAGCTGCGGTAGGCGACCAGCGCATCCGCCTGCTCGACCATCAGCGGCGCGACGTTGGCGTGGAAATCGAGGCTGGCGACCAGCGCGACGGAAGGCCCGATGGCCGCGCGCACGCGCCGCAGCAGTTCGCCGTCCGCGTCGTCGAGATGCTCCGCCACCATGGCGCCGTGCAGGTCGAGGTAGACGGCGTCGCAGCCGCGCGCGTTGCCGATGCGCTGCAGCAGCTCGACGGCGATGGATTCGTAAGCCGCGCGCGTGACCTTGCCCGACGGCTGCGCCGAGCACCAGAGCAGCGGCTCGATGCGATGCCCGAGCGCCTTTGCCTCCGCGACAAAACCCGCGGCCGGCAGGTTGATGCCGGCGACGGCCTCCAGCATCTCGCCGCCGCGCACCAGTCCGGGCCAGGCGTCCGCTTCGACGAACTGCGCGAGCCCCGCCGCATGCGGCGCGAAGGTGTTGGTCTCGTGCTGGAAACCGCCTACCGCGATGCGCGCCATGCGGTCCCTCGTTCGCGTGTGGTGCCGGCGGAGGGAGTCGAACCCCCGACCTGAGGTTTACAAAACCACTGCTCTACCAGCTGAGCTACGCCGGCGTCGGCCGGCATTCTAGCGCGGTTCGCAGGGCTTCACTTCCAGGCGCAGGATGCGCCCGCCCTCGCCGTGCAGGCGCGCGGCGTCGGGCAGCGTCGCGGGCGGCTCGACGTTCACGTCGATCCAGTACACGGTGCCGCTGCGCTCGCGTTCCGAGACGCGCGGCTCGAGGCCGAGCGCCTTGACGTCGTCCATGCGCCGCAGCGCACGCTGGCGCTCGCTGAACAGGCCGAGCGAGATCGTGATCCGGTTGCCGTCGCCCGGCATCGCGTAGGCATCGCCGATGCCGAAGCGCCGCAGCCGCTCGATGACGCCGTCGGCCGCGGCGCGGTCCGGCAGGCCGTCGAGCGCGACCCAGTAACCCTTCCAGACGATTCCCTCGCTGGTGCGCTGGCGCGGCTCGAGCTCGTTCTCGCGCAGCAGCGTCGCCGCGCGCGCGGCATCGGTCAGGTCCGTGAACGGGCCGAGGCTCAGGCAGTTCGCGGCAGAGCGCACGGCCGCCGCCTGTGGTGCCGCGGACGGCGGCGCCTCCCGCGCCAGCACCAGCGCAGGTCCCGCCGGCCGGGTTGTGGCCGCCGGCGTGGGCGCGCGCCCGCCGAACCACTGAGTCCAGGCATACCAGGCGATGTTCGCGAACAGCAGCAGCGCGACCAGCAGCTTCATGCCGGGGATTCTAAGCGCTTCGCACCGAGACTTCTCCGGAGAGGACCCGCCGCCGGCCACCGGCGACTTCCAGCAGCAGGGCGCCGTCCGCGTCCACCCCGCAGGCCCGCCCTTCGAACGCCTGCCCGTCCTGCAGCACGCGCACGCGCCGGTCGGCCAGCGCATCCGCCGCGCGCCATTCCTCGGCGAAGGCCGCCATGCCGCGCGCGCCGAATTCCTCGAGCATGAGTGCCAGCTCCGTCACCAGCGCCGCCGCCAGCGCGCTGCGAAGCACCGTGCATCCGAGCGACGCCAGGTCGGTGGCCTCGAAGCCGCCGGCGGCGATGGCCGCGAGCGTCGCAGGCGGCAGGCGCACGTTGATGCCGACCCCGACCACGACGTAGGCCGGGCCCGCCGCCTCCCCGCGCAGGTCGATCAGCAGGCCGCCGAGCTTGCGCCCCCCGGCAACGATGTCGTTCGGCCACTTGAGCGCGAGGCCGGGGACGCCCAGGCGCGCCAGCGCGCGCAGCACGGCCACGCCCGCGGCCAGCGACAGCGCCGAGAGCGCCGCCGGGGCTTCCCGGAAATTCCAGTTGACCGACAGGCACAGGCCCGAGGCATATGGCGCGAGCCAATGCCGCCCGCGGCGCCCGCGCCCGGCGGTCTGGAACTCGGCAATGCAGGCGTCGAAGCGGCCGGGCGGCAGGTCGGCGACGGCCAGCAGCCGGTCGCTGGTCGAAGCCGTTTCCTCGAGCACCTCGAAGTTGCGCAGGCGCTCGGCAGGCCACTGCGGCAGTGCGCGGCGGATGGCCGCGGCGTCCAGCAGGTCGAGCGGCTGCGCCAGGCGGTAACCCCGACCAGGCCGAGCGACGAGCTCGATGCCGAGCTCGCCGAGCTGTTGCAACCGCTTCCAGACCGCGGCGCGCGAAACCGAGAGCGCCTCGGCCAGTTCTTCCCCGGAATGCAGGCTGCCGTCTGCGAGCAGGCGCAGCAGTTCGGCGCGCCGGCTCATGTGCGCGGCGTCCGCGGACCGAGCAGCCACAGGCGCCCCAGCCGCGCCTCCTTGCCGGCGCGCATGCGCGCAATGTTGCTGCGGTGCGTCCAGACGATGAACGCGGCCATCGCGAGCGAGAGCGCGAGCAGCCCCCGCGCGCCGGGATGGAACAGCTGCGCGGCGATCGGCACCGAGGCCGCGGCGAGCATGGTCGCGAGCCCGGCGTAGCCGCTCAGCATCGCCACCAGCAGCCACGCACCCAGCGCGACCGGGACGGTGGCCGGCGCGAGCGCGAGGAGCGCGCCGATCAGGGTCGCGCCGCCCTTGCCGCCGCGGAACTCGTGGTACAGCGGCCAGACGTGGCCCGCGACAGCGGCCGCCGCGCAGGACGCCGCCAGCCATTCACGGCCGATCGTCGGGTCCGCCGCCACGCCGGGCAGGTCCGCGCCCGGCAGCCAGCCTGCCGCCAGCCAGCCCTTGGCCACGTCGACGACGACGGTGGCGAAGGCGAACCAGAAGCCCTGGGTGCGCAGCGCATTGGTGCCGCCCAGGTTGCCGCTGCCCTGCTCGCGGATGTCCACGCCGCGCCGGGAACCGGCGATGAGCCCGCCCATCACGGAGCCCAGCAGGTAGGCGATCAGCGTCTTGAGGCCGAGTTCGAGCACGCAAGGCTTCCGGCGCGGGGGATGCGCCGATTCTATCAGCCGCGTTCGCGCGGCAGGAAAACCTCGGCGATCATGCAGCGCACGCTGCCGCCGCCGTGGCGCTCGATCACGGGAATCGGCGCGGCGACGATCCGGCCATGGCGCTCGAGCGCGGCCCGCGCCTGCGGCGGCAGGCTCGCCCAGGCTGCGTCCGACAGCGCGATCACCTGCGCGCCGTCGCGCGCACGCAGCGCCAGCAGGTTGCCGGCGAAGCCGTGCATCGCCTCGGCGCCGATGACCACGGGCTCGTGCCCGGCAGCAACGAGTTCGCCGAGCACCGCGGCGCGATCGGCCGCGTCCGCAATCGCATCCGCACAGACGACCGCGAATCCCTCGCCGACCGCCATCATCACGTTGGTGTGGTACAGCGGCTCGCCCGCGGGCCCGCGCGCGTCGAACACGATGGTGCGGTAGCCGAGCCTCGAGGCGAAATCGGCGAGCGCGGCCGGCGTCGTGCGCGGCGATCGGCAGGCGTAGGCGACGCGGTGGCAGCGGTCGAGCACCAGGCTGCCGGTGCCCTCCAGGAACTCGCCGCGCGATTCCCAGCCGGACAGGTCCAGCGTGCGCGCGAGCCGGAATCCGGAATCGCGCAACCGCTCCAGCAGCTCCGGCCGCCGCTCGGCGCGCCGCGACGGCGCCATCATCGGGTACAGCACGGCCGTGCCGTCGGCGTGGAAGCTGACCCAGTTGTTCGGGAAGCAGGCGTCGGGTTTCGGCGGATCCGGCGTGTCGTCGGCAACGTGGACCTCGACGCCGGCGGCGCGCAGCTTCGCCACCAGCCCGTCGAATTCCCGCCGCGCGGCCTGCGCCGCGCCGGCGCCCGCGCCGTCCTGCTGGAAGCGGTTCGATGCCGCCGTTTCCGGGTTCGCGCCGAAGCGCGCGGGCCGGATCATCAGCACGGCGTCCGCGCACTGGCGCTCGGCTGCGGCGCGCGCATTCATGGCGCCAGTCTAGCAACGATCGCCTGGCGCAAAGAAAAAGGGCGCGGCGGTCGCCCGCCGCGCCCCATCGCTTGCGATCGCCTCAGAACTCCAGGCGGATGCCGAACTGGATCTTCCACACCGACGGCAGCGCCGCCAGCGTGTTGGAGGGCGCCACCGGCCCGGTCTGGCCCGAGCGCGCCCGGTACACGTAGCAGGACGACTGGCCCGCCGCGCAGCCCGTGGTCGAGATGCGGTTCACGTCCACGACCGGCGTCACGTACGGGAAGCTGACCTGCCGCAACTGGCCCCAGTCGGAGTTGATCAGGTTGGCGAGATTCTCGACGTCGAGCGTCAGCGCGCCGCGCATGCGGCCCCACACCGGCAGTTCCTGCTTGAGGCGCAGGTCGAGCACCGACAGCCAGGGGCTGGTGAAGCCGTTGCGGGGCGTGATCCTGCCGCGGAATTTCTCCAGGCCCTGGTTGACGATGTAGGCCTCCATCCCGTCGCGCAGGGTCGCCGCCGCCGCGTTGTTGGCGGTGAACACGCCCGCCGCGGTGCAGCCCGCGACCACGCCCACTTCGCCGGCGCTGCAGGGGCCCTCGTAGATGACGTCGGTCGGGCTCGCCGGCACGTAGAACAGGTGCCGCTGGCGCGCCGCCTGGCGCGGGTCTCCCCACACCGCCTGCGGCGTGCCGCCGCCGAAGGTGTAGCTGAACGGGCGTCCCGAGCGGCGCTCGCCGACCAGCGCGATGCTGGTCTCGTAGTCGCCGAAGAACGCCTTGCGCCAGCCGAAGGCACCCTTGAACTGGTGTTCGATCTCATAGTTCGAGGTCGAGAGGCCCGGGTTGTTCGGGTCGGAGACGGCCACGTTGTCCCAGTTCGAGGACGCGGTCGAGCTGGTGCCGGGGTTGACGTCCTTGATGTCCTGGTAGCCGTAGGCCAGGTAGGCATCGAAGCGGCCGGCGCGCGTGCGCCAGGTCTTGGCGGCGTCGATGGTGAACACCGTGCCCTCGCCCTGGCTGGTGTTGGTCAGCAGCAGGTCCTGGATGCCCGCGCCGCGGGTGTCCGGCGGGCAGGGCGTGGTGGTGCAGCCCAGCGAGCGGCGGGTGTAGATCGGCCGGCCGTCCGGCGCCGTGCCGGTCTGCACCAGGCGGATGTCCTGCCACAGCACCTCGTCCTTGACCCGCGAGATGATGACGTCCGCCGACATCTCGATGTCCCAGGGCAGCGTGTGCTTGACGCCGAGGTTCCAGCGGTACTGCGAGGGGATCTCGAACGACGGGTCCAGCGCATTGACCGGGCCGTCACCGCGCAGCAGCGAGTGCGCATCCAGGTAGAACTGCGGCAGGTCGAAGCCGTCGACGTTCAGCAGCGCGCAGACCGGCTGCGTCGGGTTGCCGGCGCAGGACGTGATCGGCGGAGACGCGGCCGCGACGTTGGTCGCCACCACCGTCACGCCGTCGTTGGAGAAGCTGTTCGAGACCCAGACGTTCGGCGTGCCGCCGCCGAACAGGCCCCAGCCGCCGTAGATCGTGGTATCCGGGCGCCACTGCCAGTTGAAGCCGATGCGCGGCATGATCAGGTCGCGGCCATCCAGCGTCGCCAGGTTGTTGTAGCCGTAGCGCGTGGCGAAGTTGGAGTTCAGCAGCGGCGTGTCGCTGCTCGAGAACCGGTCCATGCGCACCCCGGCCTGGATCTTGAAGTCGGGCGTGACCTGCCACTCGTCCTGGAAGTAGATGCTGTCCACGTCGTAGCCGAAGCTCGCGGCGCCGTCGTTGGCGTTGTTGCTGAAGGCGTTGGAGTAGTTGAGCGCCTGCGCGAGGCCGAGCTGGAAGTTCTCGATGCCCGAACGCGCCGGCAGGCCCTGTCCAGGGTCCGCCGCGGTGGGATTGAAGAAGAACTGCCCCTGGCTGCGCGGCACGAAGATGTTGAAGATGTCGAGCATCTCGCGCTCGTAGCCGACCGTCAGCGTGTGGCTGCCGAGGAAGAAGTTGCCCTTCAGCTTGACCGTGTCGAGGTCGTTGGTCAGCGAGTTCGCGTGGCGGAACTCGTCGGGGCCGATGAACATGGTGCCGCCGGTGGGAGTGCGGATCTGCATCTCCGCGAAGTCCGTGCCCATCAGCGAGTCCTGGCCGGTGTCCACTTCCTTGCGCGCCAGCTTGAGCTCGGTCGAGAACCACTCGTTCCAGTCCGAGAACAGCTGCAGCGAGGTGGACTCCATCAGGATCGAGCGGTTGTACCAGTTCGACGGCGCCGAGATCCGGTTCTGCGAGGTGCTGTTGTTCGAGGTGATCACCTCGTTGCCCTCGGTGCGCTGCCAGGCGAGCGACGCGCGATGGCTGTCGTTGATGTTCCAGTCGAGCTTGGCGAGGATCTTCTCGTCCTGCTCCGGCAGCGTGTCGGTGCGGACGCCGACGTCGAAGCCGTAGACGGACTGCGCGATCTGGACGATCTGGTCGTACTCGGCCTGGGTGACGCCGGCGACTCTCACGGGGAAGCTGGAGCCGGCCGGGCCGAATTCCTGCGGGGCGATCTTGTCGAGCTTCTCGTAGCTGCCGAAGAAGAACAGCCTGTCCTTGATGATCGGGCCGCCGAAGGTGCCGCCGTAGGTCTCTTCCTCGAAGGTGAAGGAGAGGCTGCGGTCCTTGCTGCGGTTGCCGACCATGCCGTCGTCGCCCTTGAAATAGAACGCCGAGCCGGTGAATTCATTGGTGCCGGACTTGGTCACCACGTTGATGGTCGAACCGCGGAACGCCGAGTACTCGACCGAGAATGGCGCGCTCAGGATCGAGACCGCCTCGATCGCGTCCACCGACAGCGGGCTGCGCTGGGTCGGGTAGCCGTTGTTGTTGAGGCCGAAGTCGTCGCTCTGGCGCACGCCGTCGATGGTGATGCTGTTGTAGCGGTTGTTGACGCCCGCGACCTCGAGCGCGTCGGAGTTGGTCGGGTCCACCCAGGCCTTCGGGTCGAGGCGCACGACGTCCTTGATGTCGCGGCTGATGGACGGCAGCTGCTGCACGTCCTGGGCGCCGAAGCGGCTGCCCGCGCCGATGGTCACGTCGCGCTCGGAGGCGCCCGTCACCTCGACGCCGGCGAGCTGGGCGATCGGCTGCGCGACCAGCGTCACGGAACTCCGCTGCGCGAGCTGCGTGTAGAGGTCCTCGACCACCGCGTCCTGGTGGCCCTCGGCCCGGGCCGTCACCCGGTAGGGACCGCCGACGCGCAGGCCGGTCGCGGAGAACTGGCCCGAGGCGTTCGTGGTCGCGCTCGAGGTGGTGCCCGACGGCACGTGCAGGATCTCGACCCGCGCGCCCGAAATCGGCTGGCCGTCCGCATTGACGACGAAACCGGTGACCTGCGACGCCGTTTCCTGCGCCTGTGCGAGCGGCGCCGCGGTGAGCGCGATCGCCACCGCGCCCGCGGCAATCGCCGGGGCGGACAGGATCGAGGAGACGGCGGCAGCGAGACGGACCGAGCGGCGACGATCGGACATGGATTTGGCTCCCGTAAATTTCCCTGAACGCAACAGATAACGGCCTTGCGCCGGTATCACGTTAGTGCGCGAATGTTACAGCCTGTCGGCAATGTTTTGCGATACGAAAAACACCTTGTTGCGCGCGCTCCACATCCGGGGTGGGATGGCACGCGCCGTTTCCTGCCGCGACAACGGCTTGGCGCTCCTTCTTGAGCGCATCTCTACGCGCTCGACTGCGCACACGGCAGCCGGGCTGGTCAGGCCGCCAGCCTGAGGGCGGCCTTCTCCGCGATCATCATCGCCGGCGCGTTGGTGTTGCCGCCCGGCAGCGTCGGCATCACCGAGGCATCCACGACCGAAACGCCCTCGAGCCCGCGCAGGCGCAGCGACGCATCCACCACCGCCATCTCGTCGGGTCCCATGCGGCAGGTCCCCACGGGGTGGTAGATGGTGTCCGCGCGGCGGCGGATGCGGCGCAAGAGCGCATCGTCCGAATCGCCTTCCTCGGCGAACATCTCCTCGCCGCGGAAGCGGTCGAGCGGCGCCGAGTGCAGGATCTCGCGCGCCGCCTTCACCCCGGCGAGCAGCGCTTCGAGGTCCGCGTCCTCGCCGAGGAAGTTCGGGTCGATGCTCGGGGATTCGCGCGGGTCGGCGGAACGCAGCCGGAAGCGCCCGCGGCTCGCGGGCCGCAGCAGCGCCACGTGGCAGGAGATGCCGTAGCCCCAATGCAGCCGCCGCGCGTGGTCGTCCACCAGCCCGATGAGGAAATGCAGCTGGATATCGGGCCGCTCGAGGCCTGGCCGCGTGCGCAGGAAGGCGCCGGCCTCGGCGAAATTGGTGGTCAGCAGGCCCGTGCCCGAGCGGCGCCAGCGGAAATACCCGGGGATCGCGCGCAGCGCGGTGCGCAGGGTGATGCCCATCAGCGACGGATCCGAGGAACGGTACACGAGCGCCAGGTCCACGTGGTCCACGAGATTGGCGCCGACGCCGGGCAGCTCGTGCGCGACGGCGATGCCGTGGCGCTCGAGCTCCTCGCGCGGACCGATGCCGGACAGCAGCAGCAGCTGCGGCGAGCCAAAGACGCCCGCGGCCAGCACGACTTCGCGCCGCGCCCGGATCATCTCCCGGCTGCCGCCGCGCGCGATTTCGACGCCGGCGCAGCGCCGGCCTTCCAGCAGCAGCCGGGTGGCGAGCGCACCGGTCAGGACCGTCAGGTTCGGACGCGACCGCGCCGGGTCCAGGAAAGCGACCGAGGCCGAGCAGCGGCGCCCGCGGCGCTGCGTCACCTGGTAGAGCCCGGCGCCGTCCTGTTCCGCGCCGTTGAAGTCGTCGTTCGGCGGCAGGCCGCTGCGGATCGCCGCCTCGACGAAGGCAAAGGAGGCCGCGGCCGGGCTCGGCAGGTCGGAAACCGCCAGCTCGCCGCCGACGCCGTGATAGCGGTCGGCGCCGCGCTGCTGGTCCTCCGAACGGCGGAACAGCGGCAGCACCTCCTCGTAGGACCAGCCGGGATTGCCGAGCGCGGCCCAGTCGTCGTAGTCGCCGCGGTGCCCGCGCATGTAGACCATTGCGTTGATCGAGCTCGAGCCGCCCAGCACGCGGCCCCGCGGCTGGTAGCCGCGCCGGCCATTGAGCCCGGGCTGCGGCTCGGTCTCGAAGGCCCAGTTGACGCTGCGCCTGGGAATGGTGCCGAGGATGCCGGCCGGGATATGGATCAGCGGCGAGCGGTCGCGCGGACCGGCCTCGATCAGGCACACGCTGCGCGACGGATCGGCGCTCAGGCGGTTGGCCAGCACGCATCCCGCCGAGCCCGCTCCGACGATCACGCAGTCGAACGTCACGCCGCAAAGCTTGACGCCGGCGGCGGCGATTGCAACCCTGCGGCGGCAAAATTCGCGCCGCGGCCGGTTTTAGGTTGAACGGCCTAACGACAGCCATAATGCGCACATGGCCGATGCTGCAGCGCACCTGGTCAGGCATCCCGCCTCGCACGACGAGGGCGCGCGCGCCATCCGCGCGGCGCTCGACTACGACGCCCGCGGCGGCCTGGCCCTCCATTACCGGGTCGACGGAACGATGGCCGGGCTGCGCTGGGCCGTCGACCGGGAGCCCGGGCGCGCCGACGGACTCTGGCAACATGGCTGCTTCGAAGTCTTCCTGCAGGGCGACGGTCATGCCGGCTACCTGGAATTCAATTTCGCGCCCTGCGGCTCCTGGGCCGCGTATCGTTTCGAGGGCCGCCGCAGCGGCCGCGAGTCGCCCGCAATGCCGGTTCCGCGCATCGAGTTCGGGTCCGGACCGGAGCATGCGGAGTTGAACGTCGCCATCGCCCCGGATGCCCTCGCGGAGTTCGCCGGCAGCACGACGATCCGCGCGGGCCTCGCCGCAGTCCTCGAGGACGGCCGCGGGCGCCTGAGCTACTGGGCGCTGGCGCACGCCGCGGAGGCGCCCGATTTCCACGATCCCGCGACGTTCACCATCGCCCTGCCCGCCCGATGAAGTTCGGCATCGACCGCCTGCTCGCCGACCGTGCCGTCAGGAAGCCCCTGGACGGCAAGCGCGTCGCCCTGCTCGCGCACCCCGCCTCGGTCACGGCCGACCTCACGCATTCGCTGGATGCGCTGGCCACGGTCGAGGACTTCAAGCTGACGGCCGCCTTCGGCCCGCAGCACGGGCTGCGCGGCGACAAGCAGGACAACATGGTCGAGTCCGAGGACTACACCGATCCGGTGCACCGCATCCCGGTGTTCAGCCTGTACGGGCAGGTGCGCCGCCCCGCCGCGGCGATGATGGAGCACTTCGACGTGCTGCTGGTGGACCTGCAGGACCTCGGCTGCCGCGTGTACACGTTCACGACCACGCTGCGCTACGTGCTGGAAGCGGCGGCGGAACATCGCAAGGCCGTGTGGGTGCTCGACCGGCCGAACCCGGCGGGGCTTCCGGTCGAAGGCCTGTCGTTGCAGCCCGGCTGGGAGAGCTTCGTCGGCGCGGGCCCGATGCCGATGCGCCACGGGCGCACGCTGGGCGAACTCGGCGACTGGTTCGTGCAGACGCTCGGCCTCGACGTCGAGTACGTGCACGTGGCCATGGACGGCTGGCGCCCGGCGCAGGCGCCCGGTTACGGCTGGCCGCAAGGCGAGCGCGCCTGGGTCAACCCGAGCCCGAACGCGCCCAACGTCTCGATGGCGCGCTGCTATCCGGGCACGGTGATGCTCGAGGGCACGACGTTGTCCGAAGGCCGCGGCACCACGCGTCCACTCGAGCTGTTCGGCGCACCGGACCTCGACGCCGTGGCGCTGCTCGCGAAGATGCAGGCGCTCGCGCCCGACTGGCTCGCGGGCTGCCGGCTGCGGCCCTGCTGGTTCGAGCCGACCTTCCACAAGCACGCCGGCAAGCCCTGCGCCGGCATCCAGATCCACGTGGACGATCCCGGCTACAACCACTCGAAGTTCCGCCCGTGGCGGCTGATGGCGCTCGCCTTCAAGGCGCTGCGCGCGCTGCGCCCGGACTATCCGCTGTGGCGCGACTTCCCTTACGAATACGAAACCACGCGGCTCGCCATCGACGTGATCAACGGCGGGCCCAGGCTGCGCGAGTGGGTGGACGATCCGGATGCGGCACCCGCGGAACTCGACGAGCTGGCGCGGCACGATGAGAATGCCTGGCAGGCGAAGGAGTGACGGCGATGACGTTGCGGATGTTCCTGGGCGCGATGATGGCGGCGCTGCCGCTGGCGGCAGCGGCCGAGGTCCGGCTCGCGGCCGCCGATGCGATGCTGATCCGGCACGAGTTCCGGATCGAGGCCACGGCCGCGAAGGCCTGGGACACGCTGGTGCACCCGGAGCGCTACTGGCCGGCCGACCACACCTGGTCGGGAAAGCGCGAATCGCTGTCGATCGATCCCGTCGCCGGCGGCTGCTACTGCGAGCGCTGGGACGGCGGCAGCGCCGAGCACGGGCGCGTCGTCATGGCGGTTCCGGGCAAGGCGCTCACGCTGAACGCCAAGCTCGGACCATTCCTCGAGATGGCGGTGAGCGGCATCCTCTCGATCAAGCTCGAGGAGCAGGACGGCGCGACCACGGCGGTCGTCACTTACCGGGTCAGCGGCGATCCGGCGCACCAGCTGAATGCGCTGGCACCGATCGTGGACCAGGTACTGGGCATGCAATTCGGCGCGTTTGCGCAGCTCGCGGGACAGTGAGGACATGAACATGCGGATTCGGCAGATTCTCGTTTGGACGGCCGCCGCCTGGGCTGCGGCGGCCGGCGGCCTCGCAGCGGCGGCGACGCCGGTGCACGATGCGGCCGCGTTCTACCAGACCGTCGACTACAGCCTCGCGGGCGCGCAGCAGGCCTGGTCGCCGGACGGTGCGCGGCTGCTGCTCACGGCGAACCCGACCGGCGTGTTCAACGCCCATGTCCTCGACCTCAAGAGCGGCGAGAAGACCCCGTTGACGCAGTCCACGACCAACGCCGTGTTCGCGATCAGCTGGTTTCCGGACGGGAAGCGCTACCTCTACACCTTCGACGAAGGCGGCAACGAGCTGAACCACGTGTACGTCGGCGGCGCGGGCGAGCCGCGCGACCTGACGCCGGGCGAGAAGGTGAAGGCCAGCTTCGTCGGCTGGATCGAGGACGGCAAGGCCTTCGTGCTCGCCAGCAACGAGCGCGACCCGAAGTTCTTCGACCTGTACCGCTACGACGCGGGCAGCTACGAGCGCCGGATGGTGTTCCGCAACGAGCTGGGGCTCAACGCCTTCGCGGTCAGCCGCGACGGCGCCTGGTCCGCCGCGGTCAAGCCGCGCACCTCCGCGGACGACGACATCTGGCTGGTACCGCTCACCGGCAAGGGCGAGCCCGCCAACATCACCGCGCACCCGGGCAACGTGTCGCACGCGGTCTACGAGTTCACGCCGGAGAGCGACGCGCTGGTCTACGGCACCGACCAGCACGGCGAGTACGCGCAGGCCTGGAGCTACGCGCTGAAGAGCGGCGAGAGGACGCCGCTGATCGCCGAGGACTGGGACGTCATGTACGTAACGTTCTCTCCCAGCGGCCGCTACCGCGTGCACGGCATCAACGAGGACGCCTCCACCTCGGTCACGATCCACGACCGCAGGACCGGCGCCGACCTGCGCCTGCCGGCGGGACTGCCGCGGGGCGACCTGCGCCAGGTGCGGTTCTCGCCCGACGAAAAGCAGATCGCCTTCCTGATCAACGCCGACAATTCGCCGTCCAACGTGTTCACGGTGGAGCTCGGCAGCGGCGCGTTCCGGCAGTGGACGCAGGCGCTCAATCCGGCGATTGACCCGGCGCACCTCGTGACCAGCACGATCGTGCGCTACGAGAGCTACGACGGCCTCGAGATCCCGAGCGTGCTGTACCGGCCGCGCGACGCGAGCCCGAACAACAGGGCGCCGGCGCTGGTCTGGGTGCACGGCGGGCCGGGCGGACAGAGCCGCACCGGCTACTCGGCGACGATCCAGCACCTGGTGAATCACGGCTATGCGGTGCTGGCCGCGAACAACCGCGGCTCGTCCGGCTACGGCAAGACCTTCTACCACATGGACGACAAGCGCCATGGCGACGTGGACCTCAAGGACATCGTCGCTGCGCGCGGGTATCTCGCGGGCCTCGACTGGGTGGACGGCGGGCGCATCGGCATCATCGGTGGCAGCTACGGCGGCTACATGGTGATGGCCGCGCTCGCCTTCGAGCCCGAGGCCTTCGACGTCGGCATCAACATCTTCGGCGTCACCAACTGGGTGCGCACGCTCAAGAGCATCCCGCCGTGGTGGGAGGCCTTCAAGGAAGCGCTCTACGACGAAATGGGCGACCCGGCGACCGACGAGGAGCGGCACCGGCGCATCTCGCCGCTGTTCCACGCCAGGAACATCGTCAGGCCCGTGCTCGTGATCCAGGGCGCGAACGACCCGCGCGTGCTGCAGGTCGAGAGCGACGAGATGGTGGAGGCGGTGCGCGCCAACGACGTGCCGGTGGAATACCTGCTGTTCCCGGACGAGGGCCACGGCTTCGCGAAGCGGGACAACCGGATCGCGGCGTCGGAGGCGTACGTGAGGTTCCTGGAACAGTATCTGCGCGGGGTGCAGTAGAACGCGCGAAATGAAGGCGCCCCGCCCCCTGCCGCGACGACATGCTGGACCTATTGTCAGGTGGGTCGCGAGGGATTCAGGAATCACCACCAGGGACGGGATCGTCGTAATGCCTTGATTCCGTTAACTTCAGCGAAATCCTGGCGAAATCCCGCGCATCTCATATAGTGACCGCGGGGGATTGGTCGGGGTGGCGCAGACCGCTTCGACCGAATGGAAGTGACCCAAGCTTCGCGCGGCACTTCGAAGACCGACGACGGTCCGATCGGGGACCTCCTCAATCTGTTGACGACTGATCAGGCCGAAAAGGCCTGGAAAGAATTCCTCGAACGCTTCTCCCCGCTCATCCTCCACGTCGCGCGCCGGCACGAAAGCGACGAAGAGCGCGCCAGCGACTGCTTCCTGTACGCCTGCGGACAGCTCAGCGACAACGTATTTCACCGCCTGCGCAGCTTCCGCCCGGATGGGCGCGCGCAATTCCGAACCTGGCTGACTTCGGTAGTCAACAACCTGTGCATTGACTGGCGCCGGAAACAACATGGCCGTTATCGCCCGAGGGCAGCGGTGGCCAGTTTGCCGGAACTGGACCAGCTCGTGTACCGCTACATTTATGTGCGCGGCATGACGCGCGAACAATGCCTACACGTCCTCCTGCCAAGGTTTCCGGGTCTGACGGACCTGCAGCTTGCGGGAATCAATGCCCGGCTCTTTTCGATGCAGACATCCCGGCAGCGCTGGCAGATCGGCGCGCGAGCTCGCGGCTCGATCTCGCTGGACGAGGCACTGGACCCGGAACAGGGTGATGTGCCGATCCAGCCGGAAGACCCGTCGGCCGGCCCCGAGGCACTGACCCAGTCGGACCAGGAGCGAACCCAGCTCGAGGCCGCGATGGCAAAGCTGCAACCCAGGCAACGCCTGTTATTGCGCCTG
>JAHCAM010000019.1 GCA_019634895.1 Steroidobacteraceae bacterium | reverse complement strand
AAATTACACCGTGTGTCTTTGGGTCGCCTAGACGCAAACAGCAACACGCGAGAAAGGCCCGGTACAAAGGGTGACGCGCGTTTCCGTACGGATACCGTATTTCCGTACCACGTATTGCACAACTAATTGATTTAATGGCGCTCCCAGAGGGATTCGAACCCTCGTACCAGCCTTGAGAGGGCTGTGTCCTAGGCCTCTAGACGATGGGAGCGAGGCTTCTGAGCATCCGGTGCGGGCCCGGAATCGGGGGCTGGTATTATACGGCCCGCCCATTCGACCTCAAGCGGACCCGACTATTTGAACGAACCCAACGACCGGGCCCAGGCGCCGGTGATCGTCGCACGCGCGGACCATCCGATCTCGCGCTCGATGATCGCGGGCAGCGCGCTCAAGGTGCTCTACCGGCTGAAGGACGGCGGCTACCAGGGCTTCCTGGTCGGCGGCTGCGTGCGCGACCTGCTGATCGGCATCGAGCCCAAGGACTTCGACGTCGCGACCGACGCGCGGCCGGAGGAGATCCGCCGCCTGTTCCGCAACTGCCGGCTGATCGGGCGGCGCTTCCGGCTCGCGCACATCCGCTTCGGCCAGCAGATCATCGAGGTCGCGACCTTCCGCGCGGCCGGCGCGCCGATGGCGCCTGAACCTGACCTCGACGGCATCACCGAGGAGGACGAGGTGCAGTCGCCCGATGAGGGGCCTCTGCTGGATGATGAGGGCGACGTCAATGGCAACGTCGCCGACCCCGACGACCCGGACGGCTTCGACCGCGCGCACGACGATCGCGGGCGGCTGCTGCGCGACAACGTCTATGGCTCCATCGACCAGGACGTGTGGCGGCGCGACTTCACCTGCAACGCGCTCTATTACAGCATCGAGGACTTCTCGATCTGGGATTACGTCGGCGGCGTCGAGGACGTCAAGGCGCGCACGCTGCGCCTGATCGGCGATCCCGAGACGCGCTACCGCGAGGACCCGGTGCGCATGCTGCGCGCGGTGCGCTTCCAGGCCAAGCTGGGATTCTCGCTGCACGAAGGCACGCGCGAGCCGCTCGGGCGGCTGGCGTCGCTGCTCGACGGCATCCCGCCCGCGCGGCTGCTCGACGAGTTCCAGAAGCTGTTCCTCGCCGGCTTCGGCCAGCGCGCGTTCGAGCTGCTGCGCGAACACGGGCTGCTCGAGCACCTGTTCCCGGCGACCGCCGCATGGCTCGCCGGGGAGAAGGACGGCATGGCGATGCGCCTGATCCAGGCCGGCCTCGCCAACACCGACCGGCGGGTCGCCGAGGGCAAGTCGGTGACGCCGATGTTCCTGTTCGCGGTGCTGCTGTTCGGGCCGGTGACCGCGGCGGCGCAGAAGCGATTCGAGACCGGCATGCACCCGGGGCAGGCAATCGCGGACGCCGTGGACGAGGTGGTCGCCGCGCAGAACCGGCGCATCGGCATCCCCAAGCGCTTCTCGATCCCGATGCGCGAACTGCTGGCTCTGCAGCCGCGCTTCCACCGGCGCGAGGGAAGGCGCGCGCTCGCCTTCCTCGGTCACCCGCGCTTCCGCGCCGCCTATGACTTTCTCGTGCTGCGCGCCGAAGCGGGCAACGAGGACCCCGCAGTTGCGCGCTGGTGGACCGAGATCCAGTCGCTGCCGCCGGACGCGCAGCGAGAGCGCGCCGGAGCGGAACCCGCGGGCGAAGGCCCGCACGAGGGCGGGCCGCCCCGCCGGCGCCGCCGGCGCCGCGGCGGACGCCGTCACCGCGCACCCGCGACCGAGGGCTGAGCCGGCGTGAACTGGCGGCCGGCCTACGTGGCCCTCGGCAGCAACCTCGACGACCCGGCGCGCCAGGTCGAGGCCGCATTCGCGGAACTGGCAACCATCCCGGAGACGCAGCTCGTGCTGCGCTCGCGGCTGTGGAAGTCCCGGCCAATGGGGCCGCAGGACCAGCCCGATTTCGTCAACGCCGCCGCGGGACTGCTGACGCAGCTCGACGCGCGGGCGCTGCTGGACGCGCTCAAGGCCATCGAACTGCGCATGGGGCGGGTGACGCCGCCGGTGCGCTGGGGACCCCGCGTCATCGACCTCGACCTGCTGCTGGTCGGGGACGAATCCCGTGCCGAGCCGGGGCTCCTGCTGCCGCACCCGGGTCTGCACCAGCGCAATTTCGTGCTGTATCCTCTGGCCGAAATCGCTGCGGAACACCGGGTGCCGGGCCACGGCCGCGTGGCGGCGCTACGGCAGCAGGTTCCGGGCGAGGGCCTCGAGGCGCTCAGCGCGGGAATCCGGTGACCGAAGCGAAGAAAGAGAACTGGCCGCACCGCCTGGTCGTGGTCGAGGGCCTGATCGGCGTCGGCAAGACCAGCCTCGCGCGCAAGCTGGCCGCGGCGGTCGGCGCCGAGACCGTGTTCGAGCAGCCGATGGAGAACCCCTTCCTCGAGCGCTTCTACAAGGACCGCCGCGCGGCGGCCTTCCCGGCGCAGCTCTACTTCCTGTTCCAGCGGGCGCGCCAGCTGTCGGCGCTGCAGCAGCAGGACCTGTTCGCGCCGGTGCGCATCGCCGACTACATGCTGGACAAGGACCGGCTGTTCGCGCGCATCGTGCTGGACGACGAGGAGTTCAAGCTCTACGACCAGGTGTACGCGCGGCTGTCGATGGACGCGCCGACCCCGGACCTGGTCGTATTCCTGCAGGCGCCGGTGGACATCCTGCTGCAGCGCATCGACAAGCGCGGCATTCCCTACGAGAAGTACATCGACGCGGCCTACCTCGAGCGGCTCGGCGAGGCCTACACGCGCTACTTCCACCAGTACACGTCGTCGCCGCTGCTGATCGTCAACACCGCCGAGATCGACCCGGCCAACAACTCGCGCGACTTCGACGAGCTGTACGAGACCATCCGCGGCACCCAGAGCGGCCGGCACTACGTCAATCCGGTCAGGCGCTGACCCCGTGGCGCGCGAGCGCCCAGCGCACGTGTTCCCGCACCATTTCATCCGCGGCATCGCGGCGTGAGCCGAGCGCCGCCAGCACCGCATCCGACTTCGGCGCATTGCCGAGGGCGACCGCAAGGTTGCGCAGCCAGCGCCGGTAGCCGAGCCGGCGCAGGGCGGAGCCCTCGGTGCGCCGCTGCCACTCGGCCTCGGTCCAGGCGAACAGGTCCACGAGCCCGGCGGCATCGAGTCCCTGGCGCACGCGGAACTCCGGCAGCGACGCGGTGCGCGCGAACTTGTTCCAGGGGCAGACCAGCTGGCAGTCGTCGCAGCCGAAGATGCGGTTGCCGATCGCGGGCCGCAGCGCTTCCGGGACCGGGCCGTGGTGCTCGATCGTCAGGTAGGAAATGCAGCGGCGCGCGTCGAGCTGGTAGGGCGCGGTGATCGCGCCGGTCGGGCAGGCCGGGATGCAGGCGCTGCAGCTGCCGCAGCGGTCCTTCGCGGGCGCATCCACGGGCAGCGGCAGGTCGGTGAACAGCTCGCCGAGCATGAACAGCGAGCCGGCGCGCTCGTGGATCAGGTTGGTGTGCTTGCCGATCCAGCCGAGGCCGGCGTTGCGCGCCAGCGGCTTCTCCATCACCGGGCCCGAGTCCACGAAGGCGCGGTAGCCGAAGGGCCCGATCTCGCGCTCCAGCGCGCGCGCCAGGCGCGCGAGGCGCGAGCGCAGCACCTTGTGGTAGTCGCGGCCGAGCGCATAGCGCGCGACGTAGGCGCGGCTGCCGTCGGCGAGCACGCCGCCCGCCGGCGCCGCATCCGGCGCGGTGGCCGCCATGCGCAGGCAGATGACGCGCACGGTGCCCGGCACCAGCTCCGCCGGGCGGCTGCGCTTGCGGCCGTGCCGCTCCATGTAGCGCATCCCGCCGTGGCGGCGCTCGCGGATCCAGCGCTCGAGATTCGCCTCGTCCGCGGGCAGCTCGATGCCGGCGACGCCCAGCTGGTCGAAGCCGAGTTCCGCCGCCAGCTGCGCAAGGCGCGCGCGGAACGCTTCGAGCTCTGCGGAGGTGAACGCGCGTGGCATGGCGGGGCGGGCCGGGGCGGGCGGCCAGTATAATCGCGGCAATGGAACCGCTGCCCGTCGAGGTCCACTCGGCCGCGCAGGTCCGCGCGATGGACCGCCATGCGATCGAGCGCGCGGGCATTCCCGGCTGCACGCTGATGCAGCGTGCGGCCGAGGCGGCGCTGGCGTCGCTGCGGCGCAGCTGGCCGGCCGCGCGGCGCGTCGCCGTGCTCTGCGGCGCCGGCAACAACGGCGGCGACGGCTACGTGCTCGCGCGCCTGGCGCAGGCGGCGGGCCTGCAGGTGGCGGTGGCGGCACTCGTCGATCCGGCGCGCCTGTCGGGCGACGCGGCCCGGGCATTCGCGGATTTCACCGCGGCGGGAGGGCGGCATGTGCCGTTCTCGAAGCGCGTTCTGGAGGGCGCGGCGCTGGTCGTGGACGCGCTGCTCGGCACCGGCCTCGACCGGCAGGTCACCGGCGAGCTTCGCGCCTGCATCGAGGCGGTGAACGCGAGCGGACTGCCGGTGCTCGCGCTCGACGTCCCCTCCGGGCTCGATGCGGACACGGGCCGCGTGCGCGGAGCGGCGATTGCGGCTGCGCGCACGATCACCTTCGTCGGCCTCAAGTCCGGCCTCTACCTCGGCGCGGCGCGCGCGCACACGGGTCCGATCGAGTTCGCGGGTCTCGGCGTGCCGGACGCGGCGCGCGCCGGCATGACGCCGGTGCTGCGGCGCCTGCACGCCGGGCTGCTGGCCGCGGCGCTGCCCCAGCGCGCGCGACTCGCGCACAAGGGCGAGCACGGTCGCGTGCTCGTCGTCGGGGGCCATGCCATGGCGGGCGCGGCGCGACTCGCCGGCGAGGCGGCGCTGCGCACCGGCGCGGGACT
This sequence comes from Steroidobacteraceae bacterium, assembly GCA_019634895.1. Taxonomy (GTDB): domain Bacteria; phylum Pseudomonadota; class Gammaproteobacteria; order Steroidobacterales; family Steroidobacteraceae; genus SCUD01. Next base: position 45,582 of record JAHCAM010000019.1, on the reverse strand, counting down.
GGTCGCGGTCGCGACCACCGCGGCATCCGCGACCGCGATCGTCGGCCGGCGTGCGGAGCTCATCTGCCACGCGGCCGGCTCGGCTGCGAAGCTGCGGCCGTTGCTGAAGGCGGCCGATGCCGTCGCCGTCGGGCCGGGGATGGGACTCGATCGCCGCGCGGCGTCGCTGCTGGCCGCGACGCTCGCCGCCCGCAAGCCCTGCGTCGTGGATGCGGATGCGATCACGCTCGCGGCGCGGCGCCCGCGCCGCCGCGATCGCTGGATCCTGACGCCGCACCCGGGCGAGGCGGCACGGCTGCTGCGATCGAACACGGCCGCAGTGCAGCGCGACCGCCTCGCGGCGCTGCATGCGGTCGCGAGCAAGTACGGGGGCGTTTGCGTGCTCAAGGGCGCCGGCACGCTGGTGAGCTCCGCTTCGGGGCCGCCATGGGTCTGCGACCGCGGCAATCCCGGCATGGCGACCGCGGGCTCCGGCGACGTGCTCACCGGCATCGTCGCGGCGCTGCTCGCGGGCGGGGTGGACCTCGAACTCGCGGCCGCCGCCGGCGTGCTGCTGCACGCGATGGCGGGCGACCGTGCTGCCGCCCGCGGCGAGCGCGGCGTCATCGCCGGCGACCTGATCGCCCAGTTGCGCGACGTCGCGCAGCCGCCATGGAACTGACGCTGCCGGACGAGGCCGCGACCCTCGCGGCCGGGGCAGCGCTCGCGCGCGGCCTGCCCGACCTCGCGGCGCACCAGCTGTTGCTGGGACTCTCGGGCGAACTCGGCAGCGGCAAGACCACGCTGGCGCGCGCGTTGCTGCGCGCGCTCGGCGTGACCGGCACGATCAGGAGCCCGACCTTCACGCTGGTCGAGCCCTACGAGACGCGCGCGGGCCCGGTGCATCACCTGGATCTCTATCGCCTGAAGCCCGGCGGCACGGAGCTGGAAGCGCTCGGCTATCGCGACCTGCGGGCGCAGCCGGGACTCGTCATCGTCGAATGGCCGGAGCGGGCCGGGGCGGCGCTCGGCCCGGTGGATCTGGCGTTGGCGCTCGAGCACCGCGCCGAAGGACGCGGCCTCAGGGCCGTCGCCGCCACCGACGCGGGCCGCCAGTGGCTCGCCGCCTTGTCGCCTTTCGCTGTAAGTTCATAGCGTATCTGGCTGAAATGCTTGAATGTTTAAGAGGCCGTCGCTAGAGTAGCCCGCAGGCTCCAAGGCCCGGGTCCTGCCATGCGCCTGTCGTTGCGCTACTGCGCCATCGCCCTGTTGTTCGCACCGGCGGCGTCCGTCGCGCAGCAGGTGCAGCTCCAGGACATCCGCCTCTGGGCGAGCCCGGATTCGACCCGCGTGGTGCTCGATCTCTCCGCGCCCGCCAGCTACTCGCTGTTCTCGCTCGGCAGCCCCGAGCGCATCGTGATCGACCTCGAACGGACGGCGGTGGCGCCGGGCAGCGTGTCGGCGCCCGCCGGCACCGGACTCGTGAGCGCGGTGCGTCTCGGCGAACGCGACGGCGGCGGCCTGCGCGTGGTGCTCGACGTAGGCGCGAAGGTCAAGCCCAGCAGCTTCCTGACGCCGCCGAACGAGGCCTACGGCCACCGCCTGGTCGTCGACCTCGCGCCCGAGCAGGCGCCGAAGGCCGTCAAGGCGGTGCCCACCGACGGCCAGCGCGACATCGTGATCGCGATCGACGCCGGTCATGGCGGCGAGGACCCGGGCGCGATCGGCCGGGACGGCACGCGCGAGAAGACCGTGGTGCTCGCGGTGGCGAAGAAGCTCGCCGCCCGCATCAACGCCGAGCCCGGCATGCGCGCGGTGCTGACCCGCGACGGCGACTACTTCGTGCCGTTCCGCGAGCGCATCAGGCGCGCGCGCGAGCAGCAGGCCGACCTGTTCATCTCGATCCACGCCGACGCATTCGTGAACCGCAGCGTGCGCGGCTCCTCGGTGTACGTGCTGTCGACGCGGCGGGCGAGCAGCGAGGCGGCGCGCATCCTGGCGGACCGCGAGAACGCGGCGGACCTGATCGGCGGCGTGTCGCTCGACGACAAGACCGACGTGCTGGCCTCGGTGCTGCTCGACCTGTCGCAGAACGCCTCGATCAGCGCCAGCCGCGAGGCGGCCGCGCGCGTGCTCGCCGAGCTCGACGGCGTCGGCCAGCTCAAGAAGAGCGAGGTCCAGCACGCGAGCCTGATCGTGCTGACCTCTCCCGACGTGCCGTCGATGCTGGTCGAGACCGCCTACATCTCGAATCCCGACGAGGAAAAGCGCCTGCGCGATCCGGCGCACCAGACCCGGCTGGCGAGCGCCATCCACGCCGGCGTGCGCCGCTATTTCTACGACAATCCGCCGCCCGGCACGCGGGTCGCGATGCTGGCGGCGCGCGAGCGCGCCGGCGACAAGGTGGCGACCGGCGCAAGCGTCGCCGCCACCGTCGGCGGCACCTGATTTTCAAGGGCGCTGCTAGACTGGCGTGCCACGCAGGCGCGCCATGCCGATCCGCATCCTCGCTGACCCGCTCATCGACCAGATCGCCGCCGGCGAGGTGATCGAGCGCCCGGCGTCGGTTGCGAAGGAACTGATCGAGAACGCGCTGGACGCCGGCGCCCGCCGCGTCGAGATCGAGGCCGAGCACGGCGGCATCCGCCTGGTCCGCGTGCGCGACGATGGCGCCGGCATTCCTGCCGGTGAGCTGGCGCTGGCGCTCACGCGCCACGCCACCAGCAAGATCGGCTCCCTCGAGGACCTCGAGCGCGTCGCCTCGCTGGGCTTCCGCGGCGAGGCGCTGCCGTCGATCGCCTCGGTATCCCGCCTCACGCTCACTTCGCGCGCGGCGGGCGCCGACGCGGCGGCGCAGGTCGAGGCCGCCGACGGACGCACCGGCAAGCCGCGCCCGGCGGCGCACCCGCCGGGCACGACGGTGGAGGTGCGGGACCTGTTCCACCGGGTGCCGGCGCGCCGCAAGTTCCTGCGCGCGGAGGCGACCGAGTTCCAGCACCTGCTGCGCACGGTCACGCGCCTCGCGCTGTCGCGCTTCGACGTCGCCTTCACGCTGACGCACAACCGCCGCGAGATCCTGTCCGTGCCCGCGGCCGTCGACCGGCGCGAACGGGAGCAGCGCATCGCGCGGCTGGTCGGCGACGAGTTCGTCGCGAACTCGCGCCACCTGGCGTTCGCGCACGGCGGGCTCGCGCTCGAGGGCTGGATCGGGCTGCCGTCGCAGTCGCGCGCGCAGCCGGACCGGCAGTACCTGTTCGTGAATGGCCGCATGGTGCGCGACCGGCTGCTGGCGAACGCCGCGCGCCTGGGCTACCGCGACGTCAGCCATGGCGACCGCCATCCGGCGTGGCTGCTGTACCTGAGCCTCGAGCCGTCGCAGGTGGACGTCAACGCGCACCCGCAGAAGCTCGAGCTGCGCTTCCGCGATGCGCGCGGCGTGCACGACTTCCTGTTCCGCGCGGTGCAGCGCGGGCTGGCCGCAAGCGGCGCGGAGCCGGGCGCCGCGCCGCCGGTCACGGCCGCGAACTGGCTGGATGCGGCGGCGGCGGCGAGCGGCTCGCTGCCGCTGGCGTACGGCGGTGTCGCGGATCGCCACGACCTGCAGCGCCCGGAGCCGCCGCCCGCGGATTCCGTCGATGCGCCGCTGGGCTCTGCCATCGCGCAGCTGCACGGCATCTTCATCCTCAGCCAGACCGCCGACGGCATGGCGCTGGTGGACATGCACGCCGCGCACGAGCGCGTCCTCTACGAACGGCTGAAGTCGGCGCTGATGGGGGCTGGCGGCGCGCGCCAGGCGCTGCTGGTCCCGGCGATCGTGGAGACGACGGAAGCGGATGCCGCGCTTGCGGAGCAGCACGAGGGCGAGCTCGCCGGCGCGGGCCTGGTCGTGGACCGCATCGGGCCGGCGACGCTGGCGGTGCGCGAGCTGCCGCAGGTGCTGGCCGGGCAGGACATCGCCGGCGTGCTGCGCGATGCGCTGGCGGACCTGGGCCGGCACGGCGCGACGCACCGCATCGAGGAACGGCAGCACGAACTGCTGGCGAACATCGCCTGCCGCAGCGCGGTGCGCGCGCACCGCGCGCTGTCCATCCCGGAGATGAACGCGCTGCTGCGCGACATGGAACGCACCGAGCGCTCCGGCCACTGCAGCCATGGGCGCCCGACCTGGACGCGCGTGACGCTGGCCGAGCTCGACCGGCTGTTCCTGCGCGGCCGCTGATGCCGCGTCCCCGCGCGATCCTGCTGATGGGCCCGACCGGCTCCGGCAAGACCGATGCCGCGGCCGCGCTCGCGGCGCGCCTGCCGCTCGAGATCGTGAGCGTGGACTCGGCGATGGTGTATCGCGGCATGGACATCGGCACCGCGAAGCCGCCGCGCGAGCTGCTCGCGCGGATCCCGCACCACCTGATCGACCTGATCGATCCCGCGGAGCGCTACTCCGCCGCGCGCTTCGTCGCGGACGCGACGCGCGCGATGGAGGGGATCGCCGCGCGCGGACGCACGCCGCTGCTGGCCGGCGGCACCATGCTTTACTTCCGCGCACTGCAGTCCGGGCTCGCGAAGCTGCCGGCGGCCGATCCCGGCATCCGCCGCGCGCTCGACCAGCGTGCGGCGCGCGAGGGCTGGCCGGCGCTGCACGCGGAGCTCGCCCGGCTCGATCCCGCGGCCGCGGCGCGCATCGGCCCTGCCGACCGGCAGCGCATCCAGCGCGCGCTGGAAGTCATCGCGATCACCGGCGGGCCGATCTCGGCGCGGCAGCGCGAGGACCTGCGCGGGGCGTCGGCGGCCGCCGACCTGCGCCTGGTGCTCGCGCCCGCGGACCGCGCGGCGCACGCGGCGCGGCTCGGCGGCCGCTTCGACGAGATGATGCGCCGCGGCCTGCTCGGGGAAGTGCGCGCGCTGCACGCGCGCGGCGACCTGCACGCCGGCCTGCCGTCCATCCGCCTGATCGGCTACCGCCAGCTCTGGGCGCAGCTCGAAGGGCAGTGCACGCCGGAGCAGGCGGTGCAGCAGGCCATCGTCGCGACCCGCCAGTACGCGCGCCGGCAGCTCACCTGGCTGCGCGCCGAGCCGGGCGCGGAATGGTTCGACGCCGACGATCCGGCGCTCATGGCCCGCCTGGAGGCGCGCCTCGAAAGCTGGCTGGCCGGCAGCTGAGACCCGGTCCGGGGGAGGTGCTAGACTCCGTCACTTGCGGGCGACGCCTGTGGCGTTTCATTGTTGACCCGCTCGCGTATGTTGGAGCCGCCGTACCCCCGTAGAGCGGCATTAAAGTACGATAAAAAACAAGGAGTTACCATGGCCAGAGGTCAGTCCCTTCAGGATCCCTTCCTGAACGCCCTGCGCAAGGAGCGGGTCCCCGTGTCCATCTACCTGGTCAACGGGATCAAGCTCCAGGGGCAGATCGATTCCTTCGATCAGTTCGTCGTGCTGCTGAAGAACTCCGTAAGCCAGATGGTCTACAAGCACGCCATTTCGACGGTCGTGCCGGCCCGCAACGTGCGCCTCCCGGCCGCGGAGGGCGCGGAAGAAGAGCTCAAGGAGACCGAGCCCGCTTGAGGCAGGCTGCGGCAGGATCCCTTGTTCGAGCGGCCTGAGCGGGGCGAACGCGCGGTCCTCGTGCGCATCGGCCTGGGCAGCCCGGTCGATGCCGACGAACTCGCCGAGTTCGAGGCGCTCGCGCGCTCCGCAGGCGCGGAACCGGTTGCGACACTCACCGGATCCCGCCGCACGCCCGACCCGCGCTACTTCATCGGCAGCGGCAAGGCCGAGGAAGTGCGCCTGAGCGCGCTGGCGCACGGCGCCGATCTGGTGCTGGTGGACCACGACCTGTCGCCCTCGCAGGAGCGCAACCTGGAGAAGCTCGTCGGCCGGCGCGTGCTCGACCGCACCGGCCTGATCCTCGACATCTTCGCGCAGCGCGCCCGCAGCGCCGAGGGCAAGCTCGAGGTCGAACTCGCGCAGCTGCGGCACCTGTCCACGCGCCTGGTGCGCGGCTGGACCCACCTCGAGCGGCAGAAGGGCGGCATCGGCCTGCGCGGCCCGGGCGAGACGCAGCTCGAGACCGACCGCCGCCTGGTCGGCAAGCGCATCCGCACGCTGGAGTCCCGCCTCGAGAAACTCGCGCGCCAGCGGGATACGGGCCGCAGCGTGCGCAAGCGCGTGCCGGTTCCCGCGGTCGCGCTGGTCGGCTACACCAACGCCGGCAAGTCCACGCTGTTCCGCGCGCTCACCGGCCACGATGCCTACGTCGCCGACCAGCTGTTCGCGACGCTCGACCCGACGGTGCGCCGCCTGCGGCTGCCGCACACGCCCGACATCGTGCTCGCGGACACCGTCGGCTTCGTGCGCGACCTGCCGCACGAGCTGGTCGCCGCCTTCCGCTCCACGCTGATGGAGGCCCGCGACGCGGACCTGCTGCTGCACGTGGTGGACGCCTCCGACCCGGACCGCGAGCGTCACATGGCGCAGGTGGACGAGGTGCTCGCGGGCATCGGCGCGGGCGCGATCCCGCAGCTGCGGGTCTGCAACAAGATCGACCGCATCGGCCGCGCGCCGGAACTCGTGCGCGGCGCCGGCGGGCGCCCGGCGACGCTGTGGCTCTCGGGGGCGACCGGCGCCGGCGTGCCGCTGCTGCGCGACAGCCTGCAGGAGGTCTTCGGCCAGGCGGCGATGCGCCTCACCGTGCGGCTGCCCGCCACGCAGGGACGCCTGCGCGCCCGGCTGTACGACCTCGGTCTGGTGCGCGCCGAGACTGCGGACGCCGACGGCGGCAGCGAAATGACGGTCGAATCCTCGCACCAGCAGCTCGAGGCGCTGTGCCGCGAGGCGGGCGTGGAGTTCACGCGCGCCGTTTCACCTTGTCTGCCCGCGGGCGGCTTCGTAGAATTCGGGCGCGAGAGCGCGAGTTCCGCCGCCTGACCCCCATTCCCGACGACGAGCGTACGCATGGCCTGGAATGATCCCGGCAAGAACGAGAATCCCTGGCAGCGCCGGCCCGGGCAGGGTCCGCCGGACCTGGACGAGGCGCTGCGCCGCTTCCAGAAGAAGCTGCGGGCGATGTTCGGCGGCCTGCGCGGCGGCGGCGGCAACGGCGGCCCGCGCGGCGGCGGCGGCGGCAGCAGCGCGTTCGGCATTTCCTACATCGCCGCGGGCCTGCTGATCCTCTGGGGCCTGACCGGCTTCTACCAGAATGACGCGGCGGAGCGCTCGGTGATCACGCGCTTCGGCAAGTACGTCGGCACCACCCCGGCCGGCCTCAACTGGCGCTTCCCGTGGCCGATCGACAAGCGCACGGTCGTGAACGTGACCGAGTTCAGGAGCTTCACCGACCGCACGCGCATGCTGACCAAGGACGAGGCGCTGGTGGACATCAACCTCGCCGTGCAGTACCGGCGCGCCGACCCGGTCAAGTTCGCCTTCAACGTGCGCAATCCCGAGGAGACGCTCGGCGAAGTCAGCGAGAGCGCGATCCGCGAGATCATCGGCCAGAGCAAGCTCGACTTCGTGCTCGAACTCGGCCGCCAGGAGATCAGCGCCAGGACCAAGGACCTGGTGCAGCGCACCATCGCGGCCTACAACACCGGCATCGAGGTCATCAGCGTCAACCTGCAGGACGTCAGCGTGCCCGAGCAGGTCGCGCCGTGGCAGAAGGACGCGATCAAGGCGCGCGAGGACAAGGACCGCGCGACGCTGTCCGCGCAGACCTACGCCAACGACATCGTGCCGAAGGCGCGCGGCCTCGCGGTCAGCGTGGTCGAGGGCGCGCATGCCTACCGCGCCCGCGTGATCGCGGACTCCGAGGGCGAAACCTCCCGCTTCCTCGCGCTCGCGGCCGAGTACCAGCGCGCGCCGGCGGTGACCCGCCAGCGGCTCTATCTCGAGACCATGGAACAGGTGCTGGGCTCCTCCGCCAAGATCCTCGTGGACACCAAGGGCACGGGCAATCTCGTGTACCTGCCGCTCGACAAGCTGCTCGAGCAGCGCGGCCAGCAGCAGCGGCCCGCGTCCGAGATGCCGCCGACGGTGCGGCTCGAGGATGGCACCGCGGTGGACGCGCAGGACCCGCGGGCGCGGAGGGAACGCTGATGCCGCGGCGCCTGTTACCGGTCCTGATCGGCGCGGTCGCCGCCTACTGGCTGGCGAGCGGCATGCTGTTCCAGGTGCACGAGACCGAGCACGCGATCAAGTTCCGTTTCGGCGAGATTGTGCGCACCGACTACGAGCCGGGGCTGCACGTGATGATCCCGGTCGTCAACACGGCGCGCAAATTCGACCGCCGCGTGCTGACCCGCAACTACCCCGCCGAGCAGTTCCTGACCAGCGAAGGCAAGATCCTGAACGTGGACTTCTTCGTGAAGTGGCGCATCTCGGACGTCGGGCAGTACTACCAGGCGACCGGCGGCGACGAGGAGGCCGGCGCCGGGCGCCTGGCCGAGATCGTCAAGGACGGCCTCAAGGGCGTGATCGCCAAGCGCACCATCCAGCAGGTGGTCGCGGCGGAACGCGCCGAGTTCATCGGCGACATCCTGCAGTTCGCGGGCCAGTCCGTTTCGCAGCTCGGTTTCACGCTCGTGGACGTGCGCGTCAAGCGCATCGACCTGCCGGACGAGGTGTCGGAGTCCGTGTACAGCCGCATGAGCCAGGATTTCAAGCGCCAGGCCGCGCAGCTGCGCGCCGAGGGCGACGAGCAGGCGCAGCGCATCCGCGCGGAGGCCGATCGCGAGCGGACCGAGATCATCGCCGGCGGCAACCGCGACGCGCAGAAGATCCGCGGCGAGGGCGACGCGCTGTCGGCGGCGACCTACGCCCGCGCCTACCAGCGCTACCCCGACTTCTACTCCTTCCATCGCAGCCTGCAGGCCTACCGGAACGCGCTCGGCCAGCCGAACGACGTGCTGGTCATCGCGCCCGAAGGCGAGTTCTTCCAGTACCTGAAGCAGCCGGGCCGCTGAGGCTCTCATGAGCATTGAATGGTCCGATCTCGCGGCCGCGCTCGGCCTCGTGCTGGTGTTCGAGGGCCTGCTGCCGTTCCTGAGCCCCGCGGGCCTGCGCCGCGCCGCCGCGGCGGCGTCCCAGGCAGGCGACGCGGCGCTGCGCTCCGCGGGCGCCGCCTGCATGGCCGCGGGCCTGCTGCTGCTCTGGTTCGTGCGCTCCTAGGGTTGCGCTGACATGGGCAAGGTCGTCGTCGTGGTCGGCGCGCAGTGGGGCGACGAGGGCAAGGGCAAGGTCGTCGACCTGCTGACCGAGCGCGCGGCGGCGGTCGCGCGCTTCCAGGGCGGCCACAACGCCGGCCACACGCTGGTGATCGGCGGCGAGAAGACCATCCTGTCGCTGATTCCGTCCGGCGTGCTGCGCGAGCGCGTGCATTGCTTCATCGGCAACGGCGTCGTCGTCTCGCTCGCCAAGCTGCTCGAGGAGGCCGACATGCTGGCCGCGCGCGGCGTGCCGGTGTTCGAGCGCCTGACCGTGAGCCCGAAGTGCCCGCTGGTGCTGCCGTCGCATGCCGCCATCGACCGCGCCCGCGAGAGCGCGTCCGGCGCGCGCAAGATCGGCACCACCGGGCGCGGAATCGGCCCGGCCTACGAGGACAAGGCCGCGCGCCGCGCGGTGCGGGTCGGGGATCTGCTGGCGCCCGCGCACTTCGAGAGCCGCCTGCGCGAGCAGCTCGACTATCACAACTTCCTGCTAGAACGCTACCTGCGGCAGCAGCCGGTGGATTTCGCCGCGACGCTCGCCGAATGCCTCGCCCAGGCCGAACGCATCCGCCCGCTGGTCGGCGACGTCACCCGGGGACTGCGCGACATCCGCGCCGCCGGCGGCAGCGTGCTGATGGAGGGCGCGCAGGGGACGCTGCTCGACGTGGACCACGGCACCTATCCGTTCGTCACCTCCTCGAACACGGTCGCGGGCTACGCCGCGGTCGGCACCGGGCTCGGCGCCCGCGACATCGACGAGGTGCTGGGCATCGTCAAGGCCTACACGACGCGCGTCGGCGCCGGTCCGTTCCCGACCGAGCTCGACGACGAGGCCGGCCGCCACCTCGCGCGCGTGGGGCAGGAATTCGGCGCGGTCACCGGGCGTCCGCGGCGCACCGGCTGGTTCGACGCCGTGGCGATGGCCGAGTCGATCGCGAACAACGGCGTCACCGCGCTGTGCGTGACCAAGCTCGACGTGCTGGACGGGCTCGCGCGCGTGAAGATCTGCGTGCGCTATGGCGACGACGGAGCGCCGGTCTACGAGGAGCTGCCCGGCTGGCAGGCGTCCACCGTCGGTGAGCGCGCGCTCGCCGAGCTGCCGGGGGCGGCCCGCGCGTACCTGGCCAGGCTCGAGGAGATCTGCGGCGTGCCGGTCACCATCGTCTCGACCGGTCCGGACCGGGACCAGACCATCGTCTCCAGGCACCCGTTCGACTGAACGCGGATCCGCCTAGGCGAGCAGCCGCTCCAGGCGATCGAGCGCCGCCGTGAGGTTGTGCGCGACCTTGCGGTCGGCGCGCCGCTGCCGCTCGAGCGCCGCGTGAAAGCTCCGCGACGGGTCCGCCAGCGCCTTGCGGTCGAGCGCGAGCCCGTGGCGCGAGAGCACCGGCGCCAGCTCGCGCGCGCGCCGGCGCAGGTCGCGTCGCGTGCTGTCGAAGGCGTGGTCCACGAGCCGCCGGCGGTCGGCGTAACGGAACACGTTGGCGAAGAACATGCGGCGGTCGCCGCGGTCCGGCTCGAGCAGCACGATCTCGGCGCGCGGGAAGCGGTCATGGTAGGCCGCGACGCCCACCTGCATGCGCGAGCGGATCAGCGCGCGGAAGGTCTGTCCGAGCACCACCGGCAGGCCGTGGCGCGTCAGCTCGATCTCGTGGGCGCCCTGCGTATCCTCCGACGCGTCGAACGGCACCAGCGGATTGATGCCGAACAGCAGGTCGGCGCCCGCCTCCAGCACCACCGAGGCGTGCATGGTCCGCAGCAGCGCGCCGTCCGCGTAGGTCGCGCCGTCGATCTCGACCGGCGGGTAGAGGCCGGGCAGGGCGGTGCTCGCCTGCACCGCGCGCGAGATCGGCACGTGGTCGAGGCCCGGCTCGCCGAAGCGCGCGGCTTCCCCGGTATTGAAGTTGGTCGCGACCACGAACAGGCGCCGCCGCAGCCTGCGGAAATCGTTGGTGCGGCCGCCGCTTTCGTAGAGCCGGCGCAGGTAGCGCTCGAACGGCGCGCTGTCGAGGATGCCGGCCGGCATGGCGGCCGCCAGCGGCGCCAGCACCTCGGCGAGTCCCTGCGACAGCGGCGCGCGCGCGTACTGCGCCAGCGCCTCCAGCGCCAGCCGCGGCAGGCGCGCGAGCCGGCGCGCGTATTCGCCGAACGCGGGCTTCATGAACAGCGCGGGGTGCGCCGGATCGTGACCGGCGTCGTTGCTGATGGTGATGCGGCCGATGTCCACGGGCGTCAGGCCGTTGGCGAGGCCGGCGGCGAGCATCGACCCCGAGCTCACCCCGGCGTAGGCGTAGAGGTCGCAGGGGTCGAAGCCTTCGACGCATTCGGCGAGGGCCTGCAGCGCGCCGAGTTCGTAGAACGCCCCGAGCGGGCCGCCGCCCGCGAGCGCGAGGCCGATCCGTCCCGTGGTGCGCGGGCGGGCGGCGGTCTGCAGCGTCAGCACGGCGCGGTGTGCCGCACGGGGTGGTTTCAGCCGGCGTGGCGCCGGCGGGGGCGGGAGGACGCCTTGCGCGGCTTCGCCCTGGTGGCGGCGAGCTTCCCGACGCTGGCCGCGAGTTCCTCGACCTTGCGCGACAGCGCCGTGATCTCCTCGGCGGTCGGCATGCCGAGCTGGTGCATCGCGCGCTGCACGCGCGACTGGAAGATCTTCTCGAGATTGTCCCAGGTCTCCGTGGCCTGTTCCTTGACGTCGTCCACGCGCTTGTTGACCGTCTTCTGCGCACCCTGGAAGGCCTGCATCACCACGCTCCGGGCCGCGTCCAGCGCGCCGCCCTGGAGTTTCGAGCCTTCGCGCATGAGGTCCTCGAAGACCTTGGGGGCGCCGGCCTGTGCGCGCGACAGGGCGCCGAGCCCGGCCAGCCAGATCTGGTGGGCCGAGTAGAGCAGGTTGTCACCGCCCCTGGGGCCAGCGGACGCTCCGAGCTTGCCCTTTTTCTTCGCCGCCATGATCCTCTCCTTGCGATGGGAAGGCCGTGCGCCGTCCCGCGGCGAAGAATACCGCTTTCCGGGCAGGAGTTCATGATGGCTGCCGCGAAATCACTCGAATTTCCCTACGACCAGAAACCCTACGCCTACGACGGCGATGCCCTGAAGAAGGCCTGGGAGCGGCTGCACGCGGGCGACCGCGAGCCCTTCCCTGCGGACGCAAAGCTGCAGCAGGCCTGGCGCGCCTACCATCGCGGCGATTTCGCCGAGGCCATCGCGCTGGGCTCGAAGCTGGGCGCCCGCGGCGCCACGGTCGCCAACAAGGCGGCGGCGGTCGCCGCGACCTACCTGGAGGAGGATGACCGGCGCGCGCTGAAGCTGCTCGAAGACGCAGCGAAGCGGGCGGACGAGGCGACCAGGAAGGCGCCCGACGACGCGAATGCGTGGTACATGCAGGCCTTCGTGCTCGGCCGCTACGCGCAGCGCATCTCGATCGTGAAGGCGCTGGCCGAGGGCATCGGCGGCAAGGTGAGGAAGGCGCTGGACCGCGCGCTCGAACTGGAGCCGAAACATGCCGATGCGCACATCGCGCTCGGCCTGTACCACGCCGAAATCATCGACAAGGTCGGCGCGCTGGCGGGCCGGCTGACCTACGGCGCGGACGCGGCGAAGGCGGCGAAGCACTTCGAGCAGGCGATCAAGCTGAACCCGGTCTCGGCGATCGCGCACATGGAATTCGCGAACGGCCTGCTGATGCTGCACGGCGATGGGCAGAAGAAGAAGGCGGTCGAGCTCTACCGCAAGGCCGCGGCGATGAAGCCGGCGGATGCGATGGAGCGGCTCGACGTCGAGCAGGCGAAGGCGGAACTGGAGTAGGCCTCAGCGGCCTGTTTTCAGGTACGGGCCCATCAGCAGCGAGCACACGACCTTCTCGAACTCCTGGTGGAAGCGCGCCGTGACCGCGCCGGGATCCGGCACGCGCTTGTAGTCCGCGATCAGCCCGAACTGCACCTGCCCGGCGTAGGACAGGATGCTGATGCCGAGCCCGATGTCGCCGGACTGCGGCACCCAGAAGATCAGCCGCGCGATCGGGCTGCCGGCGAGATAGAGGCGCTGCGACGGTCCCGGCACGTTGGTCGCGACCGCGGACGCCTTGGTCGAGAGCAGGTCGATGGCCGCGGTCTCGACCTGCCCCGGCATCATGCCGAGCGCCGCCATCAGGCCGAGCGTCAGCACCGGCTGGTAGGAACTCTTGAGCGCGCTCATCGCGGCGTGCACGGCGAACACGCGTTCGAGCGGATTGCGGATCCCGACCGGCAGCTCGAGGAACACCAGGCCGAAGTGGTTGCCGAGCTCGGCGGCGGCGGCCGGGTCGCGCAGGTTGACCGGCACGGTCGCGCGGATCGTCATGCCGTCGGTGTCCTCGCCGTGCGCGCGCAGGTAGCTGCCGAGCGCGCCGGCCGCCGTGGACATCAGCAGGTCGTTGATCGTGCAGCCGAGCGCCCGGGCGACCGTCTTCACCTCGGCGAGCGGCAGCGGGTCGGTCCAGGCCGCGATCTTGCGCGTGCCGAGCGCGCCCTTGAACCGGGTCGGCGGGTCGTCCGGCAGCGTCGCGACGCGCGCCAGTTCGGCGGCAATGCCGAGTGCGTGCTTTGCCAGTTCGTTGGCCTGCTCGGGATGGCGAGTCAGGTCCAGCGCCTTGCCGAACCATTCCGCGCCCTCGGCATAGGCCTTCTGCACGAGGCCGAGGCCCGGCACGCCGAGGCGGCCGAGCCAGGGCGTGCCGTCGCCATCGCCGCCGCGGCGCTTTTTCTTCGCCGGTCCCTGCGGTGCAGCCGGTTCAGCCGCTGCGGGCTGCGGCTGCAGGTCGGTCAGCGTCAGGAACACGCGCACCATCGCGATGCCGTCCGCATAGCAGTGGTGGATGCGCAGGATCACCGCAGTGCCGCGGCCGAAGTTCTCCACGAAATGGAACTGCCACATCGGCCGGCGGCGGTCGAGGTCCGTGCCCGCGAGCTCCGACACCAGCTCCTCGAGTTCCGCCTGGCCTGCGGGGGCAGGCAGCGCGATTCGGGTGACGTGCTGGTCGAGGTCGAAAGCCGGGTCCGGTTCCCAGCTCGCGGAGACGGTGTCCTGCACCGCGCGGCAGCGGAAGCGCGGAAACTCCAGGAACCTGTCCCCGATCGTGGCGCGGAAGCGGGCGAAGTCCAGCTGCTCGTCGAACACCACGACCCCGACGATCATCATCAGGTTGGTCGGGCGGTCCATGCGGAGCCACGCGGCGTCCACCGCGGACATGCGTTCCGATTGTTTTTGCATGGGTTTAGAGTGGATGATAACCGCATTCGGCAGGGGAGCTGCAGATGGCGTACTTCGTCACCGGGGCCACCGGATTCATCGGCCGATACCTGGTGGAGCGGCTGCTGGCGCGCGGCGAGCGCGTGTACGTGCTGGTGCGCCCGCAGTCGCTGCAGAAGATCGAGGCGCTGCGCGGCTGGTGGGGCCCGCGCGCGGGCCGGGTGGTCGCGGTCGCCGGCGACCTGGCGGAGCCGAACCTCGGCGTGTCGAAGGCCGACCTGCGCAGGCTGACCGGCAAGGTGGACCACCTGTTCCACCTCGCCGCCGTGTACGACCTGCAGGCCGGCAGCGCGGAGCAGGACGCCGCCAACATCGTCGGCACCGACCACGCGCTGCAGTTTGCCGAGACCGTGCAGGCGGGCTGCTTCCACCTCACCAGCTCGATCGCCACCGCGGGCCTCTACAAGGGCACCTTCCGCGAGAACATGTTCGAGGAGGCGACCGGCCTCGACCATCCGTACTTCCGCACCAAGCACGAGTCGGAGGCCATGGTCCGCAGCCGCTGCAAGCGGCCCTGGCGCGTCTACCGGCCCGGCATCGTGGTCGGCCATTCGCAGACCGGCCACATCGACAAGGTGGACGGCCCGTACTACTTCTTCAAGGCGATCCAGAAGCTGCGGCACTCGCTGCCGCCCTGGTTTCCGCTCATCGGCCTCGAGGGCGGCTACATCAACCTGGTGCCGGTGGACTTCGTGGCGGCGGCGATGGACCACCTCGCGCACGTGCCGGGGCAGGACGGCCAGTGCTTCCACCTGACCGACCCGCGCCAGCGCCGCGTCGGCGAGGTGCTGAACCTGTTCGCGCGCGCCGGGCACGCGCCGACCATGGCGTTCCGCGTGGACCCGAAGCTGCTCGAGCTGGTCCCGCCGGGCGTCACCGCCACGGTCGAGAACTACCGGCCGCTGCAGCAGGTCGTGGACACGATCCTGCGGGACCTGCGCATCCCGCGCGACGTCATGCAGTTCTTCAACTGGCAGACGCGCTTCGACTCGACCCGCGCGCAGCGCCTGCTCGACGGCGCCGACATCCGCGTGCCGCCGCTCGAGGACTACGCCTGGCGGCTATGGGACTACTGGGAGCGCCACCTCGACCCGGACCTGTCGCTGGACCGCAGCCTCGCGGGCGCGGTGCGCGGCAAGGTGGTGCTGATCACCGGCGGCTCGTCCGGCATCGGCCTGGCCGCGGCGGAGCGCTGCGCGGACGCGGGCGCCAAGGTCGTCATCGTCGCGCGCGACCCCGAGAAGCTCGAGGCCGCGCGGGCGCAGCTCGCCACGCGCAGCGCCACGGTGTTCGCCTACCAGTGCGACATCGCCGACAACGCCGCCTGCGACGCGTTCGCGCGGCAGGTGCTGGAGGAGCACGGCGGGGTGGACGTGCTGGTGAACAACGCCGGGCGCTCGATCCGCCGCTCGATCGACCTGTCGTTCGACCGATTCCACGACTACGAGCGCACGATGCAGCTCAACTATTTCGCGGTGGTGCGGCTGACGATGGCGCTGATCCCGTCGCTGCTGGAGCGCGGCGGCCACGTCGTCAACATCTCCTCGATCGGCGTGCTGTCGAACGCGCCGCGCTTCTCCGCCTATGTCGCCTCGAAGGCGGCGATGGAGGCCTGGACGCGCTGCGCCGCGTCGGAGTACGCGGACCGCGGGCTCACCTTCACGATCATCAACATGCCGCTGGTGCGCACGCCGATGATCGCGCCGACCAAGATCTACGAGCAGGTGCCGGTGGCGACGCCGGAGGAGGCGGCGGACATGGTGGCCGAGGCGATCATCACGCGGCCGAAGCGCATCGCCACCAAGCTCGGCATCTTCGCCGAGGTGCTGCACCTGATCGCGCCGCGCATCACCGAGGTGGTCATGAACACCGCCTACCGGATGTTCCCGGACTCTTCGGCGGCGAAGGGGGAGCAGGGCGAGAAGAAGCCCGAGGCGCCGCCGACGCAGGAAGCGGTGATGTTCGCCTCGATCCTGCGCGGCGTGCACTGGTAATGTGCGACAATGGTGCCCAGGAGAGGACTCGAACCTCCACGCCTCTCGGCACTAAGACCTGAACCTAGCGCGTCTACCAATTCCGCCACCTGGGCACAGGTTGCGGCCGGGGCGACCCCGGCTGAGGGCGCGTCAATTTACGCAGGCACCTGTTCCATGTCAATTGCAGTGAATCCATGACAGTGACCTTGAATCCATGAGCCGCAAACCGCGCTGGCAGGACCGCGACCCGCGCTTCACCGAGGAGTCGGCGCGCTACGAGCGCCCGGTGCCGAGCCGCGAGCTGCTGCTGAAATCGCTCACCGAGGCGCGCGAGCCGCTCGACTTCGAGGCGCTCGCGGAGCGGCTCGGCGTGCCGGAAACGGAGCGCGCGGCGCTCACCAAGCGGCTCGAGGCGATGACCCGCGACGGGCAGCTGCACCGCAACCGCGCCGGGCAGTACTGCCTGATCGACCGCCTGGCGCTGGTCGTCGGCACCGTCAGCGGCCACCGCGACGGCTTCGGCTTCCTGGTCCCGGATGCCGACGGCGACGACCTGTTCCTGCCTTACCGCGAGATGCGCATGCTGTTCCCGGGCGACCGCGTCGCCGCGCGCGTCGCCGGCCGCGACGAGCGCGGGCGCCCCGAGGGCGCCGTGGTCGAGGTGCTGGAGCGGCGCACCCGGCAGGTCGCGGGCCGCTTCTCGCTGGAGGCCGGCGTCGGTTTCGTGGTGCCGGACAACCGCCGCATCAGCCAGCGCGTGGTGGTGCCGCGCGAGCATGCCGGTCCCGCGCGCCATGGCGACCTCGCCGTAGTCGAGATCGTCGAGCAGCCGAGCCGCCAGCGCGATCCCGTCGGCCGGGTGCTGCGCGTGCTGCCGGAAGGCGGCGGGGCGGCGACCGCCATCGAGCTCGCGATCGCCTCGCACGGGCTGGCGCACGAGTTTCCGGCGGAGGTGCTGCGCGAAGCGCGCCGCTTCGGCTCGGAGGTGGATGCCGCCGCCGCCGCGGGCCGCGAGGACCTGCGGCGGCTGCCGCTGGTCACGATCGACGGCGAGGACGCCCGCGACTTCGACGACGCGGTCTGGGCGGAGGAGACGCCGCAGGGATTCCGGCTGATCGTCGCCATCGCCGACGTCAGCCACTACGTGCGGCCGGGAACCGCGCTCGACGGGGAGGCGCGGGAGCGCGCGACTTCCGTGTACTTCCCGAACCGGGTGCTGCCGATGCTGCCCGAGGAGCTCTCGAACCACCTGTGCTCGCTGATGCCGCAGGTGGACCGCCTGTGCATGGCCTGCGAGCTGCACGTCGGCCGCTCCGGCGCCGTCACCCGAAGCCGCTTCCTTTCCGCGGTCATGCGCTCGGCGGCGCGCCTGACCTACACCCAGGTGGCGGCCGCGCTCGACGGCGGCGATCCCGCCGCGCGCGCGGCGCTCGCGCCGGTGCTGCCGGTGATCGAGCGGCTGCACCGCGTGTACGCGGCGCTGCGCAAGCGCCGCGAGTCGCGCGGCGCGCTCGACTTCGAGGCGCCCGAGGTCAAGGTGCTGCTGGACGCGCAGGGCGCGGTCACCGACATCCGCGAGTACCCGCGCAACGACGCGCACCGGATGATCGAGGAGTGCATGATCGCGGCCAACGTCGAGGCGGCGCGCATCCTCAAGAAGCAGCGCCTGCCCGCGCTGTTCCGCATCCACGGCCGCCCGGACGAGGAGCGCCTCGAGGACCTCAAGCGCTTCCTGTCGATGCGGGGCGTGCACCTCGACATCGCGGGCGACCTGGAGCCCAGGCGCCTGCAGAAGGTGCTGCAGTCGATCTCGCGGCGGCCGGATGCCGGCGTGCTCGAGAACGCGATCATCCGCTCGCTGCCGCAGGCGCTGTACCAGCCGCTCAACATCGGCCATTTCGGGCTGGCGCTCGCGGAGTACGCGCACTTCACCTCGCCGATCCGGCGCTACCCGGACCTGCTGGTGCACCGCGGCATCCGCCACGCGCTCGCCGGCGGCGGTCCGGACGGCTTCGTGCACTCGGCGCGGGAGATGGAGACGCTCGGCCAGGAATGCTCGATGCGCGAGCGCAAGGCCGACGAGGCGGCGCGCTCGGTGGTGGCCTGGCTCAAGTGCGAGTACATGCGGCACCGCATCGGCGAGGAGTTCGACGCGGTCGTGACCGGCGTCGCCGACTTCGGCGCATTCGTGCAGCTGAAGGGACTGCAGGTGGACGGGCTCGTGCACGTGGCCTCGCTGGGGCGCGACTACTTCCGCTTCCACGAGCGCGACCGCACGCTGGTCGGCGAGCGAACCGGCCTCAGGATCTCCATCGGCGACGAGCTGCGCGTGCGGCTGGTGCGGGTGGATTCCGCCGAGCGCAAGATCGACTTCGAGCACGTGTCGAAGACCGGCGCGCACTTCCACCCGCGCCGGCGAGCCGGCAGGACGGCGCGGCAGAAGAAATGAGCGGCGGTTCGCTCGGCTACGGCCTGCACGCGGTGCGCGCAGTGCTCGAGAGGAGGCCCGCAGACGTGCTGCGGCTCGCGCTCGCCGCCGGACGCGATGACGCCCGCATCCGCGAACTGCGCCAGCTCGCAGCCTCGCGCGGCGTGCGCGTCGCGCAGGCGGCGGCCGACGAACTCGACCGCGAGACCGGCGGCGCCGCGCACCAGGGCGTGCTGGCCGAGGTGCGCCCGAGCGCCGCGCTCGACGAGAACCGCCTGCTCGACCTGGTGGTGGCGGCCGCCCCGCCGCTGCTGGTGCTGGTCCTCGACGGGGTCTCGGACCCGCACAACCTCGGCGCCTGCCTGCGCACCGCGGATGCGGCCGGCGCGAATGCGGTGGTCGCCCCGCGCGACCGCGCCGCCGGGCTGACCCCGGCGGTGCGCAAGGTCGCGGCCGGCGCCGCGGAGACGATGCCATTCGCGCAGGTGACGAACCTGGCCCGGTGCCTCAGGGACCTCAAGGCGGCGGGCGTCTGGATCGCGGGCACCGCCGAAGACGGCGAACAGGAGCTGTACGCCGCCGACCTGACCGGCAGTCTCGCCATCGTCATGGGGGCGGAGGGCAGGGGACTGCGGCGCCTGACCCGCGAATCCTGCGATTTCTGCCTCAGGCTGCCGATGCGGGGAGCGGTGGCCTCCCTCAACGTCTCGGTCGCGGCCGGCATCGTGCTCTTCGAGGCGCGCCGGCAGCAGGCCGCACGGCTTGCAAAACCCGAGCCGGTCCGGTAACTTACGCGCCCCTCGCCCCGTACCCCGGGGCGATTTCTCCTTGCCTCACCGGAGCCGCAGCAACGGGAGGCTTACAGCCATGAGGAGCAACACGATGCGGCACTACGAGATCGTATTGCTGGTCCACCCGGACCAGAGCGAACAGGTCCCCGCCATGATCGAGCGCTACCGCGGCATCATCACCGCGGGCGGCGGCACCGTGCATCGTCTCGAGGACTGGGGGCGCCGGCAGCTGGCGTTCCCGATCGCGAAGATGCACAAGGCGCATTACCTGCTGATGAACGTCGAGTGCGACGGCAAGGCGCTCGAGGAACTCACCGGCGGGTTCCGCTTCAGCGACGCCGTGCTGCGGCACCTCGTCGTCAAGATGGACCGCGCGGTCACCGAGCCCTCGCCGATGGCCAGGGAGCCCGAGGAGCGCGAGCGCGGCGACCGCGACATACCGGTCGAAGCAATGAGCGCGGACTGATCGAGCAGCGGAGACCCCACCATGTCACGTTTCTTCCGGCGCAAGAAGTATTGCAAGTTCACGGCCGAGAACACCGACCAGATCGACTACAAGGACCTGGCGACGCTCAAGGCCTACATCACCGAGACCGGCAAGATCGTCCCGAGCCGCATCACCGGCACGCGGTCGTTCTACCAGCGGCAGCTCGCGATCGCGATCAAGCGCGCGCGCTACCTGGCGCTGCTGCCGTACACCGACCAGCACTGAGGACCGCGGGCGGGTGCCCGGGGCTTCACGCGAGCGATGACCGCGCTGCTGCAATGGATGACTGCGACGCCGCTGCGCGCCTTCCTGGCGGCGGCGCTGGCCTCCCTCGTCGCGCTGCTGGCGCTGCCGATGGCGGCCTGGCTGCCCGCCGGGTTCGTGGTGCTCGCGCTGCTGGCCGGCGGCCTGGCGCGTGCCGCGGCAGCCGCGGCCGGCGCGGCGCTCGCGCTGCTGTGGATGCTGGCGCCGGCATTCGGACCGGCGCCCGCGCTGGCGATCGCCATTGCGGTGCTGCTGCCGGCCTGGTGCGGCGGCGCGGCGCTGGCGGCGACGCGCAGCCTGAACCTCGTCTACCAGGCGCTGACGCTGGGCGCGGTGCTGCTGGTGCTCGCGATCCACGCGCTGCTCGGGGACCCGAGGGGCGTGCTGCTGCCGCTGATCGCGCAGCTCGAGCCGGTGCTGCAGCAGGTCGCGGCCACGCTGTCGCAGTGGGGCATCGAGAGTTCGGCGGAGCAGATCGGCGCGGCGACCGCGCGCGCCGCCTGGGCGACGCTCGGCTGGATGGTGCTGCTGCACGCGCTGATGGCGCAGTTCGCGGGGCTCTGGGGCCTCGCGCGCCTGCGCGAGCCCGGCCTGTTCGGGCGCGAGTTCCGCCAGCTGAAGCTCGGCCGCTTCGTTGCCTGGGCGCTGGCCGGCACCTTCGTGCTGTCGCTGGCCGCGCACCGGCTGGTCGCCGGGGGCTGGCAGGCGGCGGACGACGTGGTGTTCGTGCTGGCCGCGGCCTTCCTGATGCAGGCGCTCGCGGTCGTGCACGGCCTGCGCGAATTGCAGGTCATCGGCCAGCTGCCGGTGATCCTGGCCTACGTGGCCCTGGTGGTGGCGCCGGTGGCGCTGGTGGGCATCGGTTTCGCGGACACCTGGTTCCGCTTTCGTGAGAGATTCGTCAAAAGGTAACGTCCATGGAAGTCATCCTGCTCCAGAAGATCGCCAATCTCGGCGAAATCGGCGACCGCGTGAAGGTCAAGCCCGGCTTCGGCCGCAATTACCTGCTGCCGGGCGGCAAGGCGACGCTCGCCACCCCGGAGAACATCGCGAAGTTCGAGGCGCGCCGGGCCGAACTCGAGGCCAGGGCCGCGGCGGATATTGCAGGCGCCCGGGCACGGGCCGCCGCGCTCGAGGGCTTCAAGCTCAGCATCACCGCCAAGGCCGGCAGCGAGGGCAAGCTTTTCGGCTCGATCGGCACCACCGACATCGCCGAGGCCTGCAAGGCCGCGGGCCACGAGATCGAGCGCTCGGAAGTACGCCTGCCGGGCGGCCCGATCCGGATGGTCGGCGAGCACGTCATCTCGCTGCACCTGCACGGCGACATCGACGTGCCGGTGCCGCTCACGGTCATCGCGGAGGAGTGAACCACGCGGCCCGGCCGCGTGTATGCTGAACTGACGGTATGGTCGCCATCCTGCGCCAGGACGAGGTCCGCACGCCGCCGCATTCCGTCGAGGCGGAACAGGCGGTGCTGGGCGGCCTCATGCTCGACTCGAACGCCTGGGATGCGGTCGCGGACGTGGTCGCCGCGTCCGACTTCTACCGGCGCGACCACCGGCTGATCTTCGAGGCGAT
Organism: Steroidobacteraceae bacterium; assembly: GCA_019634895.1. Classification (GTDB taxonomy): domain Bacteria; phylum Pseudomonadota; class Gammaproteobacteria; order Steroidobacterales; family Steroidobacteraceae; genus SCUD01. The sequence goes on along the minus strand of JAHCAM010000019.1, from coordinate 23,599 downwards.
CGCCGAGGTCGCCGAGCACCGCGGCTCCTGCGACGCGGTCACGGTCTCCGAGCATCTCGAGCGCAAGGGCCGGCTCGACGAGATCGGCGGGCTGGCCTACCTCGGCACCATCGCGCGCGACACCCCCTCGGCGGCCAACGTGCGCGCCTACGCCGAGATCATCCGCGAGCGCTCGATCCTGCGGCAGCTGGTCGCCGCCGGCGGCGAGATCGCGGCTTCCGCGACCGACAGCCACGGGCGCCCGGCGTCCGAACTGGTGGACGAGGCGGAGCGGCGCGTGTTCGAGATCGCCGAGCGCGGCAGCCGCGGCAAGACCGGCTTCATCGCCATCAAGGACGTGCTGCCGCAGACCATCGACCGGCTCGACCTGCTGCACCAGTCGCCGGGCGAGATCCGCGGCGTCCCCACCGGCTTCACCCAGCTCGACCGCAAGACCACGGGCCTCCAGCCCGGCGACCTGGTGGTGATCGCGGGCCGCCCGTCCATGGGCAAGACCACGCTCGCGGTCAACATCGCCGAGAACGCGGCGATCGCCAAGGGCGTGCCGTCCGCCATCTTCTCGATGGAAATGTCGGCCGAGCAGCTGACGCTGCGGCTGATCTCCTCGCTCGGCCGCGTCAACCAGACGCACCTGCGCACCGGCAACTTCTCGGAGGAGGACTGGTCGCGCATCCAGGGCGCGATGGCGCAGCTGTCCTCCGCCCCGCTGTACGTTGACGAGTCGCCGGCGCTGACGCCGACCGAGGTGCGCGCGCGGGCCCGCCGGCTCAAGCGCGAGCGCGGGCTCGGCCTGGTGATCGTGGACTACCTGCAGCTCATGCAGGTGCCGGGCACCAAGGAGAACCGCGCCACCGAGATTTCCGAGATCTCCCGCAGCCTCAAGGCGCTCGCCAAGGAACTGCAGGTGCCGGTGGTTGCGCTGTCGCAGCTCAACCGCGCGGTGGAGCAGCGCACCGACAAGAAGCCGGTGATGTCCGACCTGCGCGAGTCGGGCGCGATCGAGCAGGACAGCGACCTGATCCTGCTGATCTACCGCGAGGAGGTGTACGACGCCAACACCCCGCGCCGCGGCATCGCCGACATCATCATTGCCAAGCAGCGCAACGGCCCGGTGGGCGAGATCCAGCTGACCTTCCTCGGCGAATACACCCGCTTCGAGAACCTGGTCGCCGAGTCCTACGGCGAGGGCGCGTTCTGACGCCCGGGCCGCGGGCCGTCATCGACACGGCGGCCTTCTCGCACAACCTGCAGCGCGTGCGCGAGCACGCCCCGGGCTGCCGCGTGCTCGCGGTGGTCAAGGCCAATGCCTACGGCCACGGCATCGTCACGGCGGCGCGCTCGCTCGCCGCGGACGCATTCGCGGTCGCGCGCCTCGACGAAGCCCTGGCGCTGCGCGAGGCGGGCATCGATGCCCGCATCGTGCTGCTCGAGGGCGTGCAGGATGCCGGCGAACTCGAGGTCGCAGCCGCGCAGGGACTCGAGCCGTTCGTGTGCGATGACCGGCAGCTCGCGCTGCTCGAGCGCTGGCGCGGCGCCCGCACGTTTCGCGTGTGGCTGAAGATCGACAGCGGCATGGGCCGGCTGGGATTCCGGCCCGCCGAGGTGCGGCGGGCCGCGGCGCGCCTGGCCGGCTGCGCCGGCGTGGCGCAGCCGCCGCTGCTGGCGACGCACCTGGCGGAGTCCGAAGCGCGCGGCAACGCGCACACGCGTGCGCAGCTTGCCTGCTTCGCCGAGGCGACGACGGGGCTTCCCGGCGAGCGCAGCATCGCGAATTCCGCCGGCCTGATCGCCTGGCCCGAGGCCCGCGCCGACTGGGTGCGGCCCGGCATCATGCTCTACGGCATCTCGCCGTTTCCCGACTCGACCGGCGCGGCGCTCGGGCTGCGGCCGGTGATGCGCTTCGAGACCCGCGTCATCGCGGTGAAGGACCTGGCCGCGGGAGATCGCGTCGGCTACGGCGGCGCCTGGGCGGCCACCGGCCCGGCGCGCATCGCGATCGCTGCCGCGGGCTACGGCGACGGCTATCCGCGGGCCGCCGTGAACGGCACGCCGGTGCTGGTGAAGGGCCGCCCGGGCGCGCTCGCCGGGCGCGTGTCCATGGACATGATCGCGATCGACGTCAGCGGCCGCGACGACGTCGCCGCCGGCGACCCGGTGCAGCTGTGGGGGCCGGAACTGCCGATCGAGCGCGTGGCGGCGGCGGCCGGCACCATCGCCTACGAGCTTGCCTGCCGCGTGAGCCGGCGCGTGCCGCACCAGCTGGCGTGAGGGTCCTGGTCACCGGGTCCTCCGGCCGCATCGGCAGCGCGATCGCCGCGAGGCTCGCGCTGCGCCACCAGCTGACCGGCTTCGACCTGCGCCCCGGCCCGCTCACCACCGTCATCGGCGACCTCTGCGACACGGCGCTGGTCGCGCGCCAGCTGCCGGGCGTGGATGCCGTCGTGCACACCGCGTCGCTGCACGTGCCGGACCTGGCGGCGCGCACCGCCGCGGAGTTCCGCGCGGTCAACGTGGACGCGACGCGGCGGCTGCTGGCGGCCTGCGGCGACGCGGGCGTCGGCCGCTTCGTGTACACCAGCACCACCTCCCTGTACGGCGACGCGATGCTGCCGCAGGCTGCGGCGGTCTGGGTCACGGAAGCGCTGCAACCGAGGCCGCGCGACGTCTACGACGAAACCAAGCTCGTGGCGGAGGAGGCCTGCCGCGAGGCCGCCGCCGCGGGCCTCGCCTGCACGGCGCTGCGCATGTCGCGCTGCTTTCCGGAGGAACCGCGCCTGGTCGCCGGCTACCGCCTGCACCGCGGCGTGGACGCGGAGGACGTCGCGCAGGCGCATGAACTGGCGCTCACCCGGCCTGCGGGCGGCTTCGCGGTGTACAACGTGTCCGCGCCGACGCCGTTCCGGGAATCCGATTGCGGGCGGCTGCTGGTGGATGCCGCCGCGGTCGTCCGGGAACGCCTGCCCTGGGCGGAGGCCGAGTTCGCGCGCCGCGGCTGGCGGTTGCCGGCCTCCATCGACCGCGTTTATGTTGTCGACCGGGCGATGGCCGAGTTAGGGTACCGACCGGAGCACGATTTCGCGTCGCTGTTCCGGCGCCCGGCACCGCAGCCGGCACCAGGCCCATGATGCCCGGGAGCACTGGCATGTCCATCGTCTGGCCCGCCTTCGCGCTCGTCGCGCTCACGCTCGCGGTCGTGGTCCGGCTCGCGCGGCAGCGGTTCGCCGCAGCCCGCGCCGGCCGCGTGGATCCGCGCTACTACAAGGTGTTCAAGGGCGAGGGCGAGCCCGCGGATGTCGCCGCCACCGCGCGCAACCTCAACAACCTGTACGAGATGCCGACCCTGTTCTACGCCGGCATCGCGATCGCCTTCGCCGCCGGCAGGAGCGGAACGCTGCTGCTCGCGCTCGCCTGGGCCTACGTGGCGCTGCGCTACCTGCACAGCGCGATCCACCTGACCACCAACAAGGTGATCTGGCGCTTCCGCGTGTTCGCCGCAAGCCTGTTCGTGCTGCTCGCATTCTGGGCCGCGCTCGGCTGGCAGCTCGCGACCGGCAGCGGGTTCGCCGCCTCCCACTGACCATCCCCGCCCGGCGCTGCGACCGTGGCCGCCGCCTGGCTCAAGTCACTGCTGTTCGGCGCCCTGCTGGCCGGCACGATCGGGCCCATCGCACTCCTGATCCTCGCGACCGCGGCGCGGCGCGGCTTCGCGGCCGGGGCCTTCGCCGGCCTCGGCGCGGCGCTCGCGGACCTGCTCTACGCGCTGGTGGCGTTCTCGGCCGCGGCGATCATCCTGCCGCTGGTCGCGGCGCAGGCCGGGACGATTCGCACCGCGTGCTCGCTGCTGCTGGTGGGACTCGGGCTGGCCATGCTGTTGCGGCGCCCGCCGGCGGCGGCGCCGCCGGCGTCCGCCAGCGCTTCACTCTGGCCGACCTTCCTGCTGACGCTGGTCAATCCGATGACGATCGTCGTGTTCGCCGGCTTCGTGCCGCAGCTGCCGGTCGCGGGGTCGCCCGCGGTGGCCGCCTGGCTGGCGGTGGCGCTGTTCCTGGGCAGTCTCGGCGTGGCGCTGGTGGTTGCCGGCGCGGGCGCGGCCATGGGTGCCGTGCTGCCGGGTGCGCGCTGGCAGCGGGCGATCCGTGCCGCCTCGGCGCTTGGCATCGTCGCCTTCGGCCTCGCCGGGCTGCGGGGCGGCTGAAGCGGGTGTGGCGGGAGGGTGGGCCGGAGGGTAGTCTGCCAGCGCCCGCAGCGGCGGGCGCCTGGGAGACCAAGCCATGAACATCGAACTCCACTATCTCGTGCTGGTCACTGCGCTGACCGCGCTGCTGTGGGTGCCGTACATCCTGAACCGGATTGCGGTGCGCGGCATCGCCGACGCGGTCGGCTACCCGGCGAACCCGAAGCCGCAGTCGGCCTGGGCGCAGCGCCTGCAGCAGGCGCACGGCAACGCGGTCGAGAACCTGGTGGTGTTCGCGGCGCTGGTGCTCGCCGCACACGCCGCGGGAGTCTCGAGCGAGACCACGGCGTTCGCGGCCAAGATGTATTTCTGGGCGCGCCTCGTGCACGCGGTCGCGTACACGCTGGCCTGGCCATGGGTGCGGACGCTCGCCTTCGCCGCCGGCTTTGCGAGCCAGGCGACCTTCGCCTGGCTGCTGTTGAGCTGATCGCCTCGCGCGGGCTCAGGCCTCGAAGAAGCCCATCTTCACGCCGGCGAGCGTGACCACGTCGTTGTCGTGCAGGCGGCGGGCCTGCGGCCCGATCGGCTGGCCGTTCACGAGCGGGAAGTCGCCGGGTTTCGCGCTCTCGACGTGCACCACGTAGTAGCCGTCGGCGCGGCGGCTGATGGCCGCGACCTGCACGCCCGGCCGGCCGAGCGTGGTCAGCGTCTTCGCCAGTTCCAGCTCGCGGCCCGCGAACTGGCCCGACAGCACCTGCAGCTTGGCCGGGCGCGAGGGCGCTCCCTTTTCCGCGGCTGCCGCGGCGGCTGCGGGGCGTGCCGCGGGCTGGGCCTGCGGCGCCGGGGCGGGCGGCGCCGGGGCGACCTGTTCGGTCGCGGCCCGCAGGCGTGCCTCGCTGACCTGTCCCGGCTGGATCACGAGCGTGCGTTCGAACTCGTCCTGTTCGGCGCTCTCCACCTGGCTGTCCACGAAACGGAGGTGGTGATGGCCGATCGTGATCACGTCGCCGTGCGTCAGCGCGTGCTTCTTGATCAGCTTGCCGTTGACGTAGGTGCCGTTGGTGCTGTTGAGGTCCTCGAGGAACGAGTCGTTCAGGATGTTGATGATCAGGCCGTGATGGCCGCTGACGGCGGCATTGTCGATGCGCACGTCGTTGTCGGGGAGGCGGCCGACCGTGTACCGCTCCTTGGTCATGTTGTATTCGGCCAGCACCTGGCCATCCAGACTCAAGATAAGCCGCGCCATGTTCTCCCTCGCCGCCGTTTATCCGAACCAGGCCAATATTCTGTCAAGTATGCCCCGCCGTGCGGGGAAAAGTTCGACCACCTGGGCCAGCACGACCGAGATGTTGTCCCGGCCGCCACTATCATTGGCCAGCTGGATCAGCTGTCTAGCTACTGTATCAAGATTACCGCCGAACGTGCTGATTGTTAAGTGAATATCGTCGTCCTCGACCATGTCGGTCAGGCCGTCGGAGCACAGCACCAGGCAGTCGCCGGGCTCGACCGGCAGTTCGTGGACCTCGACGTCCACGGTCGGCTCGACCCCCAGGGCCCGGGTCACGTAATTCTTGTTGGTGGCGCGCTGCGCCTCCTCGGCGGAATAGAAACCGCGATCCACCAGTTCCTGCAGCAGCGAATGGTCCATCGTCAGCTGCTCGAAGTTCTCCTTGCGCAGGCGGTACATGCGCGAATCGCCGACGTGCGCCACGGTCACCCGGTTGTCGTAGAGCAGTGCCGCGACCACGGTCGTGCCCATGCCCTCGCACTGGGTCTGCGACTTGGAGGTCTGGTGGATGATCTTGTTGGCGCGGGCAATGGCGTCGCGCAGGACGATGCTCGGGCGGTGCAGGCCGGTGGCCTTGTCGCTGCCCTCGAGTTCCTGCGCCTGGTAGGCCTCGCGCACCAGGTTGGTGATGGTCTTGACGGCGATGCCGGAGGCCACCTCGCCCGCGTTGTAGCCGCCCATGCCGTCGGCCAGGACGTAGAGGCCGATGTCGGTGTCGAGTGCGATCGAGTCCTCGTTGTGCTCGCGCACCTTGCCGGTGTCGGTCAGACCGACGGCCTGCACGCGGCTTCGCAGCGTGACATACCGGCCCATCAGCGCAGTGCCGGGTCCGTCTCGCGGGCGGCGTCGCGCAGAGCCTGCGCCATCTCCGCCCCGCTGCGGTAGCGCAGTTCGGGATCCTTTTCGAGGGCGCGGTCGATCACCGCGGACAGCGAGGCCGGCAGGTCGGGGCGCACGACGCGCAGCGGCGGATGCGGCTCGCCGGAGATCTTCTGCATCAGGCCGGGGATCGAGTCCGAGCGGAATGGCAGCATGCCGGTCAGCAGCTGGAACACGGTCACGCCCAGCGAGAACAGGTCCGACTGCGCCGTCACCGGGCGCGCATCGAGCTGCTCGGGCGCCATGTAGGACGGCGAGCCCAGGATCACGCCGGTGCGCGTCGCCCGGCTGTCCACCAGCCGCGCAACGCCGAAGTCCATGACCCGCACGCGGCGGTTCCTCTGGTCGAACACGATGTTGGCCGGCTTGATGTCGCGGTGGATGATGCCGCGCTGGTGCGCGAAGTAGAGCGCATCCGCGACGCGCGCGCACATCTCGGCGACCAGCCGCGGCGGCAGCAGCCGGCCCTCGGTCGCGTGCATGCCGAGGTTCACGCCTTCGACGTATTCCATCGCCAGGTAGACGATGCCGTCGTGCTCGCCCGCTTCCTTGATCTCGACGATGTCCGGATGCGCGAGCGATCCGGCGGCGTCGGCCTCGCGCAGGAGCCGCAGCTTGGCCTCGTCGAGCAGGTCGTCGGGCCAGTCATCGGCGAGCGACAGCGTCTTGAGCGCGACCGTGCCGCCGTTGCGATCGTCGATCGCGCGGTACACGGTAGCGGTGGCGCCGCGGCCGAGTTCCTGCTGCACCTTGAAATGGTGGAAGACCTGGCCAGGCTGCAGCGCGTTGGCCCGGGGCCTGGGCGCGGCCGCCGGCGCTGCAGGGGTTTTCCGGGATGCGGGTTTCTCGGCGATCGCCATGGCCAATGGCTTGCCGATGCTTGGTGCCGGATCACCGGACTTCCTGCCCGCCATGCCGGAAAGATTGCGCAGCCAGCCGTCGCGGCTCGATTCGTCAGGCATTCGCCCCAGGATCCCTGACCACCCTGATCCACGGATGATAAACGGGCATGCGCCCGGCCGATACGGGGAGGGGCCTGTTTTTCAAGCGCTTAGGGGTGAAACCGCGACCTGTGCCGCAGTCCCTTCGCGGGGTGCGGTCAGGGGACCGCGTGCTAGCATCGCCGCTCCCCGATGCCCGGTCCTGACGATGGCCAAGCCCCGCACTGCATTCGTCTGTTCCGCCTGCGGCGCCGATACGCCGCGCTGGGCCGGCCAGTGTCCGGCCTGCGGCGAATGGAACACGCTGGCCTCTTTCACCGAGCCGCGACGCAGCGGCACGGCCCGCCGCGGCGGCCTCGCGACCGCGCCGCAGCCGATCGCCGCAGTCGCCGGACAGGAAGAGGCGCGGCTCGCAACGGGTTTCGCGGAGCTCGACCGCGTGCTGGGCGGCGGGCTCGCCCCGGGCTCGGTCACGCTGATCGGCGGCGATCCGGGCATCGGCAAGTCCACGCTGCTGCTGCAGTGCGCGGCCGCACTCGCGGCCGAACTGCCGGTGCTGTACGCGACCGGCGAGGAATCCATCCGCCAGGTGGCCGAACGCGCGCGGCGGCTGGGGCTGCCGCCCGGGACGCTGGCGGTCGTGGCCGAGACCTCGGTCGAACGCATCCTCGAGCTGGCGGGCGAGTCTGCGGCCCGCGCACTGGTCGTGGATTCCATACAGACCATGTCGGTGGCGGCGGTCGAGGCCGCACCGGGAGCGGTGACGCAGCTGCGCGAGTCGACCGCGAGCCTGGTGCGCCACGCCAAGGCGACCGGAACCGCCGTGCTGCTGATCGGGCACGTCACCCGCGAGGGCGTGATCGCGGGCCCGCGCGTGCTCGAGCACATGGTGGACACGGTGCTGTACTTCGAGAGCGACTCCGGCAGCCGGTTCCGCGTGATTCGCGCCGTGAAGAACCGCTTCGGCGCGGTCAACGAGATCGGCGTGTTCGCGATGGAAGGGCAGGGGCTGCGCGAGGTGCGCAATCCGTCGGCGATCTTCCTGTCGCGCGGCACCCAGCCGGTGCCGGGCTCGGCGGTCACGGTCGCGCGCGAAGGCACGCGCCAGATGCTGATCGAGGTGCAGGCGCTGGTGGACGAGAGCGCGCTCGCCAACCCGCGCCGGGTGGCGGTCGGGTTCGAGTCGAACCGCGTGGCGCTGCTGCTCGCCGTGCTGCACCGGCACGCGGGCGTCGCGCTCGCGGCGCACGACGTGTTCGTGAACGTCGTCGGCGGCGTGCACCTCGGGGAAACGGCGGCCGACCTCGCCGTGATCGCGGCGCTCGCTTCCAGCCTCGATGGCCGCCCGTTGCCGCAGGACCTGGTGCTGTTCGGCGAAGTCGGCCTGACCGGCGAGATCCGGCCCGTGCCCTACGGCGAGGAGCGGCTGCGCGAGGCGGCCAAGCACGGCTTCCGCCGCGCGGTGGTGGCGCGCGCCAACGCCCCGCGCCAGCCGATCGAGGGCATCGCCGTCACCTCCGTCTCCGGCATCCGCGAAGCCCTCACCGCCCTGAATTAAATGGGGACGCGTCCAATTACCTTGCCCAGGTAATTGGACGCGTCCCCATTTAATTCAGCCCCAGTGCTGGCCGAGCAGGATCTCGAGCACGAACTTGCTGCCGAAGTAGGCGATCGCCAGCGACGCGAAGCCGGCCAGCGTGTAGCGCCGGGCGGTGCGACCGCGCCAGCCGCGGCGCCAGCGGCCGACCAGCAGCACCGCGAAGATGATCCAGGCGAGGAGCGCCAGCACGACCTTGTGCACGAGGTGCTGCGCGAACAGGTCGGTCACGAACAGCAGTCCCATCAGGATCGCGACCGTGAGCGCGGCCATGCCGGTTGCCAGCACCGTGAACAGCGCGCGTTCGAAGCTTTCGACCGGCGGCAACGCGGCGAGCCAGCGCGGCGCGCGGTGCGCCCGCAAGGCCCGGTCCTGCATCGACAGCATCAGCACGAACACCGCGGCGATGGCGAACATGCCCGCCGCGCCCATCGCCAGCACGACGTGCACCGAGAACGGCCAGCCGCCCGGCGTGACGACGGGCGTCTCCTGCATGCTGCCGGTGCCCGCCGCGAGCAGCGCGGCCAGCCCCAGCATCACGGCCGCGGTGCCGCGAAAGCGCGGAGCGAACAGCGCCAGCAGTCCGCCAACGCCGATGGCGAGGCCCATCGACGACGCGCTGTCCGCGAGGCTCAGCGTGCCGATGCCGCCCGGTCGAACGACGCCCACGAGCCAGGCGGCGTGGGCGGCGAGCGCCGCGAGCGCGAAGTACCAGGCCGGCTCCGCGATTGCCGGGCGCGCGCTGCCCTGGCGCGCGGCGTGCGCCGCCGCGGCGCTGGCCGCGAGATAGAGCAGGATGACGAGGAATGCGCGCAATGAAAGGCCGCTCCGGGATCGCGGGCGATCATTGCACAGGGCACCGGGGAAGCAAAGCGCGGGCGGCGCTGGCCTATAATCGGCGCCCGCCTGCACGCGAGGAGCCGCCGATGTTCGACACGCTCGCCGAACGACTCGGCCGCGCCGTGGACGCATTGCGCGGGCGCGGCCGCCTGACCGAGGACAACATCGCCGATGCGCTGCGCCAGGTGCGCATGGCGCTGCTCGAGGCGGACGTGGCGGTCGCCGTCGTCAAATCCTTCACCGAGTCGGTGCGCGCGCGCGCCCTGGGCGCGGAGGTGGAGCGCAGCCTGACGCCGGGCCAGGCCTTCATCCGCATCCTGCACGAGGAACTGACGCGGGTGATGGGCGAGCCGGCCGCCGGACTCGACCTGCGGGCGCCGCCGCCCGTGGTGGTGCTGCTCGCCGGACTGCAGGGCGCCGGCAAGACCACGACCGCGGCGAAGCTCGCCCGCCACCTGGCCGGGCGGCAGGACCGCAAGCCGCTGCTGGTGAGCACCGACGTCTACCGTCCCGCGGCCATGACCCAGCTCGAGCGGCTCGCGGGCCAGGTCCAGGCCGAATTCTTTCCGGCTCCCGCCGGCGCGTCGCCGGTCGCGATCGCGACCGCGGCCGTCGACTACGCGCGGCGGCATCAGCACGACGTTGTGATCGTGGACACCGCGGGCCGCCTGCACGTGGACCAGGAGATGATGGCCGAGGTGCAGGCGATCGACCGCGCCGTGTCCGCGCACCAGCGCCTGTTCATCGTCGACAGCATGGCCGGCCAGGACGCGGTCAACGCGGCCCGCGCCTTCGACGCGGCCCTCGCGCTCACGGGCGTGATCCTGACCAAGGCCGACGGCGATGCACGCGGCGGCGCGGCGCTTTCCGTGCGGCAGGTGACCGGCAAGCCGATCCTGTTCATGGGCACCGGCGAGAAAGCCGACGCGCTCGAGCCCTTTCATCCCGAGCGCGTCGCCGCGCGCATCCTCGGCATGGGCGACGTACTCACGCTCATCGAGCAGGTCCAGGCCAATGCCGATCAGGACAAGGCCCGCCGCCTCGCGGAGAAGGTGACCAAGGGCCGCGGCTTCGACTTCACCGACCTGCGCGAGCAGCTCGCCGAGTTCAGCCGCATGGGCGGCATGGCCGCGCTCGCCGGCAAGCTGCCGGCGCAGATGCTGCCGGCGGGCGCGGCGGCGCAGGTCGACGAGCGCAGCATCCGCCGCCAGATCGGCATCATCGACTCGATGACCCCCTCGGAGCGGCGCCGGCCGGCGATCATCGCCGCCTCGCGCAAGCGCCGCATCGCCGCGGGCGCCGGCGTCCCCGTGCAGGAGGTGAACCGGCTGCTGAAGCAGTTCCTGCAGATCGAAAGGGTGATGAAGCAGATGAAGGGCGGGGGCCTCAAGCGCCTGCTGCGCGGGCTGGCCGGCCGGCTGCCGGGCGGGGCCGGGCCGGGCCGGGGCGGGGCGCCGTAAGCCTTTCATCGGCGGGGGGATTTGAGTAGAATGCGCGGCTCTTTGAGGGGCCCCGCCGGGCCCCGGAAAAACGCAGCGGGGCTGCGAGGGATTCTGTCGATGGTCACGATTCGTCTGACGCGCCGCGGCGGCAAGAACGCGCCGTTCTTCCATGTGGTCGTCACCGACAGCCGCAAGCGGCAGGGCGGGACGGTGCTGGAGCAGATCGGCTTCTTCAATCCGGTCGCCAGGGGCAAGGACCGCAGGCTGGAACTCGACCTGGCGCGGATCGACCACTGGACGAAGCTGGGCGCGACCATGTCGGACCGGGTGCGGGCGCTGGTCACGTCGGCGCGCAAGCAAGCCGCGGCCTGAGCCGCGGGCCGTGCCGCGATGCCGCCGGCGCCGTCAGGGGATCCCGGACGGGCGCATGAGCGCGTCGTGCTGGGCCGCATCGCGGGACCGTTCGGCGTGCGCGGCTGGGTGAAGGTTGCCTCCTTCACCGATCCGCCGGAACAGATCCTCGAGTTTCCCTGCTGGCGCGTCGCGCTGCCCGCAGGCGGCAGCCGCGAGTTGCGCCCGCTCGAAGGCCGGCGCCACGGCAAGGGACTGGTGGCGCGGATCGAAGGCGTCGACGGCCGCGACGGCGCGATGGCGCTGGCGCGGGGAGAACTGTGGATCGAGCGCGGCGAGCTGCCGGCGCTCGGTGCGGGCGAATACTACCGGGCAGACCTGGTGGGGCTCGAGGTGGTGAACCAGGACGGGCGGCCGCTGGGCCGCGTGGATCACTTCCTCGACCTGCCGGCCAATCCGGTGATGGTGGTGTCGGGCGAGCGCGAGCACTGGGTGCCGCTCGTGCCCAGGCACCTGCGGCGGGTGGACCTGGAGCGGGGCCGGGTCGTCGTGGACTGGGACCCGGACTTCTAGTGCAGATCGAAGTCGTGACGCTGTTCCCGGCGCTGATAGCCGCGGGGCTGTCCGCGGGAGTCGTCGGGCGCGCGCGCACCGCGGGCAGGCTCGGGGTCGGCACGGAGAACCCGCGCGACCATGCGACGGATGCGCACCGCACGGTGGACGATCGCCCGTTCGGCGGCGGACCGGGCATGGTGCTGGCGCCCGAACCGCTGGCGACGGCGATACGCGCGGTACGCGCGCGCTTGCCGGCGGGGGCGCCGGTGATCGCGTTGTCGGCGCAGGGGCGGCGGTTCGACCAGGCCGGGGCACGGCGCCTGGCGGCGCTGCCGGGCTTCGGGCTGGTGGCCGGGCGGTACGAGGGCATCGACCAGCGGGTCGTGGACGCCCTGATCGACGAGGAGCTGTCGATCGGCGACTATGTGCTGTCGGGCGGCGAATTGCCGGCGCTGGTCGTGATCGATGCGGTGGCGCGGCTGCTGCCGGGCGTGCTCGGCGACGAATTGTCGGCTGAGCAGGACTCGTTCGGCGCGGGGCTGCTCGACTGGCCGCACTACACGCGGCCCGAGTCGTGGGAGGGCCGGCCGGTGCCGGCGGTGCTGCTGGGCGGCAACCACGCCGCCATCGCGCGCTGGCGCCTGAAGCAGGCGCTCGGGCGCACCTGGCGGCTGCGCCCGGAGCTGCTGGCGGGGCGGCCGCTGGCGCCCGACGAGCGGGCGCTGCTCGAGGAATACTGCGCGGAGGCGGGGATCGAGGCGCCGCGCGCGTGAGTCAGTTACTGGAAGACACTGGACCGGGGTACGAGCGATGAACAAGATCATGCAGGAACTGGAATCGCGCTCCATGAAGCGCAAGCTGCCCGACTTCGGGCCCGGCGACACGGTCGTCGTGCAGGTCAAGGTCCGCGAGGGCGACCGCGAGCGCGTGCAGGCCTACGAGGGCGTGGTGATCGCCTGCAAGAACCGCGGCCTGAACAGTTCGTTCACGGTGCGCAAGGTGTCGCACGGCGAGGGCGTGGAGCGCGTGTTCCAGACCCACAGCCCGTCGATCGCCGACATCGAGGTCAAGCGCCGGGGCAAGGTGCGCCGCGCGAAGCTCTACTACCTGCGCGACCGCTCCGGCAAGTCGGCCCGCATCGAGGAAAAACTCGGGGCCTGAGGAAGCGGGATGCCCGTGCTGCGAGCGGTCGGGGCGGTGCTGAAGGGCGTGTGGTACGCCCTCGACGGGCTGCGCAAGGTCCTGCACCTGCTGCTGCTGCTGCTGCTGTTCGGCGTGCTGCTCGCGGCGAGCCACACGGCCCTGCCGATCATCCCCAGGAGCGCGGCGCTGGTGCTGGCGCCGCAGGGCTTCCTGGTCGAGGAGGAAAGCGGCGACCCGCTGGAGCGCGCGCTCGCCGACGCCACCGGCGAGGGGCGCAGCGAGACGCGGCTGCGGGACCTGGTGGACGTCGTGGACCACGCCCGCGATGACCCCCGCATCCGCGCGCTGGTGCTCGACCTGGACGGCCTCCAGGGCGCCGGGCTGCCGATGATGCAGGACCTGGCGCGCTCGATCCGCTGGTTCCGCGATGCCGGCAAGAAGGTCTACGCCTTCAGCCAGGGCTACAGCCAGCGCCAGTACTATCTCGCGGCGCAGGCCGACGAGGTCTACCTGGACCCGATGGGCTACGTGCTGATCGAAGGCTACTCCTATTACCGCAGCTATTTCCGCGGCGCGATCGACAAGCTCGCCGTGGACATCAACGTCTTCAAGGTCGGCAGCCACAAGACCGCGCCCGAGGACTTCACGCGCAGCGACATGTCGCGGGAAGACCGCGCGGATGCCGAGCTGTGGGTCGGCGCGCTGTGGGACGCTTACAAGTCGGACGTCGCCGCCGCCCGCGATCTCGACCCTGCCCTGGTCCAGGCCTACGCGGACGAAGCGGCCGCGGGCGTGCGGGCGACCGGCGGCGACACCGCGCAATACGCGCTGGCGCGCGGGCTGGTGGATGGCCTGCTGACCCGCGCCGAATTCGAGCAGCGGGTCGCCGAGATCGCGGGCGAGGACGAGGACACCGGTTATGCGGCGGTGCGCTGGCGGTCCTACCTGCCGGCGGTGCGCTCGCAGCAGGCGCTGGCGCGCCGCTCCGACCAGAACGTGGGCATCATCGTCGCCTCGGGCGAGATCCTGGACGGCGAGCAGTCCCCCGGCACCGTCGGCGGCGACTCGCTGGCGGCGCTGCTGCGCGACGCGCGCCGCGACGACGACATCGCCGCGGTGGTGCTGCGCATCGACAGCCCCGGCGGCAGCATGCTGGCCTCCGAGGTGATCCGCCGCGAGGTGGCCGCGCTGGTGGAATCCGGCAAGCCGGTGGTGGCCTCCATGAGCACGGTGGCCGCCTCCGGCGGCTACTACATCGCCATGGACGCGAGCCGCATCGTGGCCGCGCCGACCACGATCACCGGCTCGATCGGCGTCTACGCCATTGTCCCCACCTTCCAGCGCACGCTCGGCAAGATCGGCATCACCAGCGACGGCTTCGGCACCACCCGCCTCGCGGGGCAGGCCGAACTCGACCGCGCGCTCGGCCCCGACGCGCGCGAGATCCTGCAGGCCTCGGTGGAGCACGCCTACCGCACCTTCGTCGGCAACGTGGCGCGCGCGCGCGACCGTCGGCCCGAGGAGATCGAAAGCCTGGCGCAGGGCCGGGTGTGGACCGGGGCGGACGCCCGGGCCGCCGGCATCGTGGACGAGCTCGGCGGCCTGGACGAGGCGATTGCCGAGGCCGCGGGACTCGCGGGTCTGCCGGAAGGCTACGGCGTGACCTGGTACGAGCAGGAACTGAGCTGGCGCGATGCGCTCGCGCGGCGCCTGCGCTTCGCGGCGGCAAGGGCGGTGCAGGCGTTCACGCCCCGCCGTGCGCCGTTGCCGGGCGTCGGCGAGGCGCTGGCCAGGGCGCGTACCCTGCTCGCGCTCGCCGCCGAGGGCCGCCCGGTCTATCTCTGCGAATGCCGGGTGGAGTGAGCAAGAGGGGACAGTCCCCTTTTCTCAAAGCCGAAAAGGGGACAGTCCCCTAGGCCGCCCACTCCAGGATCACCTTGCCCGACTGCCCGCCCTGCATGGTCTCGAACGCCCGGCGGTAGTCGCCGACCGCGAAGCGGTGCGTGATCACCGGGCTCACGTCGAGCCCGCTCTGCAGCATCGCCGCCATCTTGTACCAGGTCTCGAACATCTCGCGGCCGTAGATGCCCTTGATGACCAGGCCCTTGAAGATCACCTGGTTCCAGTCGATGGCCACCTCGCCGGGCGGGATGCCGAGCATGGCAATGCTGCCGCCGTGGTGCATGACGCGCAGCAGGTCGCGAAACGCCGCCGCATTGCCCGACATCTCGAGGCCGACGTCGAAGCCTTCCTCCATGCCCAGCGACTTCATCGCGTCGTCGATGCTCTCGTTCCTGACGTTCAGCGCGCGCGTGGCGCCCATGCGGCGGGCGAGATCGAGGCGGTAATCGTTGACGTCGGTGATCACGACGTGGCGCGCGCCGACGAAGCGCGCGATCGCGACCGCCATGATGCCGATCGGGCCCGCGCCGGTGATCAGCACGTCCTCGCCGACCATGTTGAAGGACAGCGCGGCATGGGTCGCATTGCCGAGCGGGTCGAGGATCGAGGCGATCTCGTCGGTGATGGCCGCCGGCAGGCGGAACACGTTGGCGGCGGGCAGCACCATGAACTCCGCGAAGCAGCCGGGCCGGTTGACGCCGACGCCCTGGGTGTTGCGGCACAGGTGCCGGCGTCCGGCGCGGCAGTTGCGGCAGTGGCCGCAGGTGATGTGGCCCTCGCCCGAGACGCGGTCGCCGACCGCGAGCCCGCGCACCTCGCTGCCGAGCGCCACGATCTCGCCGCAGTACTCGTGGCCGACCTGCATCGGCACGGGAATCGTGCGCTGTGCCCAGGCATCCCACTGGTAGATGTGGATGTCGGTGCCGCAGATCGCGGTCTTCTTCATGCGGATCAGCACGTCGTTCGGCCCCGGCTCCGGGCGCGGCAGCTCGCCCAGCCAGATGCCGGGCTCCGGCTTCGACTTGATCAGCGCCTTCATCGAGTGGACCTCACTGCCCGAGGATGCCAAGTTCGCGTCCCGCCTGCGCAAAGGCCGCGACCGCGCGCTCGAGCATGGCGCGGTCGTGGCCGGCGCACATCTGCGTGCGGATGCGCGCCTTGCCCATCGGCACGACCGGATAGGAGAAGCCGACGGCGTAGACGCCGAGCTCCAGCAGGCGGTCCGCCATGCGCACCGCGAGCGCGGCGTCGCCGATCATCACCGGGATGATCGGGTGCTCTCCCGGCACCAGCCGGAAGCCGAGCGCGGCCATCCGCGCGCGGAACCAGGCGGCGTTGTCCCGCAGCCGGCGGCGCAGGTCCCCGGACCGCTCGAGCAGGTCGAGTACCGCGATCGTGGTCGCGGCCACGACCGGCGCGATGGTGTTGGAGAACAGGTAGGGCCGCGAGCGCTGCCGCAGCCAGCGGATGACGGCGCCGCGGCCGGACACGTAGCCGCCGCTGGCCCCGCCGAGCGCCTTGCCGAGGGTGCCGGTGAGAATGTCCACGCGGCCCATGACGTTGCAGTGCTCGTGCGTGCCGCGCCCGTCCGCGCCCATGAAGCCGGTCGCGTGCGAGTCGTCGACCACGACGGTCGCGCGGTAGCGCCCGGCCAGCTCGCAGATGCCGGGCAACGGCGCGAGCGTGCCGTCCATCGAGAACACCCCGTCGGTCACCACCAGCCGCGTGCGCGCGTCCTGCGCCTCCTTCAGGCGCTGCTCGAGCTGGCCGAGGTCGCCGTTGTCGTAGCGCAGGCGCCGGGCCTTCGACAGCCGGATGCCGTCGATGATGCTGGCGTGGTTGAGCGCGTCCGAGATGATCGCGTCGCTGTCGTCGGTCAGCGTCTCGAACAGGCCGCCGTTCGCGTCGAAGCACGACGAGTAGAGGATCGTGTCCTCGGTGCCGAGGAAGGCCGAGAGCCGCCGCTCGAGCTCGCGGTGCACGGTCTGCGTGCCGCAGATGAAGCGCACCGAGGCCATGCCGTAGCCGTAGCGGTCGAGCGCCTCGTGGGCGGCGCGCCTCAGTTCCGGGTGGTTGGCGAGCCCGAGGTAGTTGTTGGCGCAGAGGTTGATGACCTCGCGTCCGTCCTCGAGCCGGACCACCGGGTCCTGGCCGGAGGCGATGACGCGCTCGCGCTTGTACAGCCCGTCCTTCTCGAGTTGCGCGAGCTGCGACTCGAGGCGGTCCAGCAGTGCCTGGTCCATGAGGTCCCGTCCGGCGGCCTGCGCGGATTATAGGGAACCTCCGGCGCGCCCGTGCCGCCCCGTATAATCGCGGCCCGGGAGACCCCTGCATGCCCGAACACCCACGCGACCCGGCTGCGGCCGTCGTCGCCTCACGGCCGGCGCGGCTGTTCATCGCGCTCTCCGGCCTGTTCGTGACCAATGCCCTGATGGCCGAGTTCGTCGGCGTCAAGATCTTCGCGCTCGAGGACACGCTGGGCCTGGATTCCTTCGACTGGCGCCTGTTCGGCCAGGGCGGCTCGCTGTCGTTCACCGCGGGCGTGATGCTCTGGCCGGTCGTCTTCATCATGACCGACGTCATCAACGAGCACTTCGGCGTGCGCGGCGTGCGCTTCATCTCCTGGCTCGCGGTCGGCTTCATCGCCTACGCCTTCCTGTTCGCCTACCTCGCGATCGAGCTGGCGCCGGCCCGCTGGTGGGTGACCATCGGCGCGGAGCGCGGCGTGCCGGACATGCAGGCCGCCTTCGCCGCGACCTTCGGGCAGGGCCTGTGGACCATCGGCGGCTCGATCACGGCCTTCCTGGTCGGCCAGCTGATCGACGTCGCGGTGTTCCAGCGCATCCGCCGCGCGACCGGCGAGCGCCTGGTGTGGCTGCGCGCGACCGGCTCGACGGCCGTCTCGCAGCTGGTGGACAGCTTCATCGTGCTGTACATCGCCTTCGTGCTCGGTCCGCAGCAGTGGCCGATCGCACTCTTCCTCGCGGTCGGCACCGTCAATTACCTGTACAAGATGACCATGGCGATCGCGCTGATCCCGCTGCTGTACGTCGGCCGCAGGCTGATCGCCGGCTACCTCGGTGCCGACGCCGCCGCGCGACTGCGGGCCGCGGCGGCCTCGGGTCGAAGCGCCGGGGAGCTGCGCTGATGGCGCTGCCGGCGACCCCGCGCCTGACCGTCGACGTCGTGATCGAGCTCGAGGACCGGCCCGGCCGGCCGATCGTGCTGATCGAGCGCGGCCATCCGCCGCCGGGCTTCGCCCTGCCCGGCGGCTTCGTCGAGATCGGGGAGACGGTGGAGGAGGCCGCCCGCCGCGAGGCGCGGGAGGAAACGGGCCTCGAGATCCGGCTCGGGGCGCTGCTCGGCGTGTACTCCGAACCCGGCCGCGACCCGCGCGGGCACACGGTGAGCCTGGTCTACGTCGCGGGCGCCAGCGGCGAACCGGTGGCCGGCGACGATGCCGGCGGCGTCCGCGTCGTGGATCCCCGGACGCCGCCGCCGCTCGCGTTCGACCACGGCCGCATCCTTGCCGACTACCGCCGGCACCGCGCCGCCCGCGATGCCGGCGACGGCTAGAATGACGGCGATGAACGACGCCGCGCCACCCGCCTTCCTGCGCGCCGATCCGCAGGGCTTCGTTTCCGCGCCCGGCGCCGCGGTGAATGCCAACTGGCTGGCGGACGAAGCCGCACTGGTCGCGCGGCTATTGGAGCTGGCGCGGCTGCCGGCGGCCGCACGCCAGGCCGTGCGCGAAGACGCGATCCGCCTGGTCGAGGCCGCGCGCGCGCGCCGGACCGGGGGCGGCGGCATCGAGGCGTTCCTGCAGCAGTACGACCTCGCCTCGCAGGAAGGGATCGTGCTCATGTGCCTGGCCGAGGCGCTGCTGCGCATTCCGGACGCCGACACCGCCGACCGGCTGATCGCCGACAAGATCTCGAGCGGGCAGTGGTCCGACTACCTGGGCGGGGCGGACTCGCTGTTCGTCAACGCCTCGACCTGGGGCCTGATGCTGACCGGCCGGCTGATGCGCCCGGCAGACGCGGAACTGCGCGACCCGGCCACCTTCCTGCGCCGGCTGGTCGCACGGCTCGGCGAGCCGGTGGTGCGCGCGGCATTCCGCCAGGCGATGCGCATCATGGGGCACCAGTTCGTCATGGGCCGCGACATGGCGGAGGCGCTGGCGCGGGCCGCGGAAGGCGGGGCGGCGCGTGACCGCCACACCTACGACATGCTGGGCGAATCCGCGCTGACCGAACCCGATGCGGCGCGCTACCTCGAGGCCTATCTCGGCGCCATCGCCGAGGTCGGCCGCTCGGTGCGCGCCGGGAGCGCGCCCGCGGCGTGGCCGAGCATCTCGGTCAAGCTGTCCGCGCTGCACCCGCGCTACGAATACGGCCGGCGCCAGCAGGTGCTGCGCGAGCTCGGCGCGCGCCTGCGCACGCTCGCGCTCGCGGCGCGCGGCGCCGGCATCGCGCTCACCATCGACGCCGAGGAGGCCGACCGGCTCGAGCTCTCGCTGGAACTGCTGGACGGACTGCTGTCCGACGCGGGCCTCGCCGGCTGGGACGGGCTCGGGCTCGCGGTACAGGCCTACCTCAAGCGCGCGCCGGACGCGCTGCGCTGGCTGTCGGCGCGCGCGGATGCCGCCGGGCGCACGCTGAACGTGCGCCTGGTCAAGGGCGCCTACTGGGACAGCGAGATCAAGCGCGCCCAGGAACGCGGCCTTCCGGGCTATCCGGTGTTCACGCGCAAGCCGCATACCGACGTCTGCTACCTGGCCTGCGCGCGCATCCTGCTGGAGGGCAGCCGCCGCCTGTTGCCGCAGTTCGCGACCCACAATGCGCACACCGCGGCCCACATCATCCACCTGGCGCGCGCGAACGGCCGCGAGTTCGAGTTCCAGCGGCTGCACGGCATGGGCGAGGAGCTCTACGCCGAGCTGACCGATCCGGCGGGCCGCAACCTGCCGTGCCGTGTCTACGCTCCGGTCGGCTCGCACGAGGACCTGCTGCCCTACCTGGTGCGCCGGCTGCTGGAGAACGGCGCGAACACGTCGTTCGTCAACCGCATCGTGGACGAGTCGCTGCCGCCCGCCGAGGTGGTCGGCGACCCGGTCACGGAGGTCGAGCAGGCCGGGCCCGGCCCGCACCCGCGCATCCCGCTGCCGCGGGCGCTCTACGGTGCGGAGCGCGCGAACTCGGCCGGCATCAATCTCGCGGATCCCCGCGCGCAGGAGGCGCTCGCGGCGGCCTGCCGCCAGGCGCTGGCGCGCGTGCAGCCGGCGCTGCCCAGCGTCGGCGGCCGCGATCGCGACGGCCCGCGTCACCCGGTGCTGTCGCCGGCGAACCTCGCGCGCGTGGTCGGCGAGGCCGGCGAGGCGGACGCGGCGCTGGCGGTCGAGGCGCTCGGGCTCGCCTGTGCCGCGCAGCCGGGCTGGGACCGCACGCCGGCGGCGGAGCGGGCGGCGACGCTGCGCCGTGCCGCCGACGAACTGGAGCGCGACGCCGCCCGCTTCATCGCGCTGTGCGTCACCGAGGCCGGCAAGACCGTGCCGGACGCGATTGCGGAAGTGCGCGAGGCCGTCGACTTCCTGCGCTACTACGCCGCCGGCGCCGAGAGCGGTTTCGGCGAGCCGCTGGCGCTGCCGGGCCCGACCGGCGAGTCCAACCGGCTGCGGCTGCGCGGCCGCGGCGTGTTCGCCTGCATCAGCCCCTGGAACTTTCCGCTGGCGATCTTCACCGGACAGGTGGCGGCCGCGCTCGCCGCCGGCAATGCCGTGCTGGCCAAGCCGGCCGAGCAGACGCCGCTGGTGGCCGCCGCCATGGTCCGGCTGCTGCACCGTGCGGGCGTTCCCGGCGACGTGCTGCATTTCCTGCCGGGCCGCGGGTCGCGCATCGGCCCGGCGCTGACCGCGGACCCGCGCCTCGCGGGCGTGGCGTTCACGGGCTCGACCGCGACCGCGCAGCTGATCAACCGCACGCTGGCCGCGCGCGACGGCGCGCTCGCCGCGCTGATCGCCGAGACCGGCGGCCAGAACGCGATGATCGTGGACAGCTCCGCGCTGCCCGAGCAGGTGGTCCACGACGCCATCACCTCGGCGTTCAACGCCGCCGGGCAGCGCTGCTCGGCGCTGCGCGTGCTGTACCTGCAGGAGGACATTGCGCCGCGCGTGCTCGAGCTGCTGGCCGGCGCGATGGACCTGCTGACGGTCGGCGACCCGGCGCTGCTCGCCACCGACATCGGGCCGGTGATCGACGCGGGCGCGCGGGAAACGCTGGAGCGGCATGCGCAGGCGATCGTGCAGGGCGCGCGCTGGCACCACCGCGTGCGGCTGCCCGCGGGGCTCGCGCGCGGGCACTGGTTCGCGCCGCTCGCGGTCGAGATCGAGGGCATTGCGCGGCTCGAGGGCGAGGTGTTCGGGCCGGTGCTGCATGTCGTGCGCTTCGCCGGGCCGCGGCTCGAGGCCGTGGTCGACGAGATCAACGCCAGCGGCTACGGGCTGACGCTCGGCGTGCACACGCGCATCGACAGCGTGGCCAGGCGCATCGCCGAGCGCGCGCGGGTCGGCAACGTGTACGTGAACCGCAACATGATCGGCGCCGTGGTCGGGGTGCAGCCCTTCGGCGGCTGCGGCCTCTCGGGTACCGGGCCCAAGGCCGGCGGGCCCCACTACCTGGCGCGCTTCGCGACCGAACAGACCGTCACCATCAATACCGCCGCGGTCGGCGGCAACGCCACGCTGCTGTCGCTCGGCGACTGAGGAATAAAGGGGACGCGTCCAATTATCGTAATTGGACGCGTCCCCTTTAGACCTACATCATTCCGGTCTGCAGGCGCGCGGCCTCGGACATCATCGACTGGTTCCACGGCGGGTCGAACACCAGCTCGACGTCGGCGCGGCGCACGGTGGGAATCATGAGCAGCTTGTCGCGCACGTCGGCCACCAGCACCTCGCCCATGCCGCAGCCGGGCGCGGTCAGCGTCATGCGCACGGCGACGTCGCGGCTGCCGTCCTCGTTCGGCGTCACCGCGCAGTCGTACACCAGGCCGAGGTCGACGATGTTGATCGGGATCTCCGGGTCGAAGCAGGTCCGCATCTGGTCCCAGACCAGGCGCGCGACGTCCGCCTCGGTCGCGCCCTCGGGCAGCGCCGGCCGCGGCAGCGGCTCCCTGCCGATGGCGTCGCCGTCCTCGCCCGCGATGCGGAAGAGGTTGCCCTCGATGTAGACGGTGAAGCTGCCGCCGAGCGCCTGGGTGATGTAGCCGACGCTGCCGGGGCGCAGCTTCACCTCGACGCCGGCGGGCACGATCACCCCGCGCACCTCGCGCTGCACGACGATGGGCTCGTGGCTCGAGTGGCGCATGCTCACTCCGTGGTCACGGGATCCGCGGACCCCGCGAGCGCCGCATTCAGCGTGTGCCAGCACAGGCTCGCGCACTTGACGCGCGCCGGGTACTGGCGCACGCCGGCGAGCGCCGCGAGCTTGCCGAGCGAGGCGGCGGGCGCGGCGCCGTGCTCCGTCAGCATGCGGTGCACGGATTCGAACAGCGCCTGGACCTCCGCGCGGCTCCTGCCCTTGACCGCCTCGCTCATCAGCGAGGCGGACGCGGTCGAGATCGCGCAGCCGGCGTTCTCGAAGCGCAGGTCGCGGATGCGGTCGTCCTGCAGGTCCACGAACAGCCGCAGCCGGTCGCCGCACAGCGGGTTGTCGCCCTCGGCCTGGTGCGTCGGGCAGTCGAGGCGCCCGGCGTTCCGCGGGCGCCGGTTGTGGTCCACGATCACGTCGCGGTACAGGTCGGAGAGTTCCGTCATCCGAGCATCCGGATCGCGTCGCGGACGCCCTCGGCGAGCGCGTCGATCTCCTGGCCGGTGTTGTACAGCGCGAACGAGGCGCGGGTCGTGGCCGGCACCCCGAAGAATTCCATGACCGGCATGGCGCAGTGGTGGCCGGTGCGCACGGCGACGCCGCGCGCGTCGAGCACGGTGCCGAGGTCGTGCGGGTGCAGGCCGTCGACGGCGAACGACACCAGGCTGGTCTTCTCGGGCGCGGTGCCGACGATCGCGAGGCGCGGGATCGCCGACAGCGCCGCCGTCGCGTGTGCGAGCAGCCCGTGCTCGTGCGCGGCGATCCGCGGCATGCCGATGCCCTCGAGGTAGTCGATCGCCGCCGCCAGCCCGACCGCGCCGCCCACGTTCGGCGTGCCGGCCTCGAAGCGGTGCGGCAGGTGGTTCCAGGTCGAGCCGGCGAACGACACGGCGAGGATCATGTCGCCGCCGCCCTGCCACGGCGGCATCGAGGCCAGCACCGCCTCGCGCGCATAGAGCGCGCCGACGCCGGTCGGGCCATACATCTTGTGGCCGGAAAAGGCGTAGAAATCGCAGCCGAGCGCCTGCACGTCCACCGGCAGGTGCGGCACCGCCTGGGCGCCGTCCACGAGCGTCGCGATGCCGCGCTCGCGGGCCTCGCGGAGCATGCCGGCCAGCGG
>JAHCAM010000018.1 GCA_019634895.1 Steroidobacteraceae bacterium | reverse complement strand
GCAGTATGCGAATCCATTGATCCGGCTGCCGATCACTTTCGTCGAGATCTTCCCGGTGGGCATCGTGGTGTCGCTGGTCTCGGCGGCGCTGCTGCGCAACAGCCGGTTCCTGCCGGCGCGCGAAAGCGCGTCCTGATTCCGGATTCGCGGCTTCTGAAAGCAGGGAGTGGTGGCCAGGGGCGGGATCGAACCACCGACACGCGGATTTTCAGTCCGCTGCTCTACCAACTGAGCTACCTGGCCGTATGCGGGGGCTGCGTATTAGACCGGGGCCGCTCGGCGCCCGTCAAGGAAGCGCCGGTCACGAGGTCCACGCCGGCGGCGGCGAGCGCCTGCGCGAGCGGCTCGAGCTGCGGGACATAAGCGGATGCCCGGCCGGAGGGCGATCCGGGGGGCTTTCGGGCCTGCACCGCGCTCATGGTCGCGATCACGCGATCGGCGGCCCAGTACCGCCCGCAGGCGGGTTCCCACTCGAGCCCGCAGGCGGCCAGGACTTCCGGCGCAGCGGCATCGAAGCGGCCGAGGAACTCCTCGTAGCGTATCGTCGTGAACCGCCCCGCGGCGACGCGCTCCCAGTGGGCCATCAGGCGCGCGTACTCGCCATAGTAATGTGCGATGTCCGCGAGTTCGTGCGTGAAGGTCGTGAGCCGCGAGAACTGGTTGCGGAAGATCGAGAATGCGGTCTCGACGGGATCGCGGCGCACGTGGATGATCCGGGCCCGCGGGAACACGCGCAGGATCAGCCCGATCGCATCGAAATTCCAGGGATTCTTGTCGGTGACGGCCGAGGCGCCGCGCAGCTCGGGAATTTCGCGCCAGTAGAAGCTGCGCCAGCGTTGCCAGGTCTCCTCCGGAATCGCGCTTTCCGGCTGGCGCCGGCGCTCGTCGAGGTATTCCTGCAGGATCCAGCGCATCTGCATCCGCTCGCCACAGGCGAACACCCTTGAATGCGCGCCGATGACGCTCTCGATCAGCGTGGTCCCGGAACGCGGCATGCCGACGATGAAGACGGGCATCGGCGACGCGTTGTCTTCCGCGCCCCCGACGATCCGGTCGAACAGCGTGATCAGCTCGTCCGTCTGAGCCTCGCGCACGGCCGGGTCGTACACGCCCTGTGCACCCGCGCGCTCGCGCGCGCGCGCATTGGCCCGCTGCCAGGTCGCGAATGCCCGCCCGGTATCGCCCTGTGCATCGAGGCTATCGGCCAGCGCGAATGTGGCTGTGACGCGGTCTTCCTCGCGAACGGCCGGATCCTCGGCAAGCGCCTCGAGCCTGCGGAATTCCTCTGCGTCCAGCCGCCCGCGGCAAAGCTGCACCAGCAGCTTCCAGGCGTCCGCGTCGCGCGGGTTTGCGGCGATGGCGCGGCGGCAGCAGTCGCGCGCCTCGTCGAAGCGGCCGGTGAACATGAACAGCACGGCCCTGCCGGACAGCAGGTGACTGTTGCCGGCATCGAGCGCCGCGGCTTCGTCGAAGGCTCGCGCGGCGGCCCCGTATTCCATCGCGGACAGGCACAGCCGCCCGTAGGTCGCGAGCGCGTCGGCATCGCGTCCGCCGAGCTCCAGCGACTTGCGCCAGGTCTCCATGGCCTGGCGCAGGTAGCCGGTCTCGAGCTGCGCCTTCGAGAGGCAGCGCCAGGCCTCCCAGCTCTCCGGTCGCACCTCGATCCATTCCTTCGCGGCCTGGCCGAGCGCCACCCATTCGGTCATCGCCTGGAAGATCTCGGTGCGCAGCCGCAGGATGCTCTCCTGCCGTGGCGCGAGGCGTCCCGCCGTCTCGAGTATCTGCAGGGCTTCCATGTGCCGGCCGGCATCGAAGCAGGCCCGCGCCCACTTGAAGTGCACGGCCGGGTCGTCCGCACGCAGCCTGGCCGCCTGCGCAAAATGCGCCGCCGCCTCGCCGTAGCGGCCGCGACGGACTTCGATGTCCCCCAGCCGGTCCCAGGCCCACCACGAGGACGGCTGCTCCCGCGTGACGCCTGCCACGAGCGCGGCGGCCTGCTCCAGCTCGCCCTGGTGCACGAGCCAGCGCGCGAAGTTGATGCGGCACTCGGCCCGGGACGGGTCGAGTGCCATCGCACGCCGCAGCGGCGCTTCTGCCTCGGCGGCGCGATCGACCAGCAGCAGCAGCAGTCCGTAGACCGTGTGGGCCTCGGCGCTGCCGGGATCGAATTCGATCGCCGCGCGATAGTGCCGCAGCGCTTCGTCCGCGCGGCCCTGCTGCCGGGCCGCATGTCCCTGGCCCAGGAGCGCCAGCAGGCGGCTGTCCTTCATGGCCCGCGTCCTGGCCGGAGTCCGGGCTTGCTCACGCCGGGTCGACGAACCCTTCGGGCGGCTTCGAGCCGGCGCCGAAGAAGAACTTCTCCATCTCACCCGCGAGGAACTGGCGGGCCTTCGGCTCGAAGGCCACGAGCCGGTACTCGTTGATCAGCATGGTCTGGTGCGCGAGCCACTTGCGCCAGGCTTCCTTCGACACGTTCTCAAGGATGCGCTGACCCAGCTCCCCGGGATACGGCGCGCGATCGAGGCCTTCGGCCTCGCGGCCGAGCAGCACGCAGTTCACCATCCTCGCCATTCGCGGACTCCTTGGCACCGGCGCCCGCGGGCAGGCCGGCGGCCAGCAATTTTGCCACGGGCGCAGGGACGCCGACGCGGCCATCGGCAGCCAGCCAGCGCTCGCCGCGCGGTGCGGGCAAGCGGCGCTGGTGTGAAACCTCGAGCAGCCACGGCGAGATGTCGAGCTCGAAGTGGGTGAAGGAGTGCCGCAACGCGGGCAGGCGGCGCGGCGCGACGTCCCTGGCCAGCGCAGCGCACCAGCGCCGCGCCGCGCGCGCGCCGGCGAACTCGGGCGGCGCCCACAATCCACCCCAGATGCCCTGCGGCGGGCGACGATGCATCAGGACGCGGTCGCCGCTGCGCACGAAGACCATGTGCGTACGGCGCAGCGGGCGCGGACCCTGCTTGCGCCGCAGCGGCAGTTCTTCCTCGAGGCCAGCGGCATGCGCGGCGCAGTCCCGGCGCAGCGGACAGCTCCCGCAGGCCGGCTGCCGGCGCATGCAGACCGTTGCGCCCAGGTCCATGATCGCCTGCGTGTACTCCGCGACATGCGCAGCAGGCGTGCATCGCCCCGCGAGCGCCCACAGCACGGCGCCGGCCGCGTCCGGCGGCTCGCGCACCAGGAAAAGGCGCGCGAGCACGCGCTTGACGTTGCCGTCCAGGATCGGATGCCGCGCGCCGTGCGCAATCGCCAGGATCGCGCCCGCCGTCGAGCGACCGATGCCGGGCAGCGCGATGAGTGCCTCGAGCGTCTGCGGCAACCGCCCGCCATGGCGCGCGACGACCTCGCGCGCGGCGCGGTGCAGATTGCGCCCGCGGGCGTAATAGCCGAGGCCGGCCCACAGGCCGAGCACTTCGTCCAGGCGCGCCGAGGCCAGCGACTGCGCATCCGGGAAGCGGCGCAGGAAGCGCTCGTAGTAGGGAATCACGGTCGCGACCTGGGTCTGCTGGAGCATCACCTCCGAGACCCAGACGCGGTACGGCGTCGGATCGCGCTGCCACGGAAGGTCGTGGCGCCCGTGCCGGCGGAACCACGGCAGCAGCTTCGCGGCAATATTCTGCGGTGCGGGCGTCACGGTCCGGCTGTCCGCCGTTCGATGCGCAGCACGGCGTCGCGCAGCCTGGCGCCGGCGGCCCTGGCCTCCTCGATGCGGATCTCGGCGTCGACGTCGAGCTCGCGCAGGCCTGCAACCACCGATTCCAGCGTCGCCTTCTGCTCCTTGCGTGTCGCCTCCTCCGGTGCCAGGTAGCGGTCGAGGTCGATGCGGTCGGCGCTCAATCGGATGAAGCGCTGCTGCGGCACGATGCGGCCGGTGATCTTCGTGTCGTCGAGTTGCGCTTCGATCGGGTCGAGGCGCAGCACGCCGTCCTCCAGCGTCGCCGTGAACGTCGCCTGGACTGCGCCGAAGGCCCGCGGGTCCGCGGTCGCCGGCAACGGGCGGCCGAAAGCCACCGCCGGCGCGCGGGGCGCGAAGGCATCCGTCCGGACGCGCAGGTTCACCCGGGCGGCGTCCTCGCCGAGCCGAAATTCACCGTCGAAAGCCCCGGGTACGCCGGCCAGGTTGAAGGAGCCGCCGCGAAAGGCGCCCGAACTCGATGCCGTCGCCCAGGACAGGGACTCGAGGCGGCCGTTGAGCTCGATGCCGGCCAACGGCAGCGGATCACCGCCCGCCCAGCCGCGCATGCCGAGGACGCTTGCACGATAGCGCCCCGCGTCGGGATCGAGCTGCGCCGTCCCGTTGGCCGCGAAATGAAAGGTGTTGGGACCGGCGACTCCGGCCAGCCGCAGTTCCAGCGGGAAATCCGCGCGCGGCGCAATGTCGCTGGCAACGACGGTGATCGCCGTCAGGCGCCAGGCCGTCGCCGCGGCCGCGTCCTCGTACTCGAGCGCGCCGCGCTCGAGGGCGACTTCCGCGATCGACCAGGTGGCCTCGCCTTCGCCGCCGAGCTCGGCCAGCCGCTCGATCAGCCCCGTCCAGTTGTCGCGGCCGGTGGAATCCAGTGCGGGACGCAGGACGGCGTCCGCAACCGCGACGGAGTCGAGCGCCGTGCCGCCGAAGAGACTTCCCCAGGGCAGTTGGAGGCGCGCCTCGCCGATCTCGAGGATGCGGCCAGGGCCGAATCCCTGCGGCTGCGCCAGCGCGAATCCGCCGATCTCGAGTGCGGGCCGCGGCAGGAACCCGATGTGCAGCCGCTCGATGCTGGCGGGCAGGCCCGTCGCCTCCGTGACCCAATCGCCGGCCATGCGGCGCGCCCAGGGCGTACGCGCGCCCAGGGTGACCAACAGCAAGGCCGCCAGCGCGAGGATCGCGATGGCGGCCGGGATGGTGACGAGGGGTCTTTTCAGCCGCATGAACCCGGGAGCCCAGGGGGACTCCCGGATTCTATCAACGGTCGCAGACGTCGATATCGCCGCTCAGGGACTTGATGCGCACGCGGGCGCTGCCGCTGCCCTGCGTCATGCGCAGCTCGCTGCCCGGGCCGTACTTGCTGCGGGCGCGTGCCTTGCCGCCGAAGCAGCTCTCGATGTCGCCGCTGAAGGACTCGATCTCGAATTCCGCGTTGATCGGCGGCTTGATCCTCAGATCGATCTCGCCGCTGATGGAATTCAGTTCCGCGCGCGCGTCGGCGGCCAGTCCGGCCTGGGCGCGGATGCTGCCGGAGACCGTGCCGAGGCGGAGGCGGGCCGCGTCCTCGACGGTCACCCGCAGGTCGCCGCTGACCGTCTTGCCCTCGAAGCCGCCGCGGATGCCGTCCACGACCGTGGTGCCGCTCACGCTCTCCGCGCGCACCGCGGCCTTGCCGCCGCTGCCCGCGACCGTGATGTCGCCGGACACGGCGCGCACCTCGACTGCCTCGTCGAAGGCCTGGGTGCGCAGTGCGCCGCTCACGGTGCCGATGCGCTGCTCGCCGCGGATGCCGTCGACCTTGATGTCGGCGCTCACCGTGTCCACCTCGAGCCGCGCGCCCCTCGGCACGCGCAGGGTCAGGATCGCGTCGTCCTCGTCCTCGCCGCGGAACTTGCGGTCCGGCCGCGTGACCTTCACGCGCACCGTGGTCCCGGTCGCCTCGTACTCGAGCTGGTCCTTGTCGCTCTGCAGCACCGCGGTGAGCTCGACCTCGTTGCGGTCCCAGGCCGTGATGTCCACCCGGCCCTGGACGTTCTCCACGTCCACGAGCACGTCGGCGGCGACCGTCGCGCGCTTGCTGATGTTCTGCGCGGCGAGCGCGGGCTGCGACAGGGCCGCGAGCGTCGCGGCCGCCAGCAGGGCAATGCGAATCGTCATGTCAGGTCCTCCTCGTGGTGCCGTCACGCGCGGTGACGACCTTCGAATACAGTTGCAGTTCCTGCTGGTACGTCCCGACCAGCAGCTCGTTCAGCAGCCCGCTCGCCGGGTCGCGCGCGAGCGCGGCATCGATCTCGTCGGCCGCCTTCTGGATGATCGCGAGGTTGGCGAGCACCGACTCCCGCGTCTCGGGCGCCAGCCGCGCGACCCGCGCCTGGAACTCCGCCAGCAGCGCGTCGCGCGCGGCGAGCTGGTCGGCGCCGAGCGCGGAATTCGCCCCATAGCTCACGGGCCGGATATCCGCGGGCGCGACCGTGCCGCCGGCCAGCACTTCCGCATCCGGCGGCGTGCGCGATTCGCGCACCAGGCCCCAGGTCAGCAGCGCCGAGACCGACGCGACCAGCAATCCCGCCGCGAGCGCCGCCGGCCAGCCCATGCCGCGCGATGCGGTTGCGCGGCGTTCCTCGCCGAGGCGCGCCGCGATGCCGGGCCACAGGTCGCGCGACGGCGCGACGTCCTTCGGCAGTTCCGCCACCTTCGCCATGAGTGCGTCGTCGTCGCGCCGCGGCCCGAATGGAATCGTGGTCATGTCGCCGCCTCCATCCGCATCCTTTCGCGCAGCAGCTGCCGCGCGCGGTGCAGTTGCGCCTTGCAGGTGCCGACCGCGACGCCGAGCATCCCGGCCGCCTCCTCGTGGCTGTAGCCGTAGATGCCATGCAGCACGACGATGTCGCGGGCCCCGGTGGGCAGCGTGCCGATCGCCCGCTCCAGGTCGATCGGCGTCGCCTCGTCCATCGCGTCCTCGGCCACCAGTTCCATGTCGTTTCCGTCCTCGCCCGTCAGGCTGGTCTCGTTCCGGCCCCGCGGGCTGCGTCTCGTTGCGAGCACCGCGTTGACCGCGATGCGGTGCAGCCAGGTGGAGAAGCTGCTGCGGCCCTCATAGCCCGGCAGGCTCTTCCAGGCGCTGACGAAGGTGTCCTGCGTCAGGTCCTCGGCCGCCGCCGGCTGCCCGGTCATCCGCAGGCACAGTCCGTAGACGCGCCCGACATGCTCGCGGTAAAGGCTCTCGAAGGCGCCGGCGTCGCCGCCGCGTGCCCGGGCCACGCGCTCGGACTCGGTTTCCGCCCTCACTTGCGCGACTCCGGCCACCCGATCTCCCTCTCGTTCAGGCAGTTGGATGCGCCGGGCGCCGCCGGGGTTGGAATGGCCCCCGGCGGCCGGCGCGCCCCTGCCAGAGCGTACAATCCGCGGCTGGCATCGGCGGGGGGCATCCGTGCAGTTTGCAGCGATCACCGGCTGGGGCAAGTGCATGCCGCCGGCCGTGCTTTCCAACGCGGACCTCGCGACTTTCCTCGACACCGATGACGAGTGGATCCGCACGCGCACCGGCATTCACGAGCGCCGCATCTCCCATGTTTCGCTGGGCGAAATGGGCTACGTCGCAGCCTCCCGAGCGCTGGCGGGCGCCAGCCTGCCCGTGGCCGACCTGGAACTGATCGTGTTCGGCACCTGCAGCATGGACGAGCAGGTCCCGAACATGGCCTCGTGGGTGCAGAACCGCCTCGGCGCGCGCGGCGCCGGCGCGATGGACGTCAATACGGCCTGCACCAGCTTCCTGTACGGCCTGACGACCGCGAGCTCGATGATCAAGGCCGGCGTGGTCCGCAATGCCGTCGTGATCGGCGGCGAGCTGATCTCGCCGCTGATGGACTGGGGCAACCGCAACGTCTCGGTGCTGTTCGGCGACGGCTGCGCCGCCGTCGTGCTGCAGGCGACCGGGCGCGAGGAAGGCGTGCTGGCCGACCGGCTCGGCTGCTACGGCGACGTGCGCGGGATCCTGCAGGTGCACGGCATGGGCTCGCGCTACGCCAACCGGGGCTGGGTCCTCGGCGACACCGACTGGGTGTTCGAGGGCCAGGAGATCTTCAAGCGCGCCACCGTCGGCATGAGCCGCGCCTGCGAGGCGGTGCTCGCCGCGCGCGGCCTCGGCCCCGAGGACGTGCACCTGGTCGTGCCGCACCAGGCCAACCTGCGGATCATCGAGGCCGTGGCGAAGCGCGCGGGAATCCCGATGGAGCGCTGCTACGTCAACATCCAGCGTTACGGAAACATGTCGTCCGCGACCGTGCCGGTGGCGCTGGTCGAGGCGCTGGAGGAAGGCCGCGTCGCGCCCGGCTGCAACCTGCTGCTGACCGGATTCGGCGCCGGCCTGTCGTGGTCGGCGCACGTGCTGCGCTGGGGCGAACGCACCGCGCCGCTGGCGAGCAGCGACGTGGAGCTCCCGCCCTGCACGAAGACCGCGCTCGAGATGGTGCGCGGCTACATGGCCCTCAAGCGCGGCTCGCGCCTGCAGCCGGGCTGACGAGCCGGAAGTAGAGCTTCACGAACTCGCCGGCGGCGCCGGCGACGTTGTCCTGCCAGTGCTGCGCCGCGTCGGCATCCGCGCCGTCGCTCACGTACTTGGCGCAGGCGAACTGCGCGCCCGCGATGCGGCAGGCCTTGGCGAGCGCGTAGGCCTCCATGTCCACGACGTCGCAGGCCTCGTCGTGCGCGCGCGTGGCGAAGGAATCGCCGCTGCCGCAGACCGCTTCCGGCAGTGCCGGGAAATGCCGCCCGAACTCGAGCATCGGCGGCAGCGGGTCGAACGGCGTCACGCCCGGCGCGAAGCCGAGCGCGCCGACGTCCATGTCGCGGTCCAGGAAGCGGTGGCACGCGACCAGCGTGCGGGGCGCGATGCGCGCGCTGCCGGCGGTGCCGAAATTGGCGACCAGCGGCAGCGCACGGCCGGCCTCGCGGTAGCGTGCCAGCGCGCGCGTGAGCGCGATGGCCGCATTGACCTTGCCGATGCCGGTGTACAGCACGCCGATGCCTGCGGCCTCGAAGCGCCCGGCGCCCTCGGCCGGCAATGCCATCGCGACGAGGACCGGCGGCAGCTCATCCGCCATAGCGGATCACGGCGCGCGCGGGGCTGCCCTGCCAGCGGAATTCGCGCGCGATGCCGAGGTCGATCAGCACGCCCAGCTGCGCGATGCGGAATCCGGCGTCCACGGCGAGCGCCGCAGACGCCGCAAGCGTGCCGCCGGTCGCCAGCACGTCGTCCACCAGCAGCAGCGCGCCGTGGCCGCGCTGCATCTCGAGCACGCCCGAGCCGTACTCCAGGTCGTAGCTGCGGTCCACGACGGGCGGCGGCAGCTTGCCCTTCTTGCGGATCGGGACGAAGCCCTTGCGCCTGCGGTCCGCCAGCGCGGCGGCGAGGATGAAGCCGCGCGATTCCACGCCGGCGACGGCATCGGCCTCGCGCCACTCGGCCTCGCTCCAGAGTGCGTCCAGCGCCTCGATCACGGCGCCGAAATGCGAGCGCAGCATCGGCGTGATGTCGCGGAACAGTATTCCCGGCTGTGGAAAGTCCGGCACGTCCACGACCAGCTGCGCAAGCGGATGCATCAGGCGGTGCCCGCGGTTGCATCCGCGGTGCGCGCGCGGATGAAGTCCGCCATTTCGCGGATCGCGCGGTCGCCGGCCGTGAGGCCGCGGAACACCGGGAACACGTGCGGCAGGTCATGCCAGACCGCCGTCCGCGCGCCCGGCACCCGCGCGGCGAAGCGCAGCGCATCGTCGAGCAGCACCTCGGAACTGCCCGCGAGAACCATCGCCGGCGGCAGGCCGGTCAGCCTGCCGAACAGCGGCGAGAGCCGCGGCTCCCGCGGGTCCAGGCCGGTGCCGTAGTAGTCCAGCAGCCGGTGCAGGCTCGCGGCGCGGAACATCGGATCGAAGCCGTCGTTGCGGCGCACCGACTCGCCGCTGAACGTCAGGTCGAGCAGCGGCGAGATCAGGAGCAGCGCGGCCGGCTGCGGCAGACCCTCGTCGCGCGCGCGCATCGCGGTGTTGACCACCAGGTTGCCGCCCGCCGAATCGCCGGCGATCACGATGCGCGCCGGATCGACGCCCGACGACAGCAGGAACTCCCAGGCCGCGAAGCAGTCCTCCAGTGCCGCCGGAAACGGATGCTCGGGCGCGAGCCGGTAGTCCAGCATCAGCCCGCGCCCGCCGGCCTCGCGGGAGAGCGCGGCGACGAAGGACTCGTACAGTGTCGGCGCGGAGGCGACGAAGCCGCCGCCATGCAGGTACAGGATCACGGCACCCGAGGCGCTGCCCGCCGGCCGGATCCATCGTGCACCCGCGTCGCCGATCGCGAACGGCACCGACGCGTCGAATGACTCCCGGCGCGCCAGCAGCGGCGCCGCGAGCGCGAGCAGCCTGCGGAAGCGCTCCGGCGTCGGCTCGCGCGCGAGCAGCGCGCGCATCACGTTGACGGCGCGCTTGATCGCCCAGCGTTCCACGGCCTCGCGCATGGGCGGCATCCTACCCGCAGGCGCATGCCGGATGCGATAATTCCCGCATGGGCAGGATCTTCGAAGTCCGCAAGCATGCGATGTTCGCGCGCTGGAACCGCATGGCCAAGCAGTTCGCGCGCATCGGCAAGGACATCGCCATCGCGGTCAGGGCCGGCGGTCCCGAGCCCGCCAACAACCCGGCGCTGCGCCGCGTGATCCAGAACGCGCGCGCGATCAACATGCCGAAGGACCGGGTCGAGGCCGCCATCAAGCGCGCCTCCGGACAGGGCGCCGCCGACTACCAGCTGGTGCTCTACGAGGGCTACGCGCCGCACGGCGTCGCGGTGCTGGTGGAGACCGCGACCGACAACCCCACGCGCACGGTCGCGGGCGTGCGCAACATCTTCTCGAAGCACGGCGGCAACCTGGCAGCCAACGGCAGCGTCAGCTTCCTGTTCCGGCGCATGGGCGTGTTCCGCCTCGATCCCGCCGGCATCGATGCCGACGAGCTCGAGCTCGACCTGATCGACCACGGGCTCGAGGAGATGGGCGAGAGCAGCGGCGACAAGGGCGAGCCGCAGCTGGTGCTGCGCTGCCTGTTCGAGAACTTCGGCCAGCTGCAGAAGCGGCTCGAGGAGCGCGGCATCGTGCCGCTGTCCGCCGAGCAGGAATACGTCTGCACGGCGCCGGTGGAACTGCCGGAAGCCGAGGCCAACGAGGCGCTCGAGCTGATCGACAAGCTCGAGCAGGACGAGGACGTGCAGAAGGTCTATCACACGCTCGCCTGATTTCCTGTATAGTCCGCGCGCCTTTCCCCTCCCGGACCCACAGAATCACCATGAAATTCAATGACCTCGGGCTCGAGCCCGGGCTGGTTTCCGCCGTGGCCGCCCACGGCTACAGGTCGCCGACGCCGATCCAGGCGCAGGCGATCCCGCCGGTGCTCGCCGGCCGCGACCTGCTGGCCGGCGCCCAGACCGGCACCGGCAAGACCGCCGCCTTCGTGCTGCCCCTGCTGCAGCTGCTGAAGGAGCCCGCCGGCCGCGCGCCACGCGTGCTCATCCTCGCGCCGACGCGCGAGCTGGCGGCGCAGATCCTGGAGAGCATCCGGGTCTACGGCGCGAACGCGCGCCTGCGCGCGCGCGTCGTGTTCGGCGGCGTCGGCGAGCAGCCGCAGATCGACGGCCTGCGCGCCGGCTGCGACATCCTGGTCGCGACCCCCGGGCGCCTGCTCGACCTGGCGGAGCGCCGGCTCGCGGATCTCTCGGGCGTGCAGTACCTGGTGCTCGACGAGGCAGACCGCATGCTCGACATGGGCTTCATCCACGACATCCGGCGCATCCTCAAGATGCTGCCCGCCAAGCGTCAGAACCTGCTGTTCTCGGCCACCTACACGCCCGACATCCGGGCGCTCGCCGCGCGCATCCTCGTGAAGCCGGTGCAGGTCGAGGTCACGCCGCCGAACAGCACGGTGGAGCGCGTCGTGCAACTCGCATTCCGCGTCGCCAAGGACGACAAGCGCCACCTGCTGGTGCACCTGTTCGAGAACGGCGCGAACGGCGAGGGCCGCTGGACCCAGGCACTGGTGTTCACCCGCACCAAGCACGGCGCCAACCGCCTCTCCGAGCAGCTCGATCGCGCCGGCATCCGCTCGGCCGCGATCCACGGCAACAAGAGCCAGTCGGCGCGGACCCGCGCGCTCGCGGACTTCAAGGCCGGCAAGCTGACGGCGCTGGTCGCGACCGAGGTCGCCTCGCGCGGCCTCGACATCCGCGAGCTGCCGCAGGTCGTCAACTACGACCTGCCGCACGTGCCGGAGGATTACGTGCACCGCATCGGCCGCACGGCGCGCGCCGGCAACGACGGCCATGCCGTGTCGCTGGTGAGCGAGGAGGAAGCGCCGCTGCTGCGCGACATCGAGCGCACCATGCGCCAGCCGGTGCCGTTCGCGCCGACGCCGGCATTCGCGCGGATCGCGTCCCCGGCGCCCGCACCGCAGCAGCCGCGCGCTACGGCAGCAGCGAGTCGAGCACCAGGCGGATCATCGCATCGACACCGGTCTCGCGCTGCTCCGCGCTCATATGGGCGCCGTCGTTCAGGTGGTCGCTGACCGTCAGCACCGACAGCGCCTGCGCCCCCTGCTCCGCCGCGACGCCGTACAGGCCCGCGCTCTCCATGTCGAGCGCGAGGATCCCGAAGCGGCGCAGCAGCCCGAGCAATCCCGCGTCCGGGTGGTAGAAATAGTCGCTCGTGAACACGTTGCCGACGCGCACGCCGGATGAAGCGCCCGCCGCGCGCGCCACGCGCGCCACGCGCGACAGCAGCTCCCAGCTCGCGGTAGCCGCCAGGTCGTAGCCGCCGAAGCGCAGGCGGTTCACGGACGAGTCGGTGGCGGCGCCCATGACCAGCACCAGGTCGCCGAGCCCGACGCCGTCCACGATCGCGCCGCAGGTGCCGACCCGCACCAGCCGGCGCACGCCGTAGTCGCGCACCAGCTCGGTCGCGTACAGCATCGCCGAGGGCACGCCGATGCCGGTGCCCATGACCGAGACGCGCGCGCCCTTCCACTCGCCGGTGTAGCCCAGCATGTTGCGCACGTTCGTGACCTCGACCGGGCGCGTCAGCATCGTCGTCGCCACGTGCCGCGCGCGAAGCGGGTCGCCGGGCAGCAGCACCAGCTCCGCGAAGGCGCCGCCATCAGCGTCGATATGTGGCGTGCTCATGCGATGCGCTCGATGAGGACCGGCGCGGCGCCTGCCGCGGCGCCGATGGTATAGGCAGTGGCGACCGACTGCGAAGCTGCCTGCGCGGCGTCATCGCTCGCCGCATGCACCCGCGCGAGCGGCTCACCGGCGGCGACCTTCGCGCCCAGCGGCAGGAAGCGGTCGAGCCCCACGGCCGGGTCGATGGACTGTTCTGGCGAGGTCCGCCCGCCGCCCAGCGCCACGACGGTGAGTCCCAGCGCACGCGTATCGATCGCGGCGACGTATCCGCCGCGCGGTGCGGGCACCTCCTGCACGACGGGCGCGCGCGAGAGATGGGCGTCGGGTCGCTCCAGCAGGTCGGTGGGACCGCCGAGCAGCGCCACCATGCGCGCAAAGCGCTCCGCGGCGGCGCCGCTCGCGAGCGCTTTCGACAACGCCGCGCGCGCCGAGGCCTCGTCGGCCGCCAGCCCGCCCTTTTGCATGACCGCGGCGCCGAGGGCGAGCGTCACTTCCAGCAGCCGCGGCTCGGGCGGCTCGCCCTGCAGCATGGCGATCGACTCGCGCAGTTCGATCGCGTTGCCCGCCGAGCGCGCGAGCGGCTGCGACATGTCGGTCAGGAAAGCGGTCACCGGCAGGCCGGCCATGGCCGCGGTCGCGACGATGCTCCGGCCCAGTTCCCGCCCACGGTCCGGATCCGGCAGCACCGCGCCGCTACCCCGCTTGACGTCCAGCACCAGCGCATCCGTGCCCGCCGCCAGCTTCTTGGAGAGGATCGAGGCCACGATCAGCGGCAGGCAGTCCACGGTCGCCGTGACGTCCCGGATCGCATAGAGGCGGCGGTCCGCCGGGGCGATGTCCGGGCCGGCGGCGATGATCGCGACCCTGGCCTCGCGCACGGTGCGCTCGAACTGGGCCGGGTCCGGCCGGATCCGGTAACCGGGGATGGACTCGAGCTTGTCCGTGGTGCCCCCGGTATGGTCGAGCCCGGGGCCCGCGATCATCGGCACGTGGGCGCCACAGGCCGCCAGCATCGGGCCCAGCACCAGGGACACCAGGTCGCC
Source organism: Steroidobacteraceae bacterium (assembly GCA_019634895.1). Lineage (GTDB taxonomy): Bacteria > Pseudomonadota > Gammaproteobacteria > Steroidobacterales > Steroidobacteraceae > SCUD01. Next base: position 40,314 of record JAHCAM010000018.1, on the reverse strand, counting down.
GACCCCGCCGGTCGAGTGCTTGTCGAGCACCGGGCCCGACAGTCCCAGCCCCCGCCAGTCGCAGACCCGCCCCGTGTCCCGCATCGCCAGGGTCAGCTCCGCGCATTCTTCCGGCTGCATGCCCCGGAAATAGATGGCCATGGCCATGGCCCCGACCTGGGCATTGTCGAGGCGTCCGTCGGCCAATGCCTGCGCGAATGCGGCCAGTTCGGCAGCCGTCAGCCGCCCGCCGTCGCGTTTCTTCCGGACCAGCTGCACCAAAGCAGGCGCAAGCATCTGATTTTTGGATATTTTCATGAATCCCCGCGCCCACGTCTGCGACTCCGGCGAAAGATTAACTGGCGCCCGGCGCAAGGGCCATGCGTGCTTGCCGCGAGAGAGCGAGTCGGCGGGCTTATCGGAATCTACGGCACTCGCAAATAAATGTGTTGCCCCAGCACCACAAATGTTTGCCACGATGGCCCGTCATAATTCATAACCAATTGAATTGCTTTGATTATCTACCGTGCAGGGCTCACGAAAATGCACCGGGTCAAGTGTCTGCGGCCAGCCAAAACTGCTTGCCCGCGACGCCCGGTGCCGCTATAAATCGCCGTCAGGCTGCGCCGAGTCGACGGGTTGACTCACGATTCCCTGTCGTCTGCGCCGCTCGTTATTTGTGCAACACATTCAGTGGACCAAGGGGGACTGCAAAGATGACATCCAGAAATAGCTCTGCCTTGCGCAGGGCCGTGCGACTGTCGCTGGTCGCGGCGGCCGCGTCGGTCGCCATGCCGGCGGTCGCGCAGACCGGCATCGACGCGGTGGTCGTGACCGGCACCCGCATCGCCAAGCGCGACGCGGTTGCCGAGAGCCCGATCCTGAGCGTCACCAATGACGACATGGTGAGCAGCGGTTACGTCACGGTCGATCACGTCCTGAACACGCTGCCGCAGATCGTGCCCAGCGTGAGCTCGCAGTCGAACAACCCGAGCTCGAACGGCCGGGCGTTCGTCGACCTGCGCGGCCTCGGCACCAACCGCAACCTGGTCCTGATCGACGGGCGTCGCGGCATGGGCTCGACCAGCGGCGGCGTGGTGGACGTCAACACCATTCCCGCATCGCTCATCGAGCGCGTCGAGGTCATCTCGGGCGGCGCGGCCGCCGTGTACGGCGCGGACGCGATCGCGGGCGTCGTCAACTTCATCATGAAGAAGGACTTCGAGGGCTTCGAGATCAACAGCGGCTACTACCTGACCGAACAGGAAGACGGCCAGCAGGTGGGGCTCGACATCACCGCGGGCGGCAAGTTCGCCGATGGCAAGGGCAGCGCGGTCTTCAACGCGAGCTATTACGACCGCGAGGCCATGTACAAGGGCGCGCGCTCCTTCGCGGCGGAAGCGACCTCGACCACCGGCATCTTCCCGGGCGGTTCCTGGTCGCCCGGCGCCAACGCACCCACCCAGGCGACGGTGGATGCGCTTTTCGGTCCGAATGCCTGTAACACGACCGGCGGCGATGCCGGCTTCGGGTTCAACCCGAACGGCTCACCGTTCTGCACCGGCGTGCTGGGCAATCCGAACCGCAACGCGGTCGGATTTACGGGCCCTGACAGCTGGATCGCACACAACTTCTATCCGGATCGCTTCAGCTACAACTTCGAGCCGGACAACATCCTCGTGCTGCCGATGGAGCGCTGGAACGTCTACTCGAACGTGTCGCTGGATCTCGGGGAACATTTCCAGCCGTACGTCCAGGCGATCTTCACGAACTACAACGCCAAGCAGGAGCTGGCGGCAACGCCGGGCTCAATCGGCACGGTACCGAGAACGAACCCGTTCGTTCCGGCGGCGCTGATTCCCCTGCTCGATTCGAGGGCGACACCGGGAGCCGGGCTGTCGATGGCCTATCGCTTCAACGCCTTGGGCGGCCGGACCGGCGACAACAACCACGACGTTTGGCAGCTGGTGACGGGCACGAAGGGTGCCCTCGCCGGCGACTGGTCGTATGACCTCTACTACAGCTACGGACGGGCGGTGCAAACGGAGGTGCAGGGTGGCAACGTGCGGGTGCCGCGCGTGACCGAGCTGCTCAACGCACCCGATGGCGGCGCTTCCATCTGCGCGGGCGGGTTCAACCCGTTTGGCGACAATCCGCTGAGCCCGGCGTGCCAGGCGTATATCGGCCTGCAGGCCAAGAACCAGACGCTGGTCGAAATGGCCAATGCTGAGTTCACCGTGACGGGCGACCTGTTCGACGTCCCGGCCGGACCGGTGCAGGTGGCGATCGGCGCGGGCTGGCGCGAGATCGAACTCGACTTCAAGCCGGACAGCGGCTTGCAGCCGGGCCAGGTCATCGGCTTCAACGAGCAGCTGCCGATCCAGGGCAGGCTCGACTACGTCGACCTGTTCACGGAGTTCTCGATCCCGCTGCTGAAGGATGTCACGGCCGTGAAGGCGCTGTCGTTCACCGGCGGCTACCGCTCGACCGACAACAACATCTTCGGGACCGAGGACTCCTGGAAGGCGACGCTCGACTGGAGCATCACGGATTCCTGGCGCTTCCGTGGCGGGCTCCAGCGCGCGGTTCGCAGCCCGAACATTTCCGAACTGTTCGCTCCCCAGGTCAACAACTTCCCGAACTGGGGCAACAACAATGACCCGTGCAACACCGTCGGCGTGATCACCACGCACCCACAGATGGGGCGTGCCGGTCCGAACGGCGCGGCGGTCGCGGCATTGTGTGCGGCGCAGTCGGCGGCGGCCGGTTTGGCGACATTCAACCAGGCGTTCGGCCAGGCGCAGGCGCTCGCCGGCGGCAACCCGACGCTGCAGCCGGAAACCGCCGATTCCTGGACCGCGGGCTTCGTGTTCACCTCGAACTCGAATCACCCGATGCTCGAGCGGCTGACCGTGTCGCTGGACTATGTCAGCATCGAACTGGAGGATGTGATTGCCGCCTTCTCGGCTTTCAACATCATCCAGCGCTGCTACAACCGCGAGAATGCGAACCCGACTTACTCGAACAGCAATCCGTGGTGCCAGATGTTCCAGCGTGAGGCCGCGACCGGTCGCGTCATCAACGTGCAGACGCTGCAGCAGAACCAGTCATTCATCAATGTGAGCGGCATCGATCTCGCAGTGGACTGGGGATTCCCGCTGGGTGAGCGTGCCGGTGATCTGGGCCTCTCGCTGCGCGGTACCTGGACCGAGAAGTTCGAGCAGCAGGACAACATCACGACGCCGGTTTATGACTACACCGGCACGGTCAGCCAGGTGACTGGCGGTACCACGCCGGAGTTCAAGGTCAATCTCTCGACGGCATGGACGTATGCTGACCTGCAGCTGCAGCACACGATGCGCTACATCGACTCGATGTTCCACGCCAACGTCGTGACCGGCAGCAGCCCGACAACCAATACGGGCGTGTCGGATACCTACTATCACGACCTGACGGGACGCTATAACCTGACGGAGAACATCTCGCTGCGTGCGGGCGTGAACAACCTGGGCAACCAGAAGCCGCGCCTGTACGTGCCGAACGTTCAGGCCGGCACCGATCCGTCCCTGTACGACGTGCTGGGCCGGAGGTACTTCGTCAGCGTCAACATGCGGTTCTGACCGATACGGACTTCGGTTCGTGACTGACGGGGGGCGGAGAGCGATCTCCGCCCCCTTTTCTTTGCGCTATCCTGAAGCGCAGGGGTCATCGCAGTGGTCACCGAAACAGAAGCTAGGGTCCGCGCGGAGTCGGGGGATGCCGCCGCGCAGCTCGCCCTCGCCGTGCACCTGGACCGGCAGGGCGAGCACCTGCAGGCGCTCGACTGGCTGCGCCGCGCCGCCCAGGCCGGACACGCTCCCGCACAGTACTTCCTCGGCGCGCGCCTGATCGTCGGCCGCGCTGCGCCCGTCGAACCGACCCAGGGCGCCGCCCTGGTGTCCGAGGCTGCCCGCCAGGGCATGCCAGAGGCGCTGGCGCTGATGGCGCTGCTGGCAACGCTGTCGGGCGATTGGAACTCCGCCATGCGCCTGATGCGGGACGCTGCGGCCCGTGGTCATCCGCTGGCACGCGAGCAGCTTGCCCTGCTGGAAGGCCCGTCAGGCCCCGCTGCGGAAGCCTGGCAGGCGCTGCCGCAGACGCACTGGCTGTCGGAGTCGCCGCGCATCGGCGTCATCGAGGCGTTCCTGGCGCGGCCGGTCTGCGACTGGATCGTTGCGCGGGCACGGCCCAAGCTGGAGGCCGTCCGCGTCAAGGACCCGTTGCGGGGCGCGCAGAAAGCCGAGTACCGCAGCAACTCCGGCGCCGGCTTCAGCCTGCTCGAGTCGGATCTCGTGCTGCAGCGGGTGAATGCACGTGTCGCGCTCGCGGCCGGGTTGCCGCTCGCCAACCAGGAGCCGGCCAACGTGTTGCACTACCTGCCGGGCGAGGAGTACCGGCCGCACCACGATTTCGTCACGCGCTCGGCGCAGAACGAGGCCGAGCTGCGGGCCTGCGGCCAGCGCGCGGCCACCCTGCTCGTCTATCTCAACGACGACTGCGCGGGCGGCGAGACCGAATTCCCGGAGCTTGGGCTGCGTTACCGGGGCCGCGCAGGCGATGCGCTGCTGTTCTACAACCTCACGCCGGAGGGCGAGCCGGACCCGCGCACGCTGCATGCCGGCCTGCCGCCCGCGAGCGGCGAGAAGTGGCTTTATTCCAAGTGGATCCGGCAACGGCCGTATCCGCTGCTTTGAGCTGGCGTAAGATATCCGGCGCGTGCCCGCATTACAGTCGCCCCCACATGATCGCCACTTCACTTGCCATGATCCTGCTCGCCGATGCTGCGGTTCCGGAGGCGATCGAGCGCTGCCGCGGAAACCACGCAGGCGATGCGGCTTCTCACATCGCCTGCCTCGAAGCCGCTCTGCGTGGTCCGCAATCGGTCCGGCCTCCGGCAGAGGAAATGGGCCTCGACCAGGTCAAGCAACGCGAGCGTGCGCGCGGGGAAGGCATCGACCCGGTCAAGGTGCGGATCGTGTCCGTGGCCTATGACGGCCGGCAGCGCGGGGTGTTCCGCACCGAGGACGGGCATGTCTGGCGCGAAACGGAATCGATCGAACGCCGGCCGCGCCTGTCGGCCGCGAAGCAGTACGCCGCGCGCATCGAGCGCGGCAAGATGGGCGGCTACCGCATGTACGTGGACGGCATCCGCTGGATGTTCAAAGTCGAGCGCCTGGAGTAGCCGGCCGCTGATCGCGCCTCCCGGACCCACCGGATGACCCGGCAACCACCCGTGGATCCCCGCCTGCAGGACATCGCCGGCCTGCTGCAGGCCGGACGCACGCGCGAGGCCGAGATCGCCTGCCGCGCGCTGCTGGCGGCGCGCCCGGCGGATGCCGCCGCGCTCAACCTGCTGGGCGTCGCACTGCGCCACAGCGACCGGCTGGACGAGAGCGAGGTCGCGCTGCGCCGCGCGGTCGAATACTCGGGCGGCAATCCGGACTTCCGCAGCAACCTGGCGCAGCTGCTGCGCGCCCGCGGCCGCCACGAGGCCGCGATGGCCGAATTCCGTCGCGCGCTGGAAGCCGCGCCGCGCCTGCGCCAGGCGCGCCTCGGCCTCGCCCGCACCGCGCTGGAGGCGGGCCAGCCGGCGCTCGCCGAGCGCGAAGCGCGCACACTCACTGCAGCCGATGCGCGCGACCGCGAGGCCTGGTCGGCGCTCGGCTCCGCGCTCTACGCGCAGTCCCGCCCGGAACAGGCGGCCGCCGCGCTGCGCCGCGCCGTCGCGCTCGACCCCGACTACGCCGTCGCCCGCGAGAACCTCGCCATCGTGCTCGGCGTGCTGGACAAGTCCGAAGAGGCGCTCGCCGAACTCGCCCAGTGCGAACGGCTCGGCCGCGGCGGTCCCGCGCTCGAGATGGCGCGGGCGCGGGCGCTGATGCAGCTCGACCGCTACGGGGAATCGGAGGCCGCGCTCGAGGGGGTCCTCGCGCAGGCGCCGGACGACCGCGACGCGCATTTCCTGCTGGCGCAGTTGCGGCACATCCGCGGCGATCCCGATTTCACGCGCTCGCTGCGGGCGGCGGCGGAGCGCGCGGGCGCGCCTGCGGCGACTCGCGCCCTGTACGGCGACCTGCTGCGGCGCACCGGGAAGGTCGCGGATGCCGAGGCGGTGCTGCGCGGGCTGATTGCGAGCGTGGGACCGCAACCGCAGCTGCTGAGCTCGCTCGCGACGGTGCTGCAGGAATCGGCGCGCTATGCGGAATCGGTCCCGCTCGCGCGCGCGGCCTGGGAGGCGCAGCCGGACGACGCGTCCTTCGCCGAGAATCTCGTCGCCAACCTGGTCGCCGCGGGCGACGCCATGGCGGCGCTGCCGATCGTCGAGCGCTTCCACGCCAGCGCGCCTGCCGACCAGCGCTGGATCACCTACCGCGCCGACATCGCCCGCCAGAGCGGCGAGGCGCTGTTCTCGGAGTGGTGCGACGTCGGGCGCCTGGTGGGCGTGTACGAGCTGGAGCCGCCGTCCGGCTACCGGACGATCGCGGAGTTCCACGAGGAGCTGATTCCGGCGCTGGAGTCGCGGCATCGCCATGCCGCGCACCCGCTCGACCAGAGCCTGCGCGGCGGCACCCAGACCTCGCGCGGGCTGCTGGCCGACCCGGACCCGGTCATCCAGCGCTATCTCGCGCAGCTCGCGCAGCCCATCGCCGCCTACCAGGCCGGCATCGGCCGGGATGCCGCGCACCCGATGCTGTCGCGCAATGTCGCGCCCGCGCGGCCGGTCGGCTGCTGGTCGGTGCGCCTGAAGCGCGGCGGCTTCCACGTCAACCACATCCATCCCGAGGGCTGGATCAGTTCCGCGTACTACGTGTCGGTGCCTGCGGAAGTCTCGGACCTGGACGCGCAAAGCGGCTGGATCAAGTTCGCGGAACCGCGCTACCCGATGCCCGGCGGCACGCCTTTACGCACGGTGCAGCCGCAGGCCGGGCGGCTGGTGCTGTTCCCGTCGTACCTGTGGCACGGCACCAACCCGATACTGGGCGACGAGCCGCGGCTCACCGTCGCATTCGACTGCCGGCCCGAGGGCTGATCAGACCGCCGCGCGCAGCTCCTGCAGCAGCGAGCTCGCGCCGATCCGGAATCGCGCGGGCGTTGCCCAGTCCTTGCCCATGATCTCCCCGGCGAGTTCCAGGTAGCGCGCGGCGTCCGCGAGAGTGCGGATGCCGCCCGAGGCCTTGAATCCGGCGCGGCCGTGCGTGCGGATCGTCTCGAGCATCGCGCGGGCCGCCTCGGGCGTCGCGCCGCTGCGCATCTTCCCGGTCGAGGTCTTGATGAAGTCGGCGCCGGCCGCGAGCGCGACGGCGCTGACCTCGCGCACCAGCAACAGGTCGCCGAGTTCGCCCGATTCGATGATCACCTTCAAAGGCCGCGCGCCGCAGGTTTCCTTGCAGCGCTGCACCATCTCGCGCCCGCCGTCGCGGTCGCCGCCGACGTAGGCGCGCCAGGGGAACACCAGGTCGATCTCGCCGGCACCGGCGGCCAGCGCGCGGCGCGTCTCGCGCACGGCGCGGCCGGCGTCGTCGGCGCCGTCCGGGAAGTTGACGACGGTTGCCACCGCCACCGCAGGCGCGCCGGCAGCGTCCAGCTCGCGCCTCGCCGTAGTGACGTGCTCCGGATACACGCAGACCGCAGCCGGCAGCACCGGGCCGCTCGCGGCGTCGCCGCACAGCTGCTCGATTGCTGCGGGCGAGGCGTCCTCGTCGAGGTTGGTGAGGTCGAGCAGGGCCAGCAGGCGCGCGGCCAGCGCGCGATCGGCGCTCATGGCTTGCGCACCTCGCCGAGCGTAAAGGCGTATGGCAGAAGCTCGGATAGCGGCGTGCTGCGGACCTCGCCGCCGTGCCACGGGAAATGGACCAGCACGCCGCCTGCTGCTGCGAACTCGTGCAGGCGCTGCCGGCAGGCTCCGCAGGGCGAGGCCGCGACCACCCGGCCGTCGCGGCCGGTCGCCCAGACCGCGGTTTCCTCGATGCGCAGTTTCCCGCCCTCCGCGGCCACGCCCGCGGCGATGGCAGAGGCCTCCGCGCAGTTGCCGACCGGATAGGAGGCGTTCTCGACGTTGCACCCGGCGTAGACGGCGCCGCTCGCGGCACGGATCGCGGCGCCCACGCGGATGCCCGAATAGGGCGCGTGGGCGTGACCTGCCGCTTCCCTCGCGCACAGGACCAGCGACTCGTTGGGTTCCGTCATTTGCGGGCGATCTTAGCGCGCGGCCCGGCCTGCGGCGACGGCACGCTGCCCGGCCGCCCCGCCGGCGCGCTTGCCATGCGCCGTGCCGGCTGTTATATTAGATTTATCTTAATTAGAGTTTATCAATATTCTCGCCATGACCGCGGCCTCGAAGACCCTGCTGCCCGATGCCCGCGAGATGGGCCGCCACGCGAAGTCGGCCGCCGGCCTGCTCCGGGCCCTGGCCAACGCGAACCGCCTGCAGATCCTGTGTGCGCTGCGCGACGGCGAACTGTCGGTCGGCGCGCTCAACGCGCGCATCCCGCTGTCGCAGTCCGCGCTCTCGCAGCATCTGGCGGTACTGCGCGCCGACGGCCTGGTCCGCACGCGGCGCGAGTCGCAGACGATCTACTACGCGGTGCGTCCCGGCCCGGCCCTGGACGTGATCCGCGTGCTGTACGGGCATTTCTGCCACCCGATCCGCACCGAGCGAAGGAGTCGACCATGACCACCCAGACCGCAACCCATGTCCCTGCGCCCGCCACGACCATCGACCAGTGGGTGTTCCGCCTGGCCGGGACGTTCGTGCTGGCCTCGCTGGCGCTGTCGCAGCTGCACAGCATCCACTGGCTCTGGTTCACGGCGTTCGTCGGCGCCAACATGCTGCAGGCGTCGTTCACGGGCTTCTGCCCGCTGGCGATGGTCCTCGGCAGGCTCGGCGTCAGGACCGGCCCGGCCTTCGGCAAGTGAGGCTCCACCGCGCCGCCTGGCCGCTGCTGGCGGTCCTGGGCGCCGCCTGTTCCGGCGATGCGCCCACGGCCGGCACTGGCCGGACCGCGGCCGACGGAAGCGAATGGCAGCAGGTCGCACTCTCGCGCGTGCCGCGCGAGACCGCATTCGACGGCGCCGTCGAGGCGATCAACCAGTCCACCGTATCGGCGCAGACCACGGGCCGCGTCGTCGAGCTGCCGTTCGACGTCGGCGATTACGTCGAGAAGGACGCCGTCATCGTCCGCTTCACCACCACCGAGCAGCGCGCGCGCAGCGGCGCCGCCGAAGCCTCGCTCGCCGAGGCCAACGCCCGCCTGGCCGAGGCGCAGCTCGCCCATGACCGCATGCGCGACGTGTACGAGAAGCGGCTCGTTGCCAGGGCCCAGTTCGACAAGGCGGCGTCGGACCTCGAAGCCGCACGCGCACGCGCGGCCGCGGCGCAGGCATCGCTTGCGGAGGCGCGCGAGGGACTGGGCTACACCGTGATCCGCGCGCCCTACGCGGGCATCGTCGTGGCCCGCCACGTGCAGCTGGGCGAGACCGTCGCGCCGGGCAGGCCCCTGATGACCGGCCTCTCGCTCGAGCACCTGCGCGCCGTGGTCGAGATTCCGCAGCAGCACATCGGTCCCCTGCGCCGGCACCGCAAGGCGCGCGTGATCCTGCCGGACGGCAGGTCGGTCGAGGCGGCAGAACTGCGGATCCCGCCGGCCGCGGATCCCTCGACGCACACCTTCCGCGTGCTGGTGACCCTGCCGCCCGGCGAGCACGGCGTGTTCCCGGGGACGCTGGTGAAGGTGGCCTTCGTCAGCGGCGAGGAAGAGCGCGTGCTGATCCCGCCCGGTTCGCTGGTGCGCAGGGGCGAGGTCACCGGCGCCTACGTCATGGACGACGCGGGCCGCATCTCGCTGCGCTACCTGCGCGTCGGCACGCCGGCGGCGGACGGCCGCGTGCCGGTGCTGGCGGGCCTCGCGGCCGGCGAGCGCGTCGCGGCCGATCCCATCGCCGCGGGCATCGCCTACAAGCAGCAGTCCGCGGCACCGGCCCGCGAGCGCGAATGACGGCGCCGGCCGGACCGCCGCTCGGAATCTCCGGGCGCGTCGCCCGCGCGTTCCTGACGACCGAGATCACGCCGCTGCTGGCCCTCGCCGGCCTGCTGCTCGGCCTGTTCGCGGTAATGGTGACGCCGCGGGAGGAAGAGCCGCAGATCAACGTCACCTTCGCCAACGTGTTCATTCCGTATCCCGGCGCCTCGGCGCGCGAAGTCGAATCGCTGGTGACCACGCCGGCCGAGCAGATCGTGTCCGAGATCGAGGGCGTGGAGCACGTCTATTCCGCCTCGACGCCCGGCATGGCCGCCCTGACCGTGCGCTTCAGGGTCGGCGAGCCCCGCACCGACGCCATCGTCCGCCTCTACAACGCGTTCTACTCGAACCGGGACTGGCTGCCGCCGGACGCCGGCATCGGCCAGCCGCTGATCAAGCCCAAGGGCATCGATGACGTGCCCATCGTCGCCGGGACCCTGTGGAGCGAGGACCCGGACGTCGGTGCCGCGGACCTGCTGCGCATCGCGCACACGATGGAAGCGGAGCTGCAGCGCGTTCCGGGCACGCGCGACATCGAAACGCTCGGCGGGCCCGACCGTGTCGTGCACGTGGTGTTCGACCCGCAGCGGCTCGCGGGCTACGGGCTGGCGCTCGACGACCTGCGCCGCGCGCTGTCCTCGGCCAATGCCTCCGCCGACGCCGGCGCGATCGTGGACCAGGGCCGGGAGGTCCTGGTGCAGGCGGGCACGTTCCTGATGACGCCGGAGGAAGTGGCCGACCTCGTGGTGGGCGTCCGCGACGGCGCACCGGTGTTCCTGCGGGATGTCGCAACGGTCGCCGAGGGTCCGGACCAGCCCGGGCGTTACGTCAGCTTCGGATCCGGGCCGGCTGCAGCCGCAAAAGGCATCGCCGCATCGGGCCGCCACCCGGCCGTCACGATCGCGGTGTCGAAGAAGCCCGGCGAGAATGCGGTGAAGGTTGCCGCCGCCGTCATCGAGCGGTTCGAGCGCATGCGCGGCATCCACTTCCCGGACGGCGTCCAGGCCACGGTGACGCGCAACTACGGCGCGACCGCCGCGGACAAGGCGCAGACGCTGATCACCAAGCTGTTGTTTGCGACAGCTTCGGTCGTCCTGCTGGTCCTCGTCACGCTCGGGCGGCGCGAGGCGCTGGTCGTCGGAGCCGCCGTCGTCGTCACGCTCGCCGTCACGCTGTTCGCCTCCTGGGCCTGGGGCTTCACGCTGAACCGCGTGTCCCTTTTCGCACTGATCTTCTCGATCGGCATCCTGGTGGACGACGCGATCGTCGTGGTCGAGAACATCCACCGCCACATGCAGCATGGCGGGCGCAGCCTCACCGAGGCGATCCCGGCTGCCGTGGACGAGGTCGGCGGCCCGACCATCCTCGCGACCTTCACCGTCATCGCGGCGCTGCTGCCGATGGCATTCGTGACCGGCCTGATGGGCCCGTACATGCGCCCGATCCCGATCAACGCCTCCACCGGCATGCTGATCTCGCTGGCGGTCGCCTTCGTGTTCACGCCCTGGCTGTATCGCCGCATGTTCATGGGCGGCACGCCGGTGCACGCGGCCGCGGGACCCGACGAAGGCGCCATACGACGCTTCTTCACCCGGATCATGACGCCGTTCCTCGGCGGCGACGGCGGCCGCCACAACCGCTGGCGGCTGCTGCAGGTGCTGCTCGGCCTGATCGCGCTGTCGCTGGCGCTGGTTGCGGTCCGCGCGGTGGTCATGAAGATGCTGCCGTTCGACAACAAGAGCGAGTTCCAGGTCATGGTGGACATGCCGGAAGGCACGCCGCTGGAGGAGACCCATCGGGTACTGCAGGCGCTGGCGGACGGCATCGAGCAGATTCCGGAAGTCACCGACTACCAGATCTACGCCGGCGCCTCGGCACCGATCAACTTCAACGGTCTCGTGCGCCAGTACTACCTCCGGCGCGCCCCGCACCAGGGCGACCTGCAGGTCAACCTGCTGGACAAGGACCTGCGCGAGCGCAAGTCGCACGAGATCGCGGCAGGCGCGCGCGCATCGCTGCAGGAGATCGGCAGGCGCTACTCGGCCAACGTCAAGATCGTCGAGGTGCCGCCGGGACCGCCGGTGCTGTCGCCGCTGGTGGCCGAGGTCTACGGCCTCGACTACGCCCGCCAGCTCGAGGTCGCACGCCGGGTGCGGGAAGTCTTCGAACGGACGCCGGACGTCGTCGACGTCGACGACACGGCGGAGGCCCCGCAGGAGAAGCTCATCATCGCCGTGGATCGCGCCCGTGCCGCGCGCCTCGGCGTGCCGCAGCAGTCCGTCGCCGCGGCCGTGGCGGCCGCCCTCGGCGGCGAGGACATGTCGTACCTGCACGACGAGCATGCGAAGCTCCCGATCCCGGTGCGCGTGGAGCTGTCGCCCGGCGACAAGGCGTCCATGGATGCGCTGCGGTCATTGCGCATGCGCGCAGAGAGCGGCGCACTCGTGCCGCTGTCCGAGATCGCGGAGTTCCGCACCGGTACGCGCGACCAGACGATCTATCACAAGGACCTGCTGCCCGTGGTCTACGTCACGGGCGACGTCGCCGGCCGGACCGACAGCCCGTTGTACGGAATGCGGGCAATCGCGTCGCGGCTGGCCGGCACGCCCATGGACGGCGAGCCGATCCGGCAGTACCTGACACGGCAGCCGGACGATCCCTACGAGTGGAGCCTGAAATGGGACGGCGAGTGGCAGGTCACGTTCGAGACCTTCCGCGACATGGGCGCGGCCTACGCCGTCGGCCTGGTGCTGATCTACCTGCTGGTCGTGGCGCAGTTCCGTTCGTACGGCGTGCCGCTGATCATCATGGCGCCGATTCCGCTGACCATCATCGGCATCCTGCCGGGACACGCCCTGCTCGGCCAGCAGTTCACCGCGCCCTCGATGATCGGCATGATCGCGCTGGCCGGCATCATCGTGCGCAATTCGATCCTGCTGGTCGACTTCATCCAGCAGGAGGTCGCCGCCGGCAGGCCGCTGCAGCAGGCGACCATCGCGGCCGCGGCGGTGCGCGCGCGTCCCATCGCGCTCACGGCCGTCGCCGCGATGCTGGGCGGGCTCTTCATCCTCGACGACCCGATCTTCGGCGGCCTGGCCGTGTCGCTGATCTTCGGCCTGTTCGTCTCGACCGTGCTGACCCTGCTGGTCATCCCGGTCGTCTATTACCACTATCATTGGCAGCGCGGCGCCGCCGCCGGCTGATCGCAGCACTGCAACGGAGAACCGACATGGCAACCAGGAAATCCGGCACCCCGTCAATCGACATCGGCATCAGCGACGGCGACCGCAGGAAGATCGTGCGCGGCCTGTCGGAACTGCTGGCGGACAGCTACACGCTGTACCTGATGACGCACAACTTCCACTGGAACGTCACCGGCCCCCAGTTCAACAGCCTGCACCTGATGTTCATGGATCAGTACACCGAGCAGTGGAACGCGCTCGACCTGATCGCCGAGCGCATCCGCGCGCTCGGTCACCCGGCGCCGGGAACCTACAAGGCGTTCGCCGGCCTGGCGTCGATCGCCGAAGTCGAGGGCGTGCCCGGGGCGACGGACATGGTCCGCCACCTCGTTGCGGCGCAGGAGGCCGCGGCGCGCACGGCGCGCCGGGCGTTCGCGCTCGCGGACGCGGCCAATGACCAGCCCACGGCCGACCTGCTGACCCAGCGCCTCGAAGTCCACGAGAAGACGGCCTGGATGCTGCGCAGCCTGCTCGAGGATTGAGCGGCTGGCGTGGGCGGCACGGCCGGGATCCTGCGAGCGAGCAGCGATCCCGGTCGTGGCGCGAACCCCTGGGTGCTGCCGGCGTTGATCATGCGGCGCATCGGAATGGAGCGGGTGATGGGAATCGAACCCACGTTAGCAGCTTGGGAAGCTGCAGTTCTGCCATTGAACTACACCCGCGTGGATGCGCCGAGTGTACGGGCCCGCGGCCGGCGGGTTCAAGCGCGAACCGGCGCCGCCGCGGGGCGGCGCCGGCCGCCGGGAATCACTTCGCGACCAGGATCTTCTTGACCCAGCCGCCGCCCTTGCCGGACTCGACCTTCAGCCAGCCGTCCTGCTCCTCGCCCATGTAGATGAGCTCGTCGCCTTTCGCCAGCGTCGCGACAACCTTGCCGGCCTCGCCGGGCGTGCCCATCAGCTTGATGCCGGCGATCTTCGGCATGACCACGTCGCCGTCGTTGTAGACCGCGCCGGCCTTGGTCTTGCCGCCGGCCGCCGCTTCCTGCGCCAGCGAGCCGACGTCGCGCTGCAGGTTCGGGTCGTTGCGGATCACCGACACGATGTTGTTGTAGTTGTCGGCGAAGGACGCGGCGATGATCTTGCCTTCGTTGGTGTTGCCATAGCCGCCGATGCCGCCGCCGGCGCCGCCGCCGAAGATGGCCGCGCCCAGCGCGAGGTCCGCCTTCTTCGAGCTGCCCTCGGCCGCTGCCACCTGCACGCCGGAGCGCGCGTCCGCGACCAGCATGCTGGTCTGGGCCTCCTTGAACTTCAGGCCGCCGACCACGGCGCCGATCGCCGAGCCGCGCCCGCCCAGCAGGCCGCCGAGCGCGCCGCCGACGCCGCCGGCGTTGCTCTCTGAGAAGACCACGGCCGGCGTCAGGATGAAGTCGGCCGCAACCATCTGCCCGCCGCCGATGTTCGAACCGCCGCGCAGCTCGCCGCCGCCCGCGAGCGCGCGTTCCTGCATCATGTTCTGCATGCCCTGGCCGCGCTCGACGACGATGAAGCAGTTCGACTGCTGGATCATCATGCGGATCAGGCTGACCGGCGACTGCAGGTTGTAGCGCGACAGCGCCGCCATCACGTAGTCCTGCGGCTCGACCACCGCGATCGCGCCCATCGGCTTGTCGCAACGCTGCAGGTCGCTGGCCGCGCCCTGGGCGCCCTGCGTGCCCGCCGCGCCCTGCACTTCCGAGCCGCCCTTGCCCTTTTTTGTCCCCAGGATCTGCGCCTGGGCGCCGGCGGCCAACAGCGAGCCGGCCAGCAGCGCCGCGACGACGCGGAGCACGTTCGAGTACGACTTCATATCCCCTCCGGAATGACGGGTCACGCCTGGAATCAGCCGCCGCGCCGGGGTGCTCTCTTGCGGGAGCCTGGGGCCGGCCGCGGTCCACGAAACAGCGGCCAATATACTCCGGCGATCCGGCGCGTGTACATTCGGCGCCATGGATTCCTACCGGTACTCGGCGGACGTGGTGATCGCCGGGGCCGGCATCGCCGGCATCGCCGCGGCGATCGAGGCGCTCGATCGCGGGCGTCGCGTCCTGTTGCTCGATCGCGACGAGCGGGACAACCTCGGCGGCCTCGCCCGCGAGTCCATGGGCGGCCTGTGGTTCGCCGGCAGCGCGCTGCAGGCCCGCCACCGCCTGCGCGACTCCGTCGAGCTCGGCTATGCCGACTGGCTGGCATTCGGCGAACTGGCGCCGGAAGACCGCTGGCCGCGAGCCTGGGCGCGCTCCTACGTCGAGCGCTGCATCCCCGAGGTCTTCGAGTGGCTGCGCGGCCTCGGCGTCGAGTTCCTGCCGATGCCGATGTGGGTCGAACGCGGCCTGTACGGCCAGGGGAACTCGATGCCCCGCTTCCATGTGGTCTGGGGCACCGGGCGGGCGCTGGCGGATGCCGTCATCGCGAGACTGATGAATCACCCGGAACGCGATCGCCTCGACTTGCGCTTCGGGCACCGCGTGGACGCGCTGGTCCGCCGCGGCGGGCGCGTCGCCGGCCTCGCGGGCGCCACCGAACCGGATGGCCGCCCGTTCGAGGTCGCGGCCGAGTCGGTCGTCGTCGCCGCGGGCGGCATCAACGGCGACATCGAGCGCGTGCGCCGTCACTGGCACGCAGACTGGGGCGCGCCGCCCACGGTGATCCTGAACGGCTCGCACCGCTTCGCGGACGGCCGTCTGCACGATGCGGCGGCGGCGGCCGGCGCCAGCGTCACGCACCTCGACTGGCAGTGGAACTACGCCGCCGGCATCCGCCACTGGCGGCCGCGCAAGCCGGGACACGGCCTGTCGCTGATCCCGCCCAAGTCCGCGCTCTGGCTCAATGCGCGCGGCGAGCGCATCGGGCCGATGCCGCTGGTCGCCGGCTACGACACCCACGACCTGGTCGCGAAGATCTGCGCCGAGCCCGGCGGCTACAGCTGGCAACTGCTGAACCGCCGCATCGCGCTGAAGGAACTCGCGGTCTCGGGCGCCGAGTTCAACCCGGCGATCCGCGACCGCCGGCGCCTGCGCCTCGCGCTGGACCTGCTGTTCGGCAACCGCTGGCTCTATCACGAGCTGACCCGGAACAGCGAGGACTTCGTGGTCGCCGGCACGCTGCCGGAGCTGGTCGAGCGCATGAATGCGCTGAATGGCGATGCCACGGTGGAGCTGGCGTGCGTCGAGGCAGCGGTCGTGCAGTACGACGGCGCCATCGCGCGTGGCGAGCGCTTCCACAACGACGAGCAGCTGCGCCGCATCGCGTTCGCGCGGCGCTGGCCGGCGGACCGCTTGCGCACCTGCCGCTTCCAGCGGATCCTCGATCCGGGAGCCGGGCCCCTGCTCGCGATCCGGGAGTACATCATCAGCCGCAAGAGCATGGGCGGCATCCAGACCGATCTCTCATGCCGGGCGCTCGACCACGGCGGCGAGCCGATCGAGGGGCTCTATGCGGTCGGCGAGGCCGCGGGCTTCGGCGGCGGCGGCATGAACGGCAAGCGCGGGCTGGAGGGCACCTTCCTCGGCGGCTGCCTGCTGACCGGGCGGGTCGCCGGACGCAACGCGTAGCCGGGCATGGACTACCGCGACGCCATCAACATCGACGACCTTCGCGCGATCGCGCGGCGCCGGCTGCCGCGTTTCGTCTTCGACTACGTGGACGGCGGCGCGGAGGACGAACTGACGCTCGCCGGCAACCGCGACGGGTTCGCGCGCCTGCGTTTCCGGCCGCGCACGCTGGTGGACGTGTCCGCGCGCGACCTGTCGGCGCTGCTGCTCGGCGTGCGTTCGGCATTGCCGGTCGTGGTCGGCCCCACCGGATTGAACGGGCTCTCGTGGCGCGACGGCGACATGGCGCTCGCGCGCGCCGCGGCGGACGCCGGCGTGCCGTTCGCGATGTCCACGGTCTCGATGAGCTTGATCGAGGATGTCGCGCGCGTGGCGCCCGGGCGGCACTGGCTGCAGGCCTACGTGTTCTCGGAGCGCGCGATCACCGAGGCGCTCATCCACCGCGCCCGCGACGCGGATTTCGAGTGCGTGGTGCTGACCAGCGACTTCCCGGTGGCCGGCAAGCGCGAGCGCGACTGGCGCACGGGATTGCTGCCAGCGCAGAGGCTCACGCTCGCCACCAGGCTCGACATGCTGCTGCATCCGCGCTGGCTGGCGACGGTCGCCACCCGCCGGCCACGCTTCGTCAACGTCGAGCGCGAGCTCGGCCCCGGGCGCGACGTCAACGCCTTCGTCGGCCACAACATGTTCGACCCGGCATTCCGCTGGGACGACCTGGCGCGCTTCCGGGACCTGTGGCCGCGCAAGCTGCTGCTGAAGGGCGTGCTGCGCGCGGACGACGCGGAGCGCGCGGTGGCCGCGGGCGTGGACGGTGTCGTGCTGTCGAACCACGGCGGCCGGCAGCTCGACGCGGCGATTTCGGGACTGGCGGCGCTTCCCGCGGTGACGCGCGCGGTCGGCGGGCGCGTCTCGGTTCTCGTTGACGGCGGCGTGCGCCGTGGCGGCGACATCGCCAAGGCGCTTGCACTCGGTGCCGAAGGCGTGCTGCTCGGGCGCGCGCCGGTCTATGGCCTGGCCGCCGGCGGCCAGGCGGGCGTCGCGCGCGCGCTCGCGATCCTGGCGGACGAGTTCGACCGCACGCTGGCGTTGACCGGCTGCCGGGACGTCTCGGGACTCACGCCCGACCTGATCGCCTCGGCCGGGCCATGAACGCCCCGGACGATGCCGGGCGCGGGCGGCAGCCGATCCGCAGCTTCGTGCTGCGCGCCGGGCGCATCACGCCCGCGCAGCGGCGCGCGCTCGACGAGCTGCTGCCGCGCTGGGGCATCCCGTTCGAGCCGCGGCCGCTCGATCTCGACGCGGTCTTCGGCCGGCGCGCTCGGCGCGTGCTGGAAATCGGCTTCGGCGACGGGGCTCAGCTGCTTGAGCTCGCGGGTGGTTCGCCCGGGACCGATTTCATCGGCGTGGAAGTGCATCCGCCCGGCGTCGGGCGCTGCCTGCGGGGCATCGAGGCGCGGGGACTCACGAACGTGCGCCTGGTCATGCATGACGCGATCGAGGTGCTCGCGTCGCAGGTGGCGCCGGCCTCGCTCGACGAGGTGCTGCTCTATTTCCCGGATCCCTGGCCCAAGAAGCGGCATCACAAGCGCCGCATCGTCCAGCCCGCCTTCGTCGCGCTCGTCGCCGATCGCCTGAAGCCGGGCGGCTTGCTGCGGCTCGCGACCGACTGGGAGCCCTACGCCGAGTGGATGCGGGAAGTGCTGGACGCCGAAACCCGCCTGGTGGACGCCACCGCAGACGCCGTGGACCGCTCCCGGACGCGCTTCGAATCCCGCGGCCTGCGCCTCGGCCACCGCGTCACCGACCTCACCTACCGCCGTAGATAAAGGGGACGCGTCCAATTAAGAAAAGGACGCATTGCACCTTGTTAGGCGATGGGATACGTCCCTTTTCTTAATTGGACGCGTCCCCATTTATCTGAAGGCGGCGGTGGCGCCGTCGACGATGAACTGGACCGCGAGCGCGGCGAGCACGACGCCGGACAGCCGATTGACCACGTTGGCGCCGGTGACGCCCATCACGCGCATGACCAGCGGCGTCAGGCGCATCAGCGCATAGGTGATCGCGAGCACCAGCACCACGACGCCGAACAGCCCCGCCGACAGCGCCCACTCCCCGCGCGAGGCGCCGAAGGTCAGCAGCACGATGGCCAGCGCCCCGGGTCCCGCGATGAACGGGAACGCCAGCGGGAACACCGAGATGTCCGCGCGCTTGCGGCTCTCGTCCTTCTCCTCGGTCGTGACCCGCGTCCCGGATTCGCGCGCGAACACCATCTCCAGCGCGATCAGGAACAGCATCACCCCGCCGGCGATGCGGAATGCGGCGATCGAGATGCCCATGGTCTGCAGGAACCAGGCGCCGCCGAAGGCGAACAACGCGAGCACCAGGCCGGCCAGCACCACCGAGCGCAGCGCCATGCGCCGGCGGAAAGCGTCGTCCGCGCCCTCGGTCAGCGCCGCGAACAGCGGCACCAGCGAGATCGGCTCGACGACCACGAAGAACAGGACCAGGAACTTGACCAGCTCGTCGATCATTCGCGTGCCGCCGTCCCCAGCGCCCGGTCCACCATGCCGGCGCGCATCATGTACCAGAACAGCAGTATGCCGGGCAGCGCCAGCACCGTGGTCAGCACGTAGAAGTTCACGTAGCCCATCCACTGGATCAGGCCGCCGGCCGTCGTGCTCGTCATCACGCGCCCGAGCACGGACGCCGCCGCGGAGATCAGCGCGTACTGGGCCGCGGTGAACTGCAGGTTGCACAGCGCCGAGAAATACGCGACCACGACCACGCCGCCGTAGCCGCTGGCGAAGTTCTCGAAGCCGATCGCGGCGGCGAGTCCCGGATTGCTGTGCCCGATCGCCGCGAGCGCCGCGAAGCTCAGGTTGGAGACGCCCATCAGCACCAGCGCGAGCAGCAGCGAACGCTTCAGGCCGAGCTTCGTGTACAGCACGCCGCCGACGAAGATGCCCGCGAGGAACGCCCAGAAGCCGAAGGCGACGTCGTACACGGCGATCTCGTCGTTGCTGTAGCCGAGGTCGTTGAACAGCAGCCGCAGCGTCAGGTTCGCGAGCGTGTCGCCGATCTTGTGCACCAGCACGAACAGCAGCACCAGCCAGGCGCCGTTGCGGCGCAGGAACTCGACGAAGGGCCCGGCGATGGACCGCCAGACCGCCGCGACCCCGCGCTCGCCGATCGCGACGTGCCGGGCAGGCTCGCCGACGATGAGTCCGGTCAGCATCGCCGGCAGCGCGAATGCCGCGCAGGCGACGTATGCCGCGGCCCAGCCCATGCGCCCCGCGACCACCAGCGCGAGCGCGCCGGCCGCCGCCGAGCCGATGCGCCAGCCGTACTGCGACATGCCCGAGCCGACGCCGAGCTGGTAGGGCTTCAGCGTCTCGATGCGGTAGGCGTCGATGACGATGTCGTAGGTGGCCCCGGCGATGCCGACCAGCACGGCCGCAACCACGACCGACTGGATGTCCGCGGCGGGATCGACGAACGCGAGGTTGATCACCGCCGCGATCACGGCGGCCCCGGACAGCAGCAGCCAGGACACGCGCTGGCCCAGCCTGCCGAGCAGCGGGATGCGCACGCCGTCCACGATCCAGGCCCAGAAGACCTTGAGGTTGTAGGCCAGCAGCGCCAGGGCAAACGCCGTGATCGTGCGCTTGTCGATGCCGTCCTGGGCGAGGCGCGTAGTCAGCGTCGCGCCGATCATCGCGTACGGGAATCCCGACGACACGCCGACGAAAAAGGCGGCCAGTGACTCCCGCTCGAGGTAGGGGCGTAGCGCCGCCAGCATCCCGCCGCCCCGCCCCGCAGGCGCCGCGTCGCTCACAGCCCGTAGTCCATCACGAGCGGCGCATGGTCGGAGAAGCGCCGCTCCTTGTAGATGTGCGCCGACCGCGCCCTGCCCTTCAGCCGCGGGCTCGCGACCTGGTAGTCGATGCGCCAGCCCACGTTCTTCGCCCAGGCCCGGCCGCGGTTCGACCACCAGGTGTACTGCTCGGGCCGCGGGTCCACCTCGCGGAACGCGTCCACCCAGCCCATGTCGCCGAAGACGTGGTCGAGCCAGGCGCGCTCCTCGGGCAGGAAGCCCGAGTTCTTGCGGTTCGCGCGCCAGTTCTTCAGGTCGATCTCGCGATGGGCGATGTTGAAGTCGCCGCAGAGGATGGTGTTGCGGGAACGGCTGCGCGCGAGCTTCGCAAGATGCGGCAGGAACGCCTCGAGGAAGCGGAACTTGGAGGCCTGGCGCTCGGGCCCGGCGGAGCCCGAGGGGAAGTACACCGAGACCACCGAAAGCCCGGGGAACTGCAATTCCAGGTAGCGGCCCTCCCGGTCGAACTCGGCGACGCCGAAACCGCGGATCGCGCGCAGCGGCTTCGCCTTCGAGAAGACGGCGACGCCGCTGTAGCCCTTGCGCTCGGCGTCGAAGTACCAGCAGTGCATCCCGCGCGGCCGGAACGTGCCATCCCCAAGCTGATGTTCCTGCGCCTTGGTCTCCTGCAGGCACACGACGTCTGCATCCTGCGACGGCAGCCAGTCGAACAGGCCCTTCGCGGCCGCGGAGCGGATGCCGTTGCAGTTGAGCGTGACGATGCGCATTCCTGTCCCGCGCCGGTTGCGCCATGATACGCAGGGCCACGGTCAGGGTGCATGCGTCCCCACCAGAAAGCGTTCATCGAGCTCGTGCTGTCGCGGCAGGTGCTGCGCTTCGGCGACTTCACGCTGAAGTCGGGGCGCAGGAGCCCGTATTTCTTCAATGCCGGCCTGATCAACGACGGCGACGCGCTCGCGCGCCTCGGCGCCTGCTACGCGGACGCGATCGTCGAGTCGGGCGCGGCTTACGACATGCTGTTCGGGCCGGCGTACAAGGGCATCCCGCTGGCGAGCGCGACCGCGATCGCGCTGGCCACCCGCCATGGCCGCAGCGTGCCGTTCGCCTTCAATCGCAAGGAGGCCAAGGGCCACGGCGAGGGCGGCAGCCTGGTGGGCGCCCCGCTCGCGGGGGGCGTGCTGATCGTGGACGACGTCATCACGGCCGGCACCGCCGTGCGCGAGGCCATCGCCATCATCCGGGCGTCGGGCGCCCGTCCCGCCGGGGTCGTGCTCGCGCTGGACCGCCAGGAGCGCGGCGAGGGCCCCAGGTCGGCGGTGCAGGAGCTCGAGCAGGACTTCGCGATCCCGGTGGTCAGGATCCTGACGCTGGACGACCTGATCGAGCACCTTCAGGCCCAGGGCCCCGGGGAGCGGCTGGAGGCGCTCATGAGCCACCGCTCGAGGCACGGTGTCGACAGCGAAGCGTGATCCAGTTACGTTTGGCCTGCCCTCTGGCCGGCAGACAATCATGTCCATGCAGGATTCGCGGATGAATGGCTGGTCGCACAGGCTTGGCCTCGCTGCGCTGCTGCTGGCGCTTTGCGCCGGCGCGGCGGAGGCCCAGACGGCCAAGGAAAAGACCAAGCTCTACCGCTGGGTCGACAAGGACGGCCAGGTCCACTACAGCGACAGCGTGCCCCCGGAACATGCCGAGCAGGACCGGGACATCCTGAACCGCCAGGGCGTGCCCGTGGCGCGTGAACAGGGCCTGGTCACCGCCGAGGAGGCCGCCGCGCAGGCGGCCGCCGCGCAGGCCGCAAAGGACGAGCAGAAGCGAAAGCTGCGGGATCGCGTGCTGCTGCAGACCTACCAGTCCGTGCGTGAAATCGAGGTGCTGCGCGACAACCGGCTGGAGCTGGTGGACGCGCAGCTGACGATCCAGGAACAGTCGCTGGCCAACCTGCGCGCGCAGCGCGCGCACATCCAGAAGCACGCCGCGCGCTACGCGCCACTCAACCAGGACCCCAAGGCGCAGCCGCTGCCGGAGGAGGTCGCCACGGACCTCGAGCGCGCGACCAGCGACATCGCGACCCAGGAGGCGAACCTCCTCAAGCGCCGCGAGGAGCGCGAGAACATCCGCCTGACCTTCGAGGCGGACATCAAGCGCTTCCGGGAACTTCGCGCGGTCGCGCCGCGCTAGACCTAGCCCCGGCCGGAGCTGCCGAAGCCGCCCGCGCCGCGGGCGGTCGCCTCGAACTGCGGGACCACCTCGAGCTCGACCTGCACCACCGGCACGACGACCATCTGGGCGATGCGCTCGCCGGGCTGGATCGTGTACGGATGGTCGCCGCGGTTCCAGACCGACACCATCACCTGCCCCTGGTAATCCGAATCGACGAGGCCGACCAGGTTGCCGAGCACGATGCCGTGCCGGTGGCCGAGGCCCGAGCGCGGCAGCAGCACCGCCGCAAGGCCGGGATCGTCGAGGTGGATCGCGATGCCGGTCGGTACCAGGTGGGTCTGGCCGGGCTCGAGCACCAGCGGCGCGTCCGTGCAGGCGCGCAGGTCGATGCCCGCCGATCCCGCGGTCGCGCGCCGGGGCAGCTCGATGTCGCGGCCGATCCGCGGATCGAGGATGCGGACCTGGAGTTTCTTCATGGCCGGATTATCCGCGCCGCGCGTTAGTGCCTCAATCGGCTTCTTATTCGCGCGGCGCCGGAGGCGATGGACCCGCAGACTCGGCGCCGGAGGCGATAGATGCAGATCCGGGACTGGCCGCCCGCCGAGCGGCCGCGCGAAAAGCTGCTGCACCTGGGGCCCGGCTCGCTGTCGGAAGCCGAGTTGCTGGCGATCTGGCTGCGCCACGGCACGCCGGGCGCCAGCGCCGTGGACGTCGCGCGCAGCCTGCTGGCACGCTTCGGTTCGCTGCGCAGCGTCCTCGCCGCCGGGCGCAACGAGCTCTGCGGCGAGCGCGGCGTCGGACCCGCGCGCTGGGCGGAACTGCAGGCCGCACTCGAGCTGGTCCGGCGCCATCACCTGGAGCGCCTGCAGGCGGGTCCCGTGCTGGGCAGCCCCCGTGCGGCCCGCGACTACCTGGTCGCCAGGCTGCGGGACCTCGAGCACGAAGTCTTCTGCTGCCTGTTCCTCGACAGCCGCCACCGGCTCACCCGTTGCGAAGAGCTGTTCAGGGGCACCGTGGACGGCGCCAGCGTCCACCCCCGCGAGGTGGTCAAGCAGGCGCTGGCCCACAATGCCACGGCCGTGATCCTGGCCCACAACCACCCGTCGGGCGTCGCCGAACCTTCTCAGGCCGACGAGATCATCACCACCCGCCTCCGGGACGCCCTCGCCCTGGTCGAGATCCGCCTGCTCGACCACCTGATCATCGGCGACGGCAGCTGCACCTCGCTGGCCGAAAAAGGCTTGATCTGACAGGGACTTGGCGTCCGGTCAGCTCGATTGACTGGGCTTCCCCGGGCTGGTCTAATACGCGGCCCGTTTGGAGCCAGCACCATGTCGAGAGTCTGCCAGGTCACCGGCAAGCGTCCCCGCACCGGCAACAAGGTCTCCCACT
Organism: Steroidobacteraceae bacterium; assembly: GCA_019634895.1. Lineage (GTDB taxonomy): Bacteria > Pseudomonadota > Gammaproteobacteria > Steroidobacterales > Steroidobacteraceae > SCUD01. The sequence continues at coordinate 16,110 of JAHCAM010000018.1, read as the reverse complement.
CCAACATCAAGAAGCGCCGCCGCTTCCTGCCGAACCTGCACACGCAGCGCTTCTGGCTGGAGAGCGAAGGCCGCTGGGTGACGCTCAAGCTGTCGACGCGCGGCCTGCGCACCGTCGAGAAGCGCGGGCTAGAGACCGTGGTCCGCGAGCTGCGGGCCGCCGGCCAGCACGTCTGAGGTAACCGCCATGCGCGACAAGATCAAGCTCGTCTCGACCGCCGGCACCGGCTACTTCTACACCACGACCAAGAACAAGCGCCTCCATCCCGAGAAGATGGAAGTCAGCAAGTACGACCCGGTCGCCCGCAAGCACGTGCCCTTCAAGGAATCCAAGATCAAGTAGGCCCGCGGGCCGCGCCTCGGCTACACTCCCCGCAAAACGCGCGCCCGGATTGCCCGGTCCGCGCCGGCACACAGGGGAGTCTCACCATGCTTCACGCACTGAAGGGCGGACGGTCCGCGCTGTCGCGGCGTCGCCTTGCCGCCGCCATCGCCCTGGCCCTGCCGCTGCCCGCGGCCTTCGCGCAGGGCACCACGCTCGATCCGGTGATGGTCACGGCCCAGCGCCGCGTCGAGGACGTGCGCAACGTCCCGGTCTCGGTGTCCACGCTCGCCGACGAGAAGCTCGACATCCTGGCCTCGGGCGGCGACGACGTGCGCTTCCTGTCGGGCCGCGTGCCGAGCCTGCTGATCGAGTCCTCCTTCGGCCGCGCCTTCCCGCGCTTCTACATGCGCGGCCTCGGCAACACCGACTTCGACCTCAATGCGTCGCAGCCGGTATCGCTGGTCTACGACGACGTGGTGCAGGAAAACCCGATCCTCAAGGGCTTCCCGGTGTTCGACCTCGAGATGGTCGAGGTCTTCCGCGGACCGCAGGGCACGCTGTTCGGCCGCAACACGCCGGCCGGCGTGGTGAAGTTCAACTCGGTGCGGCCGTCGCGCGAGGCGGGCGGCCACTTCCGCGCCAGCTACGGCGACGACGACACGGCAAACGTCGAGACTGCCTTCGGCGGGCCCGTCGGCCAGAACTGGGCGTTCCGTTTCTCCGGCCTCTACCAGCACCGCGGCGACTGGGTGGACAACGCCCGCCTGACCGCGAGCGGCGGCACCAACGTCATCCGCAAGAATGCCTTCGAGGGCTACGACGAGCTGGCGGGCCGCCTGCAGTTCCTGTACGAGCCGGGCGACAGCTTCAGCGCGCTGGTCAACGTCCACGCGCGCAGCCTCGACGGCACCGCGCGCATGTTCCGCGCCAACATCTTCCAGCCCGGCACCAACAACCTGGTCAGCGGCTTCGACCCCGAAACGGTCTACTTCGACGGCCGCAACTTCCAGGACCTCGACAGCAACGGCGCGAGCCTGCGGCTGCGCTGGGACATGGGCCGGGTGACCCTGCACTCCATCACCGGCTACGAGTCCGTGGACGTGCTGTCGCGCGGCGACATCGACGGCGGCTATGGCGCGATCTTCATCGGCCCGCCGCCCGCGTCCGGCCCCGGCTTCATCCCGTTCCCCGCCGAGTCGGCCGACGGCCTGCGCAACCACAGCCAGTTCACCCAGGAGTTCCGCTGGGAGTCGCGCGACTGGGGCGCGTTCGACTGGCAGGCCGGCATCTACTACTTCGACGAAGACCTGACCATCGACAGCTTCAACTACGACACGCTCGCCAACGGCATCCGCAACGGCAACGTGGTGCAGATGCAGGAGAACAAGTCCTGGGCCGTGTACGGCTCGGTCGAGTACGAGGTATCGGACCGCTTCACGCTGCGCGGCGGCCTGCGCTACACCGACGACGAGAAGGACTTCGTGGCCCAGCGCTTCCAGTCGCCGATCGGCGCCGGCCCCCTCGGCCCGCTGACGGCATCGCCTTCGGACGAGGAGATCACGGGCGACCTCAGCGGCACCTGGGCGCTCAGCGACGACACCAACGTCTACGCGCGCGTCGCGCGCGGCTACCGCGCGCCCTCCATCCAGGGCCGCCTGCTGTTCGGCGACACGGTGTCGGTCGCGAGCTCCGAAACCATCCTGTCGTACGAGGCCGGCATCAAGACCAACCTGTTCGGCGGCCGCGGGCGCCTGGGCCTGACCGCCTACATGTACACCATGGACGACCAGCAGCTGACGGCCGTGGGCGGCGCGACCAACTTCAACACGCTGATCAACGCCAGGCAGGTCGACGGCCAGGGCTTCGAGCTCGACTTCGAGGCCTACCTGACCGACAGCCTGCTGGTCACCTTCGGCGCCAGCTACAACGACACCGAGATCGACGACTCGGCGCTCGGCGTGCAGGTCTGCGGCTCCGGCTGCACCTTCCTCGACCCGGTGATCTCGCCCGCGATCCCGCCGTTCGTGCCGGCCACCGTCAGCATCCACGGCAACCGCCTGCCGCAGTCGCCCGAGTGGATCGCGAACTTCACCGCGCGCTGGGGCATGCCGCTCGGCGACGGCGAACTGTTCGCGTTCACGGACTGGGCGTACCGCAGCGAGGTGAACTTCTTCCTGTACGAGTCGGCCGAGTTCAGGGGACCGTCGCTGCTCGAGGGCGGCCTGAGGGTCGGCTACAACTGGAACGAGGGACGCCAGCAAGTCGCGCTGTACGGCCGCAACATTACCGACGAGATCGTGGCGGTCGGCGGCATCGACTTCAACAACCTGACCGGCTTCATCAACGAGCCGCGGCGCTGGGGCCTGGAGTTCTCGACGAAGTTCTGAGGCCGCGCGGAGACGGATGCCGGAGCTGCCAGAGGTAGAAACGACGCGCCGGGGCATCGAGCCCTGGCTCGTCGGCCGGCGGATCGTGCGGGTCGTGGTGCGCGAACCGCGCCTGCGCTGGCGCGTGCCGCGCACGCTGCCCTCGCGCTTGCAGGGCACGCTCGTCCGCTCGGTCGGCCGCCGCGCCAAGTACCTGCTGATCGGCACCGACGCCGGCACCCTGATCTGGCACCTGGGCATGTCCGGCAGCCTGCGGATCCTGGCCGCCGATGCCCCTGCGCTCGCGCACGATCACGTGGACCTGGTGCTGGACTCCGGGCGGTGCCTGCGATTCAACGACCCGCGCCGCTTCGGCAGCCTGCTGTTCACTGCCGGGGACCCGGCGCGGCACCGCCTGCTCGCCGCGCTCGCCGCCGAACCGCTGTCGCCCGAGTTCGATGCGGATGCGCTCTGGAGGCGCGCGCGCGGCCGGCGCGTATCGATCAAGTCCTTCATCATGGATGCGCGCACCGTGGTCGGCGTCGGCAACATCTACGCCAGCGAGGCGCTGTTCCGTGCCGGCATCCGTCCCGGCCTCGCCGCGGGCCGCGTGAGCCGCACGCGCATGGCGGGCCTGGTCACGGCCATCCGCGAGGTGCTCGGCGAAGCCATCACCGTCGGCGGCACGACGCTGCGCGATTACGTGAATCCCGCGGGCATGCCCGGTTACTTCGCGCAGAAGCTCTTCGTTTACGAGCGCGCGGGAAAGGCCTGCCGCCGCTGCGGCACCACGATCCGGCAGTTCACGCAGAACCAGCGCAGCACCTACTGGTGCCCGCGCTGCCAGCGCTGAAGGGATCCGCTCAGCCGCGCGCGGCGCGGCGCCGCGCCAGGGCCTCGGCCACCGCCGGCGGGACGAATTTCGACACGTCGCCGCCGAAGCTCGCGATCTCGCGCACCAGCGTCGACGAAATGAAGGTGAACTGCTCCTTCGGCGTCAGGAACACGTAGTCCACGTCGGGCGCGAGGTGGCGGCTCATGTTCGCGAGCTGGAACTCGAACTCGAAGTCGGACACGGCGCGCAGGCCGCGGATCACGACGCCGCAGGCCTGCTCGCGGGCGAAGTCCATGGTCAGCCCGGCATAGCCGATCACGCTGACGTTCGGCAGGTCCTCCACGACGCGGCGCGCGAGTTCCACCCGTTCCTCGAGCGAGAATACGGGTGCCTTGCCCGGGTTCGAGGCGATGCCGATGACGACGCGGTCGAAGATGCCGGATGCGCGGCGCACGAGGTCCTGGTGGCCGTTGGTGATCGGGTCGAAGGTGCCGGGGTAGACCGCGCTGCGCTTCAGGTTCATCGCTGGCCCTCGCCGGCCGCCAGAGGCCGCAGCGCAAGATGATAACCGACCGCGCCCGCGCGCCCGGAACGGTGCAGCACCCAGCCCGCGGGCAGCGCCGGGACGCCGCCCCCGGCGGGTGCCTCCAGGTAGATCCGCGCGCCGGGTGCGAGCCAGCCCCCGGATTCCAGCGCCTGCACGGCGGCGTCCATCAGTCCGGCGCGGAACGGCGGATCCACGAAGACGATGTCGAAAGGCCGCGGCGTCGACCGTAGCCACGACAGCGCGTCGGCCTGCACGACTTCGCAGCCCTCCGGCGCGAGTGCGGCCGCGGCCTCGCGCAGGCGCTCTGCGGCTTCCCGGTCGCTTTCGACGAGGACGACCTGCCGGGCGCCGCGCGAGGCGGCCTCCAGGCCCAGCGCCCCGGTGCCCGCGAACAGGTCGAGGCAGCGGCTGCCGGCGATGGCGGGCGCCAGCCAGTTGAACAGGGTCTCGCGCACCCGGTCAGGCGTCGGGCGCAGGTCCGGCCGCTCCGGCACGGCGATGCGCCTGCCGCGCCAGCGGCCGCCGATGATGCGCACGTATCCGGGCTTTTTTTGCAGCGCATTGTTCCGGCCGTGGCTGCGATTGCGGCGCACCATAGGACGGCAATCCCTTAGACTTGCGGGGCGATTCGGGCGAAGCGTAGTCTGGCCCGAAACAAACGAGCGCGATGATACGCGCCCCGACCACGGACAACACTTGCCGGAGCTCCCGTCATGAGGATTCGTCTCACTGTCGCCACCCTCCTCGCTGCCCTGGTGATCGGGGGCTGCACCGGCTCGACGGCCGACAACATCGGCCCGGTGAATCAGCAGGCCGGCAACAACGCGCCGCCGGCACCGGCGCCGGGAGTCGGCGCCTTCGCCGCGCTGTTCAAGCCGGCATCCGGCGTGCTGCCGTTCCCGACCGACCTCTATTTCAGCGGCACCACCGACGGCACGCTGAACCTGCCCGCCTCGATCGCTGCGGTGACGCCGAACCACGCGGCGCTGAATGCGCTCGACGGCTACTCGACCGTGGCGCCGGCCTCCGCCCGCTTCTCCCGCGCGATCGCCCCGGCGTCCATCTCGGGCGCCAGCGTGCGCATGATCGAGGTCAACGTCGACAACGCCACCAAGGCGACGGTCGGCGTGCGCCGGGTCCTCGTCTACGGCACCGACTACACGGCACGCGTGCAGCCCACCGTGGATTCGGCCGGCGCGACGCTCGAGATCGTGCCGTTGCTGCCGCTGACGCCCTCGACCGGCGCGACCAACGTCGGCTACCTGATCGTGCTGACGAACGGCCTGACGGACACCGGCGGCAATGCGGCGACGCCCGATGCCGATTACCTGACGATCAAGGGCGCGCTGCCGACCTGCGCCTCGATCACCAACCCGACGCTGAACGGCATCTGCCAGCTGACCGGCGCGCACCTGCAGATCGCAGGCGCCGTGGGCGTCCCGGCAGCCAACGTCGTGCTGACCTTCTCCTATTCCACCCAGGCGACGCGGGACACGCTGAACATCGCGGCGGCGCTGGCGCAGCCCACGCCGATCGTCGCGCAGGCGACCGGACTCACCCTCGCGGCGCTGAACCCGGCACTGCCGCCGGTCGCCGACGTCTACGTCGGCACGCTGACGATCCCCTACTACCACAGTGCGACCGCGCCGCTGACAGGGTCCTGGCGCGGCAATCCGTTCACGCTGGTGCCGGGCGCCCCGACCACGACCAACCTGACGCGCTTCAACCCGGTGCCCGTCGTGCAGTCCACGCTGACGATCCCGCTGTTCCTGACCGTGCCCAACGCGCTCGCGGGCCATCCGGCCAAGCCGGCCAATGGCTGGCCGGTGGTGATCTTCCAGCATGGGCTGCGCGGCAACCGCACGCAGTCGGCCGGGATCGCCGCGACCTACGCGGTGCAGGGCTTCGCGGTCGCCGCCATCGACATCCCGCTGCACGGGCTGACCGACGTGACGAACCCGCTCTACCAGGGCCCGAACGAGCGGACCTTCAACCTCGACCTCGTCAACAATGCGACCGGCGCGCCACCGGCGGACGGCGTGATCGACGGGTCCGGCACCCATATCATCAACCTGACCAGCCTGCTCACCAGCCGCGACAACCTGCGCCAGGCCGCGATCGACATCGTCCAGCTCGCGCGGTCGCTGCCGGCGCTGGACCTCGACGGCGACACGCTGTCGGACGTGGATGGCACGCGCATTCACTTCGCCGGCCAGTCGCTCGGCGGCATCGTCGGCACCGTCGCGACCGCGCTGCCGAGCGCGATGCAGTCGGCTTACCTGAACGTGCCGGGCGGCGGCGTCGCCTACCTGCTGCGCGAATCCGCGGCGCTGTCGCCGACGGTCAACGCCGGCCTCGCCGCCAACGGCCTGGTGCCGGGGCTCACGCTGTACGAAAACTTCTTCCGCAACTCGCAGACCGCCATCGATTCCGGCGACCCGCTCAACTGGGTGGCCACCACGTTTGCGGCGCGGCCGTCGGTGCTCACGCAGATGATCAACGACACGGTGGTGCCGAACTCGGCGACCCAGCGCCTCGTCCGCGCGGCGCCCTGGGTCAAGGCCAGCATCGCGGGGCCGCAGGGCGTCGCCGCCGGCACCGGGCGCTGGGTGCATTTCACTTCGGGGTCGCACGGCTCGCTGCTCGACCCGTCCGCGAGCCTCGCGGTGACCACGGAAATGCAGACGCATGCGGCCTCGCTCGTCGCCAGCGGCGGCGCCGCGTTCGTCATTGCCAATCCGGCCCTGCTGGAGCCCTGACGCGGCCGGCCGGCATCTTCCCGGCATGACGGGCAACGGCGATCGCGCCGCCGGTCCGGCCGGCGGCTTCCTGGCTCGCCTGCGCGCGCGCGTCAACCGCGGCGCCTCCTGGGTCGCGGACCTGCTGCCCGGCCGCCGGATCGACGACGCGCTCCTCGAGGAACTGGAAACCCGCCTGCTCGCCGCGGACGTCGGCATCGAGGCGACCGCGGAACTGCTCTCCGACCTGCACCGCAAGGTCGAGCGCCGGGAACTCGACGACGCCGCAGCGCTGCTCGCGGCACTGCGCGGGAAGCTCATCGAGATGCTGCAGCCGGTCGAGCGGCCGCTGGTGATCGACCGCGCGCGCAGGCCCTTCGTGATCCTGGTGGTCGGCGTCAACGGCAGCGGCAAGACCACCAGCATCGGCAAGCTGGCGCGCCGCCTGCGCGACCAGGGACTCGCGGTCATGCTGGCGGCCGGCGACACCTTCCGTGCAGCCGCCGTCGAGCAGCTCGCGGTCTGGGCCGAGCGCAACGGCGTGCCGATCGTCTCGCAGCCGGCCGGCGCCGACCCGGCGGCCGTCGTGTTCGACGCCCTGCAGGCCGCCCGGGCCCGCGGCATCGACGTGCTGATCGCGGACACGGCCGGCCGGCTTCATACACAATCGCACCTGATGGACGAACTCGCCAAGGTGGCGCGCGTGCTGAAGCGCCAGGACCCGGACGCGCCGCACGAGGTGCTGCTGGTGCTCGACGCCAGCCTCGGCCAGAACGCCCTGCGCCAGGCCGGGCAGTTCCGGCAGGCGGCCGGGGTCACCGGCATCGTCGTGACCAAGCTCGACGGCACGGCGAAGGGCGGCATCGTGGTGGCGCTCGCGCGGCGCTTCGGGCTGCCGATCCGCTTCGTCGGCGTCGGCGAGCAGGCGGAGGACTTCGGCGTGTTCGATGCCGCGGCCTACGTGGACGGCCTGCTGCGCGCGGGGCCCGGGGCCGCCGCATGATCCGCTTCGACCGCGTGTTCAAGCGCTACCCGAACGGGCGCGAGGCGCTCTCGGAAGTGTCGTTCGAACTCGAGAGCGGGGAGATGGCGTTCCTCACCGGCCATTCCGGCGCGGGCAAGAGCACGGTGCTGCGCCTGATCGCGCTGCTCGAGCGCCCTACCCGCGGCCAGGTGGTCGTCAACGGGCGCAATACCGCGGCGCTGCGCCGTGGCGCGATCCCCGCGTTCCGCCGCCAGGTCGGGGTCGTGTTCCAGGACCACCGCCTGCTCGACGACCGCCCGGTCTACGACAACGTCGCGCTGCCGCTCGCGATCGCCGGCGTGCCGCGCCGCGAGATGGACAAGCGCGTGCGCGCCGCCCTCGACCAGGTCGGGCTGCTCGGCAAGGAGCGGGTGTTCCCGCTCGAGCTGTCGGCCGGCGAGCAGCAGCGCGTCGGCATCGCGCGCGCCGTGATCACCAAGCCGCCGGTGCTGATCGCCGACGAGCCGACCGGCAACCTCGATCCCGACCTCGCGCTCGAGGTCATGAACCTGTTCCACCGCTTCAATGCGGTCGGCGTCACCGTGATGGTGGCGACGCACGACGTGCACCTGCTCGAGCGCTTCCGCGTGCGGCGCATCCACATCGAGCAGGGCCGGCTCGCGGCCAATCCCCATGTCGCTGCCTGAGGAGCTGCGCGCATCGCGGCCGGCGGGCCCGCGCACCCTGGGCGGCGCGCTCGCAACCTGGCTCGAGCGCCATGCGCAATCGCTGGTCGGCTCGCTCGGGCGCCTCGCGCGGCAGCCGTTTGCGACCGCGCTGACCGTCGTCGTCATCGCCATCGCGCTGGCGCTGCCCGCCGCGCTCTGGCTGGTCGTCAGGAACGCCGGCACCGTGACCGCGGGTCTCGGCGAGACCGTGCAGCTCTCGGTCTACCTGCGCCTGCCCGTCACGGCCGAACAGGCGAAGAAGGCGGCCGCGGCGATCCAGGCCCGCGTCGAGGTCGAGCAGGCCGTGCTCGTGAGCCCGGACGAGGGGCTTGCGGAGTTCCGCGCCCTGTCCGGTCTCGGCGAGGCGCTCTCGGCCCTGAGCGACAATCCGCTGCCCTGGGTGGTGAAGGTGCGGCCGGCGTCGCCGTACGACAGCGCTGTGGCGGTCGAGGACCTCGCGGCAACGCTGCGGGACATGGACCCGGTCGAGCTGGTCGAGGCCGATACCGCCTGGGTGAGGCGGCTGCACGCGATCCTGGACGCGCTGCGCAGCCTCGTGCTGCTGGTCGCGGTTGCCCTGGCTGCCGGCGTGCTCGCGATCATCGGCAACACGATCCGCCTCGAGATCGACGGACGGCGCGCGGAGATCGAGGTCACCAAGCTGGTCGGCGGCAGCAATGCCTTCGTGCGCCGGCCTTTCCTGTATTCGGGCTTATGGCAGGGACTGGCCGGCGGGCTGCTCGCAGTCGGCATGATCCTGGTGGCGCTCGCCGTGCTCGACGGCCCGGTCGGCCGCCTGGCCGCAGCCTACGGCGGCTCCTTCGCGCTCATCGGCCTCGCGCCGCGGGAATCGCTTGCGGTCATTGGTGGCGGCGGCGCACTGGGCCTCGTCGGCGCCTGGCTGGCCTGCAGTTATCACCTGCGCCGCATCGAGCCGCGCGCTTAACTATATGTTTTTATTAATGTTTAGTGGAGTGCGCCCGTGAACTTTCCGGGTGCTTAGCACTCTATAGTCACGACTGCTAGACTTTGCCATCCGGAGGAAATGATCCGCATGACAAGCACTGCGCTGGCGCTCGCGAACCCTGCCCTGGTGCTGACTGGCCCGGTCGGCAGCCTCGAGGCCTATGTCGAGCGCGTCTCCAGCATCCCGATGCTGACCCGCGAGCAGGAACTCGAGCTCGCGCGGCGCTTCCGCGAGCATCAGGACCTCGATGCGGCGCGCGACCTCGTGCTCTCGCACCTGCGCTTCGTCGTGCATATCGCGCGCGGTTACCTGGGCTACGGGCTGCCCGTCGGCGACCTGATCCAGGAAGGCAACGTCGGCCTGATGAAGGCCGTCAAGCGCTTCGATCCCGACATGGGCGTGCGGCTCGTCAGCTTCGCCGTGCACTGGATCCGTGCCGAGATCCATGAGTTCGTGATCCGCAACTGGCGGCTCGTGCGCATCGCCACGACCAAGGCGCAGCGCAAGCTTTTCTTCAACCTGCGGCGCATGAAGAAGAACCTCGCCTGGCTCAGCGACGAGGAGGCCCGCGCGGTTGCCGGCGAACTGGGCGTCGAACCCCGGGAAGTCCGCGACATGGAGCAGCGGCTCGCCGCGCGCGACCTGTCCTTCGACCCGGCGCCCGACGCGGACGAGGAAGAGACCACGGCATCGCCGTCCCTGTACCTGCCCTCCCCTGAAGCCGACCCGGCCGCAGCCATCGAGCAGGAGCAGTGGGAAGGGACCGTTTCCGGAACGCTGGCGGCCGCGATCGAGCAGCTCGATGCGCGCAGCCGCGAGGTGATCCGCGCGCGCTGGCTCGCCGAGGACAAGCGCACCCTGCAGGATCTCGCCGACCAGTACGGCGTCTCCGCCGAGCGCATCCGCCAGATCGAGTCGGCGGCGCTCGCGAAACTCCGCACCGCCCTCGGATAAAGGGGACGCGTCCAATTACTTTCGGGTAATTGGACGCGTCCCCTTTATTCAGGCCGCGGCTTCTACGGCGGAGGCAACCGCTGCATGCACCGCCCGGTCCAGCGGGTCGGGCACCAGGTCGTGGCCCGGTGCAAGCTTGGCGATGCACTCTGCGGCGGCCACCAGCATCGGGTCGGTGAACCGCTTCGCACGAGCGGCCAGCGCGCCCTTGAACAGCCCCGGGAACCCCAGGATGTTGTTGATGCCCTTGCCGTCCGCCGCGATCGCAGCGCCGTGCTGCAGGGCGACGTGCGGCTCGATTTCGGGATCCGGGTTCGACAGCGCAAAGATGATCTGGCCCTTGCGCACCATCTCCGGGCGGATCAGCCCGCGCACGCCGGTCGTCGCGATCACGATGTCGCAGCCCTGCATGATCTCCTCGAGCGAAGCCGGCTGCCCGCCCATCGCCGCGAAGCGCCGGCGCGCGGCCTCGTTGAGGTCGGCGCCCAGCACCCGTTTCACGCCCGTGTACATGAGCAGCCGCACGATGCCGATGCCGGCGGCGCCGAGCCCGACCTGGCCGATCACGCAGGCGTGGAGGTCGCGTCCCGCCTGCCGCGTCGCATTGAGCGCGGCGGCCAGCACCACGACGGCCGTGCCGTGCTGGTCGTCGTGCAGCACGGGGCACGACAGCCGCCGCCGCAAGCCTTCCTCGATCTCGAAGCACTCGGGCGCGGCGAAGTCCTCGAGCTGGATCGCACCGAAGCCCGCGGCGATCGCGGCGACATGGTCGATGCAGCGCACCGGGTCGGTCTCCCCGAGCAGGATCGGGACCGCGTTGATGCCGGCGAGCGAAGCGAACAGCGCGGCCTTCCCCTCCATGACCGGCAGGCCGGCGAGCGCGCCGATGTTGCCGAGCCCGAGCACCGCCGTGCCGTTGGTCACGATCGCAACCGTGCTGCCGATGCTGGTGTACTGCCAGGCCTCCGCCGGGTCCTTGCGGATCGCGAGGCAGACGCGGGCGACGCCCGGCGTGTAGACGTCGCGGAGGATCTGCTGGGTGTTGATCGGCATCGCCGGCACCGTGCGGATCTTGCCGCCGCGGTGCCGGTCGAACACCCGGTCCGACTTGCCGACGAACCGCGCCACCGGCAGCGCATCGATGCGCGCATACAGGCTGCGGTCCGTCTCCTCGTCCATCTCCAGCGTGATTTCCCAGAGCGTCCGGCCCTGCTCGCGGTGCAGCGCCTGCAGGTGGTCGATGGTGAGGCCGGCGTCGGCGATGACCTGCAGCACCCGGGCGAGGCTGCCGGGCTGGTGCACGGTCTCGATCATGAGGATTTCGGGGATCTTCACCTGGAAAACCCGGTCGCCATGGGCCGGCCGCGGCCGGATCGGTGATAATCTTACCGTTTGACCGGCCCGTACGCCGGCTCCCGTTCGGTCCGCATCCAAGGGGAATCACGATGCTCGCCAGACAGAGTGTCCTTGCGCTATTCGCCGCGGCCCTCCTCGGCCTGGCCGGCTGCGCCAGCCAGAAGGAACCGGCGGAACAGGCCCTGGCCGCCATCGAGAAGACGCTGGAGGGATCCGGCGCCCAGGTGCAGAAGTACCTTCCGGAGCGCCACCAGGAGATCGAGGCCAGGGTGACGGCGCTGCGCGAGGCGCTGGTCCGGGAGGATTACGGCCGCGTGGTCAAGGACGCGCCGCAGGTCACGGACCTGTTGCGACGGGCGGTCGCCGACAGCGCGATCCGCCGCGCACAGGCCCGCGTCGAGCTGGAAGCCGAATGGGCCGAGCTCGTGAAATCCATGCCGGCGATGATCAGGGCCATGGACCGCAAGATCGCGGTCCAGGGCGGCCGTCCGCCCGCGGGCATGGACCAGGCCGGCTGGAAGGCGATGATCAGTTCCTACGACGCGGCCCGCGACGCCTGGGGCAGGTCGGCCGCGGAGATGACGAACGCGAACTTCGAGGACACCGTGCTGGCCGGCCGCGATGCCAGGGCAAAGATCGGCGCCATGATGGAGACGCTGGGCGTCAAGCCCTCCTGAGGAGCACCGCATGAACACGCTGACACGCTGCGCCGCGCTCGCGGCGATCCTCTTCGTCGCCGCCGGCTGTTCGCAGAAGGACCCTGCCGCGGACGCGATCTCCGCGGCCGAGGAAGCGCTGAGCGCCGTCTACGAAGATGCGCAGAAGTACCTGCCGGAGCGCTACGCCGAGGTGAAGGAATCCCTCGACCAGGCGCGCGCCGCGTTCAAGGACGAGCGTTATGCGGACGCGATCTCGGCGGTGAAGGACGTGCCTGCCCGCGCCGAGGCGCTCGCAAAGGACGTCGTGCAGGCCAAGCAGAAGCGGCTCGCCGAACTGCACGCGGACTGGGTGCGGCTCTCCAGCAGCCTCCCCGGCCTGATGACCGGGATCGGCGCAAGACTCGCCGAGCTCGGCAAGCTGAGGCAGCTCCCGCAAGGCATGGACAAGCAGCTGCTCGAAGAGGCCGGCGCCGCCTACGGCAGCGCCAAGTCCGCCTGGGACGAGGCCGGCATGGCATTCAACGCCGGCGACCTCGCGGGCGCGGTCGGCAAGGCGCGCGACGTCGAGGCGATGGCCCAGGACCTGATGACCCGCCTCCGCATGCAGGCGGGCTGATGCGCGAAGGCCCGGCTGCGCTCGATCTCTACGACGTCCGCGGCGCCCTTACCGACGAGGAGCGCATGGTGCAGGACTCGGTCGCCCGGCTCGTGGACGAGCGGGTGCTGCCGCTGATCCAGAAGCACTTCGAGGAACATACCTTTCCGCGCGAACTGGTGCCCGAGCTCGCGGCACTCGGGCTGCTCGGCAGCTCGCTCGAGGGATACGGCTGCGCCGGCATGAATGCCGTGTCGTATGGCCTGATCTGCCAGGAACTCGAGCGTGGCGACTCCGGCATCCGCAGCTTCGTCTCGGTGCAGTCGAGCCTGTGCATGTATCCCATCCATGCCTACGGCAGCGACGCGCAGAAGGAGAAGTTCCTCCCGCGCATGGCGACAGGCGAGCTGATCGGCTGCTTCGGACTCACCGAGCCGCACGGCGGGTCCGATCCCGGCAACATGAAGACCCACGCGAAGCGCCGCGGCCGCGACTGGGTGTTGAACGGCGCAAAGATGTGGATCACCAACGCGCCCATCGCCGACCTTGCGGTCGTCTGGGCGAGGACCGACGAGGGCATCCGCGGCTTCATCGTCGAGAAAGGCGCGCGCGGGTTCGCGGCGCCCGAGATCGAGCGCAAGTTCTCGCTGCGCGCCTCGTCCACCGGCGCGCTGTTCCTCGAGGACGTGGTCGTGCCGGAGGAGAATGTCCTGCCGGGGAGCACCTCGGGGCTCAAGGCGCCGCTGTCCTGCCTGACGCAGGCGCGCTACGGGATCACCTGGGGCGTGATCGGCGCCGCGCAGGCCTGCCTCGCGCAACTGCTCGACTACACGCAGACGCGGGTTCTGTTCGGGCGGCCGCTGGCCGCGAACCAGGCGATCCAGATCCGCCTCGCGAACATGGCACGCGGCATCACCGGCGCACAGCTGATGTCGCTGCATCTCGGCAGGCTCAAGGACGCCGGGCGCCTGCATCCCGCGCAGGTCTCGCTCGCCAAGTGGAACAACTGCCGCATGGCGCTGGACGTCGCGCGCGATGCGCGCGACATGCTGGGCGGCTCCGGCATCAGCGCCGAGTACGTGCCGATCCGGCACGCGCTGAACCTCGAGAGCGTGATCACGTACGAGGGCACGGAGACCGTGCACCAGCTGACGATCGGGCGCGAACTGACCGGCATCAATGCGTTCTGACCCGCGGGCGCGGGGAAAAGGAGTTGCCGTGATGAAATTCCCACGACTCCGCCACGGATGCCTCGCGCTGGCGGCGGCACTGGCCGCAACCCTCGCCGCCTGCGGCGTCAATCCGGTCACGGGCAAGAAGGAGATCCAGTTCGTCTCCGAAGCGCAGGAGCTCGCGATCGGTGCGCAGCAATATGCGCCGATGCGCCAGGTCGAGGGCGGCGACTTCGACATCCTGCCCGGGCTCACGGACTACGTGAACGGCGTCGGCCAGAAGCTCGCGGCGGTCTCGGACCGCAAGCTGCCCTACGAATTCGTCGTCCTCGACAACTCCGTGCCGAATGCCTGGGCGCTGCCCGGCGGCAAGATCGCGGTGAATCGCGGGCTCCTCACCGAGCTGACCAGCGAGGCGGAGCTCGCCGCCGTGCTCGGCCACGAGATCGTGCACGCGGCCGCGCGGCATGGCGCCAAGGCGCAGGAACGCGGCACGATCATGCAGGTCGGGATGGCGGCTGCACAGATCGGCGCCGCCGTGGGCGGCATGGACGCGGGCCTCGCGAACCTCGCGCTCGGCGGCTCCGCGATCGGCCTGCAGATGCTGCAGCTGAAATACGGCCGCGACCAGGAACTCGAGGCCGATCACTACGGCATGAAGTACATGAAGCTGGCAGGCTACGACCCGCAGGGCGCCGTCACGTTGCAGGAAACCTTCGTGCGGCTCTCGAAACAGGGCGGGAAGCAGCAGGGCTGGCTCGAGGGCCTCTTCGCCTCGCATCCGCCCTCGCAGGAGCGTGTCGAGGCGAACCGCGCCACCGCCGCCGAACTCGGCCGCGGCGGCGCGATCGGTGCCGAGGCGTATGCGACACACGTCGCGCCGCTCCTCGCGATGAAGCCGGGTTACGACAAGTACGACGAGGCCGTCGCGGCAGCGCGCAAGAAGGAATTCGACCGCGCGCAGTCGCTCGCGCTCGAAGCCGCGCGTCTGCTGCCGAGGGAAGGCCGCGCACAGCAACTGCTCGGTGACCTCGCGCTCGCGCGCAAGCGACCACAGGAGGCGCTCGGCCATTTCCGCAAGGCCGAGGCACTGAACCCGGACTACTTCGGTTCCTCGCTCGGACTCGGCATGGCGGCGTACGAGCTCGGCGACAAGGCGACCGCGCAGGGGGCGTTCGAACGCAGCGCGAAACTCCTGCCGACCGCACCGGCCGCGTACTTCCTCGGCACGATCGCGCGCGATCGCGGCGACACGACGGCGGCGATGCAATACTTCAAGACCGCCGCCGGGTCGGACAGCAGCTACGGCAAGGAAGCGACCGCCGAGTACGTGCGCCTCGACCTGCCGCAGCATCCCGGCAACTATGTCGCAGCGGGCTTGCAGGCCGATGCGAACGGCCGTGTCTACGTGGTCATCGAGAACCGCGCGCCGATGCCGCTCGCCGCGATCGTCGTGACGCCGGTCCTTGTCGACGCAGGCGGCCGGATCCTGCAGCACGGCGCCGCCGTGCAGTTCCGCGGGCCGGTGCCGTCAGGCCAGCGCGCATCGAGCGCGATCGACACCACCCACCTGACGGCAGAGCAGCTGAGATACGTCAGGGTTCGCGTCGACGCGGCGCGGCCCGCGCCCTAGCCCAGTGCGCTGGCGGGACGCATTCGGCGCGCGCCGTCGCGAGATCCTCGCGATCGCGGGCCCGATGGTCCTCGCGAACATCTCCCCCGCCCTCATCGGGCTCGTCGACACGGCGGTCGTCGGACATCTCGGCGATGCGCACTACATCGGCGCCGTCGCCGTCGGCGCGGTGATCCTGAGCTTCACGTTCACCGCGCTGAATTTCCTGCGCATGACGACCACCGGCCTCGCGGCGCAGGCGGCCGGGGCCGGTGACGCAACGCGCCTGCGCA
>JAHCAM010000017.1 GCA_019634895.1 Steroidobacteraceae bacterium | reverse complement strand
GCGTGATCTCCCAGCCGATCACGTAGATCACGCCGGCCACCGCACTGATGCCGAGGCCCGCCAGCAGCGCGGGCACGAAGCGGATCACGCCGCCGTACTCGCGGTCGCGCAGGCGCTTCACGCCGACGAACACCAGGCTGAGCGCCAGCAGCATGATCAGGTAGCCGACGACGTGCGATTGCCCGGCGTCGCCCGGCTCGGAGGTCGCCACCAGCAGGCACATGGGTATGGCGACGATCAGGCCGGCGGCGATACCGAAGGTCAGGATGAGGCGGGGCATGGCAGTCTCCTTCCCGGGTCCGAAGTCGCGATCAGGCCACTTGGCGCAGCACGATGCCATCGCCCGAAAGGGTGATTCCGGCCGCATCGCCCCGAATCGCGGCTGCCGGAAGGGTCAGGGGAGTAGCCCGAGCTCGCGCGCGAGCAGGATGGCTTCCGTGCGCCGCGAGACCTGCAGCTTCTCGAACAGGCGGGCCACGTGGGTCTTCACCGTATTGGGAGACAGCTCGAGCCGCGCGGCAATTTCCTTGTTGGAACGGCCATCTGCCAGCAACTGCAGGACCTGCCGTTCGCGCGCCGTGATGCCGAGCGAGGACAGCGCGCGCTCGTTCGGCGCAAACCCACCGGCGCGCGGCTCGCGGCGGAAGAGCCTCGCGCCCAGCCAGATCCCGAGCCCGAGGAAGGCCGCTGCAATCAGGGCGATGTAGACGGTACCGGGGTGCGTCCGGGCCCAGACCTGGTATTCGAACCACTGCAGCGCGACGGCGCCCGCCGCCAGCGCGAGGCCGTAGATGAGCGCCGTCTTCAGCATGCTGCGGAGTCTAGCGGAGTGAGGGTTCTGTCACATTGGCCGCGCATGGCAGCGGATGGGCCCTCCGAAGCGCCCACGACAGGCCGCAGGTCCCTACACTGCGGCCTCCGTCACATTGCGCCCGGCAGGGGCCTGACAACATTCTGTCTCGTCGCCAGCCGCGAGGCACGGACCATGGCGCTTGTGATCGTTTCCGCCGGAACGCTGGCCAGCTCCAGGCTGCGCACCGTGACGCTGCGTCCGCTCGCGGCCGTCGCGGGCGCGTTGGCGGTGGCCGGCCTGCTGGGCGGATTCGCGCTGGGCTACCAGCTGGGCGGCAATTCGCGAGGCGAAGGCGACGGGTCCGGATTCGCAAACCTGAATCCGGCGGATCCTGCCAACCAGACCCTCATCCGCGAGATCGGCAGCCTTTCCGGCCGCCTGATCCGGCTCGAAGCCATGGCTGGCCGCCTGGTGAAGCGCATGGATGCGACGCCCCCTGCGGTCGCGACCAGGCTTTCGTCCAGCGTCGCACACGAGCCCGCGGGCGGTCCGCTGCTCGCGCCGCCGGCCGGCTCCGGCACCGGCGCGTCGCTGCTGCGGCTGAACCAGGGCCTCGAAGAGGTCGAGGCGCGCCTCGACGGGGTCGCTTCGATGATCGCCCGCAGCGAGCTCGACCAGATGGCATTTCCCAGCCGCACGCCCGTCCCCGGGGTCGCGATCTCCTCCGGCTTCGGCCGCCGCATCGACCCGTTCACGCGGCGTCCCGCGCAACACGCCGGCATCGATTACTCCGCGCCGCACGGCACGTTGATCCAGGCCAGTGCCGGCGGGCGGGTGCGCCGTGCCGGTCCGTACGGCGCCTATGGCAGGACCGTCGAAATCGACCACGGCGACGGCCTCGTCACGCGCTACGGGCACGTTTCGAAGACCCTGGTGAAGGCCGGCGACATCGTGCTGCCCGGCCAGCCGATCGCGACCGTCGGTTCCACCGGCCGTTCCACCGGTCCGCATCTGCATTTCGAGATCCTGCGCGACGGCAGGCAGGTGCATCCGGACCTGTACCTCGCGCGCGACGAGCCCTGACCGCTGCCGATTGATGAGCCGCTTCATCGACACCGCCTGGCTGACGCAAGCGAGCTTCAGGCCGACCGCACCGGACCGGGACCGGCGCCGCCGGCAGGTTGCCGCCGTCGCGCTGCTGCTGGTGGTGGCGGTCGCGGCCGGCCACGGGTTCGCCGGCGACCTGTTCATGACCGTGCGCGATCGCGCCGCGCTGCGCGCGGAGCGGGACCAGCTCGCCGCCACCGTCGAGCGCCTGCGGACCGAAATGGCCGTGGAGAGCGCCAAGCGCCGGGAGCTCGAGCGGCACTCGGCGGACCTGAACGCACAGGTTGCGGAACTGAACGGACAGGTGGAATTCCTGAGGGCCCGCAGGCCGCTCGCCAAGAGCGCCGAGTAGCCCCCAATACTTCAACACGAGGACGCAGCCATGTTCCGGAAGAAGAGCACCATGTCGATCGACGCGAGCCGGCTGGCGGGCCTGCTGGCCCACGACACCTGCGTCAAGGGCGACGTGATCTTCGCCGGTGGGCTCAGGATCGACGGGCGGGTCGAAGGCAACGTGCTGGGCAAGCCCGACGGCCGCGACCTGCTGGTGCTGAGCGAAAAAGGCGTCATCGTCGGCACCGTCAGGGTCCACGATGCGGTCATCAACGGCCGCGTGGAAGGCGACATGGAGGTCGGGCATTTCCTCGAGCTGCAGGCCGGCGCGCGCGTCACCGGCAACATCACCTACCGGACGCTCAAGCTGGATTGCGGCGCGACGGTGGACGGCAAGCTGCTGAAGCTGGGCGAGGAGCCGGCGGTCGAGGGATCGGGCGGCGACGCCGGGTCCAAGGTCGTGTCGTTCTCCAAGGCACCCTGAGCGCGGCAGGCCAGCCGTCGTTTCCTGACCTGAATCAGGGCCGGACCGCCCGGCAGGCGTAAGCTTGCGCCCATGGCCAAGCGTCCGCCGCAGGCCGCGCCCGGCATGCCCCGCGGCATGGCCCTGCTGCACGACCCGCTGCTCAACAAGGGCACTGCCTTCACCGAGGCGGAGCGCGAGGCGCTCGGCCTGCGCGGCCTGCTGCCTGCGCACGTGCATACGCAGGAAGAACAGGTCGCACGCATCCTGCAGCAGCTGCGGCGCCTGGCCGACCCGCTGGACAAGTACGTGGCGCTGAATGCGCTGCACGACCGCAACGAGGCGCTGTTCTTCCGCGTGATCTGCGACCACGTGGACGAGATGCAGCCGCTCATCTACACGCCCACGGTGGGTCTTGCCTGCCAGCGGTTCGGGCAGATCTTCCAGCGCCCGCGCGGCATGTTCGTGAGCGCCAACGACCGCGGCCGCGTCGCCGAACTGCTCGGCAACTGGCCGCATCCGGCCGCGATCATCGTGGTCACGGACGGTGAGCGCATCCTCGGCCTCGGCGACCAGGGCGCGCAGGGCATGGGCATCCCGGTCGGCAAGCTCTCGCTCTACACGGCCTGCGCCGGCATCCATCCGCGGCTGTGCCTGCCCATCGCGATCGACGTCGGCACCAACAACGAGACGCTGCTGGCGGATCCTTTCTACATCGGGCTGCGCCAGCGCCGCATCACCGGCGCGGTCTACGACGGACTGATCGAGGAACTGGTCACGGCCGCGCAGAAGGCCTTCCCCGGCGTGCTGATCCAGTTCGAGGACTTCGCCAACCACAACGCATTCCGGCTGCTGGCGAAGTACCGCGACCGGACCTGCGCCTTCAACGACGACATCCAGGGCACCGCGGCGGTCGCGCTCGCGGGCCTGCTCTCCGCGCTGCGGGTCACGGGCGGAGCGCTCACGGAGCAGAAGCTGCTGTTCCTCGGCGCGGGAGAGGCGGCGACCGGCATCGCGGACCTGGTGACGGGGGCGATGGTGGCGCAGGGAATGCCGGCGGGCGCCGCGCGCGAGCGTTGCTGGCTGGTGGATTCGCGCGGCCTGGTGGTGAAGTCGCGCGGCGACCTGGCGGCGCACAAGCGGCCGTACGCGCACGACCACGCAGCCATCGCCGATTTCCCGGCCGCCCTCCGCGCCATGAAGCCGACCGCGATCATCGGCGTCGCGGCGGTCGGCGGGACGTTCACGCGCGAAGTGCTGGAGGAAATGGCGCGGAACAACGAGCGGCCGATCGTGTTCGCGCTTTCCAACCCGACTTCCAGGGCCGAGTGCACGGCGGAGCAGGCCTACCGGTGGACCGGCGGACGCGCGCTGTTTGCGAGCGGCAGCCCGTTCGAGCCGGTGAAGGTCGAGGGCCGCACCTTCGTGCCGCGCCAGGGCAACAACTCCTACATCTTCCCGGGCGTCGGCCTCGGCGCGATCGTGAGCAAGTCCCGGCGCGTCACCGACGGCATGTTCATGGCCGCGGCGCGCACGCTCGCCGGCCTCGTGGACGAGTCCGACCTGGCGCAGGGCAGCCTGTATCCCGCGCTGTCGCGCATCCGCGAAGTGTCCGCCGCGATCGCGACCGCGGTCGCCGAGTCTGCCTACGCCAACGGCCTCGCCGGCAAGCCGCGCCCCGGGGACGTGCCCGCCGACGTCAGGTCGCAGATGTACGACCCGCGCTACCCCAGCTACGTGTAGGCCGGAAACTCAGATCTCTTCCGGCACCGTGCGGATCGCCCCGCAGGGGCACTCGGCGACGCACAGCCCGCAGCCCTTGCAGTAGTCGTAGTTGAACTGGTAGCGCTGGCCGGGCCCGAGCTTGATGACGGCGTTGTCGGGGCACACGCCGTAGCAGTTGTCGCACTCGAAGCAGTTGCCGCAGGACAGGCAGCGCCGCGCCTCGAACTGCGCCGTCACCTCGTCGAAGCCGCCGACCACCTCCTCGAACGTGGACTGGCGGCGGATGGTGTCGAGCACCGGCTGCCGCGACTTCGGCGCGTCGGAGTAGTACCAGGTGTTGAGCTTGTCGTAGGTCGCGAGCTCGTGCGGGGGCGGGTGCACCCAGGTCGTGCCCCGCAGCCAGGCGTCGATGTGGCGCGCCGCGAGCTTGCCGTGGCCGATGCCGACGGTGACCGTGCGCTCGCCGGGAACCATGTCGCCGCCCGCGAAAATGCCGGGATGGCCGGTCATCATGCCTGCCCCGACCTGCACGACGCCGTCCTTGACCTCGAGACCCGGGACGCCGTCGAGCAGCGACAGGTCCACGTCCTGGCCGAGCGCCAGGATCACGCAGTCCGCCGCGAGCGTCTCGAGCTCGCCCGTCGGCTGCGGTTTGCCGCTGGCGTCGAGCTGCATCCTCTCCACCGTGATGGACGATTCGCCGGCCTGGCGGATGGTCGAGAGCCACTTGACCAGCACGCCTTCCTGCAGCGCCTCCTCCAGCTCCGACTCGTGCGCCGGCATGCGCTCGCGCGTGCGGCGGTAGACGATGATCGATTCCTCGGCGCCGAGGCGCTTCGCCGTGCGCGCGGCGTCCATGGCCGTGTTGCCGCCGCCGTAGACCACGACGCGCCGGCCGAGCAGCGGCCGCTCGCCGCCTTCCATGCTGCGCAGCAGCGAAATGGCGTCCAGCATCTTCGCCGCGCTGCCCGCCGGGATGTAGGCGCGCCTGGCGATGTGCGCGCCGACCGCGAGGAACACGGCGTCGAAGCCGCCGTCCCGCATGGCCCCGGGCACGTTCGTCACCTTCGAGTTGAGTTCGAGCGAGACGCCGAGCTCGAGGATGCGCCGGATCTCGGCGTCCAGCACCTCGCGCGGCAGGCGGTACCTGGGGATGCCGAAGCGCATCATGCCGCCGGGCGCCGGCCCGGCGTCGTGGATGGTCACGCCGTGGCCCGCGCACGCGAGCTGGTAGGCGGCCGAGAGCCCCGAAGGCCCGGCGCCGATGACCAGCACGCGCCTGCCCGTTGCGGCGGCAGGCGCCGCGAACTTCCAGCCGCAGCGCAGCGCCTCGTCGCCGAGGAAGCGCTCGATGGCATTGATTCCGACGCTCTCGTCGAGCTGCGCCCGGTTGCAGGACGTCTCGCAGGGGTGGTAGCAGACGCGGCCCATGACGGCGGGCAGCGGGTTGTCCCGCACCAGCACGCGCCAGGCTTCCTCGTAGTGCCCGGACTCCGCGTGGAACAGCCAGCCCTGGATGTTCTCGCCGGCCGGGCAGGCGTGATTGCAGGGCGGCAGCCGGTCGACGTACTCGGGCCGCACCGTGCGCCAGGACCCGGTGCGGTTGGCGAGGCTCGAGCCGGGATCGAGCGTGATCGCGAAAGGCTTGAGCTTCATGCCCGTCGTTCCACGCCGTCCGTCAGCCGGTAGCGCAGGATGTTGCGGTCCGCCAGCTGCTGGATCCGCTCGATCACGTCGCGGCGCGGCGGGTCCCTGAACAGGTGCGCGTAGCGCTGCTGCGGGCGCAGGTATTCCTCGACCGGCAGCTTGCGCTTGATCCTCGAGACATGGGTCACCCGGCCGCCTTCGGCTTCGAACACCGGGAACAGGCCGGTCTCCTTGGCCAGGCGCGCAATCCTGATCGTGGCCGCGGAGTCGTGGCCCCAGCCCAGCGGGCAGGGCACGAAGACGTGGATGTAGCGGGCGCCGCGGAACTCCATCGCGCGGCGCACCTTGGCCTCGAGGTCGTGCAGTTCGGCGACGGTCGCGGTCGCGACGTAGGGGATGTCGTGCGCCATCGCGATCGCCGGCAGGTACTTGCCCTGGCCGAAGCGGTTGCCGGCGGACTGCCCGAGCGGCATCGTCGTGTTGGTGCGCGCGGCGGGCGGCGTCGCCGAGGAACGCTGCACGCCGGTGTTCATGTACCCCTCGTTGTCGTAGCAGATGTAGAGCACGTCGTCGTTGCGCTCGAACATTCCCGACAGGCAGCCGAAGCCGATGTCGGTGGTGCCGCCGTCGCCGCCCTGCGCGATCACGCGCACGTCGTGACGTCCCTTGACGCGCAGCGCCGCCGCGATGCCCGTGCCGACCGCCGCGGCATTGCCGAACAGCGAATGGATCCAGGGGATCTGCCAGGACGTCTCCGGGTAGGGCGTCGAGAACACCTCCAGGCAGCCGGTCGCGTTCGCCGCGACCAGCTGCCGCTGCGTCGCCTCCATCGCGGCGTCGATCGTGTAGCGCGCGCCGAGGGCTTCGCCGCAGCCCTGGCAGGCGCGATGCCCCGAATTGAGCGAGTTGGTGCGGCGCATGTTCGCCTGCACCGAGCGCTGTTCGTCGGGCAACAGGCGGTTGCCGACGGTGAAGGTGCCCGTCTGGTAGAAGCGGATCGGCTGGTAGCTCATGGCGGGCTCCTCATCCGGCCCGGGCCGCGACCACGCCGAGGTCGCGCAGGATGCCTTCGGCGATCGGGCCCGAGCGGCGTTGCCCGCGCTCGCGCGCGATGACGCGCTCGACCAGCGCGTGATCAAGGTCGAGGAACGTCAGCGGCTCCAGGCCACCCTCGACTGCCTGGCCGAGCAGCCGGTGCAGCGACTGGCGCGTGATGGCGCGGCCGCCGAGCCCGGCAATCACGGTGTGCACGCGATCGGGCGATCCGGCATAGGACGCAGCGACGTTGTTCGAGACGATGCCGCCGAGGCCCACGGCGAGGCTCTTCTCCAGCACGACGACCCGCTTCGCCGTCTGCAGCGCCTCGCGCACGGCTGCGGTCGGCCAGGGACGGAAGCAGCCGATGCCGAGCACGCCAATGCGCGTTCCGCCCGTGCGCATCTCGTCCACGGTGTCCTTGATCGTGCCGAGCACGGAGCCGAGCGCGACGACCACGATTTCCGCGTCGTCGACGCGGTAGGCGTGCGTCAGCCCGCCGCTGTCGCGGCCGAAGATGCGCCTGAACTCCTCGGCCCAGGACGGGATCAGGTCGAGCGCCTGGCGCTGCTTGGCGTGCGCCAGGTAGCGCACTTCCATGAAGGCCTCGGGTCCGACCATCGCGCCGATCGAAATGGGCTCGGCCGGGTCCAGCACCTGGCGCGGCAGGTAGGGCGGCAGGTAGGCGTCCACCTGCTGCTGCGTCGGCAGGTCCACCCGCTCGTACGCGTGGGTGAGGATGAAGCCGTCCATGCACACCATCACCGGCAGCGACAGTTCCTCGGCCAGGCGGAAGGCCTGCAGGTGCAGGTCCAGCGCCTCCTGGTTGTCCTCGGCGAACAGCTGGATCCACCCGCAGTCGCGCTGGCTGAGCGCATCGGTGTGGTCGTTCCAGATGTTGATCGGCGCGCCGATGGCGCGGTTCGCGACCGTCATGACGATCGGCAGGCCGAGGCCGGCGGCGTTGTAGACGGCCTCCGCCATGAACAGCAGGCCCTGGCTTGCGGTCGCGGTATAGGCGCGCGCGCCGGCGGCGGAGGCGCCGATCGCGACCGACATCGCGGCGAACTCGGATTCGACGTTGATGAACTCGCAGGGCGCGAGGCGACCGTCCGTCACCATCCGGCCGAGCGCCTCGACGATGTGCGTCTGCGGCGAAATCGGGTACGCGCAGATCACCTCGGGACGGCAGAGCGCCACCGCTTCCGCCACCGCGGCGGAGCCTTCAATCTGCTTCAGCATGGGCCACTTCCTGCATGTTTCGCATCACGGAACGGTAGGCCTCCCGCGCCGCGGCGACGTTGGCTTCCGCGACCTTCGCCGGAAAGCGGTCGCGGATCGCGGCCTCGACGGAGTCCAGCGAAATTCGTCCGGCAATCGCCGCGAACCCGGCCAGCAGCGCGGCATTCGGCACCGGCCGGCCCACGTGCGCGAGCGCGAGCTCGGTCGCCGCGACCGTGCAGACGCGCTCGCGCCGGAAGCGGCCCAGGAACTCGGCGAGGCCCAGCTCGTCGAGGGACCGGGTGGTATTGATGAGGACGTAGCCGTCGGGGACGAGGCCGCTGAAGACGTCCACCTGGTGCAGCAGGGTAGGGTCCTGGATAAGCAGGGCGTCGGGCGCCATGATCGGCTCACGCAGCCGGATCGGCTTGTCGTCGATGCGACAGTAGGCGACGACCGGCGCACCGGTGCGTTCCGAACCGAAACTCGGAAAGGCCTGGGCGTGACGGCCCTCGCGGAAGGCCGCCACGGAAAGCAGCTCTGCGGCGGTCACCACCCCCTGACCGCCGCGGCCGTGGATGCGCACTTCGAACACCGCAGCCTCGCCGTCCTTCGCAGTATTCCAGGGGAGACAGTCAGGCTTCCCGCCGGGAATTGGCATACGTGCGAATACGGATGCGGGCCTCTTGGCAAACGCCTTCCCGGACTGTATGCTTAATGCGAATCATTCTTATTTGCATTAAGGATGGGCAGGGAGATGACGAGGATCCGTATGGCCGTGGCACTCGGCCTCGCCTGTTCGGCATCGTCCGCCTGGGCCGAGGTGGACGCGGTGGGGGTCGCGACCCTGGCGCAGCTGCCGCGGGTCACGGTCACGGGCCAGCGCGAGTCGGACGGCTACGTCAGCACCCACAACCGCTCGGCGATGAAGACGGACACGCCGCTGCGCGACGTGCCGCAGTCGGTGACGGTGGTGACGCGGGAACTGATCCGCGACCAGTCCATGCAGAGCCTCGCCGATGTCGCCCGCTACGTGCCGGGGGCGGGCATGGCACAGGGCGAGGGCAACCGCGACACCATCATCCTGCGCGGCAACAGTTCCACGGCGGATTTCTTCGTCGACGGCGTGCGTGACGACGTCGAGTACTTCCGCGACCTCTACAACGTCGAGCGCGTCGAGGCGCTCAAGGGCCCGAACGCCATGATCTTCGGCCGCGCCGGCGCGGGCGGCGTGATCAACCGCGTGACGCGCCAGGCCCAGTGGAACCGGATCCGCGAGGCGACGCTCGAGGGCGGTTCCTGGGAGCACGGTCGCGCCACCCTTGACCTGGGCGATGGCGTGGGCGACCGGCTGGCGCTGCGGCTGACCGGCGTGTACGAGAATTCCGAGAGTCATCGCGACGGATTCATGCTCGAGCGCTTCGGCGTCAACCCGACCGCCGCGCTGCAGCTCGGCGAGAACACCACGCTGCGGCTTTCCTACGAGTACTTCGACTACGACCGCACCGCGGACCGCGGCATCCCCTCGCTGGCCGGGCGGCCGCTGGACACCGATCCTTCCACCTTCTTCGGCGACCCGGAATTGAGCGGCACCCGCGCGACGGTCAACCAGGCCGCCGTCGTCATCGACCACGACTTCAGCGACAACGTCCGGCTGCGCAACCGCACGATGTACGCGGACTACGACAAGTTCTACCAGAACGTCTTTCCGGGCGCGGTCAATGCCGGCGCCGGCACGGTGGCGATCAGCGCCTACAACAACGTGCAATTGCGGGAAAACCTGTTCAACCAGACGGACCTCGAGTTCGCGTTCGAGACCGGCTCCGTCGGCCATCGCATGCTGGCCGGCGTCGAGCTCGGCGAGCAGGTGACGGACAATTTCCGCGAGACCGGCTACTTCAACGACAGCGCGACGACCTACCAGGCGCCGCTGTCCGACCCGACGATCTCGGTGCCGCTGACCTTCCGCCAGAGCGCAACCGACGCGGACAACCACGGTCGCGCGAGCGTCGCCGCGGTTTACGTGCAGGACCAGATCGAGCTGTCGCCGCGCTTCCAGGCCGTCGTCGGCCTGCGCTACGACCGCTTCGACGTGGACTTCCGCAACAACCGCAACGGCGAAGTCTTCCGCAGCCGGGACGACCTGCTGTCGCCGCGCGCAGGCCTGATCTACAAGCCCGTCGAACCGGTGTCGGTCTACGCGAGCTACAGCATGACCTACATGCCGCGCGCAGGCGCGCAGCTCACCTCGCTCAACCTCAGCAACCAGGCGCTGGACCCGGAAGAGTTCGAGAACGCCGAAGTCGGCGTGAAGTGGGACCTGCGCGAGGGCCTCGCGCTGACCGCGGCGGTCTTCCGGCTCGACCGCAGCAACGTCGTCATCGCGGACCCGAACCAGCCCGGCGAATCGCTGCTGGTGGACGGCCAGCGCACGGAAGGATTCGAGCTGGGCGTCGCCGGCCGGATCCGCGAGAACTGGAGCATCCAGGGCGGCTACGCCTGGCAGGACGGCGAGCTGACGGAAGCGCTCGGCGGCACACGGCTCGCGCAACTGCCGCGGCACGTCGTGTCGCTGTGGAACAAGCTGGACCTGACGCCCGCCTGGGGGCTGGGGCTCGGCGTGATCCACCAGACGCGCATGTACGCGTCTGCGGACAACGCGGTCACCCTGCCGGGATTCACGCGCGTGGACGGCGCCGTGTATTTCGCGCCGACCGCGCGGCTGCGGCTGCAGCTCAACCTCGAGAACCTGCTCGATGAGGAATACTTCCCGAACGCGCACAACAACAACAACATCTCGACCGGCGCGCCGCGCTCGGTCCGCATCGGCCTGACCGCGAGTTTCTAGTCCGGCGGGCCTTGCCTTAGACTCCTTTTCCGACACGCACGGAATAGGGAGCCGGGCATGGCCAAACTGACCTGCGGCCTGATCCAGATGGGCCTCAAGGGCGACACCTCGATGGCGCCCGACCGCATCCGCGACCTCATGATCGAGGCGCACCTCCCGTTGATCGGGCAGGCCGCCGCGAAGGGCGTGCAGGTGCTCTGCTTCCAGGAAGTCTTCACGCAGCCCTATTTCTGCCCGGGGCAGGACCGCAAGTGGTACGCCGCGGCGGAGCGCATCCCGGACGGGCACACCACGCGGCTGATGCAGGAGTACGCGAAGAAGCACCGCATGGTGATGGTCGTGCCGCTGTACGAGGAGGCGATGCCGGGCGTCTACTACAACACCGCGGGCGTGATCGACGCCGACGGCGCCTTCCTCGGCAAGTACCGCAAGAACCACATCCCGCAGGTGGATCCCGGCTTCTACGAGAAGTTCTTCTTCAAGCCGGGCGACCTCGGCTACCCGGTGTTCGAGACCGCCTACGTCAGGCTCGGCGTCTACATCTGCTACGACCGCCATTTCCCGGAGGGCTGGCGCGCGCTCGCGCTCGGCGGCGCCGAGTACATCGTGAACCCGTCGGCGACGGTCGCCGGACTCAGCAAGTACCTGTGGGAACTCGAGCAGCCCGCGGCGGCCGCCGCGAACGGCGTCTTCATCGGCGCGATCAACCGCATCGGCAAGGAAGAACCCTGGGCGGCGAAGATGGGCGAGTTCTACGGCTCGAGCTACATCGTCAATCCGCGCGGCAAGATCGAGGCGCAGGCGAGCTATGACCAGGATGAATTGCTGGTGCACACCGTAGACCTCGACATGATCCGCGAGGTGCGCAATACGTGGCAGTTCTTCCGTGACCGGCGGCCGGAGACCTACGGACCGCTGGTCTGAGCCGCCGCCGATGCCCGAACTCCGGACGGTGAGCCGCGAACTGGCGATCGGCGGCTTTCGCGAGCTGGATGCCGGCACCGACGTCACCGGAAGCCCGCGCTGGAATCCCGACATCGCGCCGACCCGCGTGGCCGCGCGCAGCTGGAACCACTGGCACATCGCCGCGCTGTGGGTCGGCATGGCGATCTGCGTGCCGACCTACACGCTGGGCGGCGTGCTGACCGCCTATTTCGGACTGTCGGTCACCGAGGCGCTGTGGACCATCCTGGTCGCGAACGTCGTGATCCTGGTGCCGCTGACGCTGAACGCCTTCCCGGGGACCAAGTACGGCATCCCGTTTCCGGTGCTGCTGCGCTCGTCCTTCGGCATCGTCGGCTCGAACGTGCCGGCGCTGATCCGCGCGCTGGTCGCCTGCGGCTGGTTCGGGATCCAGACCATGTTCGGCGGCATCGCCGTCCACCTGCTGCTGTCCGCGGTCTCCGATTCCTGGGCAGGCCTCGGCGGCAAGGGCGAGGTCGCGGGCTTCTTCATCTTCTGGGCCGCCAACGTGTGGGTCGTGATCCGGGGCTCCGAGGCGATCAAGCACCTCGAGGTGCTGGCGGCGCCCATGCTGCTCGCGGTCGGCATCGGACTGATCCTCTGGGCCTGGCCGCAGGCCTCGGTGAGCGAACTGATGGCGCAACCTGCGTCGCGGCCGGAGGGCGCGCCGTTCCTGAAGTACTTCTTCGGCGGTCTGACCGCGATGGTCGGGTTCTGGGCGACGCTGTCGCTCAACATCCCGGATTTCAGCCGTTTTGCCGATTCGCAGGAGAGCCAGGTGGTGGGGCAGGTGATCGGCCTGCCGCTGACGATGTTCCTGTTCGCGGGCCTCGGCGTGCTGATGACGGCCGCCTCGAAGCAGCTCGTCGGCAAGACGGTGTCGGACCCGATCACGCTGATCGGCCACATGGACAGCCCGTTCTGGGTCGTGCTCGCGATGTTCGTGATCATCATGGCGACGATCTCGACCAACACGGCCGCGAACATCGTCTCGCCGACCAACGACTTCCAGAACGTGGCGCCGCGGCGCATCAACCGGACGCGCGGCGTGCTGCTGACCGGGCTGATCGGCATCCTGCTGATGGCCTGGGAGCTGCTGAAGAAGCTCGGCTGGCTGCAGTCGGACCTGAGCGTCGAGAGCCTGTACTCCAACTGGCTGATCGGCTACTCGAGCCTGCTCGGGCCGATCGCCGGCATCATGATCGTGGACTACTTCGTGGTTCGGCGGCAGCAGCTCGACCTCGCCGGTCTGTACCGCGACGACGGGCCTTATCCTGCCTGGAACCGGGCGGGGTTCATCGCCTTCCTCGTGCCTGTCGGGCTGACGCTGGTCGCGATCACGACTGGCTGGCTTGGCTGGTTCTACCACTACGGCTGGTTCACCGGCTCCCTGCTCGGCGGATTGATCTATTATCTGGCGAGCGGCAAGAGGTAATTCCCTTGGCACTCCTGATCCGCGGCGGGACGGTGGTGACGGCGGAGCAGACGGTTCGCGCCGACGTGCTGTGCGCCGACGGTCGCATCGCCGCGGTCGCCCCGGACCTCGCGCCGCCGAAAGGCGCCGAAGTCGTGGATGCCGGCGGGCAGTATGTGATGCCCGGGGGCATCGACCCGCACACCCACATGCAGCTGCCCTTCATGGGCACGGTCGCGAGTGACGACTTCTACACCGGCACCGCCGCCGGGCTCGCCGGCGGGACGACGATGATCATCGACTTCGTCATCCCGAACCCGAAGCAGAACGTGCTGTCTGCGTACCGCGAGTGGCGCGGCTGGGCGGAAAAGGCGGTCGCGGATTATTCCTTCCACGTCGCGATCACCTGGTGGGACGAGACGGTCGCCGCCGACATGGAGACGCTGGTGCGCGAGCACGGCGTCAACAGCTTCAAGCACTTCATGGCCTACAAGGGCGCGATCATGGCGGACGACGAGACGCTGGTGAACAGCTTCTCGAAGGCGCTTTCGCTCGGCGCGCCCTGCACCGTGCACGCCGAGAACGGCGAGCTCGTGTACACGCTGCAGGACCGCATCTTCCGCGCCGGCATCACCGGTCCCGAAGGCCACCCGCTGTCGCGCCCGCCGATGGTCGAGGGCGAGGCCGCCAACCGCGCGATCCGCATCGCCGAGGTGCTGCGGGTGCCGCTGTACGTGGTGCACGTCTCCTGCCGGCAGGCGCTGGAGGCGGTCACGCGCGCGCGCAACGAGGGCCAGCGCGTGTTCGGCGAAGTGCTGGCCGGGCACCTGCTGGTGGACGACTCGGTCTACCGCGACCCCGACTTCACGCGCGCGGCCGCGCACGTCATGAGCCCGCCGTTCCGGAGCCGCGAGCACCAGGAGGCGCTGTGGCGCGGGCTGCAGTCGGGCAACCTGCAGACCACGGCGACCGATCATTGCTGCTTCTGCGCCCCGCAGAAAGCCGCGGGCAGGGACGACTTCCGCAAGATCCCGAACGGCACGGGCGGCATCGAGAACCGCATGGAGGTGCTGTGGCACCACGGCGTGGGCGCGGGCCGGCTGACGATGAACGAGTTCGTGCGCGTGACCTCGACCAACGCCGCGCAGATCTTCAACGTCTACCCGCGCAAGGGCAGCGTGGCCGCCGGCGCCGACGCCGACCTGGTGGTCTGGGACCCGGCGGCCTCCAAGACGATCTCCGCGAAGACGCACAGGCAGAACGTGGACTACAACATCTTCGAGGGGATGGCCGTGAAGGGTTGCGCCTCGCACACGATCAGCGCCGGGAAGCTCGTCTATGCCAGGGGCGAACTGCGCGTCGAGCGCGGCGCGGGACGCTACGTGAACCGGCCGCCGTTCGCGCCGTACTACGACGCGCTGAAGCGGCAGGCCGATCTCGCGAAGCCCTCCGCCGTCGCCCGTCCGCGCTGAGCCGATGGGCGCGCGGAATCCCGACATCGCGCCGGGCCGGCTTCCCGCCGCGCAGGTCGAGCGCAACTTCGCCGACCTGCACCCGCCGCTGTCGAAGTCCGAGGCGCTGATCGCCGCCGACCGCTGCTATTTCTGCTACGCCGCGCCCTGCACCGCGGCCTGCCCGACGGGCATCGACATCCCGCGCTTCATCCAGTCGATCCGGAGCGGAGACCTGGAGGGTGCGGCGGTCGCCATCCTGTCCGAGAACGTGATGGGCGGCATGTGCGCGCGCGTGTGCCCGACGGAGGTGCTCTGCGAGCAGGCCTGCGTGCGCAACGCGCACGAAGAGAAGCCGGTGGACATCGGCCTGCTGCAACGTCACGCGACCGATCCCTTCCTGGCATCCGGGAAGCAGCTCTTCCCGAGGGCGCCGGCGACAGGCCATCGCGTCGCGGTCGTGGGCGGCGGGCCGGCGGGACTTTCCTGTGCGCACCGCCTGGCGATGCTCGGGCATTCGGTCACGGTCTACAGCCGCGACGACAGGCTGGGCGGCCTCAACGAGTACGGCATCGCTGCGTACAAGACAGTGGACGACTTCGCGCAGCGCGAGGTCGAGTGGATCCTCGGCATCGGCGGGATCGAGGTGAAGACCGGCGTCGCGCTCGGCCGCGACCTCTCGCTCGCCCAGCTCTGCCGCGGTTACGACGCGGTATTCCTGGCGGTCGGACTCGCCGGTGTCAACCGGCTCGGCCTCGAACACGAGGAGCTGCCGGGCGTCGTGGATGCCGTGCAGTTCATTGCCGGACTCCGGCAGGCGCCGGACAGGTCGGCGATCCCGGTGGGGCGCCACGTGGTCGTGATCGGCGGTGGCATGACCGCCATCGACGTCGCCGTGCAGTGCAGGCGCCTCGGCTCCGAGGAGGTCACGATCGTCTACCGCCGCGGCCGCGAGCAGATGGGCGCGAGCGAGTTCGAGCAGCAGCTGGCGCAGACGGACGGCGTGCGCATCCGGCACTGGGCGCGGCCGGTGCGCCTGGTCGGCACGGAGCACGTCACGCGCATCGAGTTCGAGGGCACGCGCCCCGGGTCCGACGGCAGGCTCGAGGGCACGGGCGAGACCTTCGCGCTGGCGGCCGACGTCGTGTTCAAGGCCATCGGCCAGGAGATGGACTGGGAGGGGCTGGGCGCCACGTCCGCGGTGCTCGAGATCGCCGACGGCCGCATCCGGGTGGACGCGGATCGCAAGACCTCGCTCGACAACGTCTGGGCGGGCGGCGACTGCGTCGCCGGCGGCAAGGACCTGACCGTCACCGCCGTGCAGGACGGCAAGCTCGCCGCGGAATCCATCGACCGCTGGCTGCGGTCGGGGAGGGCATCATGACGAAACCCGGAAACGGCGCCGTCGACCTCGCCTGCGAGTTCCTCGGCATCCGCTCGCCGAATCCCTTCTGGCTCGCCTCCGCGCCGCCGACCGACAAGGCCTACAACGTCAACCGGGCCTTCGAGGCCGGCTGGGGCGGCGTGGTGTGGAAGACGCTGGGCGAGGACCCGCCGATCGTGAACGTCAGCGGCCCGCGCTACGGCGCGATCCACTCGAACGACCGGCGCGTGATCGGCTTCAACAACGTGGAGCTGATCACCGACCGGCCGCTCGCGACCAACCTCGCCGAGATCCGCCAGGTCAAGCGCGACTGGCCGGACCGGGCGCTGGTGGTCTCGGTCATGCTGCCGATGAACCGCGAGGCCTGGGCGAAATACGTGCCGATGATCGAGGACACCGGCGCGGACGCGCTCGAGCTCAACTTCGGCTGCCCGCACGGCATGTCCGAACGCGGCATGGGCTCGGCCGTCGGCCAGGTGCCGGATTACATCCGCCAGGCGGCCGAGTGGTGCAAGGCCGTCGCGCGCATCCCGGTCATCGTCAAGCTGACGCCGAACGTCACCAGCATCCTGCCGCCGGCGAAAGCCGCGAAGGACGGCGGCGCGGACGCGGTCTCGCTGATCAACACCGTCAACTCCATCATGCGCGTGGACTACGACACGCTGACGATGTACCCGTCGACCGACGGCATGGGATCGCACGGCGGCTACTGCGGCCCCGCGGTCAAGCCGATCGCGCTGCACATGGTCGCCGAGATCGCACGCCACGAGGACACCGCCGGGCTGCCGATCTCCGGCATCGGCGGCGTCACCGACTGGCGCGACGCGGTGGACTTCCTCGCGCTGGGCGCCAGCAACGTGCAGGTGTGCACGGCGGCGATGGTCTACGGCTTCAAGATCATCGACGACCTGCGGAGCGGACTGAGCCATTTCCTGAGAGACAAGGGCATGACGAAGGTCTCTGACCTGGTCGGCCGGGCCGTTCCTTCCGTGACCGACTGGCAGTACCTGAACCTGAATTACGTCGTCAAGGCGCGCATCGACCAGGATCTCTGCATCCAGTGCGGCCGCTGCCACATCGCCTGCGAGGACGCCTCGCACCAGGCGATCACGCACACCGTGAACGGCGAGCGCCGCTTCGAGGTCATCGACGCGGAGTGCGTGGGCTGCAACCTCTGCGTCAGCGTCTGCCCGGTGCCGGACTGCATCACCATGGTGCAGCTCACCACGGGCACGGACCCGAGGACCGGAAAGCCGATTGATGACCGCAAATCGGACTGGACCACCCACCCGAACAACCCGCTGCGGCGCTGTCCCCCGTGACCGCGGACTGGCAGGCCATGCTCGAGGTCGCGATCGAGGAGGCGAGGCGGGGCCTGGCCGAGGGCGGCATCCCGATCGGCGCCGCACTGTTCGACGACCGCGGCAGGGTGCTCGGCCGCGGCCACAACCGCCGGGTGCAGGAGGGCGACCCCTCGGCGCACGGCGAAACGGATGCCTTCCGCAAGGCCGGCCGCCAACGCTCCTACCGCGACAAGGTCATGGTGACGACGCTGGCGCCCTGCTGGTACTGCAGCGGCCTCATCCGGCAGTTCAACATCGGCACGGTGATCGTCGGCGAGTCGGTCAATTTCGCGGGCGGCATCGACTGGCTGCGCGGCCACGGGGTCCGGGTCGTGGACCTGCAATCCGGGGAGTGCATGCGGATGCTGGCCGGCTGGATCCGCGGCCATCCCGAGGTCTGGAACGAGGACATCGGCGTCTCATAGACACCTTGGGCGCCGACTGGAATATGATCGGCGCCATCCTTCCGCCTTCACCTGGGGAGATACCATGAAGAAAAAGAACCTGGCGGCCATGATGACGGCCGCCCCGATCGCCGGCCTCGCGTTCAGTCCGGCGGCATTCGCGCAGGACCTGTTCGAGCCGGTGATCGTCACCGCACAGAAGCGCGAGCAGAGCATCTACGACGTGCCGGTGGCGCTCAGCGCGTTCAACGCGGACACGATCGAGCGGCAGGGCATCACCGACCTGACCGACATCGGCAAGTTCGTGCCGAACCTGAACGTCACCGGCTTCTCGGCCGGCCATACCTCCTCCGCCAACCCGTTCATCCGCGGCATCGGCCTGCAGGACCACCTGATCACGACGGACCCGGGCGTCGGCGTGTACGTGGACGGCGTCTACCTGGGCCGGCAGGTCGGGCAGAACTGGAGCCTCGCCAACATCGAGCGCGTCGAGGTGCTGCGCGGCCCGCAGGGTACCCTGTACGGACGCAACTCCATCGGCGGCGCGATCAACATCATCACGCGCAAGCCGGGCGACGAAGGCGGCAAGGTGTCGCTGACGGCCGGTTCGCGCGGCCGCCTGAATGCCGAGGCCTACGCCAACGTGCGGCTCTCGGACCAGGTCGCCGTGTCCTTCACCGGCGCATTCCAGCGCCGCGACGGGCTGGGCGACTTCCTGATGCTCGATAACCCGCGCAAGGAGGTGGGCGAGCTGCAGGACGTGTCCGCGCGCGTGGCGCTGCTGTGGGAGCCGACCGATCGCCTGTCATTCCTGATCACGGCCGATGCCAACGAGGGCGACAACGGCCTGCGGCCTTACGACACGCTGATCGACGAGCTGCCGAATGGGGCGGTCTACCAGGCCGGCTACCGCAACTCGGACGGCGCTGCCGATCCCTACGACAACAACACCGGCCAGTCCGAGCAGATCGCGGTCACGAACGAGGCCCGGGGCGTGTCCCTGACGATGGAGTTCGCCGCATCCGAAGCGCTCAACGTGAAATTCATCGCCAGCGATCGCAGCTCGAAGTATTCGTCGGGCCTCGACGACGACGGCTTCTTCGACGACTTCCTGACGTTTCCGGAGGACGGCGAGGCCGATCAGACCTCGTTCGAGCTGCAGTTCAGCGGCAAGGTGGGCGCCTGGGACTACGTCGCCGGCCTCTACCATTTCGAGGAGGAGGGCGGCAACACGCAGTTCCCTTACACCTTCAACGGCGGCGGCGGCGGCTTCTTCTTCCTGGGCCAGGACATGGACAGCCAGGCGGCGTACGCGAACGTCGGCTACCAGGTGTCCGACGCGCTGCGCATCGCGGCCGGCGTGCGCCACACGCGCGACGACAAGACGGCGCGCACCATCCTGATCCCCGGGGTGCTCGACGAGACGCAGAGCCGCGACTGGTCGGAGACGAGCTGGGACCTGTCGGGGTCGTACAAGCTCAGCGACCGCATGACGGCCTACGGCACGATCCAGAGCGGCTACCAGTCGGGACAATTCCCGCCGCGGCCGTTCTGCCTGTTCGGATGGTTCTTCGGGGTTCCCCCTGCGCCCTACTGCTTCCTGGCCAATGACAACGTCACCGCGCAGAACTTCGAGATCGGCCTGAAGGGCCAGCCGTTCGACAACCTGGAGATGAGCATCGCCGTCTTCTACACGGACTACTCGGACTTGCCTTACCAGGTCAGCACGACGGTCGGCGCCGGCTTCCAGACGACCAACATCATCGTGGACCAGGTCTCGCAGGGCGTGGAGTGGGAAGGCACCTGGCTGGTCACGGACAACTTCAGGCTGCACTCGACCCTGGGCTACATCGACGCGGACGTGAAAGGCGCGAACCCGACGACGGTCGCCCCCCTGACGCCAGAACTGACGGCATCAGTCAGTCCGGAGTTCACGATTCCCACCGGCAATGGCGCAGTGACCCTGCGCGCGGACTACTCCTACCGTGACAGGATGTACGGCGAGCCGAGTTCCCTGCCGGGCCGGTTCACGCAGATCGACAGCCGCGAGCTGATCAACTTCGACATCAGCTACCGGCCCAACGACGGCGACTGGACTATCGCCGCGTACGGCCGCAACGTCACGGACGAGCGCTACGACAATGCGCGGCTGAACGTCTCCGACTACGTGCTGATCATGCTCAGCAACGACGCCAGCGAGTTCGGGGTGCGTTTCACCAAGGCGTTCTGAGTCGCGGACGCCGCCTGCCGCGAGGGCCGGGACCCGGGAGTCCCGGCCCTTTTTCATGGCGTGACGGAGGTCCGCAACGACGGCAAGCGGCCTGCATCGCAATCGGCTACAATGCCCGCGTCTGGTGATCCCTCCGTTCTGACTTGCCTGGCCCGAAGCGCCGATCCGGCGCGATTTCCGGCCAAGTCCAGCCACATCGAAGCATTGCCGAACCTGCGGGTGGATCGCCACCTGCCGACAGCCATTTCCCAGGTGAGTAACCCAAATGACCAAGCTTTTCGTAGGCAATCTTCCCTTCTCCGCGACCGAGGAATCGGTGCGCGCCCTGTTCGCGCCGCATGGCACGATCGATTCGCTGGCCCTGATCAACGACCGCGATACCGGGCGTCCGCGCGGCTTCGGCTTCATCGAGATGCCGAATGCCGATGCGGCCAGGGCCATGCAGGCGCTGAACGGCACGAATTTCGAGGGCCGCGACCTCAAGGTCAGCGAGGCCCAGGCGAAAGAGCGCAACGGCCGCGGGCGCTGACCTTGCGGATCGTCTCCCGCACGACCCGGTCGGCGCTGGAGCAGCGGCGCGAGGAATCCCTGCGCCGCCGCATGGCGGCCGGGACGATCCGCCGCGCGTTCCCGCACGTCGACCAGATCCGC
Organism: Steroidobacteraceae bacterium; assembly: GCA_019634895.1. Classification (GTDB taxonomy): domain Bacteria; phylum Pseudomonadota; class Gammaproteobacteria; order Steroidobacterales; family Steroidobacteraceae; genus SCUD01. The sequence goes on along the minus strand of JAHCAM010000017.1, from coordinate 35,383 downwards.
GTGCAGCTGCGCTTCGGCACGGGCAAGGAGTCCGCGCCGTCTGCGCAGCTGCACGAGTTGCACGCGCCGGCTCCGGCCAGCTTCGAGTTCTCCTGCCCGATCGGGGACTGCGACGGCAGCCTCGACCTGAACGCTGCCGTGCGGTCGCTGCTCGCGGTTTCCGGCAACCACGCCGAGGGCAGCCTGGAATGCAGCGGCACCCGGGCGCACGGCGGCGCTGCGCGCCGGAACTGCCGTCTGCACCTCGAGTACCGCATCTCCGCCCTGTACCGCCTGCGGGGCTGATGGCGGGCATCGGGCCCGCATGATCTAGAATCGCATCGGGACGCGCGCTCACGCGCCGGAGAGCCCGATGCGCGAACTGACCTTCAAGGCCCTCGGGCTCGGCATACTCTTCGGCATCGTCTTCGGCGCCGCAAACGCCTACCTGGGCCTGCGCGCCGGGCTCACCGTCAGTACCTCGATTCCGGTCGCCGTCATGACGGTGGCCGTGTTCCGTCTGCTGGCGCGGGCCGGCCGGCCGGGCAGCCTCCTCGAGGCGAACATCTCGCAGACGACCGGCTCGGCCTCGAGCTCGCTGGCCTCCGGCGTCATCTTCACGCTGCCGGCGCTGTTCATGTGGGGCATGGCGCCGGAACTCCTGCAGATGGTGCTGCTCGCGCTCTGCGGCGGCGTGCTGGGCGTGCTGTTCATGATCCCGCTGCGCGACTACCTGATCGTGCGCGAGCACGGCAAGTTGCCGTATCCCGAAGGCACGGCCTGCGCGGAGGTGCTGAAAGCGAGCCAGGAGCGCGGCGCGCAGGCGGCACACGTGTTCCTCGGCCTCGGCATCGGCGCGGCGTTCAAGGCGGCCACGTCCTGGGCGAAGCTGATCCCGGACAGCCTGTCGCTGAAATTGCCGCTGCTGCCCAAGGCGCAGCTCAGCCTGGACCTTTCGGCGGCGCTGTTCGGCGTCGGCTGGATCCTCGGGCCCCGGATCGCGACCGTCATGGTGGGTGGGGGTCTGCTGGCGTCGCTGGTGCTGATCCCGGGAATCGCCATCTGGGGCGAGGCGCGGGTCGAGCCGCTCTTCCCCGAGACCGTGAAGACGATCGCCGCGATGTCCGCGGGCGAGATCTGGAACCGCTACATCCGCTACATCGGCGCCGGCGCCGTGGCGGCCGCCGGCATCCTGACCCTGGTCCGGGCGATCCCGGTCATGGTCCAGAGCTTCCGCGTCGGCGCGCGCGAGTTCCGGGCGCCCGCCGCTGCGCGCCAGGGCACGCCCCGCACGGCGCAGGACCTGCCATTCTGGTTCCTGGCCGCGGGCGTCGCCGCGATCGTGCTGGTCATGGCGCTGGTGCCACAGGTGTTCAGCGTCATCGAGGGCGTGCCGCGCCAGCTGGTCGCGGCGCTGTGCGTCGTCGTCTTCGCGTTCTTCTTCGTGACGGTCGCCGCGCGCATCGTCGGTCTCGTCGGCGTCACCAGCAACCCGACCTCCGGCATGACCATCGCGGCCCTGCTCGGCACCGCGACGATCTTCCTCGCGCTCGGCTGGACCGACGCGACCGGCAAGGCGGCCGCACTGATGGTCGGCTGCGTGGTCGCGATCGCCGCGTCCATCTCCGGCGACACCTCGCAGGACCTCAAGACCGGGTACCTGCTGGGCGCCACGCCGCGCAACCAGCAGCTCGCGCAGCTCGCGGGCGTGCTGACTTCCGCCACCTTCGTGTGCCTGTCCGTGCTGCTGCTCGCCGAGACCTTCGGCTTCGGCGGCAAGGACCTGCCTGCGCCGCAGGCGACGTTGATGAAGCTGGTCATCGACGGCGTCATCGACCGTTCGCTGCCCTGGGGGCTGGTCGGCATCGGCGTCGGCATCGCGCTGGTCGCGGAGCTCCTGCGCATTCCGTCGCTGCCGTTCGCGGTGGGCGTCTACCTGCCGCTGTCCACCATGACGCCGATCTTCCTGGGCGGGCTGCTGCGCCTGCTGCTGACGCGCAAGCGCGAGACATCCGTCGCCGAGGAACGCAGCGGCCGCGGCGTGCTGCTGGGTTCCGGCTTCGTCGGCGGCGAGGGACTGCTGGGCGTCGGCCTTGCCGGGGCCGCGTTCATGCTGGGCCGCCGGCCGGACGGCTTCGGCCATGCCTGGGCCGGCGAGATCGGGTCGTGGCTGCTGGGTGCTGCGGCCTTCGGCTGCCTCGCATTCTGGTTCGCTCGGCGGGCACGGGGATCGGCCTCAGCCTGAGTATCAAGCGCCTTTAGGTGAGTTTTAGAACGGCATAATTGATAGCTGAGATATCAATATATATAATCTGCGCATAAGAGAGCTTATGCGCCCGGCCGGATTACAGTTCCCGTGATTTCTGCGCCGCAACTGCGCGCCGCGCGCGCGCTGCTCGGAATCGACCAGCGCCAGCTGGCGGAACGCGCCGGATTGTCGGTGCCGACGATCCAGCGCATGGAGGCCAGCGACGGCGTGATCCGCGGCAACGTGGACTCGCTGATGAAGCTCATCGCCGCGCTCGACCAGGCCGGAATAGAGCTGATCGGCGAGGGCGCAGGGAGCCAGGGCAGCGGGCGCGGCGTGCGCCTCAAGGCCGCGGCGACGGTCCAGGACTCCACCTGATGTCCGCAATCACCGGACTTCTGGCGGGCATCGGCGCGTTGCTGGTGACGGCGCTCGGAGGCATCGCGTTCGGGCGCCATGCCGCCGGGCGGCTGCTGGTATACGGCACGGCAATGCTGCTGTGCTCCGCGATGGCGGCGCTCGCGCTCGCACACCTGCTCGACCCGGCCGCTGCGCCGTCCACGGCCTGGCTCCCGCTCGGGCTGCCGTGGCAGGGCGCGCTGTTCCGGCTCGACGCCCTGTCCGCGTTCTTCGCAGTCGTGATCGGATTGGGCGGCGCGGTAGCGTCCCTGTTCGCGCTCGGCTACGGGCGCCACGAGCACGCCCCGGGTCGCGTCCTGCCGTTCTACCCGCTGTTCCTCGCCGGGATGAACCTGGTCGTGCTGGCGGACGACGCTTTCAGTTTCCTGCTGTCCTGGGAGTTCATGTCGCTTTCCTCCTGGGCGCTGGTGATGGCGCACCACCAGGAGCGCGACAACGCGCGCGCCGGCTACGTTTACCTCGTCATGGCGAGCTTCGGGACGCTGGCGCTGCTGCTGTGCTTCGGACTGCTAGCCTCCGCCAGCGGCGACTACACCTTCGGCGCCATGCGCGCGGCGGCGCAGGGGTCCGCGGCCACGCTGCCGGTGCTCGCGCTCGCACTGCTGGGCGCCGGCTCCAAGGCCGGCATCGTTCCGCTGCACGCCTGGCTGCCGCTCGCGCACCCGGCGGCGCCCAGCCACGTCTCCGCGCTGATGAGCGGCGTGATGACCAAGGTCGCCGTGTACGGTTTCATCCGCATCGCGTTCGACCTGTCCGGCGAGCCGCAGTGGTGGTCGGGTTTCCTGGTGCTGCTGGTGGGCGGGGCGACCGCGGTACTCGGCGTGCTGTACGCGCTGATGCAGCACGACCTCAAGCGGCTGCTCGCCTATCACACGGTCGAGAACATCGGCATCATCTACATCGGCCTCGGCCTCGCGCTCGCGTTCCAGTCGAACGGCCTGCCGGCGGCCGCGGCGCTGGCGCTGACCGCGGCGCTGTTCCACGTCTTCAACCATTCCGCATTCAAGAGCCTGCTGTTCTTCGGCGCCGGCGCGGTGCTGGCCGCCACCGGGGAACGCGACATGGAGCGGCTCGGCGGCCTGATCCACCGCATGCCGATGACCGCGTTCGCGTTCCTGGCCGGCTGCATCGCGATCTCGGCGCTGCCGCCGCTGAACGGCTTCGTCTCGGAGTGGCTCACCTTCCAGGCCATCCTGCAGAGCCCGGAACTGCCGCAGTGGGCGCTCAAGATCATGGTGCCGGCGGTCGGCGGGCTGCTCGCGCTCTCCGCCGCGCTCGCCGCGGCCTGCTTCGTCAAGGCCTACGGCATCGGTTTCCTCGGCCGGCCGCGCTCCGACGCGGCGCGCGACGCGAAAGAGGCCGACGCGTTCTCGTTGACGGCGATGTTCGTGCTCGCGGGTCTCTGCCTTGCGGCCGGCATCCTGCCGGGCTTCGTGATCGACGCGCTGGCGCCGGCGATGCAGGCGCTGCTCGGGGAGCGCATGCCGCTGCAGGCGGGCGTGGACTGGCTGTCGATCGTGCCGGTGGCGGCCGGGCGCAGTTCCTACAACGGCTGGCTGGTGTTCGCGTTCATCGCGCTGTCCGCCTCGCTCGCGGTCGTGATCATCCATCGTTTCGCCTCGCATGCGCGCCGCCGCGCGCCGGCCTGGGATTGCGGCACGCCGGACCCGGACCCGGCGACGCAGTACACGGCCGGCAGCTTCGCGCAGCCGATCCGCCGCGTGTTCGGCACCTGGATCTTCGCCGCGCGCGAGCAGGTCGAGATGCCGCCGCCGGGCAGCACTGCGCCCGCGCGCCACGTCGCGGTGGTGCGCGACCTGCTGTGGGAGTGGCTGTACGCGCCGGTCGCGGGCGCCGTCGCATTCGCGTCCGGGCGGCTGAACGTGCTGCAGTTCCTGACGATCCGCCGCTACCTGGCGCTGGTCTTCCTCGCGCTGGTGTCGCTGCTGCTGGTGCTCGCGATATGGCCCTGATGCCGGACCTGCTGGCGCAGTTCCTGCAGATGGCGCTGGTGCTCGCGCTGGCACCGCTGCTGACCGGGTTCGTCCGCAAGCTGAAGGGGCGGCTGCTGCGCCGGCGCGGGCCGCCCGTGCTGCAGCCGTACCGCGACCTGCTGCGCCTGCTGCGCAAGGAGGTGGTGCTCGCGGAGAACGCCTCGTGGCTGTTCCGCGCGGCGCCCTACCTGATCTTCGCGACCACCTGGGTGGCCGCCGCGCTGGTGCCGACCTTCGCGACCGGCCTGCTCTACAGCTGGAGCGCGGACCTGATCGCGATCATCGCGCTGCTCGGCAGCGCGCGCTTCCTGCTCGCGCTCGCGGGCATGGATGTCGGCACCAGCTTCGGCGGCATCGGCTCGAGCCGCGAGGTCATGATCGCCTCGCTCGCCGAGCCCGCCATGCTGCTGATCGCGTTCACGGTCGCGCTGGTCGCGGGATCCACGCAGCTGTCCACGGTCGCCGCCTTCATGGGCTCGCCGGAAGTGGGGCTGCGCGTCTCGCTCGGCATGGCGGCGATCGCGCTGGTGATGGTCGCGATCGCCGAGAACGCCCGCATCCCGGTGGACAACCCGGCGACGCACCTGGAGCTGACGATGGTGCACGAGGCCATGGTGCTCGAGTACTCGGGCCGGCACCTCGCGATGATCGAGTTCGCCTCCCATCTCAAGCTGCTGCTGTACGTCTCGCTGATCGCCTGCCTGTTCGTGCCCTGGGGCCTGGCGCCGCACGGTGCCGGGCCCGCGGCGTTCGCGGCCGGCGCCGCCGCCTGGATCGGCAAGCTCGCCGCGGGCGGGACGCTGCTGGCCGTCTTCGAGACCGCGATCGCCAAGATGCGCGTGTTCCGCGTGCCGGAATTCCTGGGCGCCGCGCTGATGCTGGGGCTGCTGGCGACGCTGCTGATGTTCGTGTCGAGGAGCCTGTGATGGACCGGCTCGCCTTCGACATCGCCCACCTGCTCGCCGGCGGGCTGGTGCTGGTCAGCTTCATGATGCTGTACCAGGACCGCCTGTACGCGCTCCTCAACATCTTCGCCGTGCACGCGCTGGTGCTGGCGGCCTCGGTCGGCTGGCAGGCGCACATCCAGGACGCCCCGCACCTGTACGTCACCGCCGGCATCGCCCTCGTGTTCAAGGGGCTGGTGATCCCCATGGCGCTGCACCGCATGATCCAGCGCCTCGGCATCCACCGCGAGATCGAGACGGTCATCGGCGTGGGCCCGACCATGCTCGCCGGCATGGGCCTGGTCGCGCTCTCGGTCGCGGTGATGCTGCAGGTCACCGAGGGCGCCGACCCGATCGCGCGCGAGGACCTCGCCTTCGCGCTCGCGGTGGTGCTGCTGGGGCTGCTGATGATGGTGACCCGGCGCAATGCCGTGAGCCAGGTGGTCGGCTTCATGTCGCTGGAGAACGGCCTGGTGCTGGCCGCGACCGGCGCCAGGGGCATGCCGCTGGTGGTCGAGATCAGCGTCGCGTTCTCGATCCTGATCGCCTTCATCGTGATCGGCATCTTCCTGTTCCGGATCCGCGAGCGCTTCGACACGGTGGACGTGCAGGCGCTCGACCGCCACCGGGGAGAACGGCAATGACCGGGCCCGGCGACTTCGCCATCCGCGCGATCCTGCTGATCCCGCTGGTCGCGGCCCTGCTGCTCGCCGTGCTGCCCGGGTACCGGCTGACCGCGCGGCTGAACGTGCTGGCGACCGCGCTGACCTTCGGCGCGGCGCTCGCGCTGCTGCTGGGCGGGCGCCCGGCGCCCGGCGCCTACCTGCTGGTGGACGACCTCAACATCGTCTTCATCGCGCTCGGGACGCTGGTCGGGTTCACCACCAGCCTGTTCAGCGCGAGCTACATCCAGCACGAGCTCGACAGCGGCCGCCTGACGGCCGGGTACCTGCGCTTCTACCACGCGATGTACCAGGCGCTGATGTTCGGCATGAACCTGGCGCTGCTCGCCAACAACATCGGCCTGATGTGGGTCGCGATCGAGCTGGCGACGCTGACGACCGTGCTGATGGTCGGGATCTACCGCACGCACGAGGCGCTGGAAGCCGCCTGGAAGTACTTCATCCTCGGCAGCGTCGGCATCGCGCTCGCGCTGTTCGGCACCATCCTCGTGTACATGGCCGCGCACCCGGTGGTCGGGCAGGGCCAGGACGCGATGGTCTGGTCCATCCTGATGCGGCACGCGGCCGGCTTCGACCCGTCGCTGCTGAACCTCGCCTTCATCTTCCTGCTGCTCGGCTACGGCACCAAGGTCGGCCTCGCGCCGCTGCACGCCTGGCTGCCCGATGCGCACGCGGAGGGCCCGACGCCGATCTCGGCCGTGCTCTCGGGGCTGCTGCTGAACGTCGCGCTGTACGCGGTGCTGCGCTTCAAGCTGCTGCTCGCGGCGAATCCCGGGGCGCTGGCGCCCGGGCCGCTGATGGTGACCATGGGCCTGGTCTCGCTCGTGTTCGCGGCTTTCATGCTGTACCGGCGCCGCGACATCAAGCGCCTGTTCGCCTATTCCTCGATCGAGCACATGGGCATCATCGCCTTCGCCTTCGGCATGGGCGGGCCGCTCGCCAACTTCGCCGGCCTGCTGCACATGGTGCTGCACAGCCTGACGAAGTCGGCCATATTCTTCGGCGTCGGCCACGTCGCCCAGGTCAAGGGCACGCAGAAGATGGCCGACATCGGCGGCCTGACCGTGTCGCATCCGTGGCTCGGCTGGGGGCTCGTGATCGGCGTGGTCGCGATCGCCGGCCTGCCGCCGCTCGGCATCTTCATGAGCGAGTTCCTGATCGTCACCTCGACCTTTGCCCGGCAGCCCCTGCTCGCGATTCCGCTGGTGCTCGGGCTCCTGGTCGCGCTCGGCGCCCTGTTCCTGCGGCTCAACGAGGTCGCCTTCGGGCCGGTGCGCGGCAGCGTCGCGCCCGCCAAGGCGTCCTACGTGCCGATGTACCTGCACCTCGCCCTCGTGCTCACGGCCGGCATCTACCTGCCGCCGCCGCTGGTCGAGTGGTTCCGCCACGTCGCGGCGATGCTCGGATGAGAAGGTACGGCAGCGCTTGCGCGCTTACGTCGCGGCCGGGATTCCTGCTCGCTCGCGCCGCCGGAACTTACGCGCTCGCTCGCAGGATCCCGGCCGCGCAGAGCGCGCGAGTGCTGCCGCTGATGCCGGCGTGCGCGAGGTGGCGGGGTCCTCGCGAGCAAACTCGTGAGTTCCGGCGGAGTTTGCGAGCGGGGGACCCCGCCGGATCCCGCGCACGCCGGCTGAAACCGGCTGTTGAGGCATCGTCATGAGCGAAATGCGCACGCCGGTGCCCGACGCGCCGAGCCTGGGCGAGCTGCTCGCGGCCGGTCGCGCCGTACCCGGCCACCGGCCCTGGCCGCGTGCGGTCGTGGACGTCGACGACTGGGGCCTCGCGGCGGAATGCCTGACCCAGGGCAGCGTCACGCTGCTCGGCCTCTGGGGCGAGGCCGAAGCGGTGCACATGGCGCTGCTCGACGAGCCGGCCGCGGCCATCGGCGTGCTGAGCCTGTCCTGTCCCGAGGGGCGGTTCCCGTCCGTCGGCGAACTGCATGCCCCGGCGATCCGGCTCGAGCGCGCGATCCAGGACCTGTTCGGGCTCGAGGCCACCGGCCTGCCCGATGCGCGGCCCTGGCTCGATCACGGGCGCTGGGGGTTCCGCCGCCCGCTCGGAAACGCCGAACGCGCCGCCGGCGCCGCGCCGCCGTACCCGTTCCTGCCGGTCGAGGGCGAGCACCTGCACCGCATCCCGGTCGGGCCGGTGCACGCCGGCATCATCGAGCCCGGGCACTTCCGCTTCACCGCGAGCGGCGAGACCATCGTGCGGCTCGAGCAGCGGCTCGGCTACGTGCACAAGGGCATCGAGGGACTGATGACCGGTGCCGACCTGGCGCGTGGCGCGGAACTCGCGGGCCGCGTCTCCGGCGACAGCGCCGTCGCCTGTGCGCTGGCCTTCGCGCGCGCGGCCGAGGCGGCGCTGCAGGTGGAGGCGCCGCGCCGCGCGCAGTGGCTGCGCGCGCTGATGGCGGAGCTGGAGCGGCTCGCGAATCACTTCGGCGACATCGGCGCGATCTGCAACGACGCCGCCTTCTCGCTGATGCACGCGCACTGCGGCGTGCTGCGCGAGCAGGTGCTGCGCGCGGCCGACCGCAGCTTCGGCCACCGCCTGATGCGCGACGTCGTCGTGCCGGGCGGCGTCGCCCACGACCTCGAACCGCAGGGCGCGGCCGCGATTGCCGCCATGATCGCCGAAGCGCGCCGCCGCTTCCCGCCGCTCGTCGAGCTCTACGACAACACCGCCTCGCTGCAGGACCGCACCGTGGGCACCGGCATCCTGCGGCCCGCCCTGGCGCGGCGCTTCGGCGCCGGCGGCTTCATCGGCCGCGCCTCCGGGCGCGGCTTCGACGCACGCCGCGCGATGGGCTATCCGCCCTACGACGAGCTGGAATTCCTGGTGCCGGGCCTCGAGGCCGGAGACGTGGATGCGAGGGTCTGGATCCGCATCCGCGAAGTGGAGCAGAGCCTCGGGCTCGTCGAGCAGATCCTGGCGCGGCTGCCGGGCGGGCCGGTGCGCGAGGAGATCGCGACGGCGCATGCCGTGCACGAGGGCATGGCGCTGGTCGAGGGCTTCCGCGGCGACGTGCTCGCCTGGCTGCGCTTCGACGCCTCCGGCCGCATCGAGCGTTGCCACCTGCGCGACCCGTCGTGGTTCCAGTGGCCGCTGCTGGAAGCCGCGATCGAGGGCAACATCGTCGCGGACTTCCCGCTGTGCAACAAGTCGTTCAACTGCTCGTACTCGGGCCACGATCTCTGAGGACCGCCGGCGATGCGCAAGCTGCTTTTCGAGATCCTGGTCAAGCCGCCGCTCACGGAGGACGCGCCGGCGCCGGACGAGGCCGCGGTCGCGGAGCTCGCGCGCGCGGTGGACCAGGCCGCGCGCAGGCGCCTCGGCCGCAGCCTCGCGATCCGGCAGGTGGACGCCGGCTCCTGCAACGGCTGCGAACTCGAGATCCACGCGCTCAACAACGCGTACTACGACCTCGAGCGCTTCGGCATCCGCTTCGTCGCGTCGCCGCGCCACGCCGACGTGCTGCTGGTGACCGGGCCGGTCACGAAGAACATGCGGGAAGCGCTGGAACGCACCTGGGCCGCGACGCCGGGGCCGAAGTGGGTGGTCGCGGCCGGGGGTTGCGCGAAGGACGGCGGCTGCTTCGCGGGCAGCTACGCCGTGACCGGCGGCGTCGCCGGCGTCCTGCCGGTGGACCTGCACATTCCCGGCTGCCCGCCGCGGCCGGTCGAGATCCTGCGTGGCCTGCTCGCGCTGCTGGCCTGAGGGCCCGCCTCAGGCCGGCTCGACGTTCGCGTTCAGCCGGAACAGGTTACCCGGGTCGTACTTGCGCTTGACCTTGCGCAGCCGCGCCAGGTTGCCCTGGTAGTTGTCGTCGCGGACGGCCTGCGACTCGTCGGCGGTCTCGACCGTGTAGAAACCCTTCGTGAATCCCTCGGGACCGCCCGCCCAGTAGCGGCGCAGCCAGTCCATGTGCGGCCTGCCGTCGCCGTCGAGGTTCCAGGCGACGACGGCCAGCATGTTGTGGGTCGCGTAGCGGTGCGGGAATGCCGTGGCATCCGCCGCCACGCGGCCGGTCGCGCCGCCGCCATGCTGGAAGAACAGCACCGTGGAGCGGTCCGGGTGCGGCTCGAAGCCGTCCACGATCGCGCCGACCAGCGCATCCGGAAAGGCGCCGATGAAGCCGGACTTGAGGTAGGTGCCTTCGTTGCGCGGATCGCTGCGGTCGGTGCTCTTCTGGATCGCGACGTAGTCCTGCGCGCGGATGGTGTCGGCGACCGGCGTGCCGAAGCTGCGCAGCGGCGCCAGCAGCGCCTCGGCCCGTTCCGCCGGTCCGGAGTAGCAGACGTGGAACATGCAGATGCCCGGCTGCCCCGCGGGCGGCGCGACGATGGCGGCATCCACGTACAGGTCGTCCGGCGCGGCGGCGCTGTACTCGCGGTACAGCGTGAACAGCTCGCGTGCACGCTGGATCGGGAACACGAGATTGCCGCCGATGATCTGCCGCTGCATCGGGTGCAGCTCGAACTCGAAGTTCGTGACCACGCCGAAGTTGCCGCCGCCGCCGCGCACGCCCCAGTACAGGTCCGGATTCTCGTCACCCGAGGCGTGCAGGTAGCGGCCGTCGGCCGTGACCACGTCCACCGAGCGGACGTTGTCGAGCGCGAGCCCGAAGCGCCGCGCGAGGCGGCCGTAGCCGCCGCCCGTGGTGAGGCCGCCGACACCGGTGTGCGAGACCGTGCCCGCGGTCGTGACCAGCCCGTTCGCCATGGCCTCGTGGTCGAGGTCGCCGAGCAGGCTGCCGCCCGCGACGTAGGCGCGCCGCGCCGCGACGTCCACGCGCGCACCGCGGAACCGCGACAGGTCGATCTGCATGCCGCCGTCGCAGGTGGACTTGCCGCCCGGACTGTGGCCGCCGCACTTGACTGCGACCAGGAGTTCGCGCTCGCGCGCGAAGTTGACCGCGGTGCGGATGTCGGCGACCCCGGTCGGCTGCACCACGAGTGCCGGGTGCTTGTCGATGGATTCGTTCAGCACGCGGCGCGCCTGTTCGTACCCGGGATCGCCGGCCAGCAGCAGCCCGCCGCGCAACGCCCCGCGCAATTCCCTGATCGCGGCCTGTTCGATCACGGTCGCCTTGCCGGCGCCGGTGACGGCCGCGACGCCGCCCGCGGCCTGGGTTGCCGCCTGGTCCACTGCGTACAGGCGTCCGTAAGGCAGCGCGCAGGCGACCGCCGCAGCCACCGATGACTGGAAGAAATGCCGACGATTCATGTTGTCTCCCCCACGGGCGTCGATTCGTTCTTGAGCGCCGAGCGCAGCAATAGTACCGCCGCATAGAGCACGACCGCCACCACCCCCCAGCGCAGGGCGGTGAGCGGCAGCGACTTGACGATGAAGGCCGCCGCCAGCACCAGTGGCACGCCGCCGATGGCCAGGCCGATCACGACGCGCAGGTCGATGCGTTCCGTGCGCAGGAAGCGCATGCCGCAGACCGGCATCAGGAAGGCGCAGGCACCCATCATGATCGGGAAGGCAGCGATCGGGTTCAGCCCGAGCAGCGACAGCAGGATCAGCGACGGCGCGTAGGCGCCGATGCCAAAGGTCATCAGTGCGCCCAGCAGGAAGTGCGCCGCCACCGCGACCGCGAACGGCCCGGGAGGCAATGCGAGCGCGGCGCCGCCGCCCGGCATGAGCTTGAGATTGGCGAGCGCATAGAGCACCGCGGCAACGAGCAGTGCCGCGCCGACGACGGCCTGGACTGCGCGCACCGGCAGGCGCACCACGATCGGCGCGCCGATCAGCGATCCGGCCACGGCCGCAGCGATGCAGCTCGCGAGCAGCGCCGGGTCCACCGCGACCAGCTTTATGAAGATCAGCGCCTGCGCGATCGTCGGCAGGCAATGGCCGGCGTTGAGCGTCGCCGGTATGAAGCTGTCCGGGACCATGCGCCGCAGCTTGATCCACGCCGTGGTGGGCGCAAAAGAGCCGATGCCGAGCGTGTCGAAGAAATTGGTGACGGCGCCGAGGCCGATGGATTCGGGCGTGGGCCGGGTTTCCCTGCGCCGCAACGCCGTCTGCGCGAGGACGGCCGTGAACGCCGCAGCCAGGATGCCGAGCCCCGCGAGCAGAACGGTGACGGTCATGCGCCGCGGTGCGGAGGCATGGCGCGTACTCTAGCGCAGGCATGGCCGCTTCCGCTTGCGAACCGGGCCGGCGGGTTGCGAGAATGCGGGCAACCCTCGCGAAGGATCCCACGATGTCCATGACCCGCTCCGGGCGCGGCCTGGCCGCAGCACTGTTGTTCCTCGCATGCATCGGGCGCGCGCCGGCGGAGCCCGCCGTGCCGGCACAGGTATCGGCACAGGCACTCGAGATCCTGATGCGTTCGGTCGGCTACCGGACCGTCGAAGGCGAAGGGCAGGTACCGGCCTACGCCGGGTATCTTTCCGCCGTGCTGCAGGCCGGCGGCTACCGCCCATCCGACATCGTGATCACTCCTTTCGGGGAGACGGCGACGCTGGTGGCGCGCTGGCCGGGCAGCGACGCGACCCTGAAGCCGATCGTGCTGATCGGGCACATGGACGTGGTGGCGGCTCACCGGGAGGACTGGACGCGCGACCCGTTCACGGCCGTGGTCGAGCAGGGCTACGTGTACGGGCGCGGCGTCGTGGACAACAAGTTCGGCATCTCGACCATGGTCGCCGCGCTGCTGTGGCTGCGGCAGGAGGGGTGGGAGCCGCGCCGGGAAGTCGTGCTGGCGCTGACCGGCGACGAGGAGACCTCGCAGGAGACGACGGCGATCCTCGCGGAGCAGTGGAAGCATGCCGAAATGCTGCTCAACAGCGACGCCGGCGGGGCCTCGCTCGGCGACGACGGCAAGCCGGTCGTCTACGCACTGCAGGCGGCCGAGAAGACCTACGTGGACTTCGAGATCAGCTTCGCCAATCCGGGCGGCCACAGCAGCCGGCCGTCCACCGACAACGCCATCCATTCGCTGGCCCGCGCGATCACGCGCATCTCGCAGCACCGCTTCCCGGCCCGTGCCAGCGAGCTGACCCGGGCGTACTTCCGCGCCGCCGGCGCGCTGACGCCCGGGGAGACCGGCGCGGCCATGCGGCGCTACGCGGAGGATCCCTCGGACCGGGCGGCGTACGAGCACCTCGCCGCGCTGCCCGAGTACGTGGGACAGCTCGGCACCACCTGCATCGCGACCATGGCGAAGGCCGGGCACGCGCCGAATGCGCTGCCGCAGAGCGCCATGGTCAACGTCAACTGCCGCGTGTTTCCCGGCGAGCGCGTCGAGGAGGTGCAGGCGGCGCTCGAGCGTGTCGTCAGCGACCCGGGCGCGACGTTCCGCGTCGTCAATGAGCCGGTCGCGAGCGACGCCTCGCCGCTGCGTGAGGACCTGATGGCGGCACTGCGCCGGGCGATCGACCTGCGCGCGCCGGGATTGCCGATCGTGCCCTCCATGTCCGCGGGCGCGACCGACAGCCTCTATTTCCGCAACCTGGGCGTGCCGAGCTACGGCGTCGGCGGCACCTTCATGCACCCGGGCGACAACTATGCCCACGGCCTCGACGAGCGCGTGCCGGTCGCGACCCTCGACGGCGCGCTCGCGCAGTGGCGCAGCCTGCTGCGCGACCTCGGCGGCTAGGACTCGCGCATGCGCTCGCGCTGCAGCAGGTAGAGTCCCGCGGCGACCACGATCGCGGAGCCCGCGAGCATGCGCGCCCCCGGCAGCACCTGCCAGATCGCCCAGTCGAGCCCGAGCGCCCAGACCAGCGCCGTGTACTCGTAGGGCGCCACCAGCGAGGCCGGGGCGAGCCGGAACGCTTCCGTGATCAGGTATTGCCCGGCCCAGCCGGTGAGTCCGATCGCCGCGATCCATCCCCAGTCGGCGGCGCGGATCGGCACCCAGCCGGGCGCGGCGATGGCGGCGGCGCCGATCGACAGCATCAGCAGGTACCAGAAGACCATGGACGCCGTCGTGTCGGTGCGCGCGAGCACGCGCACCAGCACGACGATGATTGCGTAGGCCAGCGCCGAACCGAGCGTCGCCAGGCCCGCGAGGCTCGCGAAGCCCTCGATCGAGGGCCTGAGCATGACGAACACGCCCCCGAGCCCGGCGAGGATCGCGAGCCAGTGATGCAGGCCGGCCTTCTCGCCGAGCAGCAGCGAGGCCACCAGCACCACGAGCAGCGGCGCGCACATGAACACGGCATAGGTGTCCGCCATGCTCGCGCGCGCGAGCGCCCACAGGAACCCCCAGAGCATCAGCACCGCGAGCCCGGCGCGCAGCGCGTGCAGGCCGAAGCGTACCGGCCTCAGGGACCGCAACTCGCGGGTCCAGGCGTAGGTGAGCAGCACGAACGGCAGCGATGCCGCGCCGCGCAGGCAGGCGATCTGGATCGCCGGGTAGCGCCCGGAGAGCTGCTTCATCATCGCGTCCATGACGGAGAACACGCCGACCGCCGCCAGCATCAGCAGCACGCCGCGCAGGCGCCCGTCCTTCGCGCTCATCGTGCCGGCAGCCGCTCGAGCAGCAGCCTCGCGAATGCCGCAAGCGCGGTCAGGTCCTGGTCGTCGGGCCCGTCCGGGTCATGGGCGTTGGAGTACGCCGCGATGATCACCCGCCGGCCGTCCGGCAGCTCGGCATGCACGATCTCGGCGAGCGTGTCGTAGGCGTTGCCGATCTTGCTCTCGTAGACGGTGCCTTCGGGAAAACCGCCGCCCATGCCGCTGTTGGCGGACAGGCGCGGGCGCCGCAGCCGTTCGCGCAGGTAGTCGCGCGCGCCGGCACCGAAATCACCGTCGACGAGCGCGAGCATGAGGCGGGCCGAATCCTCCGCATTCATCGAATTGCGCCCGTGGCGTTCGAGCGCGAGGCGCTCGAGGCCCTCGGGCATGTCGCCGGAGTTGGTCGGGTAGGTCTTGTTGACGAGCCGCTGGCCGCCCAGCAGGCCGCGACCCGCGAGCAGCCGCTCCGTGTAACGCCGGTTCTCGAACCACGACGCGTAGGCGGCATCGTCCGCCGGACCGTTTACGGTGCCGGTGATGGCGTCCACGACCACGCCGGTCGCCACGTTGTCCGAATCGCGCAGCATCGGCAGTACGGCCGCATCGAGGCAATCCACGGGATGGCCCTGCCCCTCGCACCAATGGGCCGCGGCGATGCCGAATGCCAGCTTGACGCAACTCGCCGGGTACCAGGGCTCGCTGCCGCCGGCGCTGGCCGCCAGCCAGCCACCGTCGCCCGCGGCGACGAGAACCGCCACGTCCAGCCGGTCGAAGCGCGCAGCGGCGAGGAAGCGCGCCCGCGCGCCGTCGAGCGCCTGCTGGACGCCCGCGTCGGGCCGCACGCGCGCGGCCGGCGCCCCCGCCTGCGGCGCGTGCGAGGCGCATGCCGCGACGGCCACCGCCAGGAACATCACCAACGATCGCCAAGGCACGGCCCGTCTCCCGGTACAATCGGCACGCACACTAGCGTCCCGCAGGCGGAGCGACAACATGAAGGTCTTCGGCAACGTCCTCGAGATGGTCGGCAGGACGCCCATGATGCGGGTGAGGAAGCTCGACACCGGGCCCTGCGAGCTGTACCTGAAGCTCGAGCTGATGAACCCGGCCGGCTCGATCAAGGACCGCATCGGCATCACCATGATCGAGGAGGCGGAACGCCGCGGCGACCTGAAGCCGGGCGGCACGATCGTCGAGGCGACCGCCGGCAACACCGGCCTGGGGCTGGCACTGGTCGCCGCGCAGAAGGGCTACCGCGTCGTGCTGGTGCTGCCGGACAAGATGAGCCAGGAGAAGATCTTCAACCTGCGGGCGATGGGCGCGGAAGTCGTGCTGACGCGCTCCGACGTCGAGAAGGGGCATCCCGAGTACTACCAGGACGTCGGCGCGCGCCTGGCGCGCGAGAACGGCTGGTACCACATCAACCAGTTCGGCAACCCGGACAACCCGAAGTCGCACGCGCTGACCACGGGTCCCGAGATCCTCGAGCAGATGGACGGGCGCGTGGACGCGGTCGTCGTCGGCGTCGGCTCGAGCGGCACGATCGCCGGGCTCACGCAGTGCTTCCGCGAGCGGGCGCCGGCGGTGCAGATCATCCTCGCCGACCCCGAGGGCTCGGTGCTCGCCGAGCAGGTGAACGAGGGCCGCCTCGGCCGCGCGGGATCCTGGCTGGTCGAGGGCATCGGCGAGGACTTCATCCCGGACATCTGCGACTTCTCGATGTGCCGCCGGGCCTACAGCATTGCGGACGCGGAGTCCTTCGCCACCGCGCGCGAGATCCTGCGCCGCGAAGGCCTGCTGGTCGGCTCCTCGACCGGCACGCTGGTGTCGGCGGCGCTGCGCTGGTGCCGCGAGCAGCGGGAGCCGAAGCGCGTGGTCACCTTCGCCTGCGACACCGGCAACAAGTACCTGTCGAAGCTGTTCAACGACTTCTGGATGGAGGACCAGGGCTTCATCGAGCGCCCGAGGCACGGCAACCTGCGCGACCTGGTCGGCCGGCCGCACGGCGAGCGCGCGACCATCACGGTCGGGCCGGGCGACGTGCTGACGACGGCCCACAACCGGCTGCGCAACGCCGGCTTCAGCCAGCTGCCGGTGATGGAGGGCGAGCGCCTGGTCGGCTTCATCGACGAGGACGACATCATGCGCCACGCCTTCGGCGACCCGGAACGGTTCAACGACCCGGTGCGCGAGGCGATGCACACGAACTTCCTGGTGGTCGAGCCGACGCTGTCGATCAACAACCTGGTCGCGATGCTGGACGTGCAGCCGTACGCCGCGGTCATGGAGGCCGGGCAGTTCCACGGCCTGATCACGCGCGCCGACGTGCTCAACTACCTGCGCCGGCAGATGACCGCGGCGGCGCCGCACTGAGGTTCCGATGAGCGATACCCGCAAGCCGCAGGGCTTCTCCACGCGCGCGGTCCACGCCGGCCAGTCGCCGGATCCTTCGACCGGTGCCGTCATGCCGCCGATCTACGCGGTGTCCACCTATGCGCAGGAATCGCCCGGCGTGCACAAGGGCTACGAGTACTCGCGCACCCAGAACCCGACGCGCATGGCCTGGGAGCGCTGCATCGCCGACCTCGAGGGCGGCACGCAGGGCTTCGCCTTCGCCTCGGGCATGGCGGCGACCGCCACGCTGCTCGAGCTCGTGGACAGCGGCAGCCACGTGCTGGCGATGGACGACCTCTACGGCGGCACCTTCCGGCTGTTCGAGCGCGTGCGCAGGCGCTCGGCCGGCCTCGACTTCACCTTCGCCGACCTCAGCGACCCGAAGGCCGCCGGGCGCGCGCTCACGCCGCTGACGCGCATGATCTGGCTGGAGACGCCGACCAACCCGATGCTGCGGCTCGCCGACATCGCGGCCATCGCGGAGCTCGCGCGCGCGCGCGGCGTCCTGCTGGTCGTGGACAACACCTTCGCGACCCCGTGGATCCAGCGTCCGCTGGAGCTCGGCGCCGACGTCGTCATGCACTCGGCGACCAAGTTCCTGAACGGCCACTCGGACATGGTCGGCGGCGTGGCGGTGGTGCGGGACGGGGCGCTGGCGGAGAAGCTCGCCTTCCTGCAGAACGCGATCGGCGCCATCAGCGGGCCCTTCGACAGCTTCCTCGCGCTGCGCGGCCTGAAGACGCTGCCGTTGCGGATGCGGCAGTCGAGCGAGTCGGCGCTGGCGCTGGCGTCGTGGCTCGAGCGCCACCCGCGGGTGGAGAGGGTCCTCTATCCCGGCCTGCCGTCGCACCCGCAGCATGCGCTGGCGCGCCGGCAGATGGCCGCGGGCGGCAGCGGCATCGTCACCTGCTTCCTGAAGGGCGGGCTCACGGAGTCACGGCGCTTCCTGGAGCGGCTCGAGCTGTTCACGCTCGCCGAGAGCCTGGGCGGCGTCGAGAGCCTGGTGGATCACCCGGCGATCATGACGCACGCGTCGGTTCCGCCCGAGACCCGGGCGAAGCTCGGCATCACCGACACGCTGGTGCGGCTCTCGATCGGGATCGAGGACGCGGCGGACCTGCGCGCGGACCTCGAGCAGGCGCTTGCCTGAGGGCGATCCCGCCCGCTACTGCAGGCCCGTGGCGACCCGGCCGTCGGCGTAGATCGTCAGGTCGTCGCCGGCCTCCGCGGTCGCATTCACCACGCCGGTGGCGAAACGCACGGAGATGTCGTACTCGCCCGGCCAGGGCGCGCCGACCAGCAGGTCGTACTGGTTCTGGGCGCGCAGCCCGGAACCCGACTCGACCACGCGGGTCATGATCCGGTCCGGCTGGCCCTGCGGCACGATGCGCACCACGCGGCCCTGCTGGTTGCGCTCGCCGCCCACGCCGAGCACGCGGATGCGGATCACCGTCGGGACCGGCAGCACGGCGTCGAGCAGGCGGTAGCCGGTGCCCCAGCGCGCGACGATGTCGATGACCCCGTTGCCGTCCACGTCGGCGCAGGCGAGCAGGTCGTTGGCCGCGACGAAATCGTCGCCGGCGGCGGTCACGCCCCTGGGGATGGCCGACGGCGTGAGCTGGCCGCCGACGTTCACCAGCAGCCGCGGCGTGCCGGTGCCGGTCGCCGTCGCATTGCGCGCGAAGACGACGTCCTCGAAGCCGTCGCTGTTCACGTCGCAGACGTTGAGGCCCTCGCCGAAGTTGGCCGCGGTGGTGTCCTCGGCGACGATCGTGCCGCCGTCGAACACGCCGCCGTCGTTGCGGTACAGGCGGATCGCGGTGCCATCGTGGTGCACCAGGTCGAAGTCGCCGTCGAGGTCCACGTCGATCAGCTTCAGCCCGTAGTCCGCGCGCGCCGGCATGCCGACGGCCGCACTCGCGTCGGTAAACGTGCCGTCGCCGTTGTTGAGCAGCAGCCGCGAGCCGAACAGCAGGTCCACGAAGCCGTCCTCGTTGAAATCCACCGCCTGGCCGCCGCGCGGCACGAAATCGGCGCCCGCGGGATTCGTGTCCACGCCTGCGGCCGCCGCAATGTCGGTGAACGCGCCACCCGAGTTGCGCAGCAGCCAGTTGCGGGCGCCGTCGCCCTGCGTGTGGTCATACGGTGCGAACAGGTCGACGTCGCCGTCGTTGTCGAAGTCCGCGGCCAGCGTCGTCCCTCCGAAGCCGCCGATCGCGAGCGCCGAGACGCCGGCCGAAGTCTGGAACGCGCCGGTGCCCTGGTTGACGTGCAGCAGCGCGATCGAGGCGGCGGTGCCCGCAGGCGAGAGCGTGGTGCTGAACAGGTCGTCCTTCAGGTCGCCGGTGAGGTCCGCATAGCGGGAGTCGCCGGTGGTCCGGCCCGCCGCGGTCAGGTCGCCGAGGCCGACGTCCGCGAGCACGCGCGCCGTCAGCGTGCCCAGGCAGCTGGTGCCGGTCTTGTTCTGCAGCGCCGTGACCGTGTCGATGCAGTCGTCGTCGTTCGGGTCGCCGAAAGCGACCGCTGCGCGCGGATGGTCCAGGCTGGAGACGATGTAGGTCGGCGTAGTCGCGATCGGTCCGCTCTCGGCAATGCGGCTGCCGTTCATCGCCATCACGCGGTAGTAGAGCGCCGCGCTCAGCGGCAGGCCGGCGCGAACGTGCGGAGACGCCGTCGCTTCCTCGTAGACCGCGTTCGGGCGCCGGCCCGCAAGCTGCGCAATCGTGGTGGCGACGTAGACACGGTAGCCGGTCGCCTGCAGGGCGGGGGAAAAATGGACCGTATGGCCGGGGTCCTCGGTCGTGACCACCGCCCATTCGACCGGGCCGGGCACCGGCCCCGGCTCGGCGCTGACCTGGATGCTCTGCGGGCCGCGCCCGCCCTTGGTCTCGGCCGCGATCCGGTAGCGGTAGGTGACGAGATTTGTCAGGCCGGTGTGGCTGAAGCTGGTGTCGGTGAGGTTGTCGATGACGTTGGTAAGCTCGCCGGCGGCTGCGTCGCTCCAGAAGATCACGTAGCGCTGGGCGCCGGTGACCGCGTTCCAGGTCAGCTCGACCCGGCCGTCCGCGCCTTCGGCGACCGGATTCGAGGGCGCCGCGTGCGGCGGGCTTTCGCCGAATACGCCGCTGCAGCCGGTCAAGGCCAGGGCACCCAGCAGGGCGAAGACTCCGGTCACCGCCCTGGCGGCGGCATCAAGCGGCGATGGCATGGATGGCTGGGCCCCGTGGTCGATTCAAGTGGTCCGCGACGGATAGACGGCCCCGCGCGGGGACAGTTCCTGCCCCGCTCGGCGTCCCGCCGGCGTTTCCTGCATTATAGCCCCGTCCGGGGGCGGGCTCGGCCGGTTCCCGGCAGCCAAAAGCGAGGGGGGTAACCGATATGCTCAAGAAGACGATCTCGTGGGCGCTGGTCGGGGCGTTCGCATGGGTCTGGTGGTGGGCCGGCCATCGCTGGGAATACCTGAATACGTCCGGCAACCAATGGTTCTCGGTCTACGACCTGTTCACGCTCATCAGCGTCGTTGTGCTGCTGCGGAGCCCGCGAGTCGCGGCAAGCGGCATGTTCGGCGCCCTGACCGGCACGGTGCAGAAGTTCCTGCCAAACCTGCTCTGGCTGGCATTGGCAGTCATCGTCGCGCGTCTCGTCAACTGGCTGCTGTTCGGCGTGGTGAACCCGGTCGACCACTTCACGCACGCGGTCGTTGCCGTCGTCGTGGCGGGATTCACGACCTCGCTGTGGTTCGGCGCGATCGCGAACGCCGACGACTCCTGAGACGGGCGCTCAGGCGGCGGCGGGGCGCAGGTCGAGGCGCGATTCCGCCGCCATGCAGTAGAGCTCGACCGGCCGTGACCGGCCGCGCAGCACCAGCGGCGGCAGTTCGACGATGCCGCCGGTCGCGGGGTCGAGCGCCTCGCGGACCGCGCGCGACAGCAGCGCCTCCCCGGCGCGCGCGCGCTGCACCAGCCGCGCGGCGACGTTGACCGTGTCGCCGATGAGCGTGTAATTCGGGCGTTCCGGCGCGCCGACGTCGCCGACGATCACGTCGCCGGCGTTGATGCCGATGCCGAGCCCGGTCTCCAGGCCCAGACGCGCCTTCCAGTCGTCCGCCATTCGCCCAAAGCCCGCGATCATGCGCCGGGCCGCGGCGACCGCGCGTTCGCTCGCATCGTCGGCGGGATCCGGCAGGCCGAAGCCCGCCATCAGCCCGTCGCCGGCCATGTGGAACACCGACCCGCCGTGCTCCGCCGTCACGTCCGAGAGCAGCGAGAAATACTCGTTCAGCAGCGGGACGACCTCCGCAGGCGCGAGGCGCTCGGCGACCGCGGTGAATCCGCGCATGTCGGCGAACAGCACCGTGCCGCAGACCCTGGCCTGCCCCAGGCCGCTGCGCGCACGGGCGGTGCAGCGGCAGCGGTCCTGCTGGTGCAGCTCGACCAGGTTGCCGGCCGGGTCGGTGAGGAACAGGCGGCGCGAATCGGGCCCGAGACGGCCGTGGACCACGCGATAGGGCACCGCGAGCCGGTCGAGCTCGGCCTGCGCATCATCGATGCAGCCGACCGCGAGCGCGACGTGCGGCGCCGCCGGGTCGAAAGAGCCCGGAGGCGGCTGGTGCGCGGGCTGCGGGACCAGGTGGATCTGCGCGGAGCCTCCGGCGTTGATGCGCAGGCCATCGTCCGGGCGGTCCCGGGCCGCGACGTCGCTCTCGAGACCGAGCACCTCGGCGTAGAAACGGCGCACGGCGGCTGCCGCGTCGGGCCCCGGCGCGAGGCGCACCGCGTGGTGGTGCAGGCCGACGACCTTCAGGACCATGGCGTCTGCTGCGGCTCGAACAGCTCCACGGTCAGGTCGATCTGGCGCTCGTCGCCGGGCAGCAGGCCGCCCACGCCCACGACCTTGCGCGCCAGCTCGGCGCCAGTGGCATCGCGGATCACGACCACGACGGAATACTCTCCCGGCCCGTTCGTCACCGGCCGCGAGAACTGGCCGGAAACCTTCAGCGCAACCTGCCCCGGCTGCTCGACCGGCGCTTCCTTGCGGCGCTCGAAGCGCAGG
The DNA here is from genome assembly GCA_019634895.1 of Steroidobacteraceae bacterium. Lineage (GTDB taxonomy): Bacteria > Pseudomonadota > Gammaproteobacteria > Steroidobacterales > Steroidobacteraceae > SCUD01. The sequence continues at coordinate 13,197 of JAHCAM010000017.1, read as the reverse complement.
TGATGCCGGCATCCCGGGCAGACCGCTGCGCTCTCGAGGATCGTTGCCCGGCAGTGCGGGCACGACCTCGTCTTGCCGGCGGCCGAGGCGCGACGGTTCACCGCCATGGGCGGGCTCAGCTCCTGCCGATGGCCTTCGGCGTCCCGGTCTCGCTCCAGCCGAACTCGGCGCGGCCGCGCATGCGCGCGCCGCCCGCGACCGAGAGCGAACCGGCGTTCACGTCGCCGTTGACCACGGCGGTCTGGTGCAGCTCGACCTTGTGCGCGCTCTCGATGTTGCCCTCGATCTCGCCGGCGATGATCACCGATCCCGCGCGCACCGATCCGGCCAGGTGCGCACCCGGCTCGATGGTCAGCGTGCCGTCCACGTGCACGTCGCCCTTGAAGCGGCCCGCGATGCGGACGTGGCCGGAGCCCTCGATCTTGCCGTCGAAGGTGAGGCCGGCGGCCAGCACGGATTCCTTGAGCTCGCGGCGCGCGCCGGCAGCCGGTTGTGCCGCCGTGGCGACGGGTTCCGGGCGCGGGCGCACGACCGGAGCCGCCGCCGGAGCGTCGTCGGGAGAGTCCTTTGCAACGATGTCTTTCCAGATCGCCATGGGGGTCCTCCGCTTGGGGGAGGACAAGAGTAGCCAGTTGCGGCGCCGCGGGCGAGCGGCGAAACGACCGCGGGCGGCATGCGCCGGTACTGTCGCCAGTTGGCGACAGGCAGCCGTGGGCGCCAGAGGTCAGAACAGGCCGGGCAGGGCGTCCTGGGCGGGGGTGGGCCTTCGCATCTGCGGCAGGCGCACGTCGGCCTGCATCCTGAATGCAGGCAAGGTCGGCGCACCCATCACCTGCCCGCAGGCCCCGGTACCGAGCCAGTTCAGCGCCGCGGAGGTCGAGGCCTCGGCGCTGTCCCAGGGATTGCGCGTCAGGTCGTCGCCGGCCGCGCAGGCAAAGGGCACGGTCGGCGCCAGGCCGTCGAAGTAATCGCCCTCGTTCAGGGCGTTGGTGATCTTGAAGGTGACCAGGCGCAGGCGCAGGTTGCAGCCGGCGAGGTCGAAAGCCGACTGGCCCACCGGCTTGCCGAAGGTGTCGGAGCCCACGATGGCGACCTCGGCCCAGGGCTTCATCGAGTTGACCACCATCTCGCTCGCCGATGCGGTGGCACCCGTGGTGATGAAGGCGATGCGCACCGGGCTGACCGACTGATCTTGCGGCATGAAGCGCCGCACCGAGTCGGAGGAAGTCTTGTTGGCGTTGAAGCGCATGTTCTCGAACACGTCGGTCGGGAGCCGGTTGCGGCCGAACAGGTCGCCGATCAGGTCGGCAATGCTGACCAGGCCGCCGCCGTTGTAGCGCAGGTCCAGGATGAAGTATTCGATGCCGGCGTTGCGGAACTGCAGGAAGGCGCTGCGCAGCGGCGTCTCGGCCGTGGAGATGAAGGTGCGCAGGTTGACGTAGCCGACCTGTACGCTCGGGTTCGCGGGCAGCGTCAGGACGGCCGTGCCGTTCGCGGGCACCGGCGCGATCGTGACGATTGCTTTCGTGAGCACTGCCTCGAACTGCTGACCGTCCACGCGGATGTAGCGCAGGCCGCGCTGCACGCCCTGGGTCGGCGGGCCGAAGGCCTGCTCCAGGTTCGGGTCCGTGAGCAGGATCGTCGAGACCGGCACATAGCCGCCGCCGGAATCGACGTGCGTGATCTCGGACCCGCGCCCCAGGCCACCCTGCGCGGCGGGGCTGTTCTCGAAGACGTCCGGCACCAGCAGCCGGTTGCCCTCGATGCGGGTGCGGAAGCCGAAGCCGATGAACTGCCCTTCCTGCAGGAAGCTGCTGTCCGCCGCCGGCGTGGTGATGTAGCTGAAGAAGCGGTCCTTGTTCTGGGCGCGCGCGGTCGCGGTCAGCGCGTCGAGCAGGTCCTCGGCCGTGGCGTAATTGCCGGTGTCGACCGTCGCCGGCAGCAGGTCGAGGAACAGGTACCACTCCCGCGCCGCGCCCAGCACGAAGCTCTTCTCGTTGGTCGCCGAGCAGCCCCCGGGTATGGCGCTGCCGCCGCCGCCGCCACCGCCGCCGCAGGCCGCGATGAGGGCGCTGAGGCAGGCCGCCGCCGCGGCCAGTGCCCGATCAGGCCAGCTGCGCGCCAAGCAGCTCGAGTCGGCGGTGTTGCATGCGAAGCGCATAGAGCAGCGCGCGCGTCTCTGCGTGGAAACTGGCTTTTTCCCAGCGCGCGACCACCGTGGCGCGGGTCCGCGCATACCAGGCGTCGGTGAGCCGCGACCATTCGGCGAGCGTCGCCGTGAACAGCGCGTACTCGCGCCTGACGCGTTCGCGCAGCTCGGCGACGTCCACGTGCGGCAGCGACAGGCTGCGGCGCGCGAGGCCGGCCTCGACGCGGCGAAACTGCATCGCCAGCCGGGCACGGTGGATCGCGACCGCCGGCGTGCGCTTGAGGCGGCTGGTGAGGCCGACCCAGGACAGCGCGCAGATGATCCACTTGCTCGGGTCCCAGTGCCACCAGCGGATGCCGTTCCGGAAGTCGTGGGCGAACTGGTGGTGGAAGTTGTGGTAGCCCTCGCCGTAGGTCAGGAACGCGAGCCAGCCGTTGTCGCGCGCGCTGTGGCCGTCGCCGTAGGGCTGGCGGCCGGTGAAATGCGCCAGCGAATTGATCAGGAAGGTGAAGTGGTGGCTGACGACCAGGCGCAGCACGCCCGCCAGCAGGAACACGCCCCAGAGGTCGCCGTGCAGCCAGCCGAGCGCGAGCGGCACCAGCACGTTCAGGCCGATCGCGAGCACGTAGTAGTAGCGGTGCTGGAATGCGACCAGCGGGTCCTTCTGCAGGTCGCGGACATTGTCGAAATTCGGCTCTCCGCTCGGGTAGCGGCGCAGCATCCAGCCGATGTGCGAGAACCACAGGCCGCGGCCGGCGGAATAGGGGTCGCGGTCGTTGTCGTCGGTGTACTTGTGGTGATCCCGGTGACCGGCCGCCCAGACCAGGATGCTGTTCTGCAGCGCCATCGCGCCCAGGATCATGTACACGAGCCTGACCGACCAGTGCGCGTCGTAGGTCCGGTGCGACCACAGCCGGTGGTAGCCGCCCGTGATCGCGAGCCCGTTCGCGTAAAGCAGGATGGCGAACCAGGCCCAGGCCGCGCCGCTGTAGCCGACCGCGAAGCCGTACCAGGGCACGACCACCACCGCCGCGGCGAAGGTCAGCGCGAACATCAGCACGTTGGCCCAGAGCAGGCGAGGGCGCGGAGCAGCGGCAGGCGCGTTCATGTATCGGGATCCGGGGACGAGGGAACCTTCAGCCATTCTGTCCGATCGGACCCCCCCTGTCACACGAAATAATGCGTCGCGCGTTCACTTTTTCGGGCCGAACAGCGCCTCCAGGGCGCTACGTTCGCTTTCCGCCGCCGTCCCGGCGGGCCGATAGCGCCCGGTGGCTGGCTCGAAATAACCGCAGAAGTTCGCGCGGTCCTTGTCGTGCACCTCGTCGGCCACGGGCTCGGCGCAGCTTTTCGCCTTGCTGCGGTCGTAGAAGCGGCACAGGCGGCAGACGTGCAATTCGGCGCGGCAGGCGCGGCATTCGTCGGTGCGGGAAAGGGGCAGCGACAGCGCCTCCAGCGATGCGCCGCACTTCCAGCACTCGAGCGCGGCGACCACCTACTGGACCCGCGTCACCCGCGTCGAACGTTTCGACGGGCCGGACAGCAGGAACGAGCCGAGTGCGCCCGGCTGGATCCTGACCTTGTCCCCGGTCTTGAGCCGGAAGAACGGGTCCGGCGCGTTCTGGGACCAGACCTGGCCGTTGTCGAGGGTGACCTTCATGAGTCCGTCGCTGCGCGTCCAGATCTCGGTGACGGTCGCGTGCAGCTCGTCGAGTCCCCGCGCCTCGGCCTTGCTGCGGTCCTTTTCCTGGCGAACCATCGAGCCGCGGCGCCCGAAGCGCTCCTCGGGTGTCAGCGCCGGGGCGGGCGGCGCGGCTGGCTCCGCTGCGGCAGACCCTGCCGACAGCCGGTCTGCCTCGCGGTCATAGCAGGCGAGCCGCCTGGCCGCGTCGGCTTCCGCGCGGCAGGCGCGCAGCGCTTCCCGCGTGTCGTCGGCCGATGCGGCGAATGGCAGCGCGGCCGCCGCCGCGGCAAGCCAGCACATTCTCGGGATGCTCATCGCTCAGGTCCCCCGTCGCCGCCGCTGCAGCGCTCAGATTTCCCAGTCCGGTTTCCTTCCGCTGTGGGCGTCGATCGCCTCGAACAGCGCGACGACCAGCGCGCGCTCTTCCTCGGTCAGCTCCGGGCGCCAGACGTCGAACAGCAGTATGACGCGGGTCTCGCCGCTGTCGTTCCACGCCTCGTGCTCGATGGTGTCGTCGAAGGCCCAGGCCTTGCCCTCGGCCCACTCGCGCAGGTCGTTGCCGACGCGGAATCTGCATTTGCCCGGCACGATCAGCGGCAGGTGGCAGATCAGGCGCGTGTTGATCAGTCCATTGTGCGGCGGAATGTGGGCGCCGGGCCGCAGCAGCGAAAACAGGATGGATGGCGAGCGGTTCGGCACCCGTGCGAGCGGGGCCTCGGCGAGCGCGGCCATCGTCCTCGGGCAGCGCGCCGCATTCGCGGCCACCTCGTCGCCGTTCTTCCACAGGTAGAACGCGCTCCAGGCCGGGTTGTCGAGCATCCCGAGCTGGTCCTTGTGGGGCCGGTTCGAGTGGCCCCTGACATAAGGCGCGAAGGCCGAGGGTTCCTTCAGGACCGCCAGCAACTCGTCGCGGATGTCGGCGGCCGCCGCCTCCACGCGGTCCAGCCAGGGGAAGTCGCTGCGCTCGTAGAACTGGATCTGCGGCAGCCCGGGGAAGTAGTAGTACTTCGGCTCCTGCAGGTAGATGCGCTTCTCGCCGAGTATGAGGTCCACGGATTCCGCGAAGCGGCGGCTCGAGTGCGCAGGGTCGAAGCCCCTGGCGGCGAGGCTTTCGCGAAGGTAGCCCCGGTACTGGGCGGCGATGCGGTCGCAGGCCAGCCGGGCGCGGGCCAGTTCGGCGGCGGTCTCCGACGGGACGCCGGCAGCGGGCGCAGAGCGCAGGGCCATCTGGTAGAACGAGGACGCCGAGCGCAGGTCGCCCGCGGCGGCGTAGCAGTCGCCGCGCCGGATGAGCGCCAGCAGGTTGCGCGGCTGCTGTCTGAGCAGTTGCTCGAGCGCCGCGACTTCCCCGGCAGCGTCTCCGGCAGCGCGGCAGGCCTGGGCGTTGGCCCACAGTGCCTGGGGGCGCGTGCCTGCCTGCTCTGCCGGACTCGCCATGCTCGGATCCGCGGTTGCCGCGACGGGCGGGCATTATGAATGCTGCCCGGAAGCCGGGCAAAACCTTGCGGCGCCGCGGGACGGGCCCTAGGCTAGCCGCCGCATGAGCGAAGAAGTCGCGCGCATGAACCGGGCGGCCATGCAGGCCATGGCAGCCGGCGACCTGGCGGGCGCCGAGAGCGTGCTCGCCGAAGCGGTAAAGCGCGACAGCGGCAGCGTGGCGCTGTGGATGAACCTCGCGGTGGTGCGCGGCCAGCGCCAGGACCTGCAGGGATCTCAAGCCGCCCTGCGCCAGGTGCTGACCCTCGACAACCGCAATTTCGCGGCACTCCTGATGCAGGCCGTGCTGCTCGACCGGCAGGGCCGCGGCAAGGAAGCGGCCATCGCCTACGGCATCGCGATCGCGCAGGCCCCGCCGGACCGTCACCTCGACCCGCCGACGCGCCAGGCGCTCGAGCGCGCGCGCGAGGTGCACGGCCGCTACGTCGAGGAGCTCGGCCGCTTCATCCGCGAGCGGGCCGCGGATGCCAGCGGACACTGCGCGCCGGCGGAGCGCAAGCGGGTCGAGTCGTTCATCGAGACGACCCTGCGCCGCCGCAGGCGCTACCAGCAGGAGCCGACCGACTTCTATTTCCCCGGGCTCGCGCCGATCGAGTTCTACGAGCGCGGGGAATTCCCCTGGCTCGCGGAGTTCGAGTCGGCGACCGGAGCCATCCAGCGCGAGCTCGGGCGCGTGCTGGTCGAAGACGAGAAGGAATTCGAGCCCTACATCCAGTACGACGAACACCTGCCGCTCGAGCAGTGGCGCGAGCTCAACAGGAACCCGCGCTGGAGTGCGTTCCACTTCTACGACAAGGGCGTGCCGATCGAGGAGCGGTGCCGGCGCGCCCCGGAGACCTTTGCGGCGGTGCGCCGCCTGCCCCAGGCCGAGGTCGCGCTGCGCTCGCCCACGGCGATGTTCTCGGTGCTGCAGCCGAGGACGCGGATCCCGCCGCACCACGGGGTCGCCAACTTCCGCCTGGTCGTGCACCTGCCGCTGGTGCTGCCGCCGGATTGCGGCTTCCGCGTGGGCGGGGAAACGCGCGAGTGGCGCATCGGCGAGGCCTGGGTATTCGACGACACCATCGAGCACGAGGCCTGGAACGAGAGCGACGAGGTCCGCATCATCCTGATCTGCGACATCTGGAACCCGCGGCTCTCGCCGGACGAGCGCGCCGCCATCCAGGCCGTGATCACGGCGACGGATGCGTTCAACGGCGCAGTGCCGGCCGCTCAGATATAGTGCGCAAGCCGTGTTCCTGAAGGTCAAGAATCTGCTCACGGGCGCCGAGATCGAGCGCCTGCAGCAGCTTGCCCGCGAGCTGCGGTTCGTGGACGGCAAGGTCTCGAACCCCGCCAGTACCGGCAAGCAGAACCTGCAGGTGGACACCGGCGACCCGGGCTACGGCGAATCGTCCCAGATCGTCGCCGGCGCCTTTGCGCGCTCGCGCGACTTCATGTCCTTCGCGATGCCGAAGCGCGTCGCGCCGCCGCTGCTGTGCCGCTACGAGCCGGGAATGAAGTACGGCGCGCACGCGGACGCGGCCATGATCCAGCTGCCGAAGGCGGTCGTGCGCTCGGACCTGTCATGCACCGTCTTCATCAACGATCCCGCCAGCTACGAGGGCGGCGAACTGGCGGTCGTCGCCGGCAACCAGACGATCGCGTTCAAGGGCGCGCCCGGGGAGGCGATCGTCTATCCCTCCACGCAGTGGCACGAGGTCGTGCCGGTCACCAGCGGCCAGCGGCTGGTGTCCATCACCTTCATCGAGAGCCACATCGCCGACCTGCACCAGCGCATCCAGGTCTACGAGCTCAACGAGATCGCGGCGCTCGAAGGCGCACGCATGAATCCCGAGAGCCGGGTCCGGCTCGACGTCGTGCGCCAGAACCTGATGCGGATGTGGGCGCAGAGCTAGGCGCGCATTCCCCTTGCGGGCAGTGCCAGGAACTCCGCGGGCAGCCAGGGCTGGTACCGCCGCCAGCGGCCCGATGACCGGCCGTAGAGCGGCTCGCGCACCTGCCAGACGCTTGCGGTGCGGACGCGGTTCGGGCGCAGGCTGAAATCCAGGCATTCCTCGCGCCAGTCGAGGCCCAGGAAGTCCAGCAGCGCCTGCGCGACCGGGCGCGGCTCGGCGACGAAGGCGTCGTAGTCGGCGTCGAATATCGCCTCGCCGAACAGCCCTTGCCAGTGGCCCATCAGGCGCCGGCAGAGCGTCCAGTGATGGGCGATGTTCGCCAGGTCGTTTGCGTACGCAACCCGCCCGTCCAGCTGCTGGAACCAGATCGACAGTCCGGTATCGCGCGGCTCGCGCACGGTGTGCACGAAGCGGGCATTGGGAAAGAGCCCCTTCAGCAGACCGAGCCAGGCGAAGGTATCCGGCCGCTTGTTCGTGACGATCGCGGCGCCTGGAAAGTTCCGATCCAGGTACTGGACATAGCCGGTGCCCAGCGCGCGCAGGCCATCGCGACCCATCGAGCGGACGGCGTCGGCAAGGGGCTGCGCTGTGCGCGCGAGGGCGCGGTCGAAATACGCGATCTCGCCGCCCGCGGCGATGCCAGGGTGTCCCGCCAGCATCTGTTCGATAAGGGTCGAACCCGAGCGGAACTGGCCCGTGATGAAGACGAGCGGACGATCGGAGACCGGTTCCGCGCCCGCGAGCCACGCCGGGGTAAAGGCCGCGAGGATCCCGGCGACCTGCGCTTCCTCCGCGCGCCGGTCGTAAGGCTGGAGCCTTGGCGCGCTCCCAAGGTTGCCGAGCCGGTACTGCTCGAATGCCAGGTCGTGGCGGCCGGCATCGTCATACGCCTTGCCGAGCGCGAAGTGCAGGCTCTCGCGGGTCAGCGCGGGAAGGTGCGCCCGGCGCAGCGCGCGCCTGAGCCGGCCGATGAGCGGCGACTGCGGATCCTCGATCCTGACGGCGTGCACGATGCGCACCAGCGCGTCGTAGTAGTGCGGGTCCAGGTCGAGGATGCGCCGGAACATCCCGAGCGCCTGGTCGCGCTCGCCGAACTCCTCGAACAGCAGCGCGAGGTTGTACAGCGCCGGGATGTAATCCGCATTCGCAGCCAGCGCGCGCTCGAAGTGCGCGCGCGCGTCCGCGTCGCGGCGCAGCTCGTTGAGGATCACGCCCATGTTGGACAGCACTTCCTCCGGCCGGTCGATCTTCAGCTCGAGCGCGGCCCGGTGCTCCGCCAGCGCTTCTTCGGGCCGGCCTTGGCGGCGCAGGAAGCAGGCGTAGTTGAAGCGCGCGGTCGCGAACTCCGGCCTGCGGACCGCGAGTTCGCGGTAGCGGTCCTCGGCCTCGGACAGCCTGCCTGACTGCTCGAGCAGGCCCGCCTGCTGCAGCGCCTGCCGGTCCTCTGCGTTCATGCGGGGTGCGCCGCCAGCAGCGTCGCGACTCGCGGCTCGGTGCGCGCCAGCCGCTCGAGCCAGGCCAGGCCGCGCGCGATCTCCCCGCGGTTGCGTTGCCGCGACTCGGCGAGTCCGGCCTCGCGCTCGCCCGGCGCATAGGCCAATTCCGGCGATTTCGAGTAGCGCCGCAGGACGGCGCTCGTGGCGATGCCTTCGAGGAAACCGGGTGGCGGGTCCAGCCCGAAGTGCGCGAGGACACGGTCAAGCACGCTGCGGATGTCCGCGAGCAGCGCTTCGAAGTCGAGCGCGAGCACGCGATCCGGGAAGCGCGCGAGGGCCTCGCGCTGGGACAGGGTCTCGGCCAGCCAGCCGAGCGCAGCCAGTTCGCCGGGGGACATGGCGTGAAGCGGCGCGGGCGGCGCCGAAAGCCGTACGCAGAGCCTGCGCATGCGCCCGGGCGCATGGCCGCGCAGGTCGACCAGCGAATTCGCGCCTCCCAGCAGCGTCGCAAGATAGGGCTCGGCCGGCACGTTCAGGTACACGGCGCGCGACGACGCGCTCGCCTCCAGCAGCGGAATGGCGATGCGCCCCGCGGTGCTCGTCGCCTTCACCACGACCGCACGCGTGGCGTCGTAGCCGCGCGACCACAGGCGCAGCATCGCATCCAGCAGCGCGGCGAACTGGCCGGGGCCCAGCAACGACTCGGGCATCGGCAGGACGTCGTGTGCGTCGGCAAGGGCGCGCAGCGGCAACGGTTCGCGCAGGCCGAGCACCAGCCCGGTCTCGTCCAGCAGGCGCGACAGCAGCGTCGAACCGACGTGGCCGGAGTGGAAGATGAAATGCAGCGGCCTTGGCGCGGCGACCGCCCGCGCCGCGGCGGTCACGGCGCCGCCCGGCAGCCAGCCGCCCCGGGTGCCGGGCCCGAGGATCCGGTCGTCCAGGAAGCTCGCCGCGCGGTAGGCAGCGGCATCGAGCCGGATCACGAGCACGGCATTGCGGACCAGGTCGAGGTTCTGCGGATACGCATCCGGCGAGGCCGGCAGCAGGTCGAGCAACTGGTCGGCGGCGGTGCTCATCGGATGTCCGACATGATGCACTATAGATGCGGGCACACGGGAGAGAGGCCATGTCTGCGCCGGACATGCAGGAGCTCAGGCGTCGCGCCGGCTCGGGTGACGTCGCGGCATTGACGCTGCTGGGGCGGAAACTGCTGGTGGGCGAAGGTGTCGCGCAGGCACCGGCGGAGGCACTGGCGTGCCTGCGGGACGCGTCCGCCCGGGGCGGCGGCGAAGCAACATCGGACCTCGCGCTGCTCGCCGCCTGGGGCGTGCTGCGGCCGCGGAGCTTCGAGGCTGCGCTCGACCTGCTGCAGCGGGCTGCGGAACTTGGCCATCCGCCGGCGCAGGCGGAATTGCGGCTGCTGGCCGGCACCGGCGGCGCCGACTGGGCGGCGCTGCGCCGGGGCGTGGACCCGGAGGCCTGGACCCGCGCGCGCCCGGCGCGCGAGCTGTCGGCCGCACCGCGCATCCAGGTCCTCGAGGGTTTCGCGAGCGCCGCGGAATGCGACTGGCTGGTCGCACGCGGGCAGGGAGACCTGCGGCGCGCGCGCGTGTACCGGCACGACGCTTCCGGCCACGTCGAGTCCGGCAACCGCACCAACACCGAATCCGACTACACCGTGTTCCGTTCCGACGTCGTGCAGGCGCTGGTGCGCGAGCGGATTGCCGCCAGCATCGGCGCGGACAGCCGCTGCTTCGAGGTCGCGAAGCTGCTGCACTATGAGCCAGGACAGCAGTTCGGCCTGCATGCCGACTTCATCCTGCCCGCGACACCCGCGCTCGCCGAAGACGTGCGCCTGCACGGGCAGCGCGTGACGACCTTCCTCATCTACCTCAACGACGATTACCAGGGCGGCGAGACGGAGTTCCCGCGCATCGGCTTGCGGTACAAGGGCGGCAAGGGCGACGCGCTGTGCTTCTCCAACGTGGACGAGTCCGGCGCTCCCGACCAGCGCAGCGTCCATGCGGGCCTGCCGCCCGCTTCGGGCGTCAAATGGCTGTACTCGCAGTGGGTGCGGAGCAAGCCCCCCGGCTGAAAAAAAAGCGGCGGTCCCGAAGGACCGCCGCCAGTATCGCCAGTGACCTCTATTCGAACCGGTCTTAGAAGCTCATCCTGGCCCGCAGGAAGACGTAGCGCCCCATGGCGTCGTAGGTCTGCGGGAAGGTGTTGCCGTTGCCGGTCGTGCCCACGGTGGCGCTGATCGACGGGTTGTCATCCAGGACGTTGTTGATGCCCAGGGTGACGGACGACTTCTCCGTGACCGCCCAGTTGGCCGCCAGGTCGAAGTAGTCCTCCGCGCCCAGCTTGTAGTCGATACGGGCCGGGTTGAAGCCAAAGCCCTCGACCGAGCCGTAACGACGCCAGGTGAGCGACAGGTCGAGGTCCCACGGCGTCTGCCAGCTGGTGCGCAGCCGGTGACGCCACTCGGGGTTCGGCGTGCCGCAGACCGAGGAGTAGAAGCCGACGCAGTCGTACGCCGCGATGCCGGGGCCCGGGTCCGTGATGAGCTCTTCCAGGTACGTGCCCGTCAGGTTGAAGGCCAGGCTGCCGAAACGCCCGATCTCCAGCCCCGAGTACTGCACGTTCAGGTCGTAGCCCTTGGTGCTCAGCGAGCCGATGTTGATGTTGACGTCCTCGACATGGCCGTTGCCGACCCAGAGCTGGCCGTTCGGGCCGCGGTTGATGCGCCCGCACGCTGCCGCGTCGTTGTTGACGTAGCAGGCGTCAAGCGTGTTCTCCGCACCGAACGTCGAGATCGTGTCGTCGATCTGGATGTCGAAGTAGTCGATCGTCACTGCCAGGCCCGGCGCGAACCGCGGCTGCAGCACCACGCCGAAAGACACCGTGTCGGATTCCTCCGGCTGGAGCAACTGGTTGCCGCCCTGCAGGAAGTTGTACTGTCCCGCGGGGCTGTCGAGCGAGGCGGAGCCGACGAAGGCGGCCGGCACGCCGGAGGCGATGCACTCGGCGGCGGTCGCCTGCGGGTCGCGCGCGATGGCGCCGCAGGGATCGCCCGTCATGTCGAACAGGTTGAACCCCTGCGCCGTGAACAGCTCGACGATGTTGGCGGCACGCACCGCGCGCTGGTAGCTCGCGCGGAAGCGGATGTCCGCCACCGGCGCCCATTCGAGGCCGACCTTGTAGGTGTCGGTCTCGACGCTGTCGCCGTAGTCCGACCAGCGATAGGCGGTGTCGATCGTCAGGCTCTCGGCCATGGACTGGTCCTGCGCGATCGGCAGGCGGCCTTCGAAGAAGAGCTCCTGCACCTTGGTCGAGCCGCTGATGCCGATGGTCGGGCCGCCGGCGCCGGTGAGCTGGAACGCCTCCTGGAGCGCGTCCACCGTGTTGACCAGCGCGTCACGCCGGTACTCGGTGCCGAACACGACCTGCACGCCGTCGCTCGCCCAGGGCGTCTTCCAGCCGTAGGCCGAGAGATCGCCGCTGATGACGCCGTTGTAGATCTCCTGCGAGATGCGGCCGAGCTGCAGGCCGGTCGCCGTCAGGTAGTCGATCTGCTCCTGCGTGATGCCGTTCGGCACGAACGGATTCCAGGGGACGCAGTCCGGGTCGCTGCCGTCGATCACCGACTGGCAGGTCGGCACGCCGGCGACGTTGACGACGTCGAGCGCACGGTTGACGCGGTCCTTGACGAAGTTGGCCAGGGTGCGCTGCGAGCCGGTTCCGGTCGCGTACGATGCCGAGACGTCGTAGTCCCAGGAATCGTTGATCGCGCCGCGGACGCCGGAGACGATGCGGAACGTGGAATTCGCGAACGCCTGCTGGCGCGGTCCGCCTTCCACGTTGCGCCGGCCGATGTACATCGTGACCGAGTCGCCGTTGGCGATCTGGGTGGGACCGCAGCCGATGGTCGGCAGGATGCCCGCCGGCAGCAGCGGATTGTCGCAGGGCACGCTGCTGGTCTCGAAGAACACGCCGCCCGGGGCGATCTGCGCGATCGACTCGTAGTCGGTGAACATCATCTGCGCGTACACGTCGGCGCGCTCGCTGAACTCGTAGTGACCCATCGCGCCGATGCTGTAGCGGCGCTCCGGACGCTGGTAATGGTTCAACGGGCCGAAGTTGTACTGGTCGGTCGCACTAACGAAGTTCCGCATGTTCGCGGCTGTGTTGGCGGTCAGGAAGTAGCTCGAGAAGTCCGTGAACAGGCCGCCGGCCGAGGTTGCCGAGCCGCCGCAGCCAAAGGACACCAGCGGCTGCGCCGTGGACAGCGAGCAGGCCGAGTAGTCGCGGTCGCGCTGCAGCACCTTGGCGCTGTCGAACACGGTGGCGTAGGCGGTGATGTTGCCCCGGCCGTCCCCGCTGTTGACGCCCATCATGATCGAGATTTCCTTGCCCTCGCCGTCGGTGACGGTGTTCTTGGGCAGGGCGAACTGGGCCGGGTTGGTCGCGGCGCGCGCGGCGATGACGTCGCGCAGCTTGACGGCGCCCGGTCCCCTGAAGTCGTTCTCGTGC
>JAHCAM010000165.1 GCA_019634895.1 Steroidobacteraceae bacterium | reverse complement strand
CCAGCCAGCTCGAGATGGGGTCGGCGAAGGTCACCGAGAGCGACGTCGGCGTGCCCTTCTATCCGGGGGCGAAGGTGCCCGAGGGACAGTCCTCGCGGATCGCGACGCCGGACGGCACCACCGTGTCGATCGGGCTGCGCAGCGGCGACGCGCCCGCCAGGGTCGCCGATTTCTACCGCGAGAAGCTGAAGGCGCAGGCCCAGGGCAAGCAGTTCACCGACATGAGCGGCGCCGACGGCGCCGTGATGCTCGCGCTCGCCGACGACAAGGACCGCAGCGTCATCCAGGTGATGGTGACGAAGGGCGAGAGCGACACCGACATCCAGATCGTCGCGCAGCGCCGCGCGGCGAAGTGAGCCGGCCGCAGTCGTCCGGGTTCAAGCCCCCCTGCGAGCGTGGACCAGGTCGCGAGCGCCCCAGGCCGCGTCGAACTCGCCGCGCGCACGCTGCAGTTCGAGCCAGGTGGCGCTGACCTCGCGGTGATGCGGCGCGGCCTCGAGAACCCGGCGGTGAACCGATTCGAGGTAGGCGATCCGCGCACCGTAGTAGAGAATCTGCGTCCAGCGAATCATGAGTGCCTCCCTTCGATGTCGTTCGCATTCGTGAATCCGGGTTGGACGACTGCGTCGTCGAGCCAGACCCGCGCCTGCGGGGACTGCTCGGCCACGACCAGCATCCAGGCGAACGCCGACTCGTATTCGCCGAAGTCGTACCGTCCACCCGTGCCATCGGCGTACTTCCATGTGACGGTGTGAGTGTTCATGGCCTTACCCGGATGCGTCATTTTTTGACGCAGCGCGGCAGGTTCAGAGGAAATCGTTCACCGTCGGGCGCGACGAGCGGCGGAAAACCTCCGCTTGGCGGCAGCAGCGTGACGGAATTCGCGCACCGTTGACTTTGGGCGGCGAAGGGATTGACAGGATGGCCGAACTCGCCAAGGCCGGCGTCGAGTTCAAGATGTGCAACGACGCGATGCTCGCGGCCGGGTTCAAGGCGCAGGA
>JAHCAM010000164.1 GCA_019634895.1 Steroidobacteraceae bacterium | reverse complement strand
GGTTCACCGCCGTTGCGCGCAGCGCCTTGCCATGCAGCGTGCGCTCGAAGAACAGCCACAGCATCACGATCAGCGCGGCCGTCGCGGCGAAGATGATCAGCGCCTGGCCCGACACCGACAGCGCGCCCAGCGCGAAGCGCGCGTCCCAGAAGCTCGGGTTGCGGAACCCTTCGGCGCCGAAGAAGAACAGGCCCAGGCCGGTGAGCGCGAAGTGCACGCCGACCGAGACGATCAGCAGCACGAGTACGCTGGCCTCGGCGAGCGACCGGTACGCCAACCGGTACACCAGCGGCCCGAACGGCGTGACCAGCGCGAGCGTGAGCAGGGCCTGAACCAGCAGCGGCGGCTTCTGCGGCGCCAGCCAGATCGCCAGCACCGACGCCGCCACCGGAAGGGCCAACGTGCGCAACGCGCGCATGGCCACCCGCGCGAGCGGGCGGCGCGCCCGCAGGTCGGCGACCAGGTCGAGCAGCGCCGCGACGCCGGCCATGCACAGCAGGAACCAGACCGTGCCCGGCACCTGCCCGGCCTGGAACAGCCCGACGGTGAGCGCCCCGAACGCGACGTACTCGCCCTGCGGGATGAAGATCACCCGCGTGACCGCGAACAGCAGCACGATCGCCATGGCCAACAGCGCGTAGATCGCGCCGTTGGTCACGCCGTCGAGCAACAGGATGCTGGCGATCGAGAGGTCCATGCTTCTGGCCGCTCGCGGGACCGGGGCGTCCGCCGCCCTACTGCTGGACCTCCCAATCGCCGTTGACCACCTTCAGCACCACGGCACTGTCTTTGGTGTAGCCCCAGTGATCGGTCTTCGTGAAGTTCATCACGCCCTGCGAGATCGGCAGCGGGCCGAAGTTCTCCATCGCATCGCGCAGCGCGGCGCGGAACTCCTTCGTGCCGGGCTTGGCCTTCTGCAGCGCCATCGGCACGACCTTCTGCAGCACCAGCAGCGTGTCGTAGGAGTGGGCCGCGAACTGGTTGCGCATGCCGGCGCCGTAGAC
>JAHCAM010000163.1 GCA_019634895.1 Steroidobacteraceae bacterium | reverse complement strand
GCCGAGCGCGTGCAGGCGCTGATCGTGACCCGCGGCGCCGAGGGCTCGCGCGTCTACGAGCCCGGTCGCATGACCGAGGTCGCGCCGGCGGCGATCTCGCGCGCGGTCGACCCGACGGGCTGCGGCGACGCCTACCGCGGCGGGCTGCTGTACGCGCTCGCGAACGGTTCGAGCTGGGTCGACGCCGCGCGGCTGGGCAGCGTGATGGGTGCGATCAAGATCGAGCACCAGGGTGCGCAGAACCACCGCGTCGATCGAGACGAAGTCGCGCGACGTTTCGCGCAGGCCTACGGCCGCGCGCCCTGGTAGAGCAGCGCCACGACCGCGGCGGCCGCGAGCGGCGCCGACACCTCGAACACCTTGCGACGGCCGCCCGGCCCGGCCACCAGCCGGACGGCGCGCCTGGGCACGCCGAGCCGCTCGGCCAGGAACTGAACGATCGCCTCGTTGGCGCGGCCGTCCACGGGCGGCGCGCCCACCCGCAGCTTCAGGCAGCCGTCGTGCTCGCCGACCACTTCGGATCGCGCGGCGCCCGGCTGGGCGGCGACGCGGATCCGCCACGCGCCCGCGGCGCCGGTCAGCCAGGAGGGAAGGGACTCGTCCACGCGGCGTCCGGCCGCCGGGTGCTTCGCAGCGGCGCCGCTCAGGCGGACATCGCCACGAACGGCGGCACGATCGACGCCATCGCCATGAACGACGGCACGATCGACTTCAGCATCGTGAGCGCCAGCTGTAGCAGCAGGATCAGCACCAGCGGCGACAGGTCGACGCCCCCGATCAGCGGCACGAAGCGGCGGATCGGGGACAGGAAGGGCTGGGTCAGCGCGTCGATCGTCGGCGCGATGGGCGCGTGCGGATTGACCCACGAGAGCACCGCGAGCAGCAGCACCAGCGCCGTGAGCAGCCACAGCGACCACTCGAGCAGCCAGACGACCGCCAGCAGCAGCACCGCGCCGAAGGCCGGCGCGCGGCCGCGCCCGAAGATCATGATGTAGGCGATCGCA
>JAHCAM010000162.1 GCA_019634895.1 Steroidobacteraceae bacterium | reverse complement strand
TGCAACTGCGCGCTCGCCGCCGCGTCGAGCGGGTCGCCAGCCAGCGCGTCGATCGGGGCATCCGGCGCGGCCCCGACGATCCACGCGTGCGCGCACAGGGCCTTGTACGGCGCCAGCAGCTTCTCGCCAAGGCCGTGGCCGATCAGGTGCACGCGCGCCGTCGCGCGAAAACGATCCCTTCCTTCGACGAACAGCGCGCGCCAGTCGAAGCGACGCAGCGCGTCGACCAGCGCCGGGTCGCTGCAGACGAACAGCACGCCGCTCTCGTCGAACAGCGTCGCCGCGTCGCGCAGCGCGCCGCGACGCGATGTGCGCTCGTCGCACGCGGCGAGCGCGTCCGACTGCAGCCGGTTCAGCCGCGCCTTGGTCCTCGGCCAGGCGATCCAGGCCATCGCGTTGAACCAGTCGTGCAACATTCCCGGCCCGGCGAGCCGCGTCGGCACTTCGCCACGCTCGTGAATCACGCGCTCGTAGGCGGCCGACGGCACCTCGTTCGCGTCGACGAATCGCAGCGGCAGGCCGCTCTCGGTACGCAGTCCACGCGCTGCGGCGAGGCGGTTCAGCGACTCGAGGTCGGTCCGACCGGCCGCGCGCGGATCGGTGGACGGCATCGACGGTCGAAACGGCGCGAACCAGTCTTCGCCGGCGCCGCACCCGCCCGGGACGCGGCCGCCGGCATCGCGGATCAGCGCACCAGTTTCCACGCGAGCGCCTCGCCGCCCGCGAGCGGCACGATGCGATCGGCACCGAACGGCAGCGACTCCGGGACGGTCCAGGCCTCGCGGCGCAGCGTGATGCGCCCGCTGTTGCGCGGCAAGCCGTAGAAGTCGGGCCCGTTGAAGCTCGCGAAGGCCTCGAGGCGATCGAGCGCGCCCATCTGCTCGAACGCGCTCGCGTAAAGCTCGATCGCGTGCGGCGCCGTGTAGCACCCCGCGCAGGCCGCCGCGTGCTCCTTCAGCCGTGCGGCGTGCGGCGCGCTGTCGGTGCCGAGGAAGAAGCGCGCGTTGCCGCCGG
>JAHCAM010000161.1 GCA_019634895.1 Steroidobacteraceae bacterium | reverse complement strand
CCTTTCTCGCGGCCACCGAGTCGTCGGGCGCCGAGCGAAGGGTGCTCAACGTCTCTTCCGGCGCGGCGCGCTATCCGGTGGCGGGCTGGTCGGCGTATTGCAGCAGCAAGGCCGCGCTCGACATGTTCACGCGCTGCATCGCCGCGGAACACGCCGGCAGGCCGAATGCGCCGCGGGTCTGCTCGCTGGCGCCCGGCGTGATCGACACCGACATGCAGGTGACGATCCGCGCCGCCGACCAGGCCGACTTCCCGCCCGTCGAGCGCTTCCGCAAGCTCAAGGCCGACGGGGCGCTCGGGTCGCCGGCGCAGGTGGCCGAGCGCATCCTCGCCTACCTCGACCGAGACGACTTCGGCGAGCGCGAAATCGACGACATCCGCGAGCACTGAGGCGCGCCGGCGCCGCGCAAGGCTACCGGCCCGGCCCGGTGTGGCCCGGTGCGGCCGCCGCGGTGTCAGTAGCCGCTGCGCGGCCCGGGCGCCGCTTCGCTCGCCGCCGGCGTGCTGCCGGTGTAGGCCTGCAGCAGCGAGCGCGCGCCGCGCATCAGCACCGAGACGTCGGTGCCCACCGCGACGAAGCGGCAGCCCGCGGCGATCATCCGGCGCGCGAAGCGCTCGTCGGTGGCGAGAATGCCGCCGGCCTTGCCGCTGGCCACGATGCGGCGCATCGCGTCGTCGATCGCCTCCTGCACCGCTTCGTGCGCCGGGTTGCCGAGGTGCCCCATCGACGCCGCGAGGTCGGACGGCCCGATGAACACGCCGTCGACGCCGTTCACCGCCGCGATCGCGTCCAGGTTCTCGAGGCCGCGCACCGTTTCGACCTGCACCAGCAGGCAGATCTCCGCGTCGGCGCGCGCCAGGTAGTCGGGCACGAGGTTGAAGCGCGACGCGCGCGCCAGCGCACTGCCGACGCCGCGGATTCCCGCCGGCGGGTAGCGCGTGGCGCGCACCAGTTGCTGCGCCTGTTCGGCGGTCTCGACCATCGGCACCAGCAGCGTCAGCGCGCCGATGTCGAGCA
>JAHCAM010000160.1 GCA_019634895.1 Steroidobacteraceae bacterium | reverse complement strand
GGATCGCGGATTGTGCCGCCGCAGGGGCGCCCTTACAATCGGACTCATGGGCGAACAGCTTGTCACCGACCTGACCAACCAGTTCCTGATCGCCATGCCCGACATGGCCGATCCGAACTTCGGCGGCACCGTCGTGTTCGTCGCCGAGCACAGCGAGAAGGGCGCGCTGGGGCTGGTCATCAACCGGCCGATGGAGATCGACCTGGCGACGCTGTTCGAGCGCATCGACCTCAAGCTCGAAATCGCGCCGCTTGCGGCGTCGCCGGTGTTCTACGGCGGGCCCGTGCAGATGGATCGCGGCTTCGTGCTGCACGAGCCGGTCGGCGCCTGGAACTCCACGGTCACGGTGGGCGGCGAGTTGGGCCTGACCTCGTCCAAGGACGTGCTCGAGGCAGTGGCTTCCGGCGGCGGCCCGCGGCGCATGCTGGTCACGCTCGGCTACGCCGGCTGGGGTCCGGGGCAACTCGAGGAAGAAATCTCGCGCAACGCCTGGCTGACGGTGCCGGCCAGCGCCGAGCTGATCTTCGACACGCCGGTCGAACAGCGCTTCCAGGCGGCGTTCAGGCTGCTCGGCATCGACCCCGCCTTCCTGGCGACGTCGGCCGGGCACGCCTGAGTGGCGGAGACGCTGCTGGGGTTCGACTTCGGCATCCGCCGCATCGGCATCGCGGTCGGCAACACGCTGACCGGCGCGTCCCGTCCGCTGTGCATCGTCGCCTCCGAGCCGCTGGCCGCTCGCTGGGCGGCCATCGCCGCCCTGGTCGCCGAATGGCAGCCGCAAAGGCTGGTCGTGGGGCGCCCCCGTCATCCCGACGGCGCGCCGCTGCCGGTCACGCCGCAGTGCGAGCGATTCGCCCGCCAGCTGGAGGGGCGCTTCGGGCTCCCGGTCGAGCTGGTCGACGAGAACTTCTCCAGCGTCGAGGCCCGTTCCGAGCGGGCTGGGGCCCGGGAGGGCGCCAAGGCGGGCGCGCCCGGGCCGTCGCGCCGCGTCAGCGCCGGCGAACCGATCGACGCGGAG
>JAHCAM010000016.1 GCA_019634895.1 Steroidobacteraceae bacterium | reverse complement strand
TCACGTTCTGCGCCGCGAAAGCCTGCGGCAGCTGGTTGACGAGGTCCTCGATGCGGGTGACGCCCTGCGTCACCACGTCCGCCGCGGTGACCTGCGTCACCGGGGTGGTCGACTCCAGGTTCGCGGACTTGATGCGCGTGCCCGTGACGTATACGGCGGCAATTTCATCCTGCGCGAGCGCAGGTGCCGCAGCGCCGGTGGCTGCCACCGCGCCCATCATGAGCGCCTGGCGGACCGCCGTTGCGACCCGGTTGTTTCGTTCCATTGGATCTGTCCTCCCGCGAACGGCATTGCCGTTCGGCGTGCGTTGAGTGGGCCGTTCCTGCCGAGTGCCTTCGTCGCCGGCCGCATGTTGCGCTCCGGCAACACGCGTGGATCGGGAGGACCTCGTGCGTGGCCGGACGATACGATGGCAGGAGCACCGATTACCTATCGTTCACCAACGATTCCTGCCGTTCGCAAGATCGCGTGAACGTTTCATCGCGTCGTCGCATCTGATGTTGCGTACTGCCAACGCCCATGTCATACGGGAGGCGCATGGCGGGCGATGACATGAACGTGGTGCGCGCGCTCATCGTCGACGACGAGGAGCTCGGCCGCCGTGCGCTGCGCGCCTTGATCGCCCGCGAGGAGGGCATCGAGGTCGTCGGCGAAGCGTCCTCCGCCCCGGAGGCCGGGCGCAAGATCGAGGAACAGCGTCCCGACCTCGTGTTCATGGACATCGAGATCCCCGGCGGCAACGGCATCGACGTGCTGCGCGACATCCGCGGGCCCATGCCCTACGTGATCTTCGTGACCGCGCACCCGGAGTTCGCGCTGCCGGCATTCGAGCTTCAGGCGATGGATTACCTGGTGAAGCCGGTGCAGCGGCCGCGTTTCTCGGGCAGCGTGCTGCGGGCCAGGCAGCGCATCTTCGAAAGGCGGGTGGCGGGGCTCGCCATGCAGATCGCGGGCGCTGCGAACGGCATGGGCACCGCGCATCCCGGGCAGAGCCAGCCGGCGGCGCGCTACCCGGGCCAGCTCACGATCCGCGTGCGCCGGCGGCTGTTCGCGCTCGACATGGACGAGATCGTCTGGGTGCAGGGCGCGAGCCAGTACAGCCGCGTGCACACCAAGGGCGGCGAGTACCTGCTGTCGCGGACATTGGCTTCACTCGAGTGCGAGCTGGATCCGAGCAAGTTCTTCCGCATCCACCGCTCGGCGATCGTCAACGTGGCGCACGTGCGCGAGGTCCGTTCCGCCGGCGACGGCCGCTACAACATCTTCATGCATGGCGGCCAGTCGCTGCCCATGGGCCGCGCCCGGCGCGAGATCCTCGAGAAGTTGCTGAGCGGCATCGCGAGCCAGGGCAGCTGAGTCCATGTCGCGCGCCGAATCCCAGGTCATGGACGGTCTCGGCGCGCGGCAACCGGAACTGCCGGCGTCGCCCGCGCCCGCGGCAGCCGCGGGCGCCGCGAATCCCGTCGTCGTCGACCGCCTGATCGGCGACCAGCCCGCACGCTGGTGGGCGCTCGCCGGCAGCTGGCTCGCAGTCGCATTCTCGGTCGGCTTCGGCCTGTACGTGAATTTGCAGGCGCAGGGAGGCGAGGCGACGCTGGGCGCGGCGCTGATGGCGATGATCCCGCACTACCTGGTCTGGGTGCTGGCAAGCCCGGCGCTCTATCGGGCGCTGCACATGACGATCCAGGGCGAAAGGCGCCCGTACTGGCTGCTGGCCCTGGTCGGCTGCAGCCTGGCGGCGCTGGCGGGGTCGACCTTGATGTCGTACCTGAGCTATTCGCTGCGCCACGACCTGTCGCTCGGCCTGGCGCAGTTGATGGACCTCTACGTCTACGCGCCCGTCGGCCCGGCCTTCCATTCGATGAACCTGAGCATCCTGGCGCTCGCGCTGGCTGCGTTTGCGATCGTGCGCGGGCTGCGCCTGCGCGACCACGCCCTCTGGGAGGCCGCGCAGGCGGAACTGCGCGGCGCCCGGCTGGAAGCGCAGCTCGCGGAGGCGCGCCTGCAGGTGCTGCAGAGCCAGATCAATCCGCATTTCCTGCTGAATACGCTGAACGCGGTCGGCGGGCTGGTGCAGTCCGGCGAGCGCGACCGCGCGTTCGACGCGATCGGCAGGATCGGCGAGCTGCTGCAGATCGCGTTGCAGAGCGGGCGCGACACCGGCGTGACGCTGGGGGACGAGATCGGATTCCTGGAGCGCTACCTGCAGCTCTGCGAGCTGCGCTTCGGCGCGAACTTCCGTTACCGGCTGTCGGTGCCCGCGGCGCTGTGCGAGCTGCATTTTCCGGCGCTCGTGGTGCAACCGCTGGTCGAGAACGCGATCCGCCACGGCATGGATCCGCCGCACCCGCTGACGGTGGAGGTGCGTGCCTGGCGCGAGGGGCGCGAGCTCGTGATCGAGGTGGAGGACGATGGCCGCGGCCCGCCGGCCGCCGGCTTCGAGCTGCGTCCCGGTCACGGCCTCGCGAACGTGGCCGAGCGTCTGCAGCTCTACTTCGGGCCGCACAGCTCGCTCGCGCTCGAGCCGCGCGCGCCGCGCGGCACCCGCGCCCGCCTCAGCATCGGCTGAGAGGCGCCAGTCTCCTTGATGGCAATGCCAGGAAGGAGGCCGGCACCATCTCGCGGGATCAGCCCTTGCGGCCCTCGACGAAGTAGTAGATCAGCTGCGCCACGCCCACCGCGGCGGGAATCAGCCCGAACAGCGCGACGTCGCTTCCGGCCACCTCGCGCAGCGCGAAGTACAGCACCACGCCGACGCCGAGGCCGATGAGGCCGCTGCGCAGGCCGCTGGCCTTGCCGTTCGGCTCGCTCGGTTCCTCCAGCTCGGGCGGAAGTTCCAGGCCCTTCTCCATGGCCGCGAGCCGCTCCTTGTGCCGCAGTTCGTGGCGCTGCATCTTGCGCTGGTGCGAAGCGACGATCGACACGATCGCAACGCCGATGCCGAACACGATGCCGAAGATGGGGATCAGGACAGCGATCGATTGGGGATCCATGAAAGTGTGACTCCGCTCGTTTCAGAAGTTGAACAGCAAACCCAGCGACTGCCGGATGAACTCCAGGTCGGCCCGCGCCGCGCTCACGGCCAGCCAGCCCGCGATACAGGTCGCGACCATCTCCAGCATGCCTTCATCCGGCCCGAGGATGGATTGCCACCTGTCCATGCACCTTGATACGCAGGGCGCGGCGTCCCGGTTTCAGGCCCGGGCGCTAGAATCGCGTGAAACCCGGCGGCCGCCCGCCGCGTATCAACCGTGGAGATGGTCCGACCCTGATGCCGGCCGACGATGCGATCACCAGCCTGGTCCGGGCCGGCAGGACGGAGGAAGCCTTCGAAAGGCTGGTCCCGGCCTACCGGCGGCGCGTGTACGGCCTCGCCTGCAGCATCCTGGGAGACCGAGCCGCGGCCGAGGACCTGGCGCAGGAGGTGTTCGTGAAGCTGTGGCAGGCGTTGCCGAAATACGACGGCCGCGCGCAGCTCTCGACCTGGATCTATGCGATCACGCGCAACGCCGCCGTGTCGGCGCTGCGCAGCCGGCGGCGCACGGTGTCCATGTCGGATCCGGCGGTCCTGCAGGAAGCCGAGGGCATCGCAGGCGAGCCCGTGGCCGGTGACGACGCCGCGCTCTGGCGCCAGGTGGACGCGCTGCCCGACAGGCAGCGCCAGGCGGTCATTCTTTATTATCAGGACGAGCGCAGCGTGGACGAGGTGGCGGCGATGATGGGCATCCCGGTCAATACCGTGAAGACGCAGCTGCACCGCGCCAGGGCCGCACTGGCCGCCGCGCTCGGCGCCACGGGCAAGGAGGTCGCATGAGCGGCGATGAATCGCGCGTGACGGACATCGAGGGGCGGCTGCGCCGCCTGATGTCCGGGCTCGACGCGCGCCCCGGCTTCGAGTCGCGCGTGCAGGTCCGGATTGCGGCCCTCGCGGCCTTGCCGACGGACCTGAGGGCGCAGCTCGAGGCGCGGCGCCAGGCGGCGCGCCGCCGCCTGCGGCGCGAGGCCTGGGCGAACGGCGTGACCATCGCGGGCGTGGGCGCCGCCGCGGCCGTGCTGGTGTGGCGGTTCGTTCCGGAGATCGAGCAGGCTGCCGGCAGGGTCATGGCGGCGACCGACCCGATGGTCATCGGCGCTGCGACGCTTGCCGCGGTCGCGGCCGCAGTCCTGCCGCTCCTGCGCAGGCTGCCGGGTTGGAGCTAGAATCCACGCGGCATGAAGAACCCCGCGGTTGATGCCTATATCGCGAAGTCCGCCGATTTCGCGCAACCCATCCTCAGGCGCGTGCGCGCCCTGATGCACAAGGCTTGTCCGCAGATCGAGGAGACGATCAAGTGGGGCGTGCCCCATTTCGAGTACCAGGGCGTCGTCGCCGGCATGGCCGCGTTCAAGCAGCATGCGAGTCTTGGCTTCTGGAAGCAGAAACTGATGAAGGATCCGGCGCGGCTGTTCCCTGCGGCCGGCGACTCGAGCATGGGCGGACGCAGGTTCCGGTCCGTGGACGATCTGCCGTCCGATGCCGTGCTGCTGCGCTACGTCAAGGCGGCCGTGGCGCTGAATGCAGCCGGCGTCAAGGTGCCGAAGGCGGCAAGGCCGAAGAAGCCGCCGCCGAAGCCGCCCGCAGACCTTGCGGCGGCGTTGAGGAAGAACCCGAAGGCGAAGGCGACCTACGACGCCTTCCCGCCGTCGCACAAGCGCGAGTACGTCGAATGGATCACCGGAGCGAAGCAGGAAGCGACGCGCCTGAGGCGCCTGGCGACCGCCGTCGAATGGCTGGCGCAGGGCAAGTCCCGCCACTGGAAGTACCAGGACTGCTGAGCCGATGAGCCATCGCCTCGAGGAAACCGCGGACGCCGTCGTGCTGGCGCCCGCCGCGGAAGCTGCGGCCAGCGTCATCTGGCTGCACGGGCTGGGCGCCGACGGGCACGACTTCGTGCCGATCGTGCCGGAACTTGGGCTTCCCGCGTCGCCCGCGATCCGCTTCGTGTTCCCGCATGCGCCGGTGCGCCCGGTGACGCTCAACATGGGCATGCGCATGCGCGCCTGGTACGACATCAGGACGCTGACGGCGGAGGGGCGCGCCGACGAGGAGGGCATCCGTGCCTCCACCGCGCTGCTGGTGCGCTACATCCAGCGCGAGCGCGCTGCCGGCATCCCCTCGCAGAAGATCGTCGTCGCGGGTTTCTCGCAGGGCGGCGCGGTCGCGCTGCATGCGGGCTTGCGCCACCCGGAGCCGCTCGCCGGCATCCTGGGGCTGTCGACCTACCTGCCGCTGCAGGCGACGCTCGCGGGCGAGCTGTCGGAGGCCAACCGCGCCACGCCCATATTGATGTGCCACGGCCTCTACGACCCGGTGCTCCCCGCCGGGCTCGGCGCCATGGCGCGCGACTGGCTGCGGACGCAGGGCTATGCGGTCGAGTGGCACGAGTACCCGATGCAGCACCAGGTCTGCCTGCCGGAAATAGAGGACATCGCGACGTTCCTGCGGTGCCGGGTCGTAGATTCGTAGGTTTGCTGTCAAGCCGCATCAAGCTCCGGCGGATGCCGCGACATCAGCTGGCGTATGGATCCTTCGGTCCTGCCCAGGAGACGTGCCACGGCGCAGATGCTGGCCGCCCGATTTGCCACGACCTGGTGCGCGAGCCACGCACGCGCCATCGAAAGTTGCCTGGCCCTGCCGGGTGACGCCAGCAGGTTCAGCGGTATCCCGAATTTCGCAACGCACGCGACCAGGATCGCGTCGAGGCTCCGCCGCGCACCGGCCCCGCTTGTACCGGTCGTCACGCGCTGCGCGAACTCGTCGTCACCCAGTATCTGCACGCTCCGGCCAGCGTTGATCACGCTGCCGATGTCGTCCGTTGCGGGCGTCGTCGCGTTCATCAGTGCAAGATACTGCCGTCTGGCGGAGCCACGGCGAGGGCCCAGCATCCCCATGACGAAACGCGTCGTGAGCCAGGAACACGCGGCCTGGTTCAGGTACGCGCGGTGGCTGGACCAGTTCCAGGCGGCCGGGTCACTGACCAGCCCGGCCTTGACGGGATTGAGGTGGATGTAGCGGACAACTGCCAGCAGGTATCGGTCCGCGTCGACCAGCGAAGCGTGGTAGCGGCGCTCGAACAGGTGTCCGGTGGTGGCCATGTGTGACTGCACGGTTCGCGCGTAACGACTGGCGATCCGCAGCATCAATCGACCCAACGGCCTGCCGGAGACCTGGGCGAGCAGGTGGATGTGGTTGGTCATCCAGCAATAGGCATGGATCCGTGCGTCTTCCACAGCGGCGGCCTCCGCGACGATTCGATCGAGCAGGTCGTGATGACCATCGGCGAAGAAGATCGACTGCTGGTGGTTGCCGCGCAGCGTGACGTGGTAGAAGCCGCCCGGCAGGTGAATGCGCAAACGACGGGCCATCCCTGGCCTCCCGCAATTCCGGTTGGGTCCGCCTTTCAGTTTATGCCCTCCGGTCCGCCGGCGATGCCCGATAGCCGCGGCATTCGCGGAGAAACGACGAATCACCGCCTGCAGGCGGATTACCGGTTAGAATCTGCAAACCTACGAATCTACGACCCGGCACCATCTGAAGGAGATTGCCATGGGCTGGATCATCCTCGGCATCGTCGTCCTGCTCGTCCTCTTCGTGGTCGGGATCTACAACGGCCTGGTCACGGCGCGCAACGCCTACAAGAACGCGTTCGCGCAGATCGACGTGCAGCTCACGCGCCGCCACGACCTGATTCCGAACCTGGTCGAGGTCGCGAAGGGCTACCTCTCCCACGAGCGCAACACGCTGGAGGCCGTGATCCAGGCGCGCAACGCCGCGGTCAGCGGCCTCAAGGCGGCGGCCGCCAATCCCGGCGATCCGGCTGCGGTGCAGAACCTGGCGAGCACCGAGAATGCGCTCTCCGGCGCGCTCGGCCGCCTGTTCGCGCTGGCCGAGGCCTACCCGGACCTGAAGGCCAACCGCAACATGATGCAGCTCTCCGAGGAACTGACCACGACCGAGAACAAGGTCGCGTTCGCGCGCCAGGCGTTCAACGACTCGGTCATGGCCTACAACAACAAGCGCGAAGTGTTCCCGAGCAACGTCGTCGCCGGCATGTTCGGCTTCCAGGCGGCGTCGCTGCTCGAGATCGAGTCGCCGCAGAAGCGCGAAGTGCCCAAGGTCGTCTTCACCTGATCAACGCCGCGGGCTGAGCGATGGACTTCTTCGGGCGGCAGGCCGAGACCCGGCGCCTGTCGCGCTGGCTGGTGCTGCTGTTCGTGCTCGCGGTCGGCGCGATCGTGGTCGCGATCAACCTGGTCGTCATCGTCGCGGCCGGCATCCTCACGAGCGCAGACGGCGGCATGCTCGCGGACGGGACCGTCCGCATCGCCGACTACCCGATGGTGATCCTTGCCTCGACCACGGTCGTGCTCGGCACGATCTTCGTCTCCAGCCTCGTCCGCACCGCCGCGCTGTCGGCCGGCGGCAGCGCGGTCGCGCAGTCGCTGGGCGGCACGCGCGTGTCGCCGGACACCTCCGATCCGCTGCGCCGGCGGCTGATGAACGTGGTCGAGGAGATGGCGATCGCCTCCGGCGTGCCGGTGCCGCAGGTGTTCGTGCTCGATCGCGAGGCCGGGATCAACGCCTTCGCCGCCGGCCACAACCCGGCGAACGCGGCCATCGCGGTCACCCGCGGCGCGCTGGTGAACCTGAACCGCGCCGAGCTGCAGGGCGTGATCGCGCACGAATTCAGCCACGTGCTGAACGGCGACATGCGCCTGTCCACGCGCCTGATCGGCTGGCTGTTCGGCCTGACGGTGGTCGCGATGGTGGCGCGCTTCGTGCTGCGGCACGCGCCGCGCGGCGGCGGGGGCCGCAAGGGCGGCGCCGCCGTCGGCGTGATCATGGCGGCCGCCGCCATCGTGCTGCTGCTCGGCTGGATCGGCCTGTTCTTCGGCCGCCTGATCCAGGCGGCGGTGTCGCGCAAGCGCGAATCGCTCGCGGACGCGTCCGCAATCCAGTTCACGCGCGACCGCGACGGCCTGCGCGGGGCGCTGGTCAAGATCGGCGCGCTGGGCGTGGGTTCGCGCTTCATGGACACCGACGCGGAGGAGGTCGCGCACCTGCTGTTCGCGTCCGGGGTGCAGCGCGCCTTCGCGACGCACCCGCCGCTGGTCGAGCGCATCCGCGAGATCGACCCGCGCTTCGATCCGGGGGAGTTCGAGGTCGCGCGCCGGCGCATGAACGAGGAGCGCGCGGAGCAGGTCGGCGGCGCCGGGACCAGGGCCGAGGCGGCCGCGAAGATGGGCGGCCTGCTGCAGGGCGCCATCGTGCTCGCGCCGGCGACGGTCGCCGGCCTGGTCGCGAACCCGGCGACCGAGCACGTGCTGCAGGCGCAGGGCCTGCTCGCGTCGTTGCCCGACGGCATCCGCCTGCCGGCGCGCAACCCGGAGCGCGCCGCGGCGCTGTTCATCGCGCTGGCGCTCGACCCGACCAGGGACGGCCGCGACCGGCAACTTGCGTTCGTCCACCAGCAGCTGGGCGGCGACTTCCACGACGCCGTCGTGGAGTTGCTGCCGCGCGTGGACGAGCTCACGGCCGTGCAGCGGATGCCGGTGCTGCTGCAGGTGTTCGCCACGCTGCACCCGCTGCCGCGCAGCGAACGCATCGCATTGCTGAAGTGCCTGAACGGCCTGCTGACGCGCGAGGGCCGCGTATCGGTGTTCGCCTGGGCCATGCGCAAGCTCGCGCAGGTGCAACTGCAGGACGAGCTGGATCCGCGCCGCCGCGTGGTGGGGCAGCTGACGCTGCATGCGGCGCGCAACGAACTGCAGGTGCTGTTCTGCGTCCTCGCGATGCACGGCAGCGAGGACGAGACCGAGGCGCGGCGGGCCTACGAGGCGGGCATGGAGGAATTGCTGCCGCGCGTCCGCCCGCCGTTCCGGCGCGAGGGGCACTGGGCAGCGCGCCTGGACCAGGCGCTCACGCGCCTCGACGCCCTGCAGCCGGCGGGCAAGGAACTGCTGGTCCGGGCGCTGGTGCGCACGATCTCCCACGACCAGCGCATGACGGTGGCCGAATCCGAGCTGCTGCGCGCGATCTGCGCGGTGCTGCATTGCCCGTTGCCGCCGCTGTATGCGGCCGGTGATGACGCTGGACCGGCCCGTACGGTGGCGTGGGCTTCGGGGTCGGAGGGAGCAGTACGCCAATGAAGGGCCCGGTGCTGGTCCGTCGCGTCACTGCGGCCGTGCTGCACTGCTTCTGGCGCGACCTCGAGCACTTCGAGAAGTCGCTCGCGACCTTCGCGATCCCGGACAAGGCGCCGGCACGCTGAAAGCGTCGCGACGCCGTCCGAAAAGCGCTGATGCGGCCGCGCCCGCCGCGCGCCCGCTGCGCGCGCTGTCCGCGCCGCAGGTCAAGGCGCGCCTGGCCGCGGCGCTCGCCGCTGCCGACGGCGAGGCCGGCGCGCACTGCGTGCACGAACTCTGGATGCGCGGCGAGCCGCCGATGAACGTGGAGGCCGCGCTCGCCGGCGTCTGGGAGCGCGCGCGGGACACGATTCCCGACTGGCTGCCGATGCGCTACGTGGACTGGCTGCCGGCGGTCTACGAGGCCGCCGGCGCG
Organism: Steroidobacteraceae bacterium; assembly: GCA_019634895.1. Taxonomy (GTDB): domain Bacteria; phylum Pseudomonadota; class Gammaproteobacteria; order Steroidobacterales; family Steroidobacteraceae; genus SCUD01. The sequence goes on along the minus strand of JAHCAM010000016.1, from coordinate 46,971 downwards.
TGCGCAGCCTCCCGCAAGGGCCGCACGCACATCTACCTGGTGCTGCTCGACTACGCCGACAGCGCGCGCGGACCCTTCGGCATCTACGTCGGCATGAGCCGCTACCGCGCGGCGCTGCGCTTCGACCAGCACAAGGCGGGCATCCGCGCGGCAGGTTCCGTGACGAAACGCGGCCTCGAAGCGCTGACCGGCCCGGTGCAGCACCTGCAGTACATCGCGCGCGAGGAGGCTGCCCGCATCGAGGCCGAGCTGGCCGAAGCGCTGCGCGGACGCGGCCTCATCGTCAAGGGCGGGCACTGAGCATCGGCCACCGTCGCGCGCGTACGAAACTTGAGTTTCAGGGCAGCATCCCCCTAAAGTGACCGGGAGTCCGGCCGAATCGGCGGGACCGTCACAGGTGACCTATGCGCATGACGACCATCGCGGTGTTGACGCTGCTGGCGGCGCTGCTGGCGCGGCCGATCCCGGCCCTTGCCGGGGACGGCGATTCGGCCGACGAGCCGCCCGCCGCGCAGCAGGCGGAGCAGTCCGCCGAGGCGGCGCCGGCCGCGATGGCCGCCGCGCAGGAATTCAAGGTGCCGCCGGGCTTCCGGCAGAAGACGCGCGGCAAGCACACCGTCTATTGCCGCAAGGAAAAGCCCATCGGCACGCGCTTCGACACCGAGACCTGCTACGACGAGCAGGGTCTGCGCGATTACGTGCGCGCCCAGCAGGAAGACCAGGCCATGATGGACAAGACGCGGCGGATCTGCGCCGGCCAGGGCGCCGTCTGCGGCGGCAGCTGAACCCTTCCGCCAGGGACCGGCGGCGTCCCTGCCGCCGGTCCGCGGCGCCTGCGGTCAACCGTCAACGAGGCGGATGCCGTCCTCGATCCGCACCTTGTCGCCGACCCGCCAGACCGGCGGCCCAGCCAGGCTGATGACGCCCGTGGACCCGTCCTCGTAACGGACGGTTACCTCGTAGTGGAAGGGATCGCCGCTCACCGACTCGACGATCGCGCAGTCAGCGCAGGTGACGGCCAGCGGATCGGGGCCGACCCCCGGCCACCATCCCCGGATCGCGCCAGCGGACGCGATACCTGCGAGCGCCACGCCTGCGATCAGGGCCCACGCGAGCGGATGTCGTTGCTTGTATTCCATTGCGGACATCTTCCCCTCCTTCCGGTTGCGTTACATCGCCTTCAGGTTGTTCTCGACCTTCTTCACGCCGGACACGCTGAAGGCCAGCGCGGTGGCCTTCTGGATGTCGCCGGCATTGCCGACGTAGCCGTCCAGCCGCACTTTGCCTTGCACGGTCTCGACCGAGATGTCGGCGCCTGCGAGCGCCGCATCCTCCGCGATCGCAGCCTTCACCTTCTCCGTGATGGCGCCGTCGTCCGGCTGCTCGGCGGCGAGTTGCACGGGCGGGGTGGTTTCGGCTGCCGCCACACCGCCGACGAGAAGGGCGGCGAGCCCGGATGCGAGGATCGATGTCATCTTGCCATTCATGATTCGCTCTCCAATTCCATGTGATGAACGAGACCCGAAGGCCCCGGCCTGGTCCATCCCCTGAGTTGAGTTCCGCCGCCGGCTGGCGACGCGCGCAGACAGTGCTGCCGTTACATTGGAAGGCATCGCTCCTCGCGGGTTCAAAGGCGGGGTGACTTGAAATGGCGACACCCGCGGGTTCAGGATCGGCGCATGCCGGACGAGAATCCTGACGAGCGACCGCTGCCCGCCGCCGCGGCAGCCGCTCTATCGCTCGGTCGCATGGTCGACGCGATCAGGCACGTGCGTGAGGCCGAAGGACTCGGCCTCATGGAGGCCAAGCTGCGAGTCGATGCGCACGTCCGCAGCAATCCCGTGCTCATGGCGCAGTTCGAGGAGCGGCAGGCGCGGATGAGGCGGCGCGTGTTCCTGTGGGTGCTCGGGATCGACGCAATCATCATCGTCGCCCTGCTCTGGTGGATCATCTGGCGATGAGCGCAACCTTGTCGGTGCAGGACGCGCTGGCGGCGCTCTCGAAGGCGGGCGGCGAGTTCACCACGCTGTTCCGCCACGGCACGCTCGAGGTCGAGATCTACCGCCCGGTCGGCATGGACAAGCAGCAGCCCCATCGCCGCGACGAGTTGTACGTCGTGATCTCGGGCAGCGGCACCTTCCTGCACGGCGTCACCCGCACGCCATTCGGCCCCGGCGACGCGCTGTTCGTCGAGGCCGGCGTCGAGCACCGCTTCATTGATTTCACGGACGATTTCGCCACCTGGGTCTTCTTCTACGGCCCGGACGGGGGCGAGCGGGCCTGACCGGGCCTCGCGGCCGTCACATAACCGTCATCCGCCCGTCACGGCGCTGACATTCGCGCCGCCTAACTTGCTCCCGGTCAATCCAACGGATTCCTGGGAGCGCTTCCTGATGAACAAGTCTCGACTGGTGCTGGCGGGCGTCGCGCTCGCCGGCCTGGGTGCCTGCAGCGGCGGCGGCGTGGAACTCAACGTGTCCACGGTCGACAACTCGGTGAACAACAGCGTCAACCAGGGCGGCGGCGGCGCCAACAACCCCTGCGCCTCGTACACGGTGCCGAACACGGCGCAGCTGCGTCAGGGCACCCAGGCGGGCGCCGACTGCATCTACAGCGCGAACTTCGTCGGCGTCAACAACCCGCTGCTGACCGACCTGACGATCCCGTTCATCACCGGCGTGCACATCTTCCAGGACAGCCTTTTCGTCGGCCAGAACGTCAACACCGGCCGGGCGCCGCAGGAAGGCGAGGGTCCCACGCTGACGATCGAGGCGGGCAATACGATCACCTTCCTGGACTCCGCCGACTACATCCTGGTCAACCGCGGCTCGAAGATCGTCGCCAATGGCACCGCGTCCGCGCCGATCATCTTCACCGGTTACACCGATGCGGTGACGAAGACCGCCGGCCCCTTCGACGTGCAGCTCTGGGGCGGGCTGGTGATCAACGGCAACGGCATCACCAACAACTGCACCGACGCGCAACGCGCCAACAACGGCTGTCACGTCGTGTCGGAGGGGCAGCCGAGCCACTACGGCGGCAACAACAACGCCGAGAGCTCCGGCTCGCTGCGCTACGTGATCGTCAAGCACGCCGGGTTCGAGGTGGCGCCGGACGACGAGCTCAACGGCATCACCTTCAACGCCGTCGGCAGCGGCACGGTGGTCGAGAACATCCAGGTCTACAGCGCCTATGACGACGGCCTGGAGTTCTTCGGCGGCGCCGTGAACGTCAGCAACGCGCTGCTGCTGTACGTGCGCGACGACTCGCTCGACTTCTCGGACGGTTACGTCGGAACGGTCGACACCGCGCTCGCGATCCATGCCGCGGACAACGGCAACTGGTGCATCGAGCTCGACAACATCGGCGCCTCGCGCAGCAACGCCGGCCAGCCGTTCGACCTCGCGCCGGTGACCGTCGCGACCGTGCGCAACTACACCTGCATCGTCTCGAACATGCTGCAGTCCCAGGGCGGAACGCACGGCGATTCGGCCGGATTCCGCATCCGCCAGGGCGGCCGCGCGCAGATCGGGAACAGCATCGTCTATTCGGGCTACGCCAACCGCATCCTCGGCAAGGTCGGCAACGCCAACAATCGCTGCCACCGGGTCGAGAGCCCGACCGGGCTCACGGACGCGCAGAATGGCCTGACGACCATCCGCGACTCGGTGCTGGCCTGCGAGGTCGTGGCCTCCGGCGCCTTCGCCAACGGCGACACCTTCGTCAGCTGGCTGTCGGGCGCAAACCCGAGCGCCGCCGGCCTGAACTACGGCTTCAATTCCGGCAACACGCTCATCACCAACGTGGCGAGCGCCAGCCTGTCGCTGCTCGAAGAGGGGACGTTCTACACCCGCACTGCGCCGACCGACGCCGCCGGCAACCCGATCGCCATTCCGCCCGGCGGACTCGGCGGCGTGCTGCGCAGCGACGACTGGACCTTCCCCTGGGCCTATGGGCTGCGCGCCGGCAACCGCGGCGTGGCGCTCTGGTTCGAATGACGCGGCATCGCGAGGTCGCTGCCATGACGGGGAGGAACACGCTCAGGCTGCTGGTCGCGTTGACGCTGACCGCCGCGCAGGGCCAGGCGGTCTTCGCGCAGGATGCCGCGACCGCCGGCGACGGCGCCGCGACCCAGCTGGAGGAAGTCCAGGTGGTCGGCCGCCAGCGATCGGCGGCGACGGAGGTCCTCGTCGAGCGCATCGATCAGCCCGTGGTGACGGACCTGCTGGGTGCAGAGCAGATCTCGCGCGTGGGCGACAGCACCGTGGCGCTCGCGCTGCGGCGCCTGCCCGGCGTGACGCTGGTGGGCGACTTCGTCTACATCCGCGGCCTCGGCGAGCGCTACTCGAGCACGACGCTGAACGGCGCCTACGTTCCCTCTCCGGACCTGACGCGCAACGTGCTGCCGCTGGACATCTTCCCGGCCGAGATCATCGAGTCGCTCTCGATCCAGAAGGGCTACACGGTGGACCGGCCGGCGGCATTCGGCGGCGGAAACGTGGACATCCGCACGCGCCGCATCCCGGACCGGTTCGAGATCAAGTTCGGCGTCGGCTCGGGCTGGAACAGCGACCATTCGAACGACGTGCTGAGCTATGCCGGCGGCGGCGACGACGAATTCGGCACCGACGACGGCACGCGCGCGCTGCCGCGGGAGATCCGCGACGCGATCCAGACCTACCGCGGCAGCCTGACACCGGCCGCGATCTTCGACACGCTGCGGATGGCCGGCGGCACGCCGACCTTCACCGAGGCCGAGGCCATCAACCGCGGGCTGGCGACCAGCCTGTACCGCGAGCTCGACGTCAAGTCGAAGTCGCCGGCTCCCGACGCCTCGGTCAAGGCCTCGGTCGGCAACCGCTGGACGCTGGACGACGAGGGGCGCTGGAGTTTCGGCGTCCAGGCCCTCGGCGACTACTCCAGCAGCTGGCGCAACCGCAACCGCATCAACCGGTCCGCACAGCTGCCGGACATCGACAACGGCCTGACCGAGCGTTCCGTCCACCAGGTGGCGATCACGGGTTCGCTGTCGGCCGGGCTCGACTTCACCGAGGACCATTCGCTCGGCATGGTGGCGCTGTACCTGCGCAACACCGACGACGAAACCTCGCTGACGCAGCGCAACAACTTCAACTTCCGCCGCGAGCAGGGCGCGCAGCTCCGTGACTACCGCCTGCGCTTCGAGGAGCGGGAACTGGAGATGCTGCAGTTCAGGGGTGAGCACGCGCTCGGCGCCGACACCTTCGAGATGCTGCCGTTCCTGCGGGCGATCCGCCCGGCGGCGTTCTTCGACGGGCTGCAGTTCTCCTGGTACTGGTCGGACTCGACCGCGCGAACCGACATCCCGAACGAAGTCACGGTGTCTGCCGTGGACGTCGTCAATCCCGCTACCGGCGAAGTGCTCGGCACGTCGGTGCGCTCGACCACCAGCGCCGCCGATTTCCGCTTCACGGAACTCGAGGACCAGGTCACGAGTTACGGCGGAGCATTCCGGCGCCCGTTCGAACTCCCGGGCGGCAACCTGACCGGCGCCCTGAGCGCCGGCTGGGACTATTACGAGAAGGGCCGGGGCTACGTCCAGACCCAGCTCGCGCTCGGCACCACGGCGAGCACCGCGATGGGCATCCTGGCCGGCACGCCCGGATCCGTCTTCACCGATGCCCATATCCTCGACCCGGCGAACGGCTTCCTGCTGTCCATCGGCGGCATCGGCACCGAGAGCTATCTCGCCGGTGAAGTGATCGACGCCGCCTGGGGCGCCATCGACCTGACCTGGAAGGATACGTGGCGCATGACCGCCGGCGTGCGCTGGGAGGACTGGAAACAGCTCTCCGTGCCGGTGGACACGCTGCAGTTCGACCCGGCGATCGGCAAGATCCCGCTGACCGCCGAGCAGCTCGCTCAGGCCGGCAAGGCCGTGGACGACCATTATCCGGCATTCGCGCTGACCTACATGCGCCCGGATTTCTGGGCGGAGCAGTTCCAGCTGCGCCTCGGCTGGAGCCTGACGACCGCGCGGCCGGACCTGCGCGAGGTCGCGAACTCCACCTACATCGACCCGTTCACCGACGCGCGCGTGGTGGGCAACCCGGCGCTGGTGCCCTCCGACATCATGAACGTGGACCTGCGGGCCGAGTGGTTCTTCGACGGCGGCGACAACTTCACCATCAGCCCGTTCTACAAGACCATCGACCGCCCGATCGAGACCATCGAGGGTGCCGGCACCGACAACAACCTGTCGTTCACGTTCATCAACGGCGACACGGCGGACCTCTACGGGGTCGAGGTCGAGTGGTTCAAGAACCTGGCCTTCGTCTCGCGCTGGCTCGGCCAATGGTCGTCCGGACTGTTCACCGCGGGCAACGTGACCTGGAGCAGCTCCGAGCTGACGGTGGGGTCCAATACCGTGAGCCTCACCAACGACGTGCGTCCGCTGAACCAGCAGTCGGACCTGATCCTCAACCTGCAGCTCGGCTACGACGCACCAGGCGGACTCTACAGCGCAGTGGTCGTCTACAACAGCTACAGCGAGCGGCTGTTCTACGCCGGCCGCAACGGCGCGCCCGACGCGTACGAGCAGCCGTTCAACTCGCTCGACTTCGTGTTCAGCCTGTACCCGAGCGAGCGCCTCAGCCTGAAGCTGCGGCTGCAGAACCTGCTGGACGACAGCATCGAGATCGAGCAGGGCGGCGTGATCGTGCTCGGGCAGGAGCTCGGGACGACCGCGAAACTGGACCTGTCGTACCGCTTCTGAAGCGCGCGTCGCCATTCGGCGACCGCCCGTTCCGGCCGGCGCTGCCTCCGGGCGCCGGCCGTGCTATTTTGGGGCCCGATCCCACCCGACCGGAGGTGTTCTGATGCGTATCGAACGGTTTCGCCGCGCCTGCGTCGCGCTCGTGAGCGCGAGCCTGGTTTCGCTCGGCATGCAGGCGCCCGCGGCTGCGGGCATCGTCGGGACGGCGGAGGCCGTCGCGGCGGCCCAGGCCGCCGATCCGCTGGTGACCGTGCGCGGGGCGCTCGCCCGCGACGACGTGCGCGAGCGCATGGCGGCGCTCGGCGTGGACGCCGCGCAGGTGGATGCGCGCCTCGCAGCCCTGACCGATGCCGAAACCGCGCTGCTCGCGGAGCGGCTCGATCAGCTGCCGGCAGGCGGCGACGCGCTGGCCGTGCTCGGCATCGTGTTCCTCGTGCTGCTGGTCCTCGAACTGACGGGCACGATCGACATCTTCAAGAAGACATGAGGCCTGCGGCGCTGCCGGCAGCGGCGCTCGCCGCGCTGCTGGCCGGCTGCGCCGGTTCGCCACGCCTGGCCGAGGGCCTGCCCGCCGCCGCGCCGCGCTCGATCGAGCTGGCCGCGGTCCCGTTCCACCCGCAGGAAGAATTCCAATGCGGCCCGGCCGCGCTCGCGACCGTGCTGGGCGCGAGCGGGCTGGCCGTGGAGCCCGGGGCGCTCGCGCCGCAGACGTTCATTCCGGGGCGCCAGGGCACGCTGCAGGTGGAGCTGATCGGTGCCACGCGCCGCCACGGCCGCGTCGCCTACGTGCTGCCGCAGCACGGCGATGCGCTGGTCGCCGAGCTCATGGAAGGCCGGCCGGTGCTGCTGCTGCAGAATCTCGGCGTCGCATCCTGGCCGCGCTGGCATTACGCCGTCCTGGTCGGCTACGACGCCGAAAGAAATGTCGCGATCCTGCGTTCCGGCCGCGAGCAGCGGCTCGAGATGCGCTGGCAGCGCTTCGCCGGGAGCTGGCATCGCGCCGGCCGCTGGGCGCTGGCGGTGCTGCCGCCGGGGGCGATTCCCGCGCACGCGACGCCTGAACGGTACCTCGAATCGGTGATTGGCCTGGAGGCTGCGGGCCAGCGGCGGGCGGCGGCCTCGGCCTACGACGCGGCGATCGCGCGCTGGCCCGAGGAGCCGCTGTTCTGGCTCGGGCGCGGCAACGTCGCCTATGCCGACGGGGATCCGGAGGCGGCGGCCGACAGGTACCTGCGCGCAATCCTGCTCGAGCCGCGCGACGCGGCGGCTCGCAACAACCTGGCGCAGGTGCTGGGAGAACTGGGCTGCGCGGACGAGGCGCGCCGCCAGGCGGCGCGTGCGGCGGAACTGGCTGCGGGAACGCGGCTGGAGGACAAGGCCTCGGCGACGCTGGCAGCTGTCGCTGCCATGCCCGATTTCGAATGCCGGCTGCCCGGCCGCAACTGGCCGGACTGAGGGCGGGCGTCAGGGCGCGGCGCGCCTTCGCACCAGCGCGCGGATTGCGAAGCCGATGGCGATGACGATGGCGACGTCGCGCACCGACGTCAGCGTGGCTGTCGTCACGATCGCGACGCAGGCGGCGAGCGCCAGCACCGCGATGAGCGGCCCGCCCGGCACCGGCACCGGCGCCGGGCCCGCGCGGCGGCGCAGCACGATGAGCGCCAGGCTGGTCGAGCCGTAGGCCAGCATGCGCGAGATCACGAACAGCTCCAGCAGGTAGCGGAAGGTCCCGGTGACGGTGACCAGCCAGGCGAGCAGCGCGTAGGCGATGATCGCGACGTGCGGCGTGCGCCACCCGGGGTGCACCGCCGCGAACGGCCGCGGCAGGTCCTGCGCCTCGGCCAGCGCGAACATGTTGCGCGGGGAGGTCAGCATGGCGACGGCGAGCCCGCCCGCGCAGGAGACGACCGCGGCCGCCGCCATCAATGTGCCGCCGGCCGGTCCCAGGAAATGCTCGGCGATGCCGATGAGCGGGCGCGCATGCGCGGCCGTGTCCGCGAGGATGCCGAAGCTCGCCAGCATCAGCAGCAGGTACAGCAGGCAGGAGATGCCGAGCCCGGCGAGGATGCTGAATGCCAGGTCTCGGCGCGGATCGCGCATCTCGCCGGCGACGATCGAGATCACCTCGAAGCCGAAGCATGCGAACAGCGCGAGCTGCAGCCCCTCCACCAGGCCGCCGGGCTGTTGCGGCTCCGCCGCCGGCAGGTTGTTCCAGCCGGCGAACCAGATGCCTGCGAGCGCGATCGCGACCAGCGGCAGCAGCTTGGCGATGGTGAGCACGTTGCCGAGCCAGGCGCCGCGGGTGACGCCGCGCACGTTGACGACGGTGAGCGCCGCGGTGAACAGCGTGATCGCCACTGCGCGCGGCCAGTAGTCCTCGAGCGCGGGCCACAGCGCCGCCGCGTAGTCGAGCATGACCTGCGCGATCAGCGCGTAAGAGGCGAAGCGCGAGACGGTGAACAGCCAGCCGACGGTGAAGCCGGCGAGCGGGCCGAAGGTGACCTGGGCGTAGACCTGCGGCCCGCCGGTGACGTCGAAGCGGCTGGATACTTCCGCGAGCGACAGCGCGAGCAGGGCGACCACCGCGAATGCGGCGAAGACGACCGCGAGGCTCCAGCGTCCGGAGGACACCGCGAGCCCCGCGGGCAGGGCGAACACGCCGGCGCCGACGACCGAGTTGACGGTCAGCGAGACGACGTCGAAGCGGCGCAGGCCGCGCAGCAGACCGGGCGCGGCGTCATGCTGGGCTTGCAGCAAGATATTGATTTTCCCCGGGAATCCGCGTCAGGCGCCAGCCGCGTTTCGGGCTGGCCAATGGCGCAGCGTCGGTCATCGGCGGTATTTGCACAAGCCCGGCGCACTCTGCATACTCGCCGGCGCCGGAAAAATCGAACCAGAAAAGGCGCCCCGGTTGGTCTTCAATTCGCTGACCTTCGTCGTGTTCTTCGCACTGGTGCTGCTGGCGCACCGCCTGCCGCTGCCGTGGACCGCGAAGAAGGTCAACCTGCTGGTCGCGAGCTACCTGTTCTACGCGGCCTGGAATCCGCCGTTCGTGATCCTGCTGTGGATCTCGACCATCGTCGACTGGTACATCGCGCGCGGCATCTGGAACGCGCGCGAGAAGAGCCGGGCCGTGCGGCGCGCGTGGCTGCTGGGCTCGCTGGCCGTCAACCTCGGTTTCCTGGCGTTCTTCAAGTACGGCGAATTCCTGCTGCAGAACTGGCAGGCGCTGATGGCGTCGGTCGGCGTCGAGTACGTGCCGCCCGCCTGGGACATCATCCTGCCGGTCGGCATCTCGTTCTACACGTTCCAGACCATGGCCTACACGCTCGACGTCTACCTCGGGCGCTCGAAGCCGCTGGACTCGTTCCTCGACTTCTCGCTGTTCGTGACCTTCTTCCCGCAACTGGTCGCGGGCCCGATCGTGCGTCCCGGCCAGCTGGTGCCGCAGTTCGCGCGCCCGGTGCAGGCGACGCGCGACCAGATGCTGTGGGGCCTCGCGCTCATGACGCTCGGCCTGTTCATGAAGGTCGTGATCGCCGACAGCGGCCTCGCGGCCTCGGCGGACGCGGTGTTCGGCGCCGACAAGCCGGTCGGCTTCGCGGACGCGTGGCTGGGCACGCTCGCGTTCTCGGGCCAGATCTTCTGCGACTTCGCGGGCTACTCGACCATCGCGATCGGCAGCGCGCTCTGCCTCGGCTTTGCGCTGCCCGACAACTTCCGCATGCCCTATGCCGCCATCGGCTTCTCGGACTTCTGGCGGCGCTGGCACATCTCGCTGTCGACCTGGCTGCGCGACTATCTCTACATCCCGCTCGGCGGCAACCGCGGCAGCGAAGCGCGCACCTACGTCAACCTGATGCTGACCATGCTGCTCGGCGGCCTCTGGCACGGCGCGAGCTGGACCTTCGTGGTCTGGGGCGGGCTGCACGGCTTCTACCTCGCCGCGGAGCGCTGGATCCGCTCGCGCACGGGCGTGCAGGGCGACCCGGCCGGCGCCTGGAACCGCCTCGCGCTCGCGCTCACGACGTATCTGCTCGTCAACGTCACCTGGGTGTTCTTCCGCGCCGAGACCTTCGAGGGCGCGGCGCGCATCCTGGCCGGCATGGCGGGGCTGGCCGCGGAGCCGGCGGCGGTGCTGCCCACCGTCTTCATGATCAAGACCGGCGTCATCGTCGCCGGCATGATCGCGATCCAGTGGCTGATGCGCAGGCGTACGCTCGAGGACGTGGTCGCGCGCGCACCCTGGTGGCTGACGGGGCTGGTGGTGGCGGCGATGCTGTTCGCCGTGATCACGACCCAGGGCTCGGGCGAGGCCTTCATCTACTTCCAGTTCTAGGACCGCCACGATGGAACTGCGGCAGGACGAGGTGACGACACGCGCAGTCCCGGCGACGGGCTGGAGCGCGATCGGCGGGCTGGTGCTGGCGCTGGTCGTCGCCAGCGTGACCGCATGGGAAGTGCAGATGCGCCGGCTCGGCCTGCGTGCCGGCGACCTCGACGACGGCGCCTCGCACTGGACGGTGGAGCGGCGCAAGATCGCCGCCGGCAAGCACGACGGCGTCGTGATCCACGGCTCCTCGCGGATCCTGTTCGACACCGACCTCGACGTCTGGGAGGAACTGACCGGCCGGCGGCCGATCCAGCTCGCATTGCCCGGCACCAACCCGCGGTTCCTGCTGCGTGGATTCGCGCAGGACGCCGATTTCAGCGGGCTGGTGATCGTGGGCGTGACGCCCGCCGTCTTCTTCACGGATTTCACCACGGCATTTCCCGAGTACCTGGAACTGAACACACTCTGGCTCGAGGAGTCGCCGTCGCGGCGCTTCGGCCATCAGGTCGGGCTGCTGCTCTCTCGTCGCCTGGCGTTCCTCGACGACCAGTACCGCCTCGGCACGCTTGTGGACCAGCTGGACATCCCGGATCGGCCCGGCGTTCGCCGGCCGCACATGAGGGTCTGGAAGCTGTCGGAGAGTTTCGACGACCGCCAGTACTTCCTGTGGCCGCGGCTGCAGACCGACGCGCGGCTGCGTGAGCACGCCAAGGCCGTGTGGCGGCTGAATTTCGGCCGGCCCGTCGACGCCAGCCGGTTCCCGGCCATCATCGACTCCGTACGCGAGGACGTCGAGAAGATCCGCAGCCGCGGCGGCGATGTCGTGTTCGTCCGCGCGCCGTCCGACGGCGACCTGTACGAGCGGGAACTGAGCGTCGTCCCGCGCGCCGCGACCTGGGATCCGTTGCTCGAGCGGACCGGATCGTTCGGCATCCATTTCGAGGACCACGCGGACATGCGGGGTCTCGACGTGGTCGAGATGTCGCATCTGTCGCGCGAATCGGCGACGCGCTTCACGCGCGCCTACGTCGCCGTGCTGGTGCAGCGCTATCCGTGGCTCGACCGGCGTGCGGCGGCCGGATCGTGACCCCGGACGAGGTCATCACGAGGGTCATTCCACAGCAGCGCTGGCGCGCCGCCGCGTGGCTCGCCATGGCGCTGGTGGTCGCGGCCGTGGCCGCCTGGGAACTGCAGATGCGCCGGCTCGGCCTGCGTGCGGGCGACCTCGACGACAGCCGGTCGCACTGGGCGGTCGAGCGGCGCAAGGTCGCGACCGGCGAGCACGACGGCGTCGTGATCATCGGCTCCTCGCGCATCCTGTTCGACACCAACCTGGACGCCTGGGAGGAAATGAGCGGCCTGCGGCCCATCCAGCTCGCGCTGCCGGGCACCAACCCGCGGCCGCACCTGAAGGACCTGGCCGAGAACAGCGACTTCGCCGGCCTGCTGGTGGTCGGCGTGACGCCGGACATCTACTTCACGGACTGGCCCGGCATCCCGCTGTTCGCCGGGCTCACGGACTTCTGGCGCGAGGAATCGCCGTCGTCGCGATTCGGGCATCGTGTCTGGATCGAACTGCAGCGGCGTCTGGCGTTCCTGGATGATGCCTATCGTCTCGGCACCTTGATCGACCGGGCAGTGCCGCTGCCGGACCGTCCCGGCGTGCGCGGGCCGATCCGGGACGTGTGGAAGCTGGCCGAGGTCTTCGACGACCGCCAGACCACGATGTGGCCGCGGCTCGAGACCGACGAGTACCTGCGCGATCACGCGCGCTGGGTCTGGGGGCCGTTCAACGGCGAGCCGCTCGTCGAGGCGGCGGATGCGGAGCGCATCGCCGCGGAGAGCCGCAAGCACGTCGAAATGATCCGCGCCCGGGGCGGAGAGGTCGTGTTCATCCGCGCGCCGTCGGCGGGGCTCTACCTCGAGAGCGAGCGGCAGGGACAGCCGCGGGCGCGGACCTGGGACCGCCTGCTCGCGGTCACGGGCGCCTACGGCATCCACTTCGAGGACCACGACACGATGCGGGACCTCGACGTGCCGGAGTGGTCGCACCTCTCGGCCGCGTCGCAGCCGAAGTTCACCCGCGCCTACGTGGAATTGCTGATGCGCGATGTCCCCTGGTTGCGCGAACATGTGGCCCGGAGGGCGGGACCATGAACATCCTGGCGGCGGTGGATTTCTCGGCGGTCACCGAGGACGTCATGGCGACGCTCGGGCGCATCGGGGCGGCCATGCCGGCGAAGGTGTATCTCGTGCACGTGGCGCCGCCGGAGCCCGCCTTCGTGGGCTATGGCGCCGGGCCCGACGTGGTACGCAGCCAGGTCGCGGCCGAGAACCGGGACCGGCACCTGCGGCTCGGCCAGCTCGCCGAGCATTTGCGAGCGGGCGGACTGGACGCGACCGCGCTGCTGTTGCAGGGCGCGACGGTCGAAACGCTGGTCGCGGAGGCCGGCAAGCTCTCGGCCGAGCTCATCGTCCTCGGCAGCCACGGCCACGGCGCGGTCTACGACCTGCTGGTCGGCAGCGTCGCCGAGGGCGTGGTCCGCCGCTCGAAAGTGCCGGTCCTGCTGGTCCCGGCCGGGCAGAAATAAAGGGGACGCGTCCAATTATCTAATTGGACGCGTCCCCTTTATCAGGTGAGCGGGACGTAGGTCTGGGAGGGCTTGCGGTAGCGCAGGCCGGCGTCGCCGCCGCCCGCGCCCCTGGCGCGCACGAAGCGCTGATGCTGATCGGGCCGCCAGCTCGCGCCGCCGTCGGTGCTCACCTCGACGCGCGACTCGAAACAGTCCGCCGCGACGTTGAAGCGCTTCATCCGCAGCTGCACGCTGGAGCCATCGGCGGCGGCGACCGGCCCGGCGGTGCGGAGTTCGCCGCCGGTTCCGCCGCTCAGCACTCTCAGCTGCCCGTCCGCATCCACCTGCGCGAACTCGAGCGCCGCGCGCCGCTCGTTGACGTAGAACAGCATGCCCGAGATCTCGCCGAGCGCGGGTATGACCGAGCGCCCCGAGATCACGCGATCCGGAACGACCCACTCGAACTGCCAGGTCCCGGACACCTTCCGGGCGATCGTGCCGTCACTGCGGTACTGCGTGGTCGTGACGTTCCAGGTGCCGACCGTCTGGCGCAACTGGTCGATGCCCTCGGCGAGGGCCGAAGCCGGCGTCTCCATGGCCTCGGCCCCGAGCGGCGAGCAGGCGAGCAGCAACGAGGCGGGCAGGCTGCGCCAGGACGGCAGGATACGGCTCGAGCGCGGCATGGGACCCTCCCTCGGCCGTCCAGCGGTCCGGCCGGAATCTGGATGATAGGGTCTGACCAGCGCGTGTACCCGGCAGTTCATCCCGTTTGGGGAACGCCTGGCCGCAGTCGGCACTTGCCTTGGCCGCTGATCCGCCTGCATTGTGCACTGCAATGCCGAGCCACTCCCGCCAGCGCCGCCAGCTCAGCCGCTCGAAGGTCGATCTCTTCGTCGAGTGCCCGCGCTGCTTCTGGCTGGACGTCGGCCAGGGCGTGCGCCGTCCCAGCGGGCCGCCGTTCACGCTGAATAACGCGGTGGACGCGCTGCTGAAGGCGGAGTTCGACCGCTATCGCGAGGCCGGCGAGCCGCATCCGCTGATGGAGGCTGCCGGCCTCGATGCCGTGCCGTTCGCGCACCCGGAACTCGGCCGCTGGCGCCACAACTTCACCGGCGTGCGCTGGCTCGATGACGAGACCGGCTGGACGCTGTTCGGCGCGATCGACGACCTCTGGCAGGCGGCCTCCGGCGAGCTGATCGTCGCGGATTACAAGGCCACGGCGCGCGCGGAGGCCCCGTCGGCGGAGAAGCTCTATCCGTCCTACCAGCGCCAGATGGACGTCTACCAGTTCCTGGTGCGGCGCCAGGGGTTCGAGGTCAGCGACCGCGGCTGGTTCGTCTATGCCAACGGCGACGCCAAGGCCGGCGAGTTCGGGGGCCGGCTGCAGTTCGACGTCTACATGATCCCCTACGACGGCGACGACGACTGGGTGCTGCCCACCTTCCGCAGTGCCGTCGAGCTGGCGGAGTCGGCATCGGCGCCCGCGCCCGGCGAGGAGTGCGAGTTCTGCGCTTACCTGGAGCGCGCGGGCGAAGCCGGCGGCTGAGGCCGCTTCACGCCCCGATCAGCAGGAAGTACAGCAGGTTGTCGATCAGGCTGACGTTGCCGGTGAGCGCATCGTGCTGCTCGCAGACGAAGAAGGCGCGGCCCAGCCCGGCGTGCGAGTACTCGAAGCGCGGGATCATGGGGTCCACCTCCTGGCGCGCGAGCAGCGACGAGCGGGTGACGCTGCCGTCGCCCGGCTCGTACATCAGCCGGTCGTAATCCACGCCGCGCACCGGCCGGTGGACCTGCTCCGGGCGCAGGCGCGCAAGCGACTCGCCGCCGTACTCCTCGATCACGAGCCGGCGCGGCGTCGGCAGGCAATCGCCGCCGGCATTCAGCACCGCGACGTCATCCGTGCTCCCGGTGGGCACCATCAGGGACCAGGTGAAGCGCCGCCCCCGCTCCAGGCGTTTCTCGAACCAGCGTTCGAATACCTCCGGCTCGGGCCAGACCCCGGGTTGCTGTGCCATGCGCCGCTGTATCCGCCGGTCGAAGATGGACCAGCCGTAGCGCCGCCAGGTCTCGACGTCGAACAGGTCGATCCTGAGCGGGCGGCCGTCGATGGCCGCGACCCAGTCGACGCCGGGATGCGGGAAGAACTGGAACAGCCCGGGCATGGTGGCGACGCCCTCGGTCGGCAGTCGCGAGATCCCGACCTGGTAGCCGTTCAGGAACTTGTGGATCGCGAGCGTCGCGCCCTGGTTGGGCACGCCGAGCAGCACCACGCGGCGCAGCTTCACCGCGCCCGCGCCGGTCACCGGGAAGACGTTGCCGTCCAGCACGTCGTCGGTGCCGTAGCGCTGGTAGTAGCGGACGACCAGCCCGCCCATGCTGTGGGCGATGACGTCCACCCGCAGCGCGGGATCGCCATAGTCGCGGCGGATCTGCTCGATGAACTCGTCGAGCCGGCGCGCGGTGGCGACGTTGTCCTGGCGCCAGTCGTAGGTGAACACGTACATCCGGGCCTTCTGCTGCACCACGCGCTGCCCGGGCCGGCTCGGCAGGTAGCCGCCGACCTCGCGCAGCGCGCGCACCAGGCGGCCGTAGAAATCCTGGCCAATGGCGGCGTCGAACAGGCCGCTGGGCACCAGCCCGTCGTCCACGGGCTCGAGGGTGGCCGGATCGATGCGCAGCGCCAGTTCCTCGTAGCCGCTGGTCAGCAGCTTGGCCGTGCCGCCCGGCCAGAGTTCCTCGCCGGTGTCCCGGCGCGCCAGGCGCGAACCGAGCATGCCGGGAATGAGGATGACGGGAACGCGGCTGTCGTCGACGGCGTGCGCCTGGTACAGGCGCGCGAGGTCGGGCGTGCGGCCGGCGGTCGCGCAGGCGGCCAGCGCCGCCACGAACGGCAGGACCGCGAGCTTGAGGATTGGCCGCGCCAGGGGTTCGACTCCGGGGACTCCCGCGAGAGGTTACCATTGCCGGGCGCCGGCTTCAGCCGCGGAGACGCCCGATGAGCGACCAGATGAGCACCCGTCTCGCCAATCGCATCCTGCTGGGGCTGGTGGTCGGCGCCGCGGCCGGCGGTCTGACGCTTGCGGTCGGCGGCATCTACCCCGACCTGCTGGACGCGGCGCGCCGGTTCTCGACGCTGGTGCTCGACCCGCTCGGCCAGGTGTTCCTGCGCCTGCTGTTCTTCGTCGTCATCCCGCTGGTGTTCGCCTCGCTGGCGAGCGGCATCGCGCAGCTCGAGCGGCTCAGCGAGCTCGGCCCGCTCGCCGGCCGCACCTTCCTGCTGTTCTTCATCAACATGTCGATCGCGGTCGCGCTCGGCCTGGTGATGATGAACGTGCTCGAGCCCGGGTCGGCGATGGACCCTGAGGCCCAGGCGCGGCTGACCGAGGAGTACGGCGGCGCCGCGCGGCAGCACATCGAGCGCCGCGCCGCGCAGCCGGCCGTGACGCCGATGACGATCGTCGAGATGTTCATGCCGAGGAACCTGTTCGGCGCCTTCGTCGGCAACAGCCGCGACGCGCTCGGCGACGTGCTGCCGCTGATCCTGTTCGCGATCCTGGTGGGCGCCGCGGCGACGCGCCTCGCCCGGGAGCCGCGCGACCGCTTCCGCTCCTCGCTGGCCACCATCACCGACCTGATGACGAGCATCGTGCACTTCGCGCTGTCCATCGCGCCCTACGCGGTGCCGGCGATGATCTACAGCGTGGTCGTCAAGATCGGCTGGGACATCGTGGTCGCGCTCGGCGTGTTCGTGGCGGGCTGCATCTTCGTGATGCTGCTGCACCTGTTCGGGACCATGTCGCTGTGGGTGAAAATGCTGGCGGGCCGGGGCCCGCTGGAGTTCTGGAAGCAGATGCGGCCGGTGCTGGTGACCGCATTCTCGACCAGTTCGAGCGCGGCCACGCTGCCGACCGCGCTCGCGGTCGCGCGCCGCGACATCGGCGTGCGCCCGCCGGTCGCCGGCTTCGTCCTGCCGCTGGGCGCGACCATGAACATGGCGGGCACCGCCCTCTACGAGGGCTGCGTGGTGCTGTTCGTCGCACAGGTGTTCGGCATCGATCTCAGCTTCGTGCAGCAGATGACGCTGCTGCTGCTGGCGGTGCTGTCCGCGGTTGCGGTCGCGGCGATCCCGGGCGGCTCGCTGCCGCTGATCGCCGGGCTGCTGGCGTCGTTCGGCATCCCACCCGAGGGCATCGGCATCATCCTGGGCGTGGATCGGCTGCTCGACATGACGCGGACCATGGTCAACGTGTCGTCGGATGTGGTGACGGCGGCGGTCGTGGACCGCCACACGAAACTCGAGGAAACCCCGGCCTGACCGGACTGCAGGGAGTGCCCATGGCGCGCGCGATAATTCTGCTGGCCGTCGTCCTGCTGGTCGTCCTGGTCGCGTGGCGGCTCACGCGCCGCGGCAAGGATGGATGACCGCGTGATCATCGGCAGGACGGGCAGCCGCCACCTCGACGGCGCGGGTGCGTGGAAGTCCCCGGACTGAAATTCCGCCTGGCGCCGATGTGCCGGGTATTCCGCATCGCCAGCGCGCTGTTGCTGGCGCTGCCGGTGGCATTCGCGATCCTCGGGCTCCGCTACCAGGCCGTGCTGCTGTGGACCGCGGCGCTGCTGGCCGCGGGCTATGCCTGGGTCTGGCTGCGCATGCGGCCGTCGGCCTTCGTCGTGCAGCCCGACCGGCTCGAGGTCCTGTGGCCGCTGCGGCGCGAGAGCCTCCCGCGCGGCGCCATCACCGGCGCGCGCGTGGTCGCTGGCAGGGACCTGAAGGCGGAGCTCGGCTGGGCGATGCGCGTCGGTGCCGGCGGACTCTGGGGTGGCTTCGGCTGGCTCTACACGCAGCGGCGCGGGAAGGTCCGCATGTACATCTCGCGCATCGACCGGCTGGTCTGGATCGAGGTGCGCGACGGCAGGCCCTGGCTCATCACGCCGGATGACCCGGATGCCTTCGTCAGCCGGCTGTCGGCCTGACCTCAGCCTGTCCGTGCGGAGGCCGCGAGCGCCGGGCGCGCGGCGTAATTGGACGCGTCCCCTTTATCGATCGCCGGCGGCAGCAGCTTGTACATCACCGGCGTGACGAGGCGCGCGAGCAGCGTGGAGCTGATCAGCCCGCCGATGATCACGATCGCAAGCGGCGAATAGAGCCCGGAGCCCTGGATCGCGAGCGGCGTCAGGCCGCCGATCGCGGTGAGCGAGGTCAGCAGGATCGGCAGGAAACGCACTTCGCCCGCTTCCGCGATCGCATCGTCCAGCGCCTTGCCCTGCCCGCGCAGGCGGTTGGTGAAGTCCACCAGCAGGATCGAGTTCTTGATCTCGATGCCGACCAGGGCAATCATCCCGATCAGCGAGGTGAACGACAGCGTGTAGCCGGTCAGCCACAGCGCGACCAGGGCGCCGGTGATGCCGAGCGGCACCACGCCGAACACGATCAGCATCGAGCGGAAGCTGCCGAACTCCAGCACCAGCACCGCCAGGATCCCGAACACGGCCACCAGCATCGCGACGCCCAGCCCGGAGAAGCTCTCCTCGCGCGCCTCGATCTCGCCGGCCGCGACCCAGCGGTAGCCGGGCGGCCAGGCCATGGCGTCCAGCTTCGACAGCACCTGCCGGGTCAGCTCGTCGGTGGCGTGGCCGGTCGCCGGCCAGGCCGTCACCGACACCGCGCGCTCGCGGTTGTAGCGCTTGATGACGGACGGCGCGCTGCGGAACCGCGGGTCGGTGATCTGCGCCAGCGGCACCTGCCGGCCCGCCACCGAGGACACCTGCACCGACTGCAGCAGGTCCAGCGTCGGGCGCGCGCCGATCGGCAGGCGCAGCATGATGTCGTACTCGTCGCCGTCCGGTTCGCGGAAGCGGCCGGCGGAGAGTCCCGCGACCGCGAGGCGCACGGTGCGGTCGGCCTCGATCGCCGGCACGCCGAACAGCGCCGCCTTCTCGGTGTCGATGCCGAGGTCGAGGTCGGTGCGCTGCAGCCGCATGGGGTTCATCACGTCGCGCGTGCCGGGCACCGCGGCGATCAGGCGCTCGACGTCGGCGGCCAGCAGGCGCAGCGTGCCGAGGTCCGGGCCGATGACGCGGATCTCGATCGGCGCCGCCACCGGCGGGCCGTTCTCGAACTGGTGCACGCTGATGCGGGCGGCCGGGTAGTCGGCGAACTCCGCGCGCAGGCCGTCGAGCAGGCGCGCGGCCTTCGCGGCGCTGTAGTCCTCGATCTCCGCGAACACCTCGGCGATGTTGGCGGCGGACTGGCGCGACAGCACGTTGTAGTAGATGCGCGGATTTTCCTGGCCGAGGTTCGAGAACCACCAGCGCACGCCCTCGGCCGCCGCGAGGCGCTCCTCGACGAAGGTGAGCGCGCGGTCGGTCTCGGCCAGGCTGGCGCCGTCCGGCGCCTCGATGCGCACCCGGAACTGCGGGATGTCCGCGGTCGGGAACAGGCTGAAGCCGATCAGCGGCACCAGCGCGAGCGACAGCGCGAAGATGCCGAGCGCGGCGGCCAGCGTGCGTTTCGGCCGCGCCAGGCCGAAGCGCAGCGCCGGGCCGTAGAAGCGGTGGATCGCGTCCATCAGCCGGCCGAGCACCGTGTCCGCGACCTCGTCCGAGCGATCGACCACCCTGCGGCCGCGCGCCAGCAGCGCGGCCAGCCACGGCTGGCGCGGCTCGCGCGGGGTGCCCCCGCGCAGCAGCCTGCTGGCGAGGAAGGGAATGATCGACAGCGCCACGAAGAAGGACGCCAGGATCGTGAACAGCACCGCGGCCGGCAGCGAGCGCACGAAGTCGCCGGCGCCCTCGGGCAGGAACAGCAGCGGCACGAAGGCGAGCAGCAGGGTCACGGTGCAGCCGAGCACCGCCAGCCAGATCTGGTCGGTCGCCGCGATCGCGGCCTGCAGGCGCGGCATGCCCTGGCGCACGTGGCGGGCGATGTTCTCGACCACGACGATCGAGTCGTCCACCAGCAGGCCGAGCGCCACCACGAAGCCGGCGATCGAGAGCTGGTTCAGCGAGAACCCGAACAGGTAGATGAGCGCGAGCCCGATCGCCAGCGACAGCGGGATCGAGATCATGACGATGCCCGCGGCGCGCAGCCCGAGCGGCAGCAGCGTCAGGATCACCAGCGTGATCGCGATCGTGAAGTCGAACTGCAGGCGCGAGAGGCGGCGGTCCACGTTCCGCGACTGGTCGAAGCCGCGCTCGAGGCGCACGTTCGCCGGCAGGCCCTGCTCGAACTGCGGCAGGCGCGCGTAGATCGCGTCGCGCACGTCGAAGACGTTCTGGTTGTCCTTCATGCTCGCGGTGACGAACACCGCGCGCGTGCCGTTGAAGCGCCCGGTGTAGCGCTCCTCGCCGGCGCTCCAGCCGACCTCCGCGACGTCGCGCAGCCGCACCACGCGCGAGCCTGCCGCCGCCACCACGGTGTCGGCGACCTGCCCGAGCGAGCGGTAGCTGCCGGAGGTCTTGAGGTTGTAGCGGCGCAGGCCGACGTCCACGGCGCCGCCCGGGATGCTGGCGTTCTCGCCCTGCACGGCGGCGATCACCTGCCCGAGCGTCACGCGCGCGGCGGCGAGCCGCTCGAGGTCGATCGCGACCCGCACTTCCGGGTCCGGGTAGGCCCAGGTGTCTGCGCGGCGCACGCCCGGCGCGGTCTCGATCAGCTCCTCGAGGTCCTCGGCGTGCTTGCGCAGCGCGCGCCAGTCCGCGTCCGGCGAGACGAGTGCGAGCTGCACGATGTTGACGGTGCCCGGCGTGAACTGGCGCACCTCGATGGAGAACACGTCGGCCGGCAGCCTGCCGCGCGCGGCGTTGACCTCGCGGATCACCTCGTCGTACTTGCGGTCCGGATCGCTGCCGTAGGTGAACTCGATCTCGATCAGCGCCAGGCCGTCCTGCGCCGAGCTGTTCAGGCGCTTGACGTCCTCGAGTTCCGCGAGCGCGTCCTCGATCGGGTCCACGACCAGGCGCTCGACGTCCTCGGGATCCGCTCCCGGGAAGTGCACGACGACCAGCGAGCCGGGAAACTTGAGCGTCGGGTCCTCGGCGCGCGGGATCGCGGACAGCGCCCACAGGCCGGTCGCGATCAGCAGCGCGAACACGACCAGCGTGAACTGCCAGCGCCGGACCGAGAATGCCCAGAGGCTCATGGCAAGGACTCAGCCCGCGTCGAGCACGCGGACGGCGTCGTCATGGTCGAGCCAGGCCGCGCCCTCCGTCACCACGCGCTCGCCCGGCGCGAGGCCGCGCAGGACCTCGACGCGTTCGCCGAGCAGGCGGCCGGTCTGCACCGCGACCTTCTTCGCGACCCCGCCCTCGGCGACCACGAACACGGTCGCTTCGCTGCCGTCGGCTTCGAGCAGCGAGCTGACCGGCACCACCGCGACGCTCTCGGCGTCGTCGTCCGCGATCACGGCCTTCGCCACCAGTCCCTGCACGAAGCGGGCGCCCGCGGGATCCACGGCGAGCTTCATTTCATAGGTGCCGGTCTGCGGATCGGCCGCCGCCGCGATCTCGGTCACGCGCGCGGTGAAGCGCCGGCCGGGAAAGGCGTCCAGCGTGACCTCGGCGGCCTGGCCCTCCTGCACCCGCACGACGTCGCGATCCGACAGCGCCGCGCGCACGATCCAGCCGCTGCCGGTGTTGCCCACGACCAGCACCGGCTGCCCGGCGGCCACCAGTTCGTCGGGCTCGGCGAGCCGGCGCAGCACGACCCCGTCGGCCGGCGCCTCGATGCGCGAGTGCCGCGCGTTGAAGAGCGCCGCGCGCAGCTGCGCCGCGGCGACCGCATTCGCCGTCGCCAGGTCCTCGACCTGTTCGCGCGTCGCGACCTCGTCGGCCAGCAGCGCCTGCCCGCGCTCGAGGTCGCGCGCCGCCTTTTCGGCGACCGCGCGCGCCTGCGAGACCGCCGCCGCGACTTCGTCCTGCATCAGGGTCGCCAGCAGCTGGCCGGCGCGCACCCGCTCGCCCTGCTGCACCTCGATGGACCGCACTACGCCGCCGGTCTTGAACGACAGGCGGACCTCGTCAGCCGGCGCCACCACGCCGACCGCACGCAGCGATTCGGTCGCCGGGGCCGTCTCGACCACGGCGACGCGCACCGGGGACGCCGCCTTCACGGGGGCGGGCTGCTGGCCGTTGCCGCAGCCGGCGAGTGCCAGCGCCGCGGTGAATGCGGTGAACGTGTGCCTGTTCATGGCTGCGACTCCATGCCGCCGATCGCGTACTCGACCTGGGCAAGGGCACCCAGGGTCTCGTAGCGCGTGACATTGCCGTTCAGGCGCGCCTCGGTCAGCGCGCGCTGCGCGTCCAGGTACTCGGCCGGCGACACCTGCCCGAGGTCGCGCTTCTTCGCGACGATCTCGTAGGCGGCGGTTGCCGCCTCGACGCGCCGGGCGGCGGTCGCGAGCGAAGCCTCGGCGACCTCGAGATCGGTCAGGGCCTCCTGCACCTCGATGCGGATCCGGCTCTCGGCGTAGGCGCGCGCGGCGGCGAGTTCCGCGCCCTTCGCGCGGGCCCCGCGCAGCGCCGCGCGGTCGCCGCCGCCGTTGAAGAGGTTGAAGCGCACGACCAGCGAGGCGATCACGTAGGGGTCGTGGTCGTCGTAGCCCCAGTCCGCGCCCTGGGTGCCGGCATCCACGGCGAGAGCGAGCTGCGGCCGGAAGGCCGCCTGCGCGGCGCGCTCGGAAGCGCCGGCGGCGGCGATGCCGGCGTCGAGCTGGCGCAGCTCCGCGCGCGAGGCAAGCGCCGCTCCCTCGAGGCGTGCGCCGTTGCGCACCGGAATTGCGGCAGCGAGCAGCGGCAGGTCGCCGTCGCCGACCACGGCCGCTTCGGGCTCGCGCTCGAGCGGCGCATTGCACAGCAGGTTCAGGTAGCGGCGCGCCAGCGACTCGGTCGCGCGGGCGCGCAGCAGCTGCTGCTCGACCTGCAGGCGCTCGGCCTCGGCGCGCAGCAGCAGGTCACGGGTCACCTTGCCGTTGCGGTGCAGGCTGTCGTTGACGCGCTCGTTCTCCCGCGCCAGCGCCGCGGTCGCCTCCAGCACGCCGATCGCCTCGCGCGCGGCCAGCCAGCGGTAGTAGGCCTGGCGCACGTCGCGTGCCAGCGCCGCCCGGTAGGCGGCGAACCCATGGCGGGCGGCGTCGAAGCCGTGCGCGGCGCCCGCGCGCTCCGCGGCGAGGCGCGCATCGTAGAGCGGCTGCGTCAGGCGCAGCACCGAGTCCTGCTCGCGTTCGCGCAGGAAGCGGAAGTCGAGGCCGAGCGCGGGAACCTCGATGCGGCGCCCGCCGTCGGCTTCGGAGTAGCGCAGCTGCAGGTCGAGCTGCGGCAGGTACTCGGCACGCACCGCGTCGAGCGCCGCCTGTTTCTGCTGCACGGTTGCGGCATTGGCGGCGAGGCCGAGATTGGATTCGAGCGCCTCGGCAACCAGCGCTTCGCTCACGCGCTGCACGGCGGGCATGTCCGCCTGCGCCGGGGCCGCGAGCAACAGTGCCGCCAGTGCCAGCGCGGCTCCGGGATGTGCAGTTGTCGAGGCATTAGACATGTGTCAAATCCAAGGCCAAAAAAATCAGCGCCCGGGCTGCGCGGCCAGCATGTAGCGCAGCATCGAGAACGAGCCTTCCATCAGCTGCGAGACCTCGATGCCGAGGCGCGCGATCTCCTGCTTCTTGTTGTTGCCGACCTGGATCAGGCCGTGGGTGAACGCCCAGAGCATCACGCAGACCTGCGCCGGGCCGCCGATGTCCTTGCGGATGGAGCCGTCGGCCTGGCCTTCGAGCAGCGCCTTGACGATCACCGCGATCACGGCGTCGCCGGCGACCGCACAGGCCGCTTCGGTCGGCTCGCCGGCATCGGCCTGGTGCGCGTGGAAGCGGCTGCAGGCATCGAACCGGTAGGGTTTCTCCTGCTGGAACAGCACATAGGCGCGGCCGATGGCCTGCACCTTGTCGAGGCCCAGCGCGTGGCCCGCGGCGGCCTCGACGAAGCGCTCGCGCAGCTCGAGCAGCGCGCGCTCGGTGATCGCGTGCAGCAGGTCGCCCTTGTCGCGGAAATAGACGTAGATCAGCGCGCGAGAGAGGCGGGCGGTCCTGGCCACGTTCTCCATCGTGACGGCGTCCCAGCCGACCTCGGCGTAGAGCTGCTCGGCCGCATCCACGATCTCGGCGCGGCGGCGCTCCTTTTCCTCTTCACGGCGAACGGCGGCGTAGGACATGGGCCGATTCTGAGCCGGCATTGACACAGTGTCAATAATTAGATAAGCGTCTTATAAATCAATTGCTTGGGGTCAGAGCACGCGGTTGCGCTGCCCGCCGGCGAGGAACGACTCGACGTTGAGCGCGAGCTCGTCGAGGCAGCGCTGGCGCGCCTCGCGCGCGGCCCAGGCCACGTGCGGGGTGACGATCAGGTTCGGGATCGCCGGGTCGAGCAGCGGATGGTCGGCAGGCGGCGGTTCCCGCTCGAGCACGTCGATCCCGGCGCCGCCGAGCCGGCCGGCCCGCAAGGCTGCGGCGAGCGCCGCGGCGTCCACCAGCGCGCCGCGCGCGGTATTGACCAGCACGGCGTCCGGCTTCATGCGCGCCAGGCGCTCGCGGCTCACGAGCCCGCGCGTCGCCGGCGTCAGCGGGCAGTGCAGCGACAGCACGTCGAGCGTCGGCAGCAATCCGTCGAGGTCGTGGCGCCCGTCGGCGAGTGCCGTGCCCGGACGGTTGGCGAGCAGCACCTGCATGCCGAAGGACTCCGCGACGCGCGCGACCGCGCGGCCCAGCGCGCCGAAGCCGACGATGCCCATCCTGCGGCCCGCCAGTTCGCGCATCGGGTAGTCGAACACCGAGAACCGGCCGGCCTGCTGCCAGCCGCCGGCGCGCACCAGCGCCTGGTAGTCCGCGAGCCGGTGCGTGAGTGCGAGCAGCATGGCGAAGACGTGCTGCACGACCGAGGGCGTGCAGTAGTCGCGCAGGTTGCAGACCGCGACGCCGGCTTCGCGCGCGGCGGCCATGTCCACGTTGTCCACACCGGTCGCCGTCAGCGCGATCAGCCGCAGCTGCGGGTTGGCCGCGATCGCCGGGCGGTCGAAGACGCACTTGTTGGCGAGGGCGACGCCGAATCCGGCGAGGCGCGCGGCGACCTGCGCGTTCGCGGTCTGCTCGTGCAGCACGACCCCGGGCAGGACCCGTTCGAGCGGCCCGGTGTCGAGGTCGCCGCTGCTGACCGTGCCAAAGTCGAGGAATACTGCGCGCATGGCCGCGGCGCCGGCCCTCAGCTGCGCTCGCCGAGCAGTCCGTCCACCAGCGCCGTGAGCTCGCGGTTCTGCGCCGCATGGTGCTCCCCGGTGGCGGGGCCGTTGAAGCCGGTGTGCACCGCGCGCACCACGCCCTTGCGGTCGACCGCGATCAGCGTCGGGTAGGCGCGGAACGCCGCAAGCTGCGGCAGCTTCTTCAGCACGTCGTCGTCGGTCGTGGTGCCGGCGATGAGCACCGGATAGTCGATGTCGAACTTCTGCACGAAGGCGCGCGCGGCGGAGGCGGCGCTCGCGAAGTCCGGCGTGTACTCGAACATGAGCTGGATCACCTCCAGCCCCTGGGCGCGCCGCGTCGCCAGCAGGTCGCGCAGGAACACGGCCTCGTCGTGGCAGTTCGGGCACCAGCTGCCGCCGATCGTGATCAGCACGACCTTGCCTGCGTGGCGCGCTGACGGGAAGGCATGCGGGCTGCCGTCGAGGTCCGGGAACGTGAACCCGATTCGCTCAAAACCGGGCTTGAGCCCCGCGAGCGTGCCGGCATCGGGCAGCTTCGCATCCGCGTCGCGGCGCGCGGTCCAGGTGTCGTGCGCGCCGCCCTGCGTATGGAAGTCGCCCGCGAGCGTGCCGTCGGCGCCGAGCCGCGCGAGGTAGAGGTAGGCGCTGCCGCCGTCGAAGCGCGACAGGAACAGCGTGTCGCCGCGCGCCTCGCCCGCGAGGTAGCGGTCGTCGCCCGAGGGCCGCATCACCGTGCCCTGCACGACGTGGCCCTGCTGCGTCAGTTCCATGATCGCGGCGCGCTCATTGCCACCATCGTCGCGGAAGGTGATCGCCCAGCGCCCGGAGAAATCCACCGGCGCGGCATCGGGCTTCGGGAAGAAGCGCCAGTCCTGGCCCGGCATGCCGACGAAGCGCACGGTGCGGACCACGCCGCGCGGGCGCAGGAAGTTGACGTGTCCCTCGAAGCGCGCGTCCCTGAACCGCGCCTCGAGCTTGTGCGGGTAGCCCGGCATGCGGATCTCGAGGCGGTCGCCCTGCAGGCGCACGTCCGGCGCCCGCGCGCGCTCCGGGCCGTTGACCAGGTAGGCGACGATCGCGCCGTTCTCGCGCGTGAGTTCGAGGCCGAAGGGCAGGTCGCCGCCGGCGACCGAGAGCACGCCGCGGTAGCTGCCCAGCGGCGGGGCGCCGGCCCGGGTGGCCGCGCGGTCGCAGGACAGCAGCAGCGCGCC
Source organism: Steroidobacteraceae bacterium (assembly GCA_019634895.1). Taxonomy (GTDB): domain Bacteria; phylum Pseudomonadota; class Gammaproteobacteria; order Steroidobacterales; family Steroidobacteraceae; genus SCUD01. The sequence goes on along the minus strand of JAHCAM010000016.1, from coordinate 19,859 downwards.
GCACAGCAGCACGAGCGCCGCTGCGACGCGCGGCGTGCGCGGTATTTCGATGGCGCTCACCGCCCGGATTATACTGACCGCCCATCCATGCACGGCACGAAAACCATGATTCGAGCCACCCTCGCGGCAGTGGCGGCCGCAGCCACTCTCTGCGCCCACGCCCAGGAACCGGCGGCCGACCCGAATGCCGCGGCCCGGGCCTTCTTCGAGCGCGCCCTCGACGAGCGGATCCAGCTCGAGCCGGCCCTCGCGACCAGCCTGGGCCTGCGCATCGGCTACGACCGCTGGGGGGATGCGACCGAGAAGGGCGACGCGGAACGCCTGGCGATGGCCGAGCGTCACCTGCGCGAACTGCGCGCCATCGACCCCGCGGAACTCGACGACGCCACGCGCCTGTCGTGGCAGGTCTTCGAGCTCGCCGAGGAGCGGCGCATCGCGCGCCATCGCTGGCGCAACCACAACTACCGCTTCGACAAGAACGGCGCCCACGTCGGGCTGCCGGCCTTCCTGATCAACTCGCACCGCGTCGAAACCGAAGCCGATGCGATCGCATACCTGCGCCGGCTCGAAGGCCTGCGCACGCTGATGGAGCAGCAGCTCGAGCGGGCGACCGCCGCGGCGAAGGCGGGCATCCTGCCGCCGAAGTTCGTGTTCGCCTACGTGGTCGAGGACGCCGGCAACATCATCCGCGGCCGGCCGTTCGACGACGGCCCCGCGGACAGTCCGCTGCTCGCGGACTTCCGCGCCAAGGTCGGAGCGCTCACGATCGACGAGGCGCAGCGCGAATCGCTGCTGGCGCGCGCCGAGCGCGCACTCCTGACCTCCGTGCGCCCGGCCTGGGACGCCGTGATCGCCTGGGCAAGGGAGACGGAAAAGCAGGCGACCGGGGAGGATGGCGTCTGGAAGCTGCCGGACGGCGCCGCGTACTACGACTACCTGCTCGAGAACTTCACCACCACGAAGCTGACGGCCGACGAGATCCACCAGACCGGCCTGCGCGAGGTGGCGCGCATCCACGAGGCCATGCGCGGCGTCATGAAGCAGGTGGGATTCGAGGGCGACCTGGCCGCGTTCTTCGAGTTCATGCGCACCGACCCGCAGTTCTATTACGCCGATACCGACGACGGCCGCGCGGCCTGGCTGGCGGACGCCAACCGCTACATCGCCGGCATGCGCGCGAAGCTGCCGCAGCTGTTCGTCACGCTGCCGAGGACGGAGGTCGTGGTGAAGGCGGTCGAGCCGTTCCGCGAGAAGTCCGCGGGCAAGGCGTTCTACCAGCGCCCCTCGCTCGACGGCACGCGCCCGGGCGTGTTCTACGGCAACCTGTCGAACATGAAGGAGATGCCGAGTTACGAGCTGGAGGCGCTGGTCTATCACGAGGCGATCCCGGGCCACCACATGCAGATCGCGATCGCGACCGAGGAGGAGTCGCTGCCGCGCTTCCGCCGGCTCGGCGGCTACAGCGCCTACTCCGAGGGCTGGGGCCTCTACAGCGAGCGGCTCGGCAAGGAGCTCGGCTTCTACTCCGATCCCTACTCCGAGTTCGGCCGCCTCGCGCTCGAGCTGCACCGCGCCGTGCGGCTCGTGGTGGACACCGGCCTGCACGCCAGGCGCTGGACGCGCGCGCAGACCATCGCCTACCACGTGGACAACAGCCCGACCGGCGAGGACGCGGCGATCCGCGCGACCGAGCGCTACATCCTGAACCCCGGGCAGGCGACCTCCTACATGATCGGGATGCTCAGGATCGTCAAGCTGCGCGAGCGCGCGGCGGCGGCGCTCGGCGAGCGTTTCGACATCCGCGAATTCCACGACCTGGTGCTGCGCACCGGCGCGGTGCCGCTGACCGTGCTGGAATCGGAAGTGCAGCGCTGGGTCGCCGGCCGTCGCGGATGAACGTACCGCGGCCCGAGGTCCGGCCGTTCCTGCACCGGCCGACGGGAACCTGGAGCTACGTCGTCGCGGACCCGGCGACGCGCCGGGCGGCCGTGATCGACCCGGTGCTCGACTTCGACATGAAGTCGGGGCGAACCTGGACCGAGTCGGCGGACGCAATCGTCGGGCTTGTGCGCGAACGGGGACTGACGGCCGACTGGATCCTCGAGACGCACGCGCACGCGGACCACCTGAGTTCCGCGCCGTACCTGCAGGCGGCGCTGGGCGGGAAGATCGCGATCGGGTGCGGCATCCGCCAGGTGCAGCATACCTTCCGCGACGTCTTCAACCTCGGCCCGAAGTTCGCGGTGGACGGCAGCCAGTTCGACCACCTGTTCGCCGACGGCGAGGCGTTCGCGATCGGCGCGATTCCCGCCCGCGCCATCCCGACGCCGGGACACACCAGCGACAGCCTGAGCTACCTCGTGGGCGACGCCGTGTTCACCGGCGACTCGATCTTCATGCCGGACGGCGGCACGGCGCGCTGCGATTTCCCGGGCGGCGACGCCAGGCTGCTCTATGCCTCGATCCGGCGGCTCTATGAATTGCCGCCGGAGACGCGCGTGTTCGTCTGCCACGACTACGGGCCCGGCGGGCGCGAGATCGCCTGCGAGACGACCATTGCCGCGCAGCGCGCGGGCAACATCCACCTGCGTGACGGCACGACCGAGGCGGAGTTCGTGGCGCTGCGCACGAAGCGCGATGCCGGCCTCGAGGTGCCGAACCTGCTGTACCCGTCGGTGCAGGTCAACATCCGCGGCGGGCGGCTGCCGGAGGCGGAGGGCAACGGCAGGCGCTACCTCAAGCTGCCGCTGTCCGGCACGACGGCCTGAGCATGAACGCGGGAGGCGCCGGCGAATCCGCGCAGCCGCGGCTGCTGCTGATCGACAACTACGACTCCTTCACCTACAACCTGGTGCAGGCGTTCCTGGTGCTGGGCGCGGACGTGCGCGTGTACCGCAACGACTGCATCACCCTCGCGCAAGCGCATGCGCTGGAGCCGACGCACCTGTGCATTTCGCCGGGACCCGGCGAACCCGCCGGGGCGGGCGTGTCGATGGAGATGATCTCCGGATTCGCGGGCCGCGTGCCGGTGCTCGGCGTCTGCCTCGGCCACCAGGCCCTGGTCGAGGTGTTCGGCGGGCGCATCGTGCGCGCCGATCGCCTGATGCACGGCAAGACGTCCGCGGTGCTGCACGATGGCCGCGGGCTGTTCGCCGGCATGCCGAGTCCTTTCGAGGCCGGCCGCTATCACTCGCTGATCGCGGGGCGCGAGTCGATCCCGCCGGAACTCGAGGTGAGCGCGTGGACGGAGGAGGGCGAGGTCATGGGCGTGCGGCACCGCTCGCTCGCGGTGGAGGGCCTGCAGTTCCACCCGGAGAGCGTGCTGACGCCGGAGGGGCCGAGGCTGCTGGCGGCGTTTCTGGCGCAGTAGGATGACGCGACTTGCCGCCGCTGGCGGGAGCAGCTCCCGTCACTCCTTTTCGTACAAGTGCACGAACCGATCCGTCTTCCCGCGTACGACCGGATCGAACACAAGCTTTGTGTAGTCATCGTTCGGGTTGCGGTAGCCGTCCCACGTGGACGCGAGCCTGAATCCATGAGCCTCGATGTCGCGCCTGGCGAACGTTTCCTCGATCCGGTGCAGCGCATTGACCGACGAGCTGCCGGCCCCGGCTGCGGCCGCATTGTCCACGATCAGGAGCGTGCCGCCCGGCTTCAGCGCCGCATGCAGCTGGTCAAGGAAGCCGCCGGTGTCGATCGCCGGCCATCCGCCGGCCTCGTTGACCCAGTGGATGTCGTGGTAGGACATGAACATCAGGATCAGGTCGAACTGTTCCCGGCCGAGCTTGAGGTCGCAGCTCTCCACCACGCGGCGCGTGATCGCGGAAAGCCGGCCGTCGGCGAAGCGCGCCTTCTGGTCCTCGCGCGCGAAGTTCCAGTAGGGCGCGTTGTTCACCAGCGTAACCGCGCCCGCGGGTCCGACCGCGCGGTACAGCAGCTCCGCCCAGTAGCCGCCGCCGCCGAGGACATCGGCGACCTTCATGCCCGGGCGGACGCCCGCGAAGGCCATGAGTTCCGCGGGTTTCTCACGGGCATCGCGCTCGCGATCCTTGTCGCTGCGCTCGGGCGCGGCGACGGCGGCGGCAATGTGGGCGGGAACGTCGGCGGCCTGCAGTGGCAGCGCGACAAGGAAAGAAGCGAGAGCCAAGGCGATGCGGTGCATGTCGGTCTCCCGGGGTCGTAGGACGCTTCGGTGCGACTGTATGCCCGCCGGAGGCAGACGGCGCGCCACTTACGATGAAACGCCCGGCGCCCGCGCCGGGCGGTACGCTCAGTCCTCGCCGCCGCCCGGCACGCCGCGCCGGTAGTCGAGCGGCGGGTCGCGGTCGCCGAGCATGGGCTTGTACATGAAATCCGGGCCGCGGCGGCTGTCGAATTCGGCCTTCGCGTGCGAGATCAGCTCGGGATTCGTGAACAGTTCGCGGCCCATGAGGGCGAGCGTCTGCGAGGCGACGTTCATGCCCTTGAAACCGATGCTCATGCCGCCGGCCGCGGTCGCCTGCCAGCTGTGCGCAGGCGTGCCCGGCACCCAGGTGGCGGTGCGCAGCCCGACGGTCGGCACGGTCCAGCTGACGTCGGCGACGTCGGTCGAGCCGACGCCGGGGCGCTGGAACTCGAAGAACTGCACCTGCGCCTCGGAGCCGAGCGGCAAGGAGGGATCGGCGAATGTGGCGTAGATCTTCTCGGCGAAGGCGCGCTCCTCGGGCGTGTACGTGATGCCGCCGACCTCCTTCAGCTTCGCGTGCATCGCGCGCTGCAGCGCCTCGTTCGGCAGCAGGCTGTAGACGCCGCCGATGACTTCATGCTCGACGCGCGTACCGGTGCCGAGCGCGGCGCCTTCGGCGGTCTTCACCACGCGGTCGAAGATCTGCTCGACCATGCGCGGATCCGGGTGGCGCACGTAGTAGTAGGACTCGGCGAAGTCGGGCACGACGTTGGGCGCGGAGCCGCCGCTGGTGATGATGTAATGCAGGCGCGCGTCGTCGGGGACGTGCTCGCGCAGCAGGTTGACCATGTGGTTCATGGCCTCGATGCCGTCGAGCGCGGAGCGGCCGCGGTGCGGCGCGCCGGAAGCGTGGGCGGACAGGCCGTGGAAGCGGAACTTCGCGGTCTTGTTGGAGATCGCGCGGTCCATGCCCGCGGAGTTCACGTCGGCGGCGTGCCAGTGCATGACGACGTCGACGTCGTCGAAAAGGCCGGCGCGCACCATGTAGACCTTGGCGGCGCCGCCTTCCTCGGCCGGCGTGCCATACACGCGGATCGTGCCCTTGGTGCCCGAGGATTTCAGCCAGTTCGCGATCGCCATGCCGGCCGAGGCCGAGGCGGTGCCGAAGAGGTGGTGGCCGCAGGCGTGGCCCGCATGCTTGCCGGCGATCGGGCTGCGCTCGGGCACGGCGTCCTGGTTGATGCCGGGCAGCGCGTCGAACTCGGCGAGGATGCCGATGACGGGCTTGCCGCTGCCGGCGCTGGCGACGAAAGCAGTCGGAATGCCGGCGACGCCGGCTTCGACCTTGAATCCCGCCTTCTTCAGTTCGCCCTGCAGCAGCGCCGAGCTCTTCGTCTCCTGGTAGCCGACCTCGGCCCATTCCCAGATCGAGCGGGCGACCTCGGCATCGCGCGCGGCGCGGGCGGCGAGGAACTCGCGCATGGACCTGGCGTCGTCGGCCTGGGCGACGGGGGCGAGCAGCAGGCAGGTGAAGGCGAGGACGGCGGCTCTCATGGCGGCTCCGGGAATTCGGGGCTTGCGGGGGACGGTCAATGTAGCGGCTGCGGGCGCGCCCTGCCACCCCGATCGGCTACGATGCGCCGCAGGATGGCCGCGAATCGTTTTCTCATGATCGGGCGGCGCTTCTGCGGGCCTCCGCAGTCCGGCAACGGCGGTTATACCGCGGGCATGCTGGCCGCGGCGGCCGCGCAGCCCGTGGAAATCCGCCTGATCAGGCCGCCGCCGCTCGAGAAGCCGCTCGAGATCCGCGAGGATCCCGAGGGTTCGCGGCTGCTGCTGATGGACGGCGAGGAGGCGGTCGCGAGCGCGACGCCGAAGACCTTCGAGCTCGAGGCGCCGCGGCCGCCGGCGTATGCCGAGGCGCTGGCTGCGGTGAAGAATTTTGCGGGGTTCCGCGAGCACGCGTATCCGAGCTGCTTCGTCTGCGGCCCCGAGCGGGCGCGCGGCGACGGGATGCGGATTTTCGCGTCGCCGATCGGCGGGCGTGACCTGGTGGCCGCCGCCTGGCTGCCGGATCCGTCGCTGGGCGGGGCCGACGGCAAGGTGCTGCCGGAGTTCATGTGGGCTGCGCTCGACTGTCCGGGCTTTTTCGCCTGCGGCGGCGGGGTCAGCGGCGCGCTGCTCGGCCTCTATGCGGCGCGGATCCACCGGCGCGTGCGTATCGGCGAGCCCTGTGTCGTGGTCGGCTGGGAACTGAGCCGCGACGGACGCAAGCACTGGACCGGCACCGCCGTGTACGACGAAGCCGGCGAAGCCTGCGGCCTCGCCACCGCCACCTGGATCGAACCGAAGAAGGCTTAAAGGGGACGCGTCCAATTAAGGTTGCTGGTATCGCGATGCCAGCAACCTTAATTGGACGCGTCCCCTTTACAGAAACCTACGAACCTACGACCCGGCACCGTTCAACGGAGGCGGTTGAGGAGCCAGAGCGCGCCGCCGACGATGAGGAGCCAGCCGAGCCAGACCGGCTGGGTGGCCAACGACGTCCAGACGATGCCGCCGACGAACATGGCGGCGGCGGCGATGACGGTGTCGCTGCGGCGGCGGTCGCGGCGCAGCTCGACGCGCAGCCTCTCGAGCGTTTCGGACTCGGTCCTGACCGACAGTTCCTCGTCGTAGGCGCGCCGGATCGTGCGCCGCGCGATCACCGGCATGACCTTGATCGCCTCGGCGATGTCCGGCCAGTGGCTGCGCAGGCTGCGGAACAGCGACCGCGGCCCCGAACGCTCGCGCATCCAGGCGCGCAGGATCGGCAGCGCCGTCTTCCAGAGGTCGAGCTCGGGATAGAGCTGGCGGCCGAGGCCCTCGATGTTCAGCAGCGTCTTCTGCAGCAGGATCAGCTGTGGCTGCACCTGCATGTCGTAGCGCCGCGCGACCTCGAACAGGTGCAGCAGCACCACGCCGAAGGAGATCTCCTTCAGCGGCTTGTTGAACACCGGCTCGCAGACCGTGCGCACCGCCGACTCCAGCTCGTCCACGCGCGTGCCGGCGGGCACCCAGCCGCTCTCGAGGTGCAGCACCGCGACCTTGCGGTAGTCGTGCTCGAAGAAGGCGAGGAAGTTGCCGGCGATGTACAGCTGGTCGCGCGGGTCGAGCGTGCCGACGATGCCGAAGTCCACCGCCGCGTAGCGCGGGTTCGCCGGGTCGGAGACGTCCACGAAGATGTTGCCGGGGTGCATGTCGGCGTGGAAGAAGTTGTGCGAGAACACCTGCGTGAAGAAGATCGTCACGCCGTTCTCGGCCAGCTTCGGGATGTCGGTGCCGAGCTCCTTCAGCCGCGCGACTTCCGAGATCGGCACGCCGCGGATGCGCTCCATCACCATCACTTCCTGCCGGCACAGGTCCCAGTGGACCTCCGGCACGTGCAGCATCGGATCGCCCGCGAAGTTGCGCTTGAGCTGCGAGGCATTGCCGGCCTCGCGCATCAGGTCGAGCTCGTTCAGGATCGTCTTCTCGTACTCGACCACCACCTCGCGCGGGTGCAGGCGGCGCGAGCCGGGCCAGTAATCCTCGGCGAGGCCCGCGAGCGCGTGCAGCACCTCGAGGTCGCGGCCGATGATCTCCCGCATGCCGGGCCGCAGGACCTTGACCACGACCTCGCGCCCGTCGCGCAGCCTCGCCGCGTGCACCTGCGCGATCGAGGCGGCGGCCAGCGGCTCCTCCTCGAATTCGCTGAACAGTTCCGTGACCGGGCGGCCCAGCGCCGTCTCGATGCGCGCCTTCGCTGCCGCGCCCGGGAAGGGCGGCACGCGGTCCTGCAGCTTCGCCAGCTCGTCGGCGAGGTCCGGCGGCAGCAGGTCGCGGCGCGTCGAGACCACCTGGCCGAACTTCACGAAGATCGGCCCGAGGTCCTCGAGCGCCCGGCGCAGCCGCTCGCCGCGGGTGCCCTGCCTGCGCCTGAACCAGGTCCAGGGCGAGAGCCAGAACACGAAGCGCAGCGGCCGGTACAGATGCGTCGCGCGCACGAAGTCGTCGAGCCCGTAGCGCACCAGCACGCGATGGATGGTCAGCAGGCGCCCGGCCACGCGCAGCGAGATCACCGGCGCCGCTCCATTGCCGCCAGCCGCGCTTCCAGCCGGTCCGCGCCCTCGCGCAGGCCGTCCACGCCGGCGACGAACTCCTCGACCTCCGCGCGCAGCGGCACGTCGCGGCTCTCCTCCGTCAGGTACTCCGCGACGTTCTGCAGGAAGGTCTCGCGCGCGCGCCGGCCGAAGTCCGCGGTCTCGCGCGCGATCCTGGCGAGGTGATGCGCGGCGACGTCGCCCGTGAGCCGGGAAAGTTCCTCCTCGAAGTCCGGCTGCGCCGCCTCGAACAGCATCTGGAAGCCCTGCGCGATCTCGGCGTCGCCGGTGACCTGCGCGCCGCCGGCACGGATGGCCTGCATCGGATTGCCCATCGCAAGCCGCGCGAAGGTGAACGGCGTACCCTCGATGCTCGCATCGGCGGGCTCATCGCCGTCCATCGACAGCGACACGCCCTCCGCGCCGGCCATGAAACGCAGCCTCAGGGGAGTGGCCGCGAGCCGCAGTTCCAATGACCTGCCCGCAATCCGCGACAACAACCCGCGCGCGCGAGAGGATCCCGCGATGTTGCGGTTCAGCAGCGATTCCAGCGGCTTCAGCAGTTCCGGCGTCACGGCGGCTCAGTACACGCAGCCGACGTGCAGCGCGACGATGCCGCCCGCGAGATTGTGGAAGCGCACGCCCTCGAGTCCCGCGTCCTTCATCATCGCCGCCAGCGTCTCCTGGTCCGGGTGCATGCGGATGGACTCGGCGAGGTAGCGGTAGCTCGCCTCGTCGTCCGCGACCATGCGGCCGAGCGCCGGCAGCACGTTGAAGGAGTACGCGTCATAGGCCGTGCGCAGCGCCTCGCCGCGCGGTCTCGAGAACTCGAGCACCAACAGGCGGCCGCCGGGCCGCAGCGCGCGGCGCATGGAGGCGAGCGCTGCGGGCTTGTCGGTGACATTGCGCAGCCCGAAGGCGATCGTGACGCAGTCGAAGCCCGCGTCCGGGAACGGCAGCCGTTCGGCGTCCGCAATCACGAAATGCACGTTTCCCGCGACGCCCTGGTCCAGCAGCCGGTCACGGCCGCGCGCGAGCATCTCGCGGTTGATGTCGGACACGACGACCAGCCCATCGCGTCCGACCTGCCGCGCCAGCCCGGCGCCCAGGTCGCAGGTGCCGGCCGCGACGTCGAGCGCGCGCATGCCGGGGCGCAGCCCGGTCTGCGACAGCGCGAAGCGCTTCCACAGCCGGTGCAGGCCGCCGGACATGAGGTCGTTCATCAGGTCGTACCTGCCGGCGACGGAATCGAATACGCCGCGCACGCGGGCCGCTTTCTCCGCCACGGGCACCTGCTCGTAGCCGAAGTCCACGGTGCCTGGGGTGTCGCGCCCGGAAGTGCCTGAATTCATTCGAATGCCGGTCCCGTCGAGACCCCGATTCTAAGGGTTAGCCGGGCGGCTTGCCGAGGCCGCTTCAGGCGGCGGGCGGCTTGCGCTCGTACCCCAGCTTTTCGCAGCGTTCGAGATAACGCGCCCACTTGCGGTCGTACTCCGCGCCGAGCTCGCGCAGGTAGTCCCAGGCATAGAGCCCGGAGTCATGGCCGTCGTCGAAATGCAGGCGCACGGCATACATGCCGACGGGCTCGACCCGCAGGACCCTGACGTTCTCCTTCATCAGCTCGAGCTTGCCCTCGCCGCCGCCATGGCCGCGGATCTCGGCGGAAGGGGAGTACACGCGCAGGTACTCGAACGGCAGTTGGTAGCGCGTGCCGTCGGGCCAGGCGACCTCGAGGACGCGGCTCCTGCCCTTGACCTTGATCTCGGACGGCACCTGCATGGGCGGACGTTACTACAGGATGTAGCGCGAGAGGTCCTCGTCCTTCGCCAGCGCCGAGAGGTGGCCGTCCACGAAGGCGGCGTCCACGACCACGGCAGAGCCGCTCCGGTCCGCGGCCTCGAAAGAGGCCTGCTCCAGCAGCCGCTCCATGACCGTGTGCAGCCGGCGCGCGCCGATGTTCTCGGTGCGCTCGTTGACCGACCAGGCGATCTCGGCGATGCGGCGGATGCCGTCCTGCGTGAACTTCAGCTTCACGCCCTCCGTCTCCAGCAGCGCCGCGTACTGCGCGCAGAGCGAGGCGTCGGGCTCCGACAGGATGCGCTCGAAATCGCCGACCGAGAGCGCGTCGAGTTCGACGCGGATCGGCAGCCGGCCCTGGAGTTCCGGGATCAGGTCCGAGGGCTTGGCCGCGTGGAAGGCGCCCGAGGCGATGAACAGCACGTGGTCGGTCTTCACCATCCCGTACTTGGTGCTGACGGTGCAGCCCTCGACCAGCGGCAGCAGGTCGCGCTGCACGCCCTCGCGCGAGACGTCGGCACCTCCGAGCACGGCGTCGCCGCGGCGGCAGATCTTGTCGATCTCGTCGATGAAGACGATGCCGTTCTGCTCCGCGCTGGAGAGCGCCCGGGCACGCAGCTCTTCCTCGTTGAGCATCCTGGACGCCTCTTCCTCCGTGAGCGCTTTCAACGCCTCGCGGATTCGCAGTTTTCTCATGCGCGAGCGCCCGGCTCCCAGCCCCTGGAACACCTGCTGCAGCTGCTGCGTCATCTCCTCCATGCCGGGCGGACCCATGATCTCGAGGCCCACGGGAACCGCGCGCATCTCGATGTCGATCTCGCGGTCATCCAGCCTGCCCTCGCGCAGCATCTTGCGGAACTTCTGGCGGGTGTCGTCGCCATGGTCGTCGGCCGGCACTCCCGGGCCGCGCGGCCGCGGCAGCAGCGCATCGAGCACGCGCTCCTCGGCGGCATCGGTCGCGCGCGGGCGCACCCTGGCCATCTCCTCTTCGCGGGTCTGCTTGACGGCGACGTCCACCAGTTCCTTGACGATGGAGTCCACCTCGCGGCCGACGTAGCCGACCTCGGTGAACTTGGTGGCCTCGACCTTGATGAAGGGCGCGCGCGCGAGTTTCGCGAGGCGGCGCGCGATCTCGGTCTTGCCGACGCCGGTCGGACCGATCATCAGGATGTTCTTGGGGGTGATCTCCTGCCGCAGCGGCTCGGCCACCTGCATGCGCCGCCAGCGGTTGCGCAGCGCGATCGCGACCGAGCGCTTGGCCGCGGCCTGGCCGACGATGTGCTTGTCCAGCTCCTGGACGATCTCGCGGGGGGTCATGGTCTCCATGCAGGAACCTCGGTTCTATTCCCGCATGAGGCGCGCAACCCTGCGGGACCGGGCGAATATCGACCCTAGCGGCGTCGCTCGTCGCTCATGTATCCCGATACACATCACTCCTCGCTCCTTGCTTGGGACGATGTTCGCCACGGTCGCGCCCATGCGGGAATGGAACCGAGGTTCCTACCCCGCAGTCAGTTCGTCGATGACGACGTTCCGGTTGGTGTAGATGCAGATGTCGGCGGCGATCGCGAGCGAGCGCTCGACGACCTGGCGGGCGGAGAGGTCGGTGCTGGCAACCAGCGCCCGCGCGGCGGCGAGCGCGAACGGGCCGCCGGAGCCGATCGCCATGATGGACTCCTCGGGCTCGATCACGTCGCCATTGCCGGAGACGATGAAGGACGACTGCGCGTCGGCGACGCAGAGCAGCGCCTCGAGCCGGCGCAATGCGCGGTCGGCGCGCCAGTCCTTGGCGAGCTCGATCGCGGCGCGCGTCAGGTTGCCGTACTTCTCGAGCTTGCCCTCGAAGCGCTCGAACAGCGTGAAGGCGTCCGCCGTGCCGCCGGCGAAGCCCGCGAGCACGCGGTCGTTGTAGAGCCGGCGCACCTTCCTCGCGTTGCCCTTGACGACGGTGTTGCCGAGGGTGACCTGGCCGTCGCCGCCCATCGCGACGCTGTTGCCGCGCCGGACCGAAAGGATGGTCGTGCCGTGGGGGTCGAAACCGGGATTGCCCATGAAGATCAGCTACTTGCGCCGCCTGGCGCGCGGGTGGGATTCGTCGTAGATGCGGGCCAGGTGCTGGAAATCAAGGTGCGTGTACACCTGCGTGGTACTGATGTCGGCGTGGCCGAGAAGTTCCTGCACGCCGCGCAGGTCGCGGCTGGCCTCCAGCAGGTGCGTGGCGAAGGAATGTCGGAACAGGTGCGGGTGCACGGGCACGCCGATGCCGGTCGCCTGCGCCCAGCGGCCGATGCGGCGCTGGATCGCGCGCGCGCCCAGGCGCCTGCCATCCCGGCCGACGAAGAGGGCGGAGGACCCGCCCTTCACGAATCCCGCGCGGTCGGCGAGCCAGGCGCGCAGCGCCGCGGCCGCCTTGCTGCCGACCGGCAGGATGCGCGTCTTCGAGCCCTTGCCGGTCACGCGCACGGTGCGGTCCGCGAGGTCGAGGTCGGCGACGTCGAGGCCCGCGAGCTCCGCGAGCCGAAGTCCGGAGGAATAAAGCAGCTCCATCATCGCGAGGTCGCGGCGCGAAAGCGCATCCGGCGCCCGCCGCTCGAGCAGGCTCGCCACCTGGTCCACGTCCAGCGTCTTCGGCAGCCGCTTCGGCGCCCTGGGCGCACGGATGTCGGCGGCGGGGTTCGCCTCGATGACGCGCTCGCGGATCAGGTAGTTGAAGAATCCGCGCAGCGCCGACAGCCGGCGCTGGACGCTGCGCGGCCCCAGCCCGTCGCGGTGCTCGTGCGCGGCGAAGCTGCGGATGTGGTGGCTGTCGAGCCGCTTCCAGCCCGCGATGCGCTCGCGGTCGCAGTACGCGACCAGCGCGTCGAGGTCGCGGCGGTAGTTCGACTCCGTGTGGGGCGAGAGGCGGCGCTCGGTCCGCAGGTGGCCCAGGTAGCGGCCGATCCAGGCGACGGCGGCCGCCTGCATCAGTCCCTGGAAAGCGCGGCCGCGATGAGTTCGCCGATGTGCGCGAGGAAATCCGTGCTCATCGTCGGGTTGAAACGGTGCGTGTCCGGCGAGCCGCAGGCGAGCAGGCCGAGGCTGCCCTTCGCCCCGAGCGGCACGAGCGCGACCGAGCCGACCTCGGTGGCGTCGCTGCCGAACAGGAACTCTCTCTGCGAGTCGCGCAGCTGGCCGCAGCGCGGCTTGCCGGAACTGAACAGCGTCTCGAAGCCCTTGAACTCCGGGGCATCGGAGGCGACCACGCGCAGGAAGCGGCTCTCGGCCACGCCCGCGGGCGCGGCCACCGGCGTCAGCACCAGCACCGACTGCCCCGCATCGAACTCCTCTCGCAGCGCGGACTCGATCGCGGCGATCACGCCCGCGCGGTTCTGCGCGGCGATCAGGCGGCGCGCCATGGACAGCACGCGCGAGCCCAGCGCGTCGTTCTCGCGCGCGACGTCCACGAACTCCTTGACCTTGTGCTCGAGCTGCCGGTTGCGCTCGCGCAGCACGTCGACCTGGCGCTCGAGCAGCGAGACCGTGGTGCCGCCGCCGCGCGCGTCCGGCAGGCGGATCTTCGCCAGCAGCTGTGCGTGGCGGTCGAAGAACTCGGGGGTGGCCGCAAGGTAGGAGGCGACCGCGCCTTCGTCGACCTCGGCGATTTCGACGCCGCGAACCGGACGTGTCGTCATATCGTGACCTCTCCCTCGTAAGCCCGTTCGGCCGGACCGGTCATCCAGATCGGCTCGCCGGGCCCTTTCCATTGTATGTCGAGACGCCCGCCCGGAAGGTCCACGCGGACGTTTTCGTCGAGCAGGCCGTGCCGGCGGCCGACCGCGACCGCGGCGCAGGCCCCGGTGCCGCAGGCGCGGGTCTCGCCGGTGCCGCGCTCGTGCACGCGCAGGCGGATGTGCCCGCGGTCCACGACCTCCATGAAGCCGACGTTGGTGCGTTTCGGGAAGCGCGGGTGGTTCTCGATCGCGGGGCCGAGGCGCGCGACCGGGGCATCCGCGACCGAGGGCACGCGGATGACCGCATGCGGGTTGCCGACCGAAACCGCGCCGATCTCGACCTCGCTCGCGCCGACCGACAGCGGGTAGACATAAGCCTCGCCGCTCGCCTCGAACGGGAGCGCCGCCGGGTCGAAGTCCGGCACGCCCATGGCGACCGAGACCTGGTCGCCCCGGATCCTGGCCTGCACCAGCCCTCCCGGGCTGTCCATCACGACTTCGCCGGATTCCGCCAGCCCGCGCTCGCCCAGGACGCGGGCGATGCAGCGGGCGCCGTTGCCGCATTGCTCCACCTCGCGGCCGTCGGCGTTGAAGATCCGGTAGTAGACCGCGGTGCCCGGCCGGCGCGGCGGCTCGAGCATCAGCGCCTGGTCGAAGCCGATGCCGGTATAGCGGTCGGCGAGGCGGCGGAAAGCGTCGGGGGGCGGTGCGCCGGCGGCGGGAGCGTCGAAGATGATGAAGTCGTTGCCGAGTCCATGCATCTTCGTAAAGCGCATGGCGGGGATTCTAGCGCGGCAGCCGCTAAAATGCCCCGTGGCCGCCAAGTCTCCCAGGGTCGGTTTCGTCAGCCTCGGCTGCCCGAAGGCGCTGGTGGACTCCGAGCGCATCCTCACGCAGCTGCGCGCCGAGGGCTACGAAGTCGCGCCGACCTATGACGACGCCGACCTCGTGGTCGTCAACACCTGCGGATTCATCGACGAGGCGGTGCACGAGTCCCTCGACGCGATCGGCGAGGCGCTGGCGCAGAACGGCCGCGTCATCGTCACCGGCTGCCTCGGCGCGAAGCCGGAGAAGATCACCGAGCGCCATCCGGCGGTGCTCAGGGTCACCGGCCCGCACGCCTACGAGGAGGTCGTTAACGCGGTGCACGAGCACCTGCCGCCGAAGCACGACCCGTTCATGGACCTGGTGCCGCCGCAGGGCATCCGCCTGACGCCGCGGCACTACGCCTACCTCAAGATTTCCGAGGGCTGCAACCACCGTTGCCGCTTCTGCATCATCCCGTCGATGCGCGGCGACCTCGTGAGCCGCCCGATCTCGAGCGTGCTGAACGAGGCGATCCGCCTGAAGAACGCGGGCGTACGCGAGCTGCTCGTGATCTCGCAGGACACCAGCGCCTACGGCGCCGACCTCAGGTATCGCGCCGAGCCATGGGGCAGCCGGGAGATCCGCAGCCGTTTCACGGATCTCGCGCGCGAGCTCGGGGAGCTCGGCGTGTGGGTGCGGCTGCACTATGTCTATCCCTACCCGCACGTGGACGAGGTCATCCCGCTGATGGCGGAGGGCAAGGTGCTGCCGTACCTCGACATCCCGTTCCAGCACGGCAGCCCGCGGATCACCAAACTCATGCGCCGTCCGGCGCACGCCGAAGGCTACGCTCGCGCGCATCCGCCGCTGGCGCGGACAGCTGCCGGATCTCACGATCCGCAGCACCTTCATCGTCGGCTTTCCGGGAGAGACGGAAGAGGATTTCCGGATGCTGCTCGACTGGCTGGAGGAGGCACAGTTGGACCGCGTCGGCTGCTTCCGCTATTCGGCGGTCGAGGGCGCGGCCGCGAACGAACTGCCGGATCCCGTGCCGGAGCCGGTCAAGGAGGAGCGCTGGCACCGCTTCATGCAGCTGCAGCAGAAGATCAGCGCCGCCCGGCTCGCGCGCAAGGCCGGCACGCGGATCCAGGTGCTGGTGGACTCGGTCGAGGATGGCGTCGCGGTCGCGAGGAGCGCCGCGGACGCTCCCGAGATCGACGGCGTGGTGCGGATCAGGGGACGCGGCGCGGCGAGACTGCCGGCTGGGGAATTCGCGGAAGTCGTCGTCACGGCCGCGTCGGAGTACGACCTGGAGTCGAGGCTCGCATGATCGAAGGCCGGCAGCTCCCGACGATCGACGCACGGCGCGTGCGCCTGCGCTGGCTGACGGACGCCGACGTGGACGCGCTGTTCGCGATCTTCTCGGACCCGGTGATGATGCGGTTCTGGGCAACGCCGCCGATGAAGGAACGCGCAGAGGCGGAGGATTACCTGCGCCGCATCCACGAGGGCTTCGCGGGCAAGACGCTGTTCCAGTGGGGCGTCGAGCGCAAGGAGGATGCGCGCGTGATCGGCAGCTTCACGCTGTTCAGGCTCGATGCGGGCAACGCCCGCGCCGAGATCGGCTACGCCCTCGGCAGCGCGTACTGGAAGATGGGCTACATGAGCGAGGCGCTGCCGGCCGGCATCGGTTTCGCGTTCAACACGCTCAAGCTGCGCCGCCTGGAGGCGGACGTGGATCCGCGCAACGACAATTCGCTGCGGATCCTCGCCAAGCTCGGATTCCGGCAGGAAGGACTGCTGCGCGAGCGGTGGAACGTCGGCGGCGAGATCCAGGACACCGCGCTGTTCGGCCTGCTGGCGCGGGAGTGGCAGGGGCCGGCGCCGGCGTGATCGAAGCCGCGGCGGCACTTCCACGTGGAATTGCATTTGGAACCGGTCAGGAGTTAATTGGCGCCATGCACAAGAGCCGACTCGCGGGATTCATCATCGACTGCCGGACCGACGACCTGCAGGGCGCCGCGACCTTCTGGTCGCAGGCGCTCGGGATGGAGATGCGGGTCCCTGCGGGCGCGGAAGGCGACAATTACGTCCATCTGCTCGAGCCCGAGCAGCGGCTGCACCTCGAGGTGCAGTCCGTGGACCACGAAAGCCGGGTGCACCTCGACATCGAGGCAGACGACATCGAGGCCGAGGTGAAGCGGCTCGAGAAGCTGGGCGCGAAGCGTGTCGCGAAGATCCACACCTGGGTGGTCATGCAGGCGCCGACCGGGCAGAAGTTCTGCGTGGTGCGGCCGCAGACCCGGGATTTCGCCGCACGTGCCACGGAGTGGAAGTAGCCATGGCCGGGAACAAGACGAAGGCGGGCATGGCGAGCGTGGCGGGCTTCATCGCCAGGATCAAGGACCCGGAACGGCGCAAGGACTGCGAGACGCTGGTGAGGATGATGAAGAAGGCGACCGGCGAGAAGCCGGTCATGTGGGCGACGATGATCGGCTTTGGCAGCATCCACTACAGGTACGCGAGCGGCCACGAGGGCGACTGTTTCATGGTCGGGTTCGCGCCGCGCAAGCCGGACCTCGTGCTCTACGTGCTGAACGGCACTGCAAGGCAGGAGAAGCTGCTCGGAGAGCTGGGCAGGCACAAGCGCGGGAAGTCGTGCCTGTACATCCGGCGCCTTGCCGACGTGGACGTGAAAGTGGTCGAGAAGCTCGTTGCAGACAGCGTGCGCGGAATGAAGCGCGGCGCAATGCCGTGTTCGTGAAGGTCTGCTGCATCGCCAGTCACGACGAGGCCCGGCTCGCGGTGTCGGCCGGGGCCTCCGCGCTCGGGCTGGTTTCGGCGATGCCGAGCGGCCCGGGCCCGATCGCGGAGGAACTCATCGCCGACATCGCGGCGCGCGTCGCGCCGCCGACCGAGACCTTCCTGCTGACCGCGCTCACGGAAGCGGAGGCGATCGCCGGGCAGCACCGCCGCTGCGGCACGACCGCGCTGCAGCTCGTGGACCACGTGCCGGAGACGGAGCTGATCCGGCTGCGCCGGCTGGTGCCCGGCGTGCGGCTGGTGCAGGTGATCCACGTGCAGGGCGAGCACTCGGTCGAGGAGGCGCGCGCCGCGGCGCCGCTGGTGGACACGCTGCTGCTCGACTCCGGCAACCCGGGCCTCGCCGTCAAGGAACTGGGCGGCACCGGGCGCGTGCACGACTGGACGCACAGCCGGCAGATCTGCGAAAGCGCGGGCATTCCGGTCCTGCTCGCGGGCGGCCTGCATCCCGGCAATGCGCGCGTGGCCATCGAGCAGGTGCGCCCGTCGGGCCTCGACATCTGCAGCGGCCTGCGCACGGACGGGCGGCTCGACCCGCGGAAGCTCTCGGCATTCTTCCAGGCGATCCACTGACACCATCGGAGAACCCACATGATCGGTTACGTCTGCCTCGGAACCAACGATCTCGCGCGCGCGACGAAGTATTACGACGCCCTGCTCGGCGAGCTCGGCGCCAGGCGCTTCATGGACTTCGAGACCTTCAAGGTCTGGGGCACGGGCAAGGGTTCGGCGGGGCTCGCGATCACCAAGCCGTACGACGGCAAGCCGGCGACGGTCGGCAACGGCGTGATGGTCGCGATCAACGTCGATACGCCCGCGAAGGTGGACGCCATGTACCGGAAGGCGATGGAGCTCGGCAGCAAGGACGAGGGCCCTGCCGGTCCGCGCGGCGACGGCTTCTACGCCGGCTATTTCCGCGACCTCGACGGCAACAAGCTGAACTTCTTCTGCATGACATGAGCGCGAAGCCGTTCTCGATCGAGACCGTCGCCGGATGGGCGGACATGGACGCGAACGCGCACATGTCGAACTACGCATACCTGTACAAGTGCGTGAATGCGCGCATGAGCTTCTTCCAGCACTGCGGCTTCTCGGTGGCCGACTTCTCGAAGCGCCGCCTCGGCCCGGTCGTGCGGCGCGACGAGGTCGACTACTACCGCGAGGTCGGGATGCTGGAGCGGCTGACGGTCACGCTCGCGCTCGGCGGCATGGCCGAGGACGGCTCTCGCTTCCGGCTGGTGAACGAGGTGCTGAAGTCGGACGGGCAGCGCGCCGCGCGCATCGTGAGCGAGGGCGGCTGGCTGGACCTGTCGGCGAGGAAGCTGATCGTACCGCCGCCGGACCTCATGGCGACGATGAACGCCATGCCGCGAACCGCGGATTTCGCGGTGCTGCCCTCGAGCATCAAGTCGTGAGTCCGTATCGCGGTTCCTGCCACTGCGGCGCGGTGGGCTATGAGTTCCGCACCGGATTGCCGCCCTCGGCCTGGTCGGTGCGCGCCTGCCAGTGCTCGTTCTGCCTGAAGCACGCCGGGGTCTATACGTCGGATCCGCAAGGCTCGGTGCGCTTCGTGGTGAAGGACCCCGCGCTGCTCACGCGCTACCGCTTCGGCCACAAGACCGCGGACTTCCTGTTCTGCGGCCGCTGCGGGGGCTACCTGGGTGCAGTCACCGAGGAGGACGGCAGGCAGCTTGCGGTGCTCAACATCCATGTGCTGGATCCGGCGCCGGCGGGCCTGCCTCCGGCGCAGCCGATGTCCTATGACGGGGAGACGGCGGGGGACCGGAACCTGCGGCGCGCGATGCGCTGGACGCCGGTCGTCGGCTAGCGCCCGGCACGCCCGCACATGAAAAAGGGCGGCCCGCAGGCCGCCCTCGAGATCGCGCAGGCGCTACCGCCCGTCAGCTGGCATGAATCTTGTAGAACGTGGCGTTCGCGACTTCGAAGCGCCTGACCTCGGGCGTGCCAACGAAGGTGTCGCTCAGTAGCTTCACCATCTCGGGATACATGTCCTTCTCGTACTTGCGCAGGTCGGCTTCGGCGTCCCAGAAGCTGATCGCGACCGACTCGTTCTTCTCCTTGTCGAAGAACGACACTTCATCCCGGAATCCGTGCTGCTTCTTCAGCATCGGGATGATCTTCTCTTCGAACCTGCGCGTGGCCAGCTCGAACTTGCCCGGCTTCAGGTGTGTGGTGACCAGTCTTGCGTACATGGATGAACTCCAGTGCGGGCGCATCCAGGATTCGGGAGGAAAGTTTCGGCGCCCGCGTGCGGCCGGCGTCGCCAGCCGCGGCGAAGTAGATCACCGTGCGACGCTGCGGGCAATACGTAGTTCGCACGACTAGCGTTGCTTCACGTACTCGCCGGGCGCCTCGCAGACCGGCGCGTAGCCCGAATCCGGCGCGCCCATCGCGGGCGGTGCCACGCGTCCTGCG
>JAHCAM010000159.1 GCA_019634895.1 Steroidobacteraceae bacterium | reverse complement strand
GGCGTCACGCGCAGCCACCACTTCGGCGCGGCGGCCTGGCACCTCGACCCGGTCGCGGCCGCCGGCATGGTCGGGCTCGCGTTCGGCAACTCGCCGGCGGCGATGCCGGCCTGGGGCGGCCGGCGCGCGATCTTCGGCACCAATCCGATCGCGGCGGTCTTTCCGCGCCGCGGCGCACCGCCCCTCACGATCGACCTGTCGCTGTCCGAGGTCGCGCGCGGCAAGCTGATGGTCGCCGCACGCGAGGGCAAGCCGATCCCGCAGGGCTGGGCGCTCGACAAGGACGGCAATCCGACCACCGATCCGAAGGCCGGCCTCGAGGGCATGATGCTGCCGGCCGGCGGCGTCAAGGGCGCGATGCTCGCGCTGATGGTCGAACTGATCTGCTGCGCGCTGACGGGCGCCGCATTCGGCTTCGAAGCCGACTCGTTCTTCACCGACGAAGGCAACCGCCCGCGCATCGGCCAGGCCTTCGTGGTGATCGACCCGGACGCGGTGGGCGGCCACGACGTGTTCCACGAGCGCATCGAAACGCTGGTCGCGACGATGCTGCTCGACGCCGAAGTGCGCCTGCCCGGGCAGCGGCGCGTGGACCTCGCCCGGCGCGCCGAGGCCGAAGGCATCGAAGTGGCGGCGCCGCTGCTCGCGCAGCTCGAGTCGCTGGCTGGCTGAGCGCGCTGCACAGGTTCGGTCGATGAAGATCTTCGACGCCGAGGCCACGCGCGCCGCATTGCCGTTCGAGCGCCTGGTGCAGGCGCTGCGCGCGATGTTCGCCGCGGGCTGCGAAGTGCCGCAGCGCCACGTCCACGAAATCGCCAGCCCCGACGGCAGCGTGCTCACGTCGCTGATCATGCCCGCG
This sequence comes from Steroidobacteraceae bacterium, assembly GCA_019634895.1. GTDB lineage: Bacteria > Pseudomonadota > Gammaproteobacteria > Steroidobacterales > Steroidobacteraceae > SCUD01. The sequence continues at coordinate 162 of JAHCAM010000159.1, read as the reverse complement.
TGGACGGCGCGCCACTACGGCATCAAGACGGTCAACGTCGCGCCGGGCAACGCGGCGCGCGGGCTCGCGGGGCTGCACGCGGTGTACCTGCTGTTCGACGCGGCCACCGGCGTGCCGCTGGCGCAACTCGACGGCAACGTCGTCACGTCGCGGCGCACCGCG
>JAHCAM010000158.1 GCA_019634895.1 Steroidobacteraceae bacterium | reverse complement strand
CTCGATCTCGTCGGTGCGGAGATTCCGATCCAGTGCGACGGACGGAGTCTCCGGACCTTCCTCGACGGCAGCGCGCCCGAGCGCTGGCGGGACGACGTGCGCTGGGAGTTCGATTTCCGCGCCGTGACGAACGACGCGATCGACCGGCAATTCGGCTGCTCGATCGATGAGTTGAGCTTTGCCGTGCTGCGCACCGAAACGGAGAAATACGTGCACTTCGCCGCCATGCCGCCCCTCTATTACGACCTCGAAGCCGATCCCCATGAGCTTCACAACCGCGCCGGTGACGCTGCCGCTGCGCCGGCGATGCTGGCGATGGCGCAACGCATGCTCGACTGGCGGATCGCCTTCAACCGGCGCGAGCTGACGGGCGTCGCGCTGACGGTCGATGGCCCGGTCGCGGCCGCGCGCGAGCGGAGGATCGTGTGATGGACCGCACAGAGAAGATTGCCGGCCTCGGCGACGTCATCGACCGCTACAAGGTGCTGCTCATCGACGCCTATGGCGTGATCCACGACGGGCGCAACGTCTTCGCGCCGGTCAACGACGCGCTGCGCCGCGCGCGGGCGGTGGGGCGCACGGTGGTCGTCGTCACCAATTCGCCGCAGCGCACGGCGGGCGTGGTGCTGCGGCTGAGCAACGTCGGCGTCGCGGAGGGCGCCTATGACCACATCGCCTGCTCGGGCGAGCTGACCTGGCGCGACCTCGAACGGCGGAACGACGGCAGCCCGGACCTGCCGCGCGTGCACTTCATCCTCCAGGGCACAGGCGTGCGCTGGCTCTCCGACGTCCGCAATGCCATGGTCGACGACATGGCGCAGTCCGACATCATCATCGCCGCGGGCATGCCGCACGGCACCGAGGCCGAGGCGCTGGCGAGCCCGATGCTCGCGGCGCTGGCCGAGGCGCGCTCGCGCGACGTGCCCATGCTCGTCGCCGATTCCGACGAGACCTATCCCGAGGACGGCCGCGTGCGGCTCGGCCCTGGCTGGATCGCCCGCCACTACGAAAGGCTCGGCGGC
>JAHCAM010000157.1 GCA_019634895.1 Steroidobacteraceae bacterium | reverse complement strand
CACTGCCTATCGGAATCCGTTCAGCGACCTCGAGCTCGGCGCGCTGATGGCCTGGTACGCCAATGGCGGCCGCACCGCCGGGGCTGCTCAGCCCTCGTCGACGCGGCCCTCGGCGGCCGAGAAGCGGTAGCTGCGGACCGCCTCGCAGACCTGGATCCGGTAGTCGCTGAAGAATTCGAGTCGTCCGCGCTCCTGTGCAGCGCGATGCTCGGGATGATCGCGCCAGGCTGCCAGGCTCGCGTGGTCGGCGAATTCGATCAGCGTCAGGCTCTCGCCGTCGGCGGCGGTGAAGTCCTGGTACGAGACGAAGCCGGGCATCACGCTGGCCAGTTCGTACATCCGGGTGCCCAGCCGGTCGAGTGCCTGCAGGTCGCAGCCGGGCCGGATCCGCGAGCGAAAGCTGATCACGATCATGGCGAGACTCCTTGCCGCGCTGGCGGCGGTGCGTGCAGTGGCCGCTGGCCGAGCGTAGCGCGCCCGCGAGTCGCGGACAACGACGGCAGGTAAACTGCCCGACCAGTGACCGTGCCCGCTCGCCCCATCCTCCAGGTCTTCGGCAATCGCCGCATTGCGGCGATGCTTCTGCTCGGCTTCGCCAGCGGCCTGCCGCTCGCCTTGTCGGCCGGCACGCTGCAGGCGTGGCTGACGGTCGAGGGCCTCGATATCCGCACGATCGGCTTCTTCGCGCTGGCCGGATTGCCGTACACCTTCAAGTTCGCCTGGGCGCCGCTCGCCGATCGCTTCGAACCGCCGTTGCTCGGGCGCCGCCGGAGCTGGCTGGTCGTGACGCAGCTCGGCCTGGCGGTGCTGTGCTTCGTGATGGCCGCGCTCGATCCGAAGGCTTCGGTCGCGGCGGTGGGCGCCTGCGCGGTCGCGATCGCGTTCCTCTCGGCCTCGCAGGACATCGTGTTCGACGCCTACCGCACCGACCTGCTGCACGAGAACGAGCGCGGGGCGGGCGCGGCGGTCTCGGTGCTCGGCTACCGGCTCGCGATGCTCGTGTCGGGCGGGCTCGCGCTGATCCTCGCCGACCAATG
>JAHCAM010000156.1 GCA_019634895.1 Steroidobacteraceae bacterium | reverse complement strand
GCCGAGGCGGGCGCGCGCCGCGGTGTTACCGGTTTCGTTGACCTTGACCGCGAACCCGCTGGCCTGGACGTGCGCGACCCAGTCCTTGCAGCAGCCACAGGTCGGGCTCTTCCAGACCTCGATCAGCGGCGCCTGCGCGCGTTGCGCGCCCGCCCATCTCGGCAGGCCGGCGGCCAGCGCACCGAGCACGAAGGCACGTCGCCCCGCCGCGCGATCAGGAGAGGTCACGCTTCTTCTCCTCGAACTCGGCCTTGCCGATCTCGCCGTTCGCATAACGCCGCTTCAGGACCTCGAGCGCCGTCTCCGGGGCAGCGCCCGGCTGCGTCGGCGCACTCGCGGAGCTGCGACCGAGCAGGCGCACGAGCAAGACGATGCCGATGATGACCAGCACCCACCAGAGCAGCCCGTGGATCATCCCGAGGCCCCAGCCCCAACCCCAACCATCGTATCCGCCCCACATCATCGAGACCTCCCGACCCGTTCACGCAGGCGCGACGCGACCCTGCCGGGCACGCTTCGCTACTGCACCCCGCCCATCATCCACCACGGGCCGATGCGCCCGAGCTGCTGCCGCTGCTCCGGCGTCAGGACCTTGTCGATCCGGTCCGCTGCATCGAGCGAGCTCTCGAGCTGCTGCTGGCCCAGCTCGGACATGCGCTTGTGCGCCGCCAGGATCGCCGCGCGATCGCGCTTGCCGGACCACGCGGCGTCCCGGATCTTCGCCATCTCGTCCTGCATCTGGCCGGCCACGGCCCAGCGCTTCTTGCGCAACTCGTCGCCGATCTTCACGACCTCGTTGCGCTGGGCCTCGTCGAGTCCGAGCGCCGCGAGCGCGGGACCGGCCACTCCCATCATGCCGCCGCCCATCATGCCGGGGCCCATCATCCCGCCGAAGCCCATCATGCCGGGGCCCATCATCCCGCCGAAGCCCATCCCGGCTCCGTAACCGCAGCCGCCCATCATGCCCCCGCCCATGCCCTGCCAGGGACCGTAGCCGCCACGAGTGCCGGCGCCGGGCCCGCCCATCATCGGCCCGCCCGGACCCAT
>JAHCAM010000155.1 GCA_019634895.1 Steroidobacteraceae bacterium | reverse complement strand
TGGCGCTGGTCAATGCGCGGCTGTCCGACCGGTCGCTGCGCAAGGCGCGCCGTTGGCGGGCGCTGATCCGGCCGGCGCTCGCCTCGCTCGACCTGGTGCTCGCACAGACCGATTCGGACGCGCGCCGGCTGGCGCAGCTCGGGCGGCACGCGGTGCCGGTGCTGGGCAACCTGAAGTTCGACGTCGTTGCCGAGCCCGCGCTCGAGGCGCGCGGGCATCGCTGGCGCACGGCCTGGCTGGCCAGCACGCCGCCGACCGTGTTGCCGCGCTTCTGCGTCCTCGCGGCCAGCACCCGCGAGGGCGAGGAGGCACCCTTGCTCGACGCGTGGGCTGCTGCGCTGCAGCCTCCGGCGCTGGCCAGCCGCTTCCCGCCGCTGCTGGTCGTCGTGCCCCGGCACCCGCAGCGCTTCGACGAGGTGGCGGCGCTGATCGAGGCACGCGGCTGGCGGATGGCACGGCGCAGCCGCCTCGCCGACGACCAGTCCCTGGAGGCACAGGTGCTGGTGGGCGACTCGATGGGCGAGATGGCTGCTTACTACGGGCTCGCGGACGTGGCGATCATCGGGGGCTCGCTGATGCCGCATGGCGGCCAGAACCTGATCGAGGCCTGCGCGGCCGGCGTGCCGGTGATCGTCGGGCCGCACACCTTCAACTTCGCCGAGGCGGCCGAGCAGGCGATCGCGGCCGAGGCGGCCGTCCGCGTCGCGGACGCGCCGAGGGCCGTCGAGCAGGCGCTTGCGATCGTGCTCGACGGCGAGCGACGGCAGTCGATGAGCGATTGCGCGCTGGCCTTCGCCGGTCGGCATCGCGGCGCCACCGCGCGCACGGTACAGGCGCTGGCGCCGTACATCGACCGGCGCGCCGCTGGAGACTGACGGCGAAGCGGCGGCTCAGCCGCCGCAGCGCCGGTGCGCGATCAGCGCTTCTCGACGCGACGACCGGTGGTCGGCGGCGTGGCCGGCGCCGGCACCGGCGGCTTGGACGGCATCGATTGCGACGCGGGCTGCGCGGCCGGCGCGGGCACCGGCGTGGCGCTCGTCGCCTCGGACGGCTTCGGCTGCGGCGGCGCGAGCAGCGCGTTGACCTGCGCGACATCGGGC
>JAHCAM010000154.1 GCA_019634895.1 Steroidobacteraceae bacterium | reverse complement strand
CCCCCCGGCCGGCCGGGGGCGCGGCGCCGAGCGCCGCGCGCCCGCGATCAGCGCGCCCTGGCCAGCGGCGGGGTACCCGAATCGCGCGGCCCGGCGCGCATGCCGGCGCGCAGGTACGGCAACGGGTCGCGCGGGACGCCGTCGACGCGAACCTCGAAGTGCAGGTGCGGGCCGGTGGAGCGGCCGGTCGAGCCGACCTCGGCGATCTTCTGCCCCTGCTTGACGATCTCGCCTTCGACGACGTCGAGCTTCGATGCGTGCCCGTAACGGGTCACCAGGCCGTTGCCGTGGTCGATGTCGATCTGGTTGCCGTAGCCGGGATGCCTGCCGGCCACCACGACCACGCCCGCTGCAGCGGCCAGGATCGGCGCGCCGACCAGCGCGGCGAAGTCCAGCCCCTCGTGCGCGACGCGCCGGCCGGTGAACGGATCGATGCGCGCACCGAACCGCGAGCCCACCAGCGCGTCGGCCAGCGGCGTCGCGCTCGGCACCAGCCGGGCCGATACCTCGCGGTAGAGCAACTCGGATTCGAGCAGGCTCAGCTCGCCGTTCTGCTGCGCGAACTCGTCGGCCGTGCGATCCACCGCCCGGCTGAGCTCGTCCAGGGTCAGCGGACGACCGCCGTCGGCGGGAACCGGTCCGCCCCGCCCGCCGGGAGCGGGGAGCACGCCGAGATCGACCAGCCTGAGGCCTGCCATCGTCGCGACCCGCTCGCCCAGCGCGTCCAGGCGCGCAAGCCGCGCCTGCATCTCGCCCAACCTGACGGCCAGCGCGTCGATGTTCTGGCGCAGGAATTCGTCGCGCGTGGCCAGCGGACGCGCGGTCTCGAGTCGCGGCAACCACTGTTCGAGGAACGGAAACTGGCCACCCAGCGCGTGACGCAGCGTCACGTACGACAGCAGGCCCGAGGCCGATGCGAGCAGCAGCAGCAGCGCCAGCGCGGCGCCTGCCAGCGTGCGCCGGCCGATGTGGATGGTGCGGGCCTGCCTGAGTCCCGGATGCACCAGAATGATCTGCATTCGATGTCTCCGCCGTGCTACCGTTGCCGCGAGACGGCGCCCTACCGGCCCGGCATCGAACCGATGAAATCCGCCACCCCCGCACGTTCCGTCGCCAGCTGGCTC
>JAHCAM010000153.1 GCA_019634895.1 Steroidobacteraceae bacterium | reverse complement strand
AGCGTGGGCGAGACGCCGACCGTAAGGCGAGCTATCATGACCCGGCGCTGCCGCCGCGCCACGCCTATTGCGCCTTCTATGCTTGGCTTGCGCTCGGCCGGTCGGGCGGCGGCGAGGAGGTCGATGCCATCGTCCATCTCGGCACCCATGGCACGCTCGAATGGCTGCCCGGCAAGACCGCCGCGCTGTCACCCGCCTGCGCGCCGCAGGTGCTGACGGGCGCGCTGCCGGTGATCTATCCCTTCATCGTCAATAACCCTGGGGAGGCGGCGGTGGCGCGCCGGCGGATAGGGGCGGTGACCATCGGCCATCTCACGCCGCCCATCAGCGAGGCGGGGCTCCATGGCGCGTCGGCCGAGCTCGAGGCGCTGGTCGATGAATATGCGGCCGCCGACGGCCTCGATGCGAAGCGCCAGCGGCTCCTGAAATCCGCCATCGTCGACAAGGCGCGCGAGACGGGCCTCGCGGCCGAGTGCGGCGCCGAGGCGAGCGACGACGACACGCTGATCACCGCGCTCGATGCCTGGCTGTGCGACCTCAAGGAATTCGCCATCCGCGACGGGCTGCATGTGCTGGGCGAGGCCCCGCCAGCCGCCGCCGGCGCCGCCATGGCCGCGCTGATGGGAGACGCTGCAGCGGAAGCGCACCTGCGAATCGCGGCCTCGCCGCAAGCGGAAAAGGCCGCGCTGCTGGCGGCGCTCGGCGGGCGCTTCGTGCCACCGGGACCGGCGGGAGCGCCGACGCGCGGGCGGCTCGACGTTCTGCCGACCGGCCGCAATCTCACCGGGCTCGACCCGCGCGCCATCCCGACGCGCACGGCGCTCACCATTGGCGAGCGGGCGGCGGCGGAAGTGCTGCGACGTTATCTCCAGGATCATGGCGACTGGCCGCGCGCGCTCGTCATGGACCTCTGGGCCTCGATGACGCTGCGCACCGGCGGCGACGACCTTGCCGAGGCGCTTGTGCTGATGGGCGCGCGCCCGCGCTGGGACAATGCCTCAACCCGCGTCACCGGCGTCGAGATCATGCCCGGGCCGCGCATGGACCGGCCGCGCATTGACGTGACGCTCCGCATTTCCGGCCTGTTCCGCGATGCCTTCGCCCAGCAGATCACCCTGTTCGACCAG
>JAHCAM010000152.1 GCA_019634895.1 Steroidobacteraceae bacterium | reverse complement strand
TTGCCACCGAGTTGATATTGCCGATGTCGGTCGACACCATCACGTGCGCCGGCATCACCTTCTCGAGCTCGCGCAGCACCTGGCGCGGATGCAGCCACTTGCCGCCCTCGCGCTTGGCCTCCTCGATCATCTCGAGGCTGAACGGGTCGCGCTCGTGTGTCCACTCGGACAGCTCCTTCTCCCAGGCCGCCTTCTCGTCGGCGACCTGCTTCGCGCGCTCGGCCTTGTTCGCGTCGCAGGCGAGCGTCTTGCCTGCCAGCCGCTGCACCAGCGCCGCGGCGGCGGCCTTCGCGTCGCCGCAGATGCCGACCGAGATCTTCTTCACCAGGCCGAGCATCTTGTGGTCGGCGTCGATCTGGATGATCTTCGCGTCCTTCGGCCAGTAGTCCATCCCGTGCTGCGGCAGCGTGCCGAAGGGCCCGAGCCGCGAGCCGAGCGCCACCACCACGTCGGCGCGCGACATCAGCTTCATCGCCGCCTTCGAGCCCTGGTAGCCCAGCGGGCCGCACCACAGCGGGTGGCTGGCCGGGAACGAGTCGTTGTGCAGGTAGCTGTTGACCACGGGGGCACCCAGCCGCTCGGCCAGCGCCTTGCACTGCTCGACGCCGTCGGCCATCACCACGCCGCCGCCCGAGATGATGACCGGGAATTTCGCCTTCGCCAGCAGCTCGGCCGCCTCGTTCAGGCTCTGCTCGCCACCGGGTCCGCGATCGAGGCGCTGCGGCTTCGGGATCTCGCACTGGATCTCGCCGTAGAAGTAGTCGCGTGGGATGTTCAGCTGCGTCGGGCCGATCTCGGACATCGCGCGGTCGAAGCAGCGGGCCGTGTATTCGGCCATCCGCTTCGGGTTGTTCACGTGGCCCTGGTACTTGGTGAACTCCTGGAACATCGGCAGCTGGTTGCACTCCTGGAAGCCGCCGAGCCCCATGCCCATCGTGCCGGTCTCCGGCGTGACGATGACGACCGGGCTGTGCGCCCAGTAGGCGGCCGCGATCGCGGTCACGCAGTTGCTGATGCCGGGGCCGTTCTGGCCGATGACCACGCCGTGACGCCCGGAGACGCGCGCGTAGCCGTCGGCCATGTGCGCAGCGCCCTGCTCGTGCACGACCGGAATCAGCCGGATGCCGGCCGGCGCGAAGAT
>JAHCAM010000151.1 GCA_019634895.1 Steroidobacteraceae bacterium | reverse complement strand
GCGAGCTGGTGGAGGCCGGGCGGATGATCGAGCGCGGCTTCGTTCACCCGAAGCGCACGACGCTGATCGCCGCGTCGCACCGCGTCTACACGACGCAGGAAAAGATGCAGATGGGCGACGGCCGCTTCGACGACGAGCGCATCCACGCCGGCGCGCGCGCGCTGTCGGCGCGCTACCTGAGCGTCGACATGGCGGGGCTTGCGGCCGCGCACGGCACGGTGATCAGCGCGGTGATGTTCGGCGCGCTGGCCGGCGCCGGAGTGCTGCCCTGGGGGCGCGAAGTCTGCGAGCGGGTGATCCGCGAGGGCGGGCTCGGCGTGCAGGCGAGCCTGGCGGGCTTCGGCGCCGCGTTCGATCTGGTGGCCACGGGCGCCGCGCGCGAGGCGCTGGCCGGCGCGGGCGCCGGCCTCGCGCCGAAGTCGAGCCCCGAAGTCTGGGCCCCGCTTCTGGCGACGCTGCCGGCACCGATGCGCGAGTGCGCGGCCCATGGCGTGGTGCGCGTGCTCGACTACCAGGACGCCCCTTACGCGCGCCAGTACGTCGATCGCCTGCAGCGCCTCGCCGCCGCAGCAGGCGATGCGGCGGCGCAGCCGGCAACGGGCCGCGCGCTGTCAGAGGCCGCGCGCCTGCTGGCCCTCTGGATGACCTACGAGGACGTGATCCGCGTGGCCGACCTGAAGTCGCGGCGCAGCCGGATCGCGCAGATCCGCAGCGAAGCACGGGCCCGCGACGGCGAGATCCTCGAGGTCTTCGAATACCTGAAGCCCGGCGTCGACGAAGTGGCCGCGGTGCTGCCGCGCGCGCTCGGCGCGCGGCTGCGCGACTGGGCCACGCGACGCGGCAAGCTCGATTCGCTCAACCGCGGCATGCACCTGCCCACCACGCGGATCCACGGCTACCTGATGCTCAGGCTGCTCGCGCGAATGCGTCCGCTACGACGCCGCTCGCTGCGCTTTCACGAAGAGCAGCAGTCGATCGAGCGCTGGCTCGCCGCGCTCGAACGGATGCTCGCTGCGTCGCCCGCATTCGCCGCCGCGCTGGCCGAACTGCCGAGGGTGCTCAAGGGCTACGGCGACACGCAGCGCCGCGGCCGCGCCAGCTTCGAGCGGATCTTCGACACGCTGGTCGAGCGCGCGCTCGGCT
>JAHCAM010000150.1 GCA_019634895.1 Steroidobacteraceae bacterium | reverse complement strand
GGCTCGCTCGCCCAGGCACGTGCCGAGTACGAGGCCTGGCAGGGCCGCCCCGCGATCTACGCGGGCGGCGCTGCGCCGGCGCTGGACCTGTGGGAGCTCGTGCAAACGCTCAAGCGGCTGCTGCCCGCCGACGCGATCCTCACCAACGGCGCAGGCAACTTCGCCACCTGGGCCAACCGCTTCTGGCCCTACGCGGGCCTGCGCACGCTGCTCTCGACCACCTCGGGTTCGATGGGCTACGGCGTGCCCGCGGCGGTCGCCGCCGCCATCGCCCAGCCCCAGCGCACCGTCGTGTGCTTCGCCGGCGACGGCGACTTCCTGATGAACGGCCAGGAGCTCGCCACCGCCGCCCAGTACGGCGCCGCCCCGGTGGTCATCGTCTTCGACAACGGCATGTACGGCACCATCCGCATGCACCAGGAGCGCGAGTACCCCTCGCGCGTGCTCGGCACCGAACTGGCCAACCCCGACTTCGCGAAGTACGGCGAAGCCTTCGGCGGCTTCGGCGCGCGCGTCGAGCGCACCGCCCAGTTCGAACCCGCCATGCGCGCCGCCCTCGAGCACACCCGCACCCGCCACCGCCCCGCCCTCGTGCACCTGAAGGTCGACCCCCAGGCCATCACCCCCAACGCCACCCTCGACGCGATACGCAACTCCGGCGCGAAGCGGTAGCGACCGGTCAGGCGGCCGTGTAGGCCGTCTTGACGGTGGTGAAGAACTCCGCCGCGTAGCTGCCCTGCTCGCGCGGCCCGTAGCTCGATCCCTTGCGCCCGCCGAACGGCACGTGGTAGTCGACGCCGGCGGTCGGCGCGTTGACCATGACCATCCCGGCCTGCGACGCGCGCTTGAAGTGCGTCGCGTATTTCAGCGACGTGGTGCAGATGCCCGACGACAGCCCGAACTCGGTGTCGTTGGCCAGCGCGAGCGCGTGCTCGTAGCTGTCGGCGGCGATCACGCAGGCCACCGGCCCGAAGATCTCCTCGCGCGCGATGCGCATCGTCGGCGCCGCGTCGGCGAACAGGGCGGGGCTCAGGTAGTACCCGTCGGTGGCTCGCACGACGCGCTCGCCCCCGCAGACGAGCCGCGCGCCCTCGGCACGCCCGACCGCGAGGTACTCGAGGTCGACGTCGAGCTGCGACGGGTCGACCACCGG
>JAHCAM010000015.1 GCA_019634895.1 Steroidobacteraceae bacterium | reverse complement strand
CGGCCACGCCAGCCGTGCAGCGCGAGCACGGCGGGGCCGCTGTCGCCGGTGACCAGCGCAAACAGGCCCGGGCGAAGTTCGAGCTCGCGCTCCGCATCCGGCTTCACAAGCTCGAAGGGCTGCGTGGGATTGCGCCCGCGCGGGCGCGAGATGAGCTCGCCCATGATGCGCGCGGCGAGCGGTGGCGCGACCGCAGCGGTCAGCTTCAGCAGCGGCGGCAGCCAGAGTGGCGTGTAGTCAGCCAAGGGTGAAAAAAGCCGGCACGGTTGCCCGTGCCGGCTCCTGTTCAGGCGTATGCGATGCGTCAGCCCGCGGCGGGCGCGGCGTCGCCTTCGGCCGGGACTTCGCTGCCGGGCACCATCTCGAGCGGGATGCCGTTCGTGACGTCGCCATTGCCGTTGCCGCCGCAGCCGTCGACGCCGTCGATGAACACGATCGACAGGTCGCCGCCGGGCTCGATGTGGCGCTCGCAGGTCGCGGTGCCGGAAGCGAGCGGCACCGTGAATTCCCAGATGCCCGAGGCCATCGGCAGCGACTCGCCGGTGCCATTGCACATCGGCGCGCCCGCTTCATCGGTCGGGCCGGTCATGGCGACCTCCGCGACCATCATCCTGCTGTTGGCGTACTTGTTCGATTCGCCGATCAGCTGCTTCGGCGAGAGGCGCACGCGCACGGAGTCGCAGACTCCGCCCTGGGAAACGGTCTTGATGGTGAGCGTCGCGCGGATCAGCGGAAACTGGTCATTCCTGCTGCCCGAGCCGCCACAGGCGCTGAGCGCCGCTGCCGCGGCGACCGCGGTACCGAGGGCCCGCAGGCCCGGATGCTTCAGAAACGACATCGTCAGTCACTCCCCCGTTCTGGCGGTCCCCTGGGGACCTCGATTGCAGTCGCCGATACTACCACGGGCGTTCCAGCTCCCACAGGAGCGGCTGGAAGCCGCGCCGGACCAGCATTCCCCCGCCCAGGGGCCGGAAATGGCGCGCCAGCCGCGACTTGTACCAGGCCGCCGGCCGCAGGCGGACGCCGGAATCGGTCCGCGCCCGGTCGGCGTTGCGGCGCCAGTCTTCCTGCGTCAGTACGCTGAAGTACAGGGCGCCGCGGGACAGCCGTGCCAGGTTGGCGAGCGCCCGGACGGCCTCGCGGTCTTCCAGGTACTGGAGCACGTCGTGGCAGAGGACGAGATCGAATGGCTGCTTCGGCGCGTAGTCCGCGATGCTGCCGCGGGTCCAGCCGTGGCGCCGGCAAAGGTACTCGCTGGTCTCCAGTCCCACGTAGCGCGCCTGCGGGAAGTACTCGCGCACCGGCCGGCGCATGTGGCCGAGTCCGCAGCCGGCGTCCAGCACGCGCCTGACCGTGAACCCCAGGTAGGCGGTGTAGGCGCAGACGAAGCGCCCGAGGCGGATGGCGTCGTCCCGCGAGGCGACGCGCGTCGTCGGGTCCACGTAATAGCGCTGATAGAAGCGAGCGTCGAACATCGATAAAGATAAAGGGGACGCGTCCAATTAAGGAACCTTAATTGGACGCGTCCCCTTTATTCGACGGTGACGGACTTGGCGAGGTTGCGCGGCTGGTCCACGTCGGTGCCCTTGAGAACGGCGGCGTGGTAGGCGAGCAGCTGCAGCGGCAGCGTGTAGACCGCCGGCGACTGGAAGTAGCTCACGTGCCGCGGCATGGTGATGACCTTCACGCCCTCCGACGACTCGATGCCGGACTCGGGATCGGCGAACACGTACAGCATCCCTCCCCGCGCGCGCACCTCCTGCAGGTTCGACTTCACTTTCTCCAGCAGGTCGTTGTTCGGCGCCACCGCAATGACCGGCATGTCGGCATCCACCAGCGCCAGCGGCCCGTGCTTCAGCTCGCCGGCCGCGTAGGCCTCGGCGTGGATGTAGGAGATCTCCTTCAGCTTCAGCGCCCCTTCCTGCGCGATCGGGAACATGGCGCCGCGGCCCAGGAACAGCGCATGGTGCTTGGGCGCGATCTCCTTCGCCAGCCCGCGGATCACCGGGTCGAGCGCGAGGGTCTGCTCGAGCATCGAGGGCAGCTCCAGCAGCCGATGCACCAGCTTCTGCTCGCGCTCGGTCGCCAGCCCGTGGTGCTTGCCGATCGCGATCACCAGCATGCCGAGCGCCGCGAGCTGCGTGGTGAACGCCTTGGTCGAGGCCACGCCGATCTCGGGGCCGGCCCGCGTCAGCATGACGAGCTCCGACTCGCGCACCAGCGAGCTCTCCGGCACGTTGCAGATCGCGAGCGTCGACAGGAACCCGGCCTTCTTCGCCAGCCGCAGGGCCGCCAGCGTGTCGGCCGTCTCGCCGGACTGCGAGATCGAGACGAACAGCGAATTCGCCGGCACCACCGGATCGCGGTAGCGGAACTCGCTCGCGATCTCGACCCGGCAGGGCACGCGGCAGATCTGCTCGATGAAATAGCGCGCGACGACGCCCGCGTGGTAGCTGGTGCCGCAGGCGACGATATGCACCGAGGTCGTGCGCCTGAAGACCTCCGTCGCCGCCGGCCCGAAGGCCTGCGACAGCAGCCGCCCGCCGGCGACGCGCTCGGACAGCGTCTGCGCGACCGCGCGCGGCTGTTCGTGGATCTCCTTCAGCATGAAGTGCGCGAACTCGCCGCGCTCGGCGGCCTCCGCGGACTGCTCGGAGACGTACTCCGGCCGCTCGACCGCCTGTCCCTTCGCATCCATGACCTGGATGCTGCGGCGGCGGATGCAGGCGACGTCCCCCTCCTCCAGGATCACGAAGCGGCGCGTCACCGGCAGCAGCGCCGCGATGTCGGAGGCGACGAAGTTCTCGTCCCTGCCGATGCCGATCAGCGCCGGGCAGCCGGCGCGCGCCAGCACGATGCAGTCCGGGTCCTGTCCCCACATCACCGCCAGCGAGTAGGCGCCGCGCAGCTCGGCCACCGTCCGCTGCACCGCCTGGCACAGGCCGCCGCCGGCCTGCAGATGGTGATGGATCCGGTGCGCGATGACTTCCGTGTCGGTCTCGGAGCTGAACTCGTAGCCGAGCTTCTCCAGCTCCGCGCGCAGCTCCTCGTGGTTCTCGATGATGCCGTTGTGCACGATCGCGACGCCGTCGCGCGATATGTGCGGATGCGCGTTGCGCTCGTTCGGCACGCCGTGGGTCGCCCAGCGCGTATGGGCGATGCCGAGATGCCCGGAAGTCGGCGTCGTGGCCAGCGCCTCGGAGAGCTTCGCGACCTTGCCGACGGCGCGCAGGCGCGACACCTGGCTGCCGCCATTCAGCACGGCGACGCCCGCCGAGTCGTAACCCCGGTACTCGAGGCGCTTCAGGCCTTCGATCAGGATCGGGACGATGTCGCGGTCAGCGACCGCTCCGACGATGCCGCACATTCCGTGTTGGACCTCACGCCGGGAGAGGGTCCCGGGGCCGTGGTCGCGACATTCTATTCCAAAGCGGCCTGGCCCGCCCCGGGCGGCATTTCACAGAATCAGGCCTTCAGGCCGGTCCCCAGCCAGCGCAGGGCGGCGTCCAGGTCGTCGAAGAACTCGATACGCACGCCCCGGTTCATGGCCGCGGTCTTGAAGAACTCGGTCTGCTCGTCGGTCTGGTAGCCGCGGAAGCAGCAGGCGACGGTCAGCCCCGGCAGCAGCCGCGCCGCGAGCGCGGCGTGGTCGTAGGACTCCATCGGGGTCAGCTTGCGCTGCACGTTCTCGCCGTCCGCCAGCACGCGGCGCAGGTTGTTGCGCCGGCAGGCCTCGCTGATCGCCGTCCACACGCGGGCCATGGTCTCCGGCGTCGCCTCGAAACCTGGCGCCAGGTGCAGGTACAGATAGCCTTCGCGCGGCTCCAGCGTGAGGTTGAGGCCCTGCCGGGAGCCGCTGTCCCCGGTGTTCACGATGCCCCGCCCGGCCCGGCCTTCCTCTCCGGGCGCTTCCAGTTCTCGATCACCTGCTGGCGGCTGCGCTCGACCGTCAGCTTGCCCGCCGGCGCCGGCTTGGTGATCGTCGAGCCCGCGCCGATGGTTGCGTCCGCACCGACGGTGACCGGCGCGACCAGCATCGTGCCGGAGCCGATGAAGGCGCCGTCGCCGATCTCCGTCCGGTGCTTGTTCACGCCGTCGTAGTTGCAGGTGACGGTGCCCGCGCCGACGTTCACCTTCCTGCCGATGGTGGTGTCGCCGACGTAGCTCAGGTGATTGGCCTTGCTGCCCTCGCCGACGACGCTGTTCTTCACCTCGACGAAGTTGCCGACGTGCACCTCGTCCGCGAGCCTCGTGCCCGGGCGCAGACGGGCGAACGGCCCGACGATGCAGCGAGCCCCGGTCACGGCACCCTCGATGACGCTGTGCGCGCGGATCTCGGTATCGGCGCCGACCTCGCAGTCGCGCAGCACGCAGCCCGGGCCGACCTTCACGCGATCACCGAGCTTCACCTTGCCTTCCAGGATCACGTTGACCTCGAGCATGACGTCGCGCCCGCAGCTCACCTCGCCGCGGATGTCCACGCGTGCGGGATCGACGATCGTGACGCCGCGCTGCATGAGCTCGGTCGCGCGCTCGCGCCGGTGCGCGGCCTCGACTTCGGCGAGCTGGATCTTGTCGTTCACGCCCAGGACCTCCCCGGCGGATGCCGCGAGCACGGCCTCGACTGCGATCCCGTCGCGCACGGCGGCGCCGATGCAGTCGGTCAGATAATACTCCCCCTGGGCGTTGTCGGGCCTCAATGCCTCCAGCCAGCCGCGCAGCCGGCCGGCCGGTGCAGCGAGCAGGCCCGTGTTGATCTCCGGGATGGCCTTTTCCTTGTGGTTCGCGTCGCGCTCCTCGACGATGCGAACCACGCGCCCGGCGTTGTCCCGGATCACGCGGCCGTAGCCGGCGGGGTCCGGCAGTCGTGCGGACAGCAGCACCAGCGACTGCGGACCGGCGCGAGAAACGAGCTCCCGCAGCGTGCCGGCCTTGATCAGCGGCACGTCGCCGTAGAGCACGAGCACGGTGTGGCCGTCCGGGATCGCGTGCATCGCCTGCGCGACGGCGTGGCCGGTGCCCTTCTGCTCGGCCTGGAGCACCCAACGGAGTTCCTCCGCAGGCAGTGCCTCGCGCACGCGCTCGCCGCCGTGGCCGTAGACAATATGTATGGCGTCCGGAGCGAGGCATCGCGCGGTTGCGACCACGTGCGCCAGCAAGGGCCTGCCCGCGAGCGGCTGCAGCACCTTGGGCAGGTCGCTGGCCATGCGCTTGCCCTGGCCTGCGGCCAGGATGACTACGGAGAGGGGCATCCAGCCAAATTGTACCGGAGCGCGACTTGTCGGGCCGCCGTCGCACGGTCCATAGTGACTTCGGAGATGATTGAACGAGCAGACGAGAAGCAGTGAAACCCGCATGACCGGCATGCCGCCATGGAAGCAGGTCATCGGCCTCGCCGCCTGGCCCGGTCTTCGGCCCGGTCTGGACGGTGCTCTACGCCTTCATGGGCATCGCGGCCTGGCTGGTGTGGCGCGTCGGGGGATTCCGCGCCGCGCGCGCGGCGCTCGTGCTGTTCCTGGCGCAACTCGCGGTCAATGCGCTCTGGAGCTGGCTCTTCTTCGGCTGGCGGCTGGGCGCTGTTGCCTTCGCCGACATCGCGCTGCTGTGGGCGCTGGTCGTGGCGACGCTCGTCAGCTTCTGGCGCATCCGGCGGCTCGCCGGCGCGCTGCTGATACCCTACCTGCTGTGGATCAGCTTCGCCGCAGCACTGAACTACTCGGTCTGGCAGCTCAATCCGCAGCTGTTGGGTTGAAGGCTCCCGGGAGACCCGCAATGTCCAGGTCCGCCGTGCTGATCACCCTGCTGTTCGCAATCTCGTTCGCCGCCGGCGCGGACGAGGCCCGCACCCGCGGGTTCTTCGCCCAGCTCGCCGGCGAGTGGCAGGGCGCCGGAGAGACGCTCGGCATGCCCTCGGCGCAGCACGCGAGGTACGAGCCGGCGCTCGACGCCGCCTTCTTCCGCTTCGTGTTCGACAACCGCATGACCTCGGCCGACGGCAAGGAATCGTGGTTCCGCGCGGAGGCGTTCTATCGGGTGGACAAGACCGGCGCCGTCACCGGCACCTGGCTCGACTCGCGCGGCATGACGCTGCCGCTCACGGGCGCCGTTGAAGACGACGGCACGCTGGTGGTCCTGTGGGGATCGGAGGACACCGAGCGCGGGCGCAGCAGCTACCGGCTGGTCGAGGACGCGCTCGAGATCACCGACGAAGTCGCGGGCGCGGACGGCGGCTGGCGCGTATTCGGCCGCACGCGCCTGCTGCGCGCCGGAACGACGGGCGGCCCCGACTGATGGCGATGGCGAGCGTCGCCGTCATCGGCGCTGGCTTTGCCGGTCTCGGCATGGGCTACTACCTGCGCCGCGCCGGCTTCGAGGACTTCCTGGTCTTCGACAAGGCCGGCGAACCCGGCGGCGTGTGGCGCGAGAACCGTTACCCCGGCGCCGCCTGCGACATCCCCTCGCACCTCTACTCGTTCTCGTTCGAGCCGCATTTCCCCTGGTCGCGGCGCTTCGGCCCGCAGTCGGAGATCCTCGACTACCTGCGGCACACCGCGCGCCGGCACGGGCTCGAGCCGCACCTGCGTTTCGGCCGCGAAGTGACGGACGCGCGCTTCGACGCGTCCCGCCGTGCCTGGACCCTGCGCTTCGCCGACGGCTCGAGCCACGAAGCCGCGTACCTGGTCACGGCGGTCGGGCAGCTTCACCGGCCCAGGATCCCGGCGCTGCCCGGCCGGGAGCGCTTTGCCGGCAGGGCGTTCCACTCGGCGCAGTGGGACCACGACTACGACTTCCGCGACCGTCGCGTGGCGGTGATCGGCACCGGCGCGAGCGCGGTGCAGTTCGCGCCGGCCATCGCCCGCCATGCCCGCCGCATGCACGTGTTCCAGCGCTCGCCGGGCTGGGTGCTGTTCAAGTTCGACCGCGCCTACCGCAGCTGGGAGCGCCGGCTGCTGGAGCGAATTCCGCTGCTGCACGACCTCGACCGGCTGCGGATCTTCTGGCTGCACGAGTGGTACAACAGCGGCATCCTCGGCAACCGCGTCACGGCGGCGATGCTGCGCTTCGCCTGCCGCATGCTGCTGCGCCGACAAGTGCGCGACCCCGGGCTGCGCCGCCGCCTGACGCCGGATTTCCCGTTCGGCTGCAAGCGCACGCTGCTGTCGAACGAGTGGCTGCCGTTCCTGGCGAGCCCACGGACCGAGCTGGTGACGGATTCCATCCTCGGCATCGAGCCTGCGGGCGTACGCACGGCGGACGGCCGCCTGCGCGAGGTGGATGCCATCGTGTACGGCACCGGCTTCGAGTCCACTTCGTTCCTGGCGCCGATGCGCATCGAAGGCGCGGATGGCCGCGAGCTGCACGAGGCCTGGTCGCAGGGCGCGGAGGCCTACCTCGGAATGGCAGTCGCCGGCTTTCCCAACTTCTTCATGCTGTACGGACCGAACACCAACCTGGGCGCCGGCTCCATCATCTATATGCTGGAGCGGCAGCAGCGCTACATCGTGCGTTGCCTGGAGAAACTGCGGGACGCGCGGCTGGCGCGCATCGAGGTGCGCGCCGAAGCCCAGCGCCGCTTCAACGAGTTCCTGCGCGAGCGCGGCAGGAAGACCGCCTTCGAGGCCGGCTGCCGGAGCTGGTACAAGACCGCCGACGGGCGCAATACCAACAACTGGGTCGGCTACTGCTTCCAGTACGGCCGGGCCGTCAGCCGGCCGAAGTTCGAGGACTATCGGCTGGACGGCTGACCGGGGCCGGCGCCGGGCGGCGCCTCGCCCATCCGGTACACCGCCACGATCTCGTGCGTCACGGTGTCGCGCAGCACGTTGAACCACTGGCCGCAGCCGTGGCTGTGGCACCAGCGCTCGGCGTGCCGGCCCTTCGGATTCGAGCGGAAGAACAGGTAGCGCGACCATTCCTCGTCGCTGCAGTCCGGCGGCGGGCGGGCAATGTGGGATTCGCCGCCGTAGCTGAATTCCGGCTCGTCGCGCAGGCCGCACCAGGGGCATTCGATCCTGAGCATGCGGGGCATTATCGCTCAGCGGCGCGAGCCGGGCTCCCGGGCATGCACTATCATCTGCCCGGGCCACCCGATGCAGCGCTATTCCTTCCTTTCCCTCGCCCGGCATGCGCTCAGCGGCCATCGCAAGTGGCCACGGGCGCTCGTCAGCTCCGGACTGAAGCCCGCCTACGACGCGGTGATCGTCGGCGGCGGCGGCCACGGCCTTGCGACCGCGTACTTCCTGGCCAGCCGCCACGGCATGCGCCGCATCGCCGTGCTCGAAAAGGGCGCCATCGGCCAGGGCAACTCCGGGCGCAACACGCAGGTCGTGCGCTCGGACTACTTTCACCTGGTCAGCTCGCGGTTCTTCGAGCGCTCGCTGCGCCTCTACGAGGGCCTCAGCCGCGAGCTGAACTTCAACATCATGCTGAGCCAGCGCGGCAAGGTGGACCTCGCGCACAGTCCGCATGCGATGGAGACGCTGCGCCGCTCGGTCAACGCAATCCGCATGAACGGCGTGGACGCCGAGATGCTGGGCGTGGACGAACTGCGCCGGCTGGAGCCCGCGCTCAACGTCAACTGCCGCTACCCCGTCGAGGGCGGCGCGGTGCAGTGGCGCGGCGGCATCGCGCGCCACGACGCCGTGGTCTGGGCATTTGCGCGCGCAGCCTCGGCCCTCGGCGTGGACATCGTGCAGGGCTGCGAGGTCACCGGACTGCGCCTCGAGGGCGGACGCATCGCCGGCCTCGAGACCACGCTCGGCGAGGTCGCCGCGCCGCGCGTGTGCCTCGCCGTCGCCGGGCATTCCAGCGAGCTCGCGCGCAAGGCGGGGCTCGCGCTGCCGATCGTGAGCCAGGCGCTGCAGGCGATGGTGACGGAGCCGGTGAAGCCGCTGTTGCGCACCGTGCTGCTGTCGCCGCAGATCCACGTGTACCTCAGCCAGTCGGACCGCGGCGAGATCGTGATCGGCGGCGGCTCCGACATCCATAACTCCTATGCGCAGCGCGGCGGGCTGCCGGCGTTCGAGGCGAACGCCGCGGCAGCGGTCGAACTGTTCCCCTGCCTCAGCCGCCTGCGCGTCATGCGCCAGTGGGCGGGACTGGTGGACATCACGCCGGACACCAGCCCCATCATGGGCCTCACGCCAATCGAGGGGCTGTTCCTCTCCGCCGGCTGGGGAACCGGCGGCTACAAGGCGATTCCCGCCGGCGGCGAGACCATGGCCTGGACCATCGCCAACGACCGGCCGCACGAACTGATCACGGCCTTCGGCCTCGAGCGCTTCGCGCGCGGCGCGCTGGTGGACGAGGGCGCGGCCTCGGGTGTCGCACACTGATGGGCTACCGGCTCGACAGCGGCGGCCACATCGACCGCGGCCAGCGGCTCAGCTTCCGCTGGAACGGCCGCCGGATCTACGGCTACGCCGGCGACACGATCGCCTCGGCATTGCTGGCGGAAGGCGTCCGCATCGTCGGGCGCGGCATGAAGTACCACCGGCCGCGCGGCCTGCTGTCGGCGGGCGTCGAGGAACCGAATGCGCTCGTCACGCTGGGCCGCGGCGCCGCGCTCGAGCCGAACGCGCGCGCGACCATGATACCGGTGCGCGACGGGCTCGAGGTGCGCGCGCAGAATGCCTGGCCTGCCGTCGGCTTCGACCTCGGGCGCGTGTTCGACTGTACCGCGCCGCTGTGGCCCGCGGGCTTCTACAACAAGACCTTCACCTGGCCCTCGTGGCATTTCTACGAGCCCCTGATCCGCCGGACCGCGGGACTCGGCAGGCCGCCGCGGCTGCCGGATCCCTCGCGCTACGAGGCGGTCAACGCGCATTGCGACCTGCTGATCGTCGGCGCCGGCCCCGCGGGCCTGCTCGCGGCGAAGACCGCGGTGCGCGCGGGCCTCTCGGTCATCCTCGTGGAGCAGGACTACGAGTGCGGCGTCGAGCTGCTGCGCCCGAGCGCCGTGATCAACGACGAACCGGCCATCACCTGGGTCGCGGGCGTGCTCGGCGAACTCGCCGCCTCGCGCAACGTGACCGTGCTGACGTCCACCACCTGCTTCGGCCTCTACGACCACGGCACGGCAGGCCTGCTGCAGCGGCTCGATCTCGGCAGCGGCAGGCGCAGCATCCGCCAGCGCTACTGGCGCGTGCGCGCCCGGCAGACGCTGCTCGCCACCGGCGCAATCGAGCAGCCGCTGGTGTTCGGCCACAACGACCTGCCGGGCATCATGCTCGCGGGCGCGGTGCGCCAGTACGCCAACCGCTACGCGGTCGCCGCGGGACGGCGCGTGGTGCTCGCGACCAACAACGATTCCGCATACCTCGCGGCGCTCGACCTGGCGGCCGCGGGCATCGAGGTGCCGATGCTCGTGGACAGCCGCATCGCAGCGCCCGCCGCGCTCGCGGACCGCGTGCGCCATTGCGGCATCGAGATCGTGACCGAGAGCCTGCCGCTGGAGGCACGCGGACGCCGCTCGCTCGCCGGATTGCGGATCGCCAGGCTCGGGCCGGACGGCGCGATCGCCGGCACGCGCGAGATCGACTGCGATGCGCTCGGCATGTCCGGCGGCTGGGCACCGGCCGCTCATCTGTATTCCCACGCGCGCGGCGCGCTCAGCTTCAACGAGACGCGCCGCTGCTTCGTGCCAGCGGGCGATGCCGCGCCCATCTGCGCCGGCGGCGTCGCCGGCGCCGTGACGCTCGCAGAGACCTTCGCCGACGCGGCGCGTGCGGTGCACCTGGCGTTGAGCCGCGCCGCCGTCCCGGCATTCGTGCCGGCCGCGGTGCCTGAAGTGCAGGAGCCGCCCGCCACTGCGCATGCCGGACCCGTGCGCAGCGACGCCCCCGGCGGGCGGCGCGAATGGCTCGATTTCCAGCACGACGTGACGGTCAAGGACGTGCGGCTCGCCTTCGACGAGGGCTTCGACCACGTCGAGCTGCTGAAGCGCTACACCACGGCCGGCATGTCCGTGGACCAGGGCAAGACGGGCAACCTCAACACGCTGCTGGTCGCGGCGGAACTGCGCGGGGAAGGGCCTGCAGAGGCCGGCACGACGACCTTCCGCCCGCCCTGGACGCCGGTGACGCTGGGCGCGCTCGCCGGGCGCGCGAAGGGCGGGTTCTACGCGCCCAGGCGCCTGCTGCCGGCGCATGCGGAGCACGAGGCGCTCGGGCCGCACTGGTGGGAGGCCGGCGGCTGGATGCGCCCGGCCTGCTATCCGCGGGCGGGCGAGTCCCCGCAGGCTGCCGCCGCGCGCGAGGCCGTTGCGGTGCGCAGCGGCGTCGGCGTCTTCGACGCTTCGCCGCTCGGCAAGATCGAAGTCAGCGGGCGCGATGCGCTCGGGTTCCTCGACCGCTTCTACGTCAACAACCTCCTGACCCTCGGCAAGGGCCGGGTGCGCTACGGCCTGATGCTCAACGAGAATGGCGTCATCATCGACGACGGCACGGTCGCGAAGCTCGCCGACGACCGATTCCTGGTGACCACCACCAGCGGCGGCGCCACGCGCATCGCGGCCTGGCTCGAGGAATGGCGCCAGTGCGAGTGGCCGGAGCTCGAGGTCTTCGTCACGCCGGTCACCACGCAGTGGGCGACGATCGCGGTCGCCGGCCCGCGCTCGCGCGAGCTGCTGAGCCGCTTCGAGACAGACATCCTGCTGGACGCGGAATCGTTTCCGCACCTGTCGCTGCGTGAAGGCGCGTTGGCCGGCGCGCCGGCGCGGATCTGCCGCGTGAGTTTCTCGGGCGAGCTCGGCTACGAGATCAACGTGCCCGCCGGCTGCGGCGCGGCGCTGTGGCGCGCGCTGCTGCAGGAAGGCGCCTCGCTCGGCGTCGCTCCCTACGGCATCGAGACCGTGCTGCTGCTGCGGCTCGAGAAAGGCTTCCTGCACGTCGGCGTGGACACCGACGGGACGACCTTCCCCGCCGACGTCGGCTGGGGCGAGGTCGCGGCGCGCAAGCAGGCGGACTTCATCGGCAAGCGCTCGCTCTCGCGCGCCGGCAACCTGCGTCCGGACCGGCTGCAGCTCGTCGGGCTCTCGGGCGCGGACGCAAAAGTACTGGTGGCGGGCGCGCACCTGCGGCTGCCGGGCACGCAGCAGGGCAGCGATGGCTGGGTCACTTCGGCCGCCATGTCGCCGGCGCTCGGCAGGCCGATCGCTCTTGCGATGCTGCGCGGCGGGCGGGCGCGCCTCGGCGAGACGGTCGCCGTGCACGATCTCGACCGCCGCGGCGCGGCCACGGTCGTCGCACCGGCGTTCTACGACCCGGATGGGAAACGCCTGCATGGCTGACAAGGTCGCGGCACTGGTGGCGCAGTCGGCCATGCCCGCGGGGGGGCGCGTGCTCGCGGAGACGCTGCACCTCGCCGTCATGCCGCCGCGAGCCGTCGTCGCGCTCAGGCTCGGCGCGCGCGCGCAGAAGAAGGCCGGCGACATCCGTATCGCCGGCCGGCCGCTGCCGCTCGCGGTCAATACCTGGAGCGGGGACGACCCGGTGTTCTGCCGTACCGGCCCGGATGCCTGGCTGCTGATGTCGGCTCAGCACGGCGCCGCGGATCTCGCCGATGCCGTGCGGCTCAGCTGCCGGCGCCGCTCGTTCGCGGTGACGGATCTCTCCGACGCCCACGTGACGATCGCGCTCGAGGGCTCCCAGGCCGCGGAGATCCTGGTGCGCGGCTGCGGCCTCGATTTCTCGGAGGCGGGCTTCGGCCAGGACGCCTGCGCCCGCACCCGCTTCGCGCAGCTGCCGGTGCTGCTGCGCCGCGTCAGCCACGAGCGCTACGAGCTGACGGTGGACCGCCCGGCGGCCCGCTACCTGTTCGACTGGATCGAGGACGCTGCGGTCGCTGTCCTCTAGAATCCCGGGACCCGCAGTGCCGCGCCGAGGCGCCCATGGGCAGGCCCGTCGAGACCTGGTCGTCGAATCTCGTCTTCTACCTCTGCGTCGCCGGCGCGGCCGTCGGCCTCGGCACGCTGTGGCGCTTCCCGTTCCTCGCCGGCCAGTACGGCGGCGGCCTGTTCGTGCTGGTCTTCATCGCCGCCTGCCTGCTGATCGCCGTGCCGCTGCTCGCCGCGGAATTCATGATCGGCCGGCGCGGCGGGCCGAACGTCCCGCTGGCCGCCGGGAGGCTCGCGGCTTCCGCCGGCCGTTC
Source organism: Steroidobacteraceae bacterium (assembly GCA_019634895.1). Classification (GTDB taxonomy): domain Bacteria; phylum Pseudomonadota; class Gammaproteobacteria; order Steroidobacterales; family Steroidobacteraceae; genus SCUD01. Next base: position 43,965 of record JAHCAM010000015.1, on the reverse strand, counting down.
CCCGCGCTGGGCTGCGATCGGCGTGCTCGGAACCCTCGCGGTCTTCCTGATCATGAGTTACTACAGCGTCATCGGCGGCTGGGTGTTCTCCTACGTGGAGGCCTACGCCTCCGGATCCGCCGCCGGTCTCGACCACGCCGGCCTCGTCGCGCGCTTCGAGGCACTGCTCGCCGACCCGTGGCGGCTCGCGTTCTGGCATACGGCATTCCTGGGCGCGACGTTCGTCATCTCCGCGGCCGGCCTGCATCGCGGCATCGAGCTCGCCAACAAGATCATGCTGCCCGGGCTCTTCGCCATCCTGCTCGGGCTTGCGATCTACGCGCTCGAGCTCGGCGACCCGGCGCGCGCCATCGCGTTCCTGACGCACGTCGACTTCTCGCAGCTCTCCGGCCCCCTCGTACTCGCCGCCGTCGGCCAGGCGTTCTTCGCGACCGGCGTCGGGCTGGCGATCATGATCGCCTACGGCAGCCACGTTTCCGCGGCAACGTCGCTGCCGAAGTCGGCCGTCGTCGTGGTGACCTCCATCGTCCTCGCGTCCGTCCTCTCGAGCCTGCTCATCTTCCCGCTGGTGTTCGGATTCGGCGTGGATCCTGCCCAGGGGCCACAGCTCGCCTTCATCGTGCTGCCGTCCATCTTCGTCGGCATGCCGGGCGGCGCGGTGATCGGCACCCTGTTCTTCGTGCTGCTGGCGTTCGCCGCCCTGTCGTCCGCCATCGCGGGGCTCGAGCCCGCCGGGGCCTGGATCATGGAGCGCTTCGGCCTGCGCCGGGCCACGGCCATTTCCATCGTCGCCTTCGCCTTCTGGCTCGGCGGGCTGGCCATGGTGATGTCGTTCAGCGACTGGCGGGACTTCCATCCGCTCGCGGCAGTCGAGCGGTTCCGGACGGCGACGCTCTTCGACTTGACCGATTTCTTCGCATCAAACGTCCTGCTTCCGGTCGGCGCGCTGCTGACCTCGCTGCTCGTGGGCTGGCGGCTCGATCACGCGCAGATCGCGGGCGAGCTCGGCACGCGCCCCGTGGTGGAGCGCGGCCTGCGCGCGTTGTTGCGCTTCATCTGCCCTATCGCGATCATCGCGGTGCTGGCGGGCGCGTTCTAGGAGGCGCAACGATGTTCGACGCCACGGCCATGGTCCGCTCGCCCCGGTTCGTCCACGGACTTGCCTACGCCTGCTTCCTGCCGCCCGGCATCGCGGCATTCGTCGCGGCGCTGCCCGCCGTGATCCCGATGGGCACCGGCACGGCCGGCGGCATCGGATTCCTGGTGCTGATTCCGCTGGCGCTGCTGTCGCTGGCGTCCATTCCCTACGGCCTCTATCTGGCGTTCCGCCTGCGCCGCGACGCGTGGCTGCCCGCCCTCGCCGCCGCGACCGTCGCGATGCTGGTCGTGATGTTCACGGAACCCGGCACACCGCGGCAGCAGAACCTGTTCTTCGGCGGTTATGGCGCTTTCGCGCTGGTGGCCGTGGCGGGCTGGTTCCTGTGGCGCAGGAGGCGCTGGCATACGTGAGCGGTACGCTGAACTGGAGCCGCATCGTCGCCGTCTGGCTGCTCATCATCGCCGCCGAGACGGTGCATGGCGCGCTGCGGCAGGCATACCTCGCGCCGCTGATGGGAGACTTCCCCGCGCGCCGGCTCGCCGTCTTCACCGGCATCCTGCTGATCTTCGCGATCACCTGGCTGTGCATCCGGTGGCTGCAGCTGAGCGGAACCAGGGCCCTGATCCAGGCCGGAGCGCTCTGGGCCACGTTCACGATGCTGTTCGAGGTGGGTCTCGGCCGCGCGCTGGGCTACGATTGGGAGCGGATCTTCGCCGACTATGACCTTGCGCAGGGTGGGCTCATGGGGATCGGGCTGCTCGCCATGCTGTTCGCGCCGCTGCTGGCGGCGCGACTGCGCGCGGAGCCGCCATGATCCTCGTGCCGGTGCGCATCGACCGCAGCCGGATCCATGGGTTCGGCGTCTTCACCGACGCCCCCATTCCCGCCGGGTCGCCGGTCTGGCGTTTCACGCCGGGCTTCGACCTCGATCTCGACCCGGCGGCGCTGGACGCGCAGCCGGAGCATTTCCGCAAGGTCATGCTGCACTACGGCTACATCGACCTGCGGCTGAACCGGTTCATCCTCTGCTGCGACGACTATCGCTTCATGAACCACAGCGATGCGCCGAACGTACGCGTGAAGCCCGGCCCAGACCGCTACGGCATCGACGTCGCCGCCCGCGACATCGCGGCCGGTGAAGAACTGACGGTGAACTATCAGTGGATCGAGGGGCGGCGGCCGCCAGCGGACGCATAGCATCTATTGATGAACATCTCGCAGACAAGGATCCTCGCTGCGGCAGCCATCGCCGCACTGCTCCCCGCCTGCACCAGCGGCCGATACGAGGCGCTGGCCGAGCGCGTGGACTCCCTGATGGCGCCGCTGGTCGCGGCGGGCGAGTTCAGCGGCGCGGTCGTGCTCGCCAGGAAGGGCAGGATCATCTACCAGCGTGGCTTCGGCATGGCGAACCACGCGGCGGAGCTGCCGTTCACCCCGGACACGCCGGCCGACGGCGGTTCGCTCGCCAAGACGCTGACGGCGGCCGGGATCTGGCTGCTCGCCTACGAAGGGCGCCTCGACGTGGATGCGCCGGTGACCCAGTACCTGCGCGAGTATCCGCACGCGGCCACGACCGTGCGGCAGCTCATCTCGCACAGCAACGGCCTGCCGCCCTACTACGAGTTCTGGGATCCCTGGTTCGCGCCGGACGAGGTGCGTACGACGCAGAAGATGCTGGAGATCGTCGCGCGCGAGTTGCCCGCGCCTTCCTTCGAGCCGGGCTCGCGGTTCGAGTACTCGAACTTCGGCTTCGACGTGGCGGCGCTCGTGATCGAGCGCGTGGCCGGCATGCCGATCGCCGGCTTCCTCGAGCAGCGCTTCTTCTCGCGCCTCGGCATGGATGCGTCGTTCGCCCGGCCGGGACGATTCGCCGACTGGCCCGGCGTGCGCACCATGGGCTATCGCTGGCGCGACGGCGACTGGCAGGTCGTGGACGTGTTCGACATGGAGGCCTTCATCGGCGGCTCGAACGTGTACTTCTCGGTCGCCGACCTCTCCCGCTGGGCCAGCGCCAATGTGCGCGGTCCCGCCATCGCGCCCGGCGCCTTCGCTGCCGGACAGCAGCGCCCGCTCATCGGCGGGCAGCCCTCGCCGATCACCGGCCTGAGCTGGTACTGCGACGACAGGGGACATCGCTGCTACTACACCGGCAGCATCAACGCCTTCCACGGCCTCGCCTACTGGGACCGCGACCGCGTCGAGACCGTCGCTTTCGTCTCCAACAGCGCCATGCCGCCGTGGACCACGATCACCCTGCAGCGCAACCTGGTCGCGGCGGCCGCCGGGCAGGCGGTGGAGACGTCCCCGCCGCCGGAGTTCCTGCAGATCGACGAGGCCGTGACTGCAGCGGTCGCAGGCGTCTGGTCCGCGCCGGAACTCGGCCAACTGAGCATCAGCCGGACGGAATCGGGTCTGCGCCTGCGCGCGGGCTCCGGCCTGGAGTTCGACATGTTCCAGGTGAGCCGCGACGTGCTCTACGTGCCGGGCCCGGACTACTGGATCGGGTTCACCGGCACGGACGCGCCGTCGGCGATGCATGTTCGGTCGATGTTCGTGGATGCCGTGGCAAGCCGCGCGCGGTAGGCGGCCCCGGCTCCGTATTGCCAGCATCGTGGAGCAGGCGCAGGATGCGCGCTGACTGCCGTACTACAAGAACGGATACCCGGGGGATACGATGAATCACCGCATGCGCTTCCTCATGCGCCGCAGGATCCTTCAGACGGCGCTCACCGCCGGCGGCCTCGCCGCGGCCGGGCCGGTGCAGCGCGCCTTCGCCGGCCTGCCCGAGACGCCGATGCAGACCATGGGGCCGTTCTACCCGATCACGCGGCCGCTGGAGGACGACGCCGACCTCACGCTGCTGAAGGGCCACGCCGAGCGCGCGCAGGGCAAGGTGGTGCACCTGATGGGCCGCGTGCTGGACACCAACGGCGATCCCGTGCGCAACGCGAAGATCGAGCTGTGGCAGGCGAACGCGCACGGCCGCTACGCGCACCCGGCCGACGTCAACCCCGCGCCGCTCGACCCGAACTTCCAGGGCTTCGGCATCCAGACCACGGACGCCGAGGGGCAGTACCGCTTCAAGACCATCAAGCCCGCCGCCTACGCCATCGGTCCCATGAACCCGGATGCGGTGCGGCCGCCGCACATCCACTTCGACGTCTACGGCGCCAACACGCGCCTCGTCACGCAGATGTACTTCCCCGGCGAGCCGGAGAACGACGGCGACATCATCTTCAAGTACCTGAACGCAACCGAGCAGGCGGCGGCGACCGCGACCGTGCTGCCGGGCGGCGGCGATGCCGAGCCGGATTCCATCACGCTGCGCTGGGACATCGTGCTGCTGGCAGGCTAGGCCCGCATCGACGGCTTGCGGCTGAGCGCAATGAGCAGGATCCGGACCCGCCTGGCGACAATGCAGGACCTCGACGCCATCGCCCCGCTCTTCGACGCCTACCGGCGGTTCTACAAGCAGGCCCCGGATCTTGCGCTCGCGCGCAGCTATCTCCAGGAACGCATGCAGCGCGGCGAGTCCGTGATCCTCGTCGCCGAGGACGACACGGGCCGGATGATCGGCTTCACCCAGCTCTACCCGACCTTCTGCTCGGTGCGCGCGGCTCCTACCTTCGTGCTCTACGATCTGTTCGTCGCCCCCGAGGCGCGCGGCGCCGGCGCCGGCCGCGCGCTGATGCAGGCTGCGGAGACGTACGCGGCCAGCACAGGCGCGGCGCGGCTGGAGCTTTCCACCGCCAGGACCAACACCGTCGCGCAATCGCTCTACGAGTCGCAGGGCTGGGCCCGGGACGAGGCGTTCTACGTCTACAACAAGCCGCTGAGGAACAGCTGATGGACCCCAAGCTCCTGCTGACCGTGTTCGGCACCATCTTCCTGGCGGAGCTCGGCGACAAGACGCAGCTCGCGACGCTGCTGTTCGCGGCTAACACGGCCGTGAGCAAGCTCGCGGTGTTCATCGCCGCCTCGCTCGCCCTGGTCGCCGCGACTGCGGTCGCGGTGCTGGCGGGAGGGCTGGTCTCGCAGTACATCAGCCCGAAGATGCTGAGCTATGTCGCCGGGGCCGGCTTCGTCGGCATCGGCATCTGGACGATCGCGCGGGCGTGAGCGCGATGAACGCCCGTGCCGCGCTGATGCTGGCCGCGGCGGCGCTGGCGGCCGGCGCTGCAGGCGGCGCGCGCGACCGCGCGCCGCCGGAAAGCGCCGTGCCGGCCATGTCGGCGGCGGCTTCCACGTTCCTGGGCGCGCTCGCACCCGCGCAGCGCAGCCGCGCGGCGTTCGAGTTCGGCTCGCCGGACCGGACGAGGTGGCATTTCCTGCCACCCGAGACCTTCGCCCGCCACGGCGTGACGCTGCGCGAGCTGGACGCCGGCCAGCGGCTCGCCGCGCGGGAGCTGCTGAGGACGGGCCTCAGCGCGCGAGGCTATCTCACCGCCGACGTCATCATGGCGCTGGAGGAGGTGGTGCGGGCGCTGCCGCAGAACCGCCTCCGCCGCGACGAGCTCGAGTACTACGTCTCCGTGTTCGGCGCGCCCGAATCCGCGGGAAGCTGGGGGTGGCGCTTCGAAGGCCACCATCTCTCGCTCAACTTCACCATCGTGAACGGCCGGCTCACGGTCAGCACGCCGACCTTCACCGGCGCCAACCCGGCCGAGCTTCGCGAGGGCGCGCAGGCGGGCCAGCGCCCCCTGGGACACCACGAAGACCACGCGCGGGACCTGGTGCGGTCGCTGACGGAGGCGCAGCGCGCGAGAGCGATGATCAGCGACATCGCATTGCCGGACATCGTCACCTTGAACGCCTGGCCGGTCGAACCGCTGTCGCCGGCCGGCCTCGCGGCCGCGGACATGACCGCCGGACAGCGCACCATCCTGGAAACGCTCATCGACTCGTACACGACGCTGATGGCGCCCGAGATCTCCGCCGCGCGCTGGAAGCGGATCCGCCACGCCGGGTTCGGGAAGGTCGCCTTCGCCTGGGCGGGCTCCACCGAGCGCGGCAAGCCGCACTATTTCCGTGTGCAGGGACCGACCTTCCTGGTCGAGTACGACAACACGCAGAACGAAGCCAATCATGCGCACACCGTGTGGCGCGAGTTCGACGGCGACTTCGGCGCCGACCTGCTGCGCCGGCACCACGCAGAAGACGAGGATCACCGGCAGGACTTCGCCGTCCGCCGCCGGGCGGCGCAGCTGCCGTGACGACGGCTGCCGCCGCGGATGGACGGCCGCCGGCGCGCGTACCGGCCCGGGCCGCCCCAAAAGGTGGTGCCTGGCGCTTGTTTTTGGACTAGGCTCTGCCCGTGCTCGCTTCATGACAGGGAGGATCTGCTCATGGGCCGTTTCCTGGCCGTGCTCTACGGCATCGTCTGCTACGCCGTCTTCCTCGGCACCTTCCTCTACGCGATCGGTTTCGTCGGCAACCTGCTGGTTCCAAAGTCGATCGACTCCGGCGTGCCCGGGCCGCTCGGCCAGGCGCTGCTCGTCAACGCCCTGCTGCTCGCGATCTTCGCGATCCAGCACAGCGTGATGGCGCGGCCTGGCTTCAAGGACCGCTGGACCAGGATCGTGCCGCGGCCGATCGAGCGCAGCACTTACGTGCTGCTCTCGAGCGCGGCGCTCATCCTGCTGTTCTGGCAGTGGCGCCCGATGACCGACATCGTGTGGCAGGTCGAAAGCGCCGTCGCCGTCAACGTCCTCTGGGCGCTGTTCGCGCTCGGCTGGCTGATCGTGCTGGTCAGCACCTTCCTGATCAATCACTTCGACCTGTTCGGACTCCGGCAGGTGTACCTGTACTGGCGCGGCCAGCCGTACACGCACTCGGGATTCGTCACGCCGTTCTTCTACAGGCTGGTGCGGCACCCGATCATGCTCGGATTCCTGATCGCGTTCTGGGCGGCGCCGACGATGACCGTCGGCCACCTCGTCTTCTCGCTCGCGACGACCGGCTACATCCTGCTCGCGCTGCAGTTCGAGGAGCGCGACATGATCCGCTTCCACGGACAGGCATACGTCGAATACAGGCAGCGCGTGCGGATGATCGTGCCGCTGCCGAAGTAGCGGAGGCACTCATGCGCCACAGCCGCCCGATCGCCGCGCTGGCCGCGGCACTTGCCCTTGTCGCCGGCCACGCGGCCCGGGGCGACGCGGTGACCGACTGGAACATCCGCGCCGGCGAAATTATCCTCGCTTCCGGCATCGGCACCCCGCCCGCGAACCGGGTGATGGCCGTCGTGCAGACCGCCGTGTACGAGGCCGTCAACCGCATCACGGCGAAGTACCCGGAGAATCCGCTGCGCCTGGCGGCGGCGCCCGGTGCCTCGATCGAGGCTGCGGTCGCGGCAGCCGGCTGTGCGGTGTTGCGCAACATGGTTCCCGCGCAGAGCACGTTGATCGACCGGCACTGCGCGGCCGCACTCGACGCGATCGCCGACGGGCCCGCCAGGGACGCGGGCGTCGCGATCGGCGCGGAGGCTGCGGAGGCCGTGCTCGCGATGCGATCGGGCGATCAGGCGATGCGCCTCGTGCCGTACCGGCCGGCGACCTCGCCCGGCACCTACGTGCCGACGACGATGCCGGTCGTCCCGCAGTGGCCGCAGCGCCTGCCGTGGCTGATGGAGAGCGCTTCGCAGTTCCGTCCAGGCCCGCCGCCCGCGCTGGAGAGCGCGGCCTGGGCGCGCGATTACAACGAGGTCAAGGCGCTGGGCGCGCAGCAAGGATCGACGCGCACCGACGAGCAAACCGCCATCGCGCAGTTCTGGGCCGGAACCCTGCCGACCGTGTATCACGGCATCGTACGCTCGGTCGCGGACCAGCCCGGCCGCGACCCGACGCGCAACGCCCGCCTGTTTGCGGCCGTCACCCAGGCCATGGACGACGCGCTCATCGCCGTGTTCGAGGCCAAGTATCACTACAATTTCTGGCGGCCGGTCACCGCGATCCGCAACGGCGATGCCGACGGCAACGACGCGACGGCGCCGGACGGGCTCTGGCTGCCGCTGATCGACACGCCGATGCACCCCGAGTATCCCTGCGCGCACTGCATCCTCGCGGCGGCGGTCGGCACGGTGCTGGCGGCCGACGTCGGCGACGGCCCGATGCCGACGCTGACGACGCGGAGCGACGTGACGGGTTCGACCCGGAGCTGGGCGACGACGGAACAGCTGATCCGCGAGGTCTCGCTGGCGCGCATCTACGACGGCGTGCACTATCGCAGCTCGACCGAGGCCGGCACCGCCATGGGCCGGATGATCGGCGCGCTCGCCGCGAGGAAGTTCCTGGCGCCGCGGTGACGGCGCCGCGGATCAGCGGTCCTGCACCGGATTCCCGACTTCCCCATCCTGCTCGCAGGCGCTCTCCTCGAGCGGACGGATGGCCTCGATCGCGGCCTTGTGGGCGTTGTAGAAATCCAGGTTCGCCCGCGTCACGCCGGGCGGCAGCGTGCGGTCGCCCTGTTCCTGCGCCCAGGCGGCCATGCCGGCGTGGAACACGGCCAGGCCGAAGACGGCGAATTCGTGCGGCGTCAGTCCGGCCGCCTCGATCGCCGCCTTCGCGCGCGGAATGCCGTCGATGCGCGTGGCCACGGCGTGGATGGAATCGGCATCCGCGTCTCCCTGGTTGCAGGGCATGACCTCGCCCGCGATCAGGCGCAGCTTTTCGGTGGCATTTGCGTACTTCGCGAGCGCGTCTTCCGTCAGCGCGTAGCGGGCGATCTCCTGCAGGTCGCGGTCCTGGGCGGACGCGGCGCCGGGCAGGGCGATGGCCAGTGCGAGAAACAGCGCAGGCAGTCTCGGCATGATCGGATCCTCCACTCCGGCGACCGGCCACGCCGGCGGCCAAAAATGATAACCCCGACTCCCGTTGCCCGGGATATACGCAGTTTCCGCGGGTTTTGGCGGGCGCCGGCGGGGGTGATACGGTGGCCGGCATGACGGTCGTCGTCTTCCTTCACGGCCCCGCTGCCTCCGGCAAGCACACCATCGGCAGGCTGCTGGCCGAGCGAACCGGGCTGCCGCTGTTCCACAACCATCTCGCGGTGGATCTCGTGACCGCGCTGTTTCCGTTCGGCAGCCCCGGGTTCGTGGCGTTGCGCGCGCGGCTGTGGCTCGCGGCCTTCGAGGAGGCGGCCGACGCCGGGCGCTCCTTCATCTTCACCTTCCACCCCGAGGCGACCGTGGAACCGGGACTGATCCGGGAACTCGAGGCGATCATCGGGTCCGCGGGCGGCAAGGTGCTGTACGTCGAGCTCGCGTGCCCGCGCGACACGATCCTGCAGCGGCTGGGGAACGAGAGCCGCGCGGAGTTCGGCAAGCTGACCGACCGACGGCTGTACGAGCAGATCGAACGCGATGGCGGATTCGAGTTCCCGCCGCTGCCGGAGCCGCTGCTGCGCGTCGACACCGGCCGCATGACGCCGGCACAGGCAACGGAAGCGATCGCAGATGCGCTGCAGGCAGCGGGGGCGACGTGAGGTCGCCTGCACTCCCCGTCCTGATCGCCGCCGCGAATGGCGCGGCGTACACCATCCACCATTCCGTGCCGTCGCGGCACGGCGAGTGCGCCGGGCCCTACAAGGTGCAGTTCGACCGGGTGGGTGCGCTCGTCGTCTGGTGCTACGACGAGGCCGGCGCGACGGTTTCCAGTCACAGCACGACCACACACTCGCGGACCGTGGATACCGCCGGCACCTGGATCGTGGACAAGCCAGCCGGAGAAGCGCTCGTGATCCGCCTCGAGCGCCGGAGCGGGCGGGCAGTGATCACCGGCATCGAGTAGTTGACTCGCGCGGCGCCTGGGGAAGCCGCGCAGCGAGCCGTATGCCGAGGCCGTTGCCGTGAAGCGTGGTGAGATCCGGTGGGCGAGCCTGCCCGCGCCCGCCGGCTCGGGCCCGGGATTCTGGTGCCGGGCCCCTGACGCAGGCCGTCCTGCATCGCCCCGCCGGAGCCGCTATCCTTGCCCGGTGGACGACCGGCCGGCGACCCCGGCCGCAAGAACAATGGAGGCTCCATGGCGACCAAACTCGAGAAGCCCCTGAAGCGCGAGGTGGCGATCGGCGACCAGCCCTACATGATCACGTTCTCGCCCGAGGGGCTGAAGATCGTGCCGAAAGGCAAGCGCAACGGGCTCGAGCTGACCTGGAAAGCCATACTCGCCGGCCAGGGCGGCGGCGCCCCCGGCGGAGGCCTCGGCGCCTAGGCCCCGCACCGGCCGAGCCGTGCGCGCATGACCGGCGAGCGGTCCAGGATCGTTCGCGCCGCATGGATGCTCGCGGCGATCATCGTGGCGGGCATGGCCGCCTGGGCCGCGGCCAGTTACCGCGCAGACATCCTCCCCGCACGCGAGCGCATCGCAACCGGCAGCCTGATCGCGGACACGCGCTGCGGCCCCATCGAGTACGCCGCCACCGGCGCCGGCCCGCCGATGCTGGTCGTGCACGGCGCCGGCGGCGGCTTCGACCAGGGCCTGGACGTCGCCGGAGACCTGGCGACGCTCGGCTACCGCATCATCGCCGTATCGCGTTTCGGCTACCTGCGCACGCCGCTGCCGGACGACGCCTCCGCCGAAGCGCAGGCCGATGCGCATGCCTGCCTGCTGGACGCGCTCGGCATCCCGCGCGCAGCGATCCTCGGCATGTCCGCCGGCGGCCCGTCCACCATGCAGTTCGCGCTGCGGCATCCCGAACGAACCGCAGCGATGATGCTGCTGGTGCCCGCCGCCTACGTGCCGCGCGAGGGCGGCGCGGCCTCGGTCAGGTCCCCGCACTGGACGCAGTTCCTGTTCGACACCGCGCTGCGCTCCGACTTCGTTTTCTGGAAGCTGATCCGCTTCGCGCCGGAGCTGGCGACGAAGGCGATCCTCGGCACGCCTCCGGAGGTGGTCGCAGCGGCGAGTCCCGAGGAACGGGCCCGCGTCGGGGTCGTCAGGCAGCACATCCTGCCGGTGACGCCGCGGCGGCTGGGGCTGGTCAACGACGCCGCGGTCGTTTCAGCGTTGCGGCGCTACGACCTCGAAAAGATTGCCGCGCCGACGCTGCTCTTCAGCGCCGAGGACGACGGCTACGGAACCTACGACGGCGCGAAGTACAGCGCCGGGCAGCTGCCGGACGCGCGCTTCGTCGGCTTCCCCGCCGGCGGGCACATGCTGGTCGGGCATACCGAAAGGATCCGCTCCGAGATCGGGGCATTCCTGCGCGGCAACGGGTGGTGGGGCATGCACACGCATCACGAGATCGACTACATCGAACTGCTGGCCCGCGACATCGAGGCCAGCAAGCGCTTCTACGCCGCCGCCTTCGGCTGGACCTTCACGGATTACGGCCCGGATTACGCCGGCATCCACGGCCGCGACCGCGAGCAGGGCGGCCTGCGCAGGGCCGATTCCGTGCCGAAGGGCGGCCCGCTCGTGGTGCTGTACTCGGCCGATCTCGAAGCGACGCATGCAGCGGTCACAGCCGCGGGCGGGCGAATCGTGCGGGAGATTTTCCCGTTCCCGGGCGGGCGGCGGTTCCAGTTCGAGGATCCGTCCGGCAACGAGCTGGCCGTCTGGTCCGATCGCTGACGGGCCGCGCCGCTACCAGGGAATCTCTTTGCCGTCGTAGTTGTAGAACTTTCCCGAGTCCTTCGGCCCGAGTCCTGCGATCAGCTTGCGTAGCTCGCCGATGCTCTCCGCGGGCGTGAGCTTGCCGGACGATCCCCCCATGTCGGTGCGCACCCAGCCGGGATGCAGCAGGACGCAGGCGATCCCGCGCGACGCGAGGTCAATCGACAGGCTTTTCACCACCATGTTCACCGCGGCCTTGGAGCTGCGGTAAGGGTATGAGCCGCCGGAAGCATTGTCGTCGATCGAGCCCATGCGGCTGGTGATGGTGACGATCAGCTTGCGCTCGCCCCTGGCGACGTTCTCGACCAGCGCTTCCACCACGCGCGCGGGTCCGAGCGTGTTGACATCCAGCACCTTCAGCCAGGCCGCGTAATCCAGCGAGCCCAGCGTCTTGCCGGCCGGGCTGCCGACGCCGGCGTTGTTCAGCAGGATGTCGATCGGCTCGCCGGCGAGCGATGCGGCGGCGGCCTGGACGCTCGCCGTGTCCGCGACGTTCATGGCGATGACGCGGATGCGCCCGGCGCTGCCCGCGGCGAGGGCCTGCAGGTCCCCGGCGGCCTGCGGATCGCGGCAGGCGGCGATGACCATCCAGCCGTCGGCGGCGTACTGGCGGGTGAACTCGAGGCCGAGGCCGCGGTTGGCGCCGGTGACCAGGATCGTGGGCATGGGCGGATTATCGCACTGGCCGACGGGACCTGTAAGATTCCAGCCCGGCCATGCGCGCAATGATCTTCGACCTCGACGGAACGCTGGTGGACACGGTCTACGCGCACGTGTTCGCCTGGCAGCGGGCGTTCGCCGAGAGCGGACTCGCGATCGACGGCTGGCGCATCCACCGGCGCATCGGCATGAGCGGCGGGCTGTTCGCGCGCGCCGCGGCGCGCGAGCTCGGGCGCGAGATCAACGCCGCGCAGGAAGAGGCGCTGCAGCAGCGCCATGGCGAGCTGTACCGCCAGTTCCTGCCGGAACGCCGCCCGCTGCCGGGCGCCGTCGAGCTGCTCGCCACGCTGCGCGCCAACGGCGTCGCCTTCGGCATCGCCACCTCCGGCCGCCGCCCGGAGATCGACGCCTCGCTCGACGCGCTGCACATCGGCCGCGAGACCGTCGTGATCGAGCGCCGCGACGTCGCGCGCGCGAAGCCAGAACCCGATCTCTTCCTCGCCTGCCAGGCGAAGCTCGGCGTGCCCGTGGCGGAGTGCTACGTGGTCGGCGACGCGGTCTGGGACCTGCTCGCCGCGCGGCGCGCCGGCATGCTGAGCGTGGGGCTGCTGAGCGGCGGCTACGGCGAGGACGAGCTGCTCGCCTCCGGCGCGTTTCGCGTGTACCGCGACACGGCGGAGCTGCACCACTCGCTGGACGAGCTCGGCCTCCTGCCCTGACCGTTCCGCGCGCGACCACCATGCCCCGGCACATCGGCATCGTCGCCTGCTCCGCGGAGGGCGCCGCGCTCTGCTACCGCACGATCTGCATCGAGGGCGCGCAGTACCTCGGGCCGCACGGGCATCCCGAGGTCTCGATGCACACGTATTCGCTGGCCGAGCAGATGCGCTTCGTGGAAGCGGGTGACTACGAAGGCCTCGCCGGACTGATGCTGCGATCCGCGGAAAAACTCGCGAGCATCGGCGCGGATTTCCTGGTCTGCCCGGACAACACGATCCACCAGGCCATGCCGTACGTGCTGCCTCGCTCGCCGCGGCCGTGGCTGCACATCGCCGAGGTCGTGGCGGACGAGGCCGCGCGCCGCGGATTCCGCCGCGTCGGCCTGACCGGCACGCGCTGGCTGGTGGAGAGCGACGTCTATCCCGGCAGGCTCGCCGCGCGCGGCATCGAGTGCATCCGCCCGAACGACGCGGACCGGCTCGAGTGCTCTCGCATCATCATGGAGGAGCTGGTGTACGGGCAGTTCAAGCCGGCGGGCGTGGCGTATTTCCGGCAGGTGATCGCGCGGCTGCAGGCCGCGGGCGCCGAGGCGGTGGTCCTCGGCTGCACCGAGATCCCGCTGATCATCGACGATTCGAATTCCGCGCTGCCGACGCTCGACTCGACGCGATTGCTCGCGCGGGCGGCGCTGCGGCGCGCAGTGGAGACCCGAGCATGAGCGACCGGCATGGATCGAAGGCCGCGGAGGCGGCGCTCGCGCGCGCGTACGAGGCCGCGCGGGCGTATCTCAGGGGCGTGCACGAGGCATCGAATCGCGTCGCCGTGACGCAGCCGGAAGTGCGCGCCAGGCTCGGCACGGCCCTGCCGGAGAAAGGCGAATCCGCCGAGGCCGTGATCGGCGCGCTGGTGCGCGCGGCGGAAGGCGCGCTCGCCCCCACCGCCGGCGGGCGCTTCTTCGCCTACGTGATCGGCGGCACGCACCCCGCCGGCGTCGCCGCGGAGTTCCTGAACGCGGCCTGGGACGACAAGCCGGGCACGCCGCTGGTCACGCCGTTCGGCTGCGCGGTGGACGGCCTGGTCGGCGAATGGGTGCTGGAGCTGCTCGACCTGCCGCGCGAAGCCAGCGTGGGCATCGTCACCGGCGCCAGCATGGGCAACTTCCTCGGCATCGCCGCCGCGCGCCATGCATTGCTCCAGCGCGAGGGCTGGGACGTCGAGGCGCAGGGCCTGTTCGGCGCGCCGCCGATCACCGTGATCATCAGCGAAGAAGCGCATCCGACGGTGCACAAGGCGCTGCGATTCGCGGGCCTCGGCGCGAAGCGCGTGGTCGCGATCGAGACCGACGCCCAGGGCAGGATGCGCACCGATCGCGTCGCGGCCGCGCTCGGCGCCGCAACCGGCCCGGTACTCGTCTGCACCCAGGCCGGCAACATCATGACCGGCGCGATGGACCCGTTCGCCGAGGTCGCGCCGCTGTGCCGCGAGCGCGGCGCCTGGCTGCACGTGGACGGCGCGTTCGGGCTCTGGGCGCGCGTGAGCCCCGGGCTGAACGGCGCCATCCGGGGCGTCGAGCTCGCCGATTCCTGGGCGACCGACGCGCACAAGATGCTGAACACGCCCTACGACGCCGGCTTCGGCATCGTGCGCGATCCGGCGGCGCATCTCGGCGCGATGGACATCTCCGCGAGCTACCTCGCGCAGGCCGCGGGCGCGCGCGATCCCTCGCGCTACGTGCCGGAGCTCTCGCGCCGCGCGCGAGCCACGCCCATTTACGCCACCATCCGCGCGCTCGGGCGGGAGGGCGTGCGCGAGATGATCGAAACCTGCTGTGCGCACGCGCGGCGGATGCGCGACCTGCTCACCGCGCGCACCGGCGTTGCCTGCCTGAACGAGGTCGTGTTCAACCAGGCCATCTTCCGGTTCTCCGTGCCGGGCCGCGCGAGCGACGAGGCCGCGGGCGATGCGATCACGGCCCAGGTCGCGACCCGGGCCCGCGAGAGCGGCGAATGCTGGGTGCAGAGTTCCGTGTGGCGCGAACGCACGGTCATGCGCTTCTCCGTGGTCGATCGCGCGACGACGGTTGCCGACATCGAGCGGGCGGCGGCGGCGGTGCTCGAGGCCTACGAGCAGGCGCTTGCAGCGTAACGCGTTACGCAGTAGAAGGCGGCGTGGCACACTACGGCCGATGGCGGTGTAGAACAAGGGCGGTATCCGCTGGGATCGCCTGATCCTCGGCGCGCTGATCGCGGGCGCGGCCGCGGTGATCTGTTCCCCAGCGGTGCGCGAAACGTCGTAAATTGGCGCAGCCACCGGCCCGCGACGGCCGGCCCCCACAGCAACCCGAGAGAGGCCCGAAGATGAGCAGATTTTCCGTCGTTTCGGTCATTTTGCTGGCCGTCGCATGTTCCGGCGCCATCGCCGAGGATGCGACCGAACACGCGCTCGCGTTAACGCGCGACGATGCGACGCTGCAATGGGGGCCCTGCCCGCCCTTCATCCCGGAGGGATGCCGCATCGCGGTGCTGCACGGCGACCCCGCCCAGCCGAACTCGGACATCTTTTTCCAGGTGCCCGGCAACTTCCACATCCCCAAGCACTGGCATACCTCCGCGGAGCGGATGGTGCTGGTGTCCGGCGTGTTGCGGGTGTCCTACGATGGCCAGGAGACCGTGATCCTCAGGCCGGGCACCTATGCGTACGGGCCGGCCAAGCTGGCGCATGACGCGTACTGCGAGCAAGGTGAGCCTTGCACGCTCTTCATCGCATTCGAGTCGCCGTTGGACGCAGTTGCGGTCGAAGGGGATTCTGAATAGCACGCGACTGGATTCGCGCCTCATGCGACCGGCGAGCACGGCGAACTCGTCTGGCACGAGTTTCCGCACGCCATCGAGTACCTCGTGTACGCCTACCTGCAGAAGGGCGATGCCGAGAGTGCTCGCCGGCAGCTCAAGCGGCTGCTTCGCACCGAACGCCTCGAGCCCAGCTTCAAGACCGCGTTCCATCTCGCCTCCACGCGCGCGCGCTGGGCGCCGCTCATCTCGGGCGGCTGGATGAAGCGGGCGCCGGTTCCGCCCACCTGCAAGCGCTGGAGACTGCCGCGCAGAGTTCGGGCGAAGAACTGTTCGCGCGCAGCATCCGCGTGCTGCGGCTCGAGATCGAAGGATGGATTGCCCAGGGCGAGGGCGATGCCGCCGGGGCGATCGAACGCCTCGAGGCGGCAGCCGAACTCGAGACCAGCACGCCCAAGCACGCGGTGACGCCGGCGCCCACGCTGCCGGCTTACGAGCTGCTGGGCGACTTGTGGCTGGCGCAGGGCCAGCCGGAGAAGGTGAGCAGGCAGTAGCGGCCGGCGGGGCGGCTGATTCGCAGGCGCTTGCAGCGTAACGCGTTACGCGGCGGGCGGCTGCCGTGGCACACTCCGCCCGATGGCGGGGAGTAACCATAGCGGCATGCGCTGGGATCGCCTGATCCTCGGCGCGCTGATCGCCGGCGCGATCTGTTTCGTCAGCGACGGCTTCCTGCACCAGCAGCTCCTCACCGCGCAATGGGAGGCGCTGCAGGCTGCGAGCGGAGCGCAGGTGCGCGAGCACGGCGGCTGGGCGATGCTGTACTTCATCGTGTACGAACTCGGGCGCGGATCGCTCGCGCTTTTCAGCTACGTGCTGATGCGCGGGCGCTTCGGCGCGGGGCCCAGGACCGCGGCCTGGGCGGGCGTCGTGTCCTGGCTCGCCTTCTCCGTCGCCGCCCCCGCGCAGTTCATCCCGATCGGCTACTTCAGCAACGAACTGTGGGTCCTGGCGGGCGCCTACCAGCTGGTCGTATCGGTGCTCGCGGCCATCGCCGGCGCCGCGGTCTACCGCGAGCCATGACGCACTTCGAGTTCGACAAGGGCGACCTCGATCTCCTGCGCGAGGCGCTGGCACGCATGGAGCAAGGCTTCCGCGACCTGCCCGCGGTGCCGCGGCCCGCGGGACGCAGTTACGACGAGGCGGCGCTGCGCGATGTGCTGCTCGAAGTCGCCACGCGCATGCAGGACAACTACCCCTACTTCCACCCGAACTACGCCGGGCAGATGCTGAAGCCGCCGCACCCGATCGCGCGGCTCGCGTACTCGCTCGCGATGTACATCAACCCCAACAACCACGCGCTCGACGGCAGCCGTGCCAGCTCGCCGATGGAGAAGGAGGCGGTCGCGGAGATCGCGCGCATGTTCGGCTGGCAGGTGCATCTCGGCCACCTCACCGGCGGCGGCACGATGGCGAACCTCGAGGCGCTGTGGATCGCGGGGCAGCTGCGGCCCGGCGACACCGTGCTCGCCTCCGACCAGGCGCATTACACGCACAGCCGCATCAGCGGCGTGCTCAAGATCCCGTTCGAGAGCGTGACCAGCGACCGCTACGCGCGGATGGATTTGCAGGCGCTGGAGGACCGGCTCAAGCGCGGCGGCGTCGGCTGCGTGGTCGCGACGCTCGGGACCACGGCGGTCGGTGCGGTCGATCCGCTGCCGGAGATACTCAAGCTTCGCGAGCGCTACGGGTTCCGGCTGCATGCGGATTGCGCTTACGGCGGGTACTACACGCTGGCGTCGAACCTCGATGCGCCCGCGCGCGCGGCGTTCGATGCGCTGGGCGCGGTGGATTCGATCGTCATCGACCCGCACAAGCACGGCTTGCAGCCCTACGGCTGCGGCTGCGTGCTGTTCCGCGATCCCGCGGTCGGCAAGTTCTACCGCCACGACTCGCCCTATACGTACTTCACTTCCAGCGAGCTGCACCTCGGCGAGATCAGCCTCGAGTGCTCGCGGGCGGGCGCCTCCGCGGTCGCGCTCTGGGCGACGCAGCGATTGCTGCCGCTGGTACGCGGCGGGGAGTTCGCGGGAATGCTGGAGTCGTGCCGGCGGCAGGCGCTGGAGCTATACGGGCGGCTGGCGGCGGATACCCAGTACGTGACCGCGTTCCCGCCGGAGCTGGATATCTTGGTGTGGGCGGTCAGGGGTCCGGACTTGGCCAGGGCCTCGGCGGCGGCCAAGCGGGAGTTCGAGGAGGCGGCGGCGCGGGGGGTGCACCTGGCGCTGGCGGAGCTGCCGGCGAGGTTTTTCTACTCCAAAAGTGAGACTTTGGGGAGGGACGCGACAGTTATGTGCTTAAGGAGCGTACTCATGAAGGGCAACCAACCGGGCCCTGCATGATGGCCTTATTGGTTTTTCCACAACATTCTGGACCTGCGCATGGATCTTTCCGCACTTGATTTTGGGGCACCTGCCGCCGAGCGCGATATTGCCCATGGGCTTATCGACTACTTTGTCGAGTCTCAAGCATTCCAGAACGTCGCTACCGGCAAGAAGAGTGTGATTCTGGGCAATCGCGGATCTGGGAAGAGCGCGATCTTTAAAGTGCTTGCACAACGAGAAAAGGCGGCTGGTCGGTTGGTACTTGAGCTCTCTCCAGATGATTATTCGTACGAGATTCTTACTCGAAGTCTTGCCCGTGAGGCCCAGGGCTCTTGGGCCAAGCACGGAGCCTTTACCGCCGCATGGAAGTACCTGATCTACGTCCTAGTGATGAAAGGTCTTGCGAAAGATGGTCCTAGGCTCAGAACGGGCGACGCGGCTCGAATATACGAATACCTACGCGATAATCATCAGGACATTGCCGATAATCCCATTTCTCTGCTTGTCTCCTATGTAAAGCGAATCGAGGGCTTTAAGATTGGTTCATATGAAGCGAGTCTAAAAACAAGAGAACTGGACCGTCTTTACAAGCTCGAAGAGATTATCAATCTCTTGCCGGCCTTAAATGCCGTATGCAGTAAACGGCGCGTCCTTGTACTCGTTGATGAGCTTGACCGCGGGTGGGACGCTTCTGAGGACGCCAAGTCCTTTGTTGCGGGCTTGTTTCAAGCATGTATCGGAATCAACCAGAACTCTCCGGATGTTCGCGTGATCGTTTCATTGCGTAGAGAACTTTACGATAGCATTCCGTCCCTTTACGAAGATGCACAAAAGTATCGAGACATGATTGAAACAATTGGGTGGGACGAACGAACGTTGCTTCAACTCGTCGCCAATCGCATCCGCCATAGCATTACCGATCTATCTGTGGCCGACGACGCTGACGCGTGGAATCACGTCTTTGCTGAGACCTTGAACTATCGTCAAGCCAAGTCATTTAACTACATTGTTGATCGGACCCTGTACCGACCACGCGAAATCATTCAATTCTGCTCGGATGCACATGCTGAATCACAGCGCGTGCATCAAAGCCCGATCGATTATCAGGTTATCAGCAATGCTGAGCTTGTGTACTCCGAAGGGCGCACCAAGGATATTGCGGCTGAGTACCGATTTCAGTTTCCGGGTCTTTTGAGTGTCTTCGAGGTCTTCCGAGGTCGTACCTACGCATTTGACAGAGATGAGCTCGAGCTCCTGTGTCTTGGAATCTGCACGGCAGAGTATCGAACTGACGAAGAGGCGAAATGGGTACTAAACCAAGAGCCGGATTTCCTGATTGAGACACTGTGGTCGATTGGTTTTCTTCGTGCACAAGCCGTTGGCGGCATCAAGGCCCTTCGAAGAAGTGGCAGCTCGTATCTCGGACCACATCAAGTCGCAAATCTAAACCTTCGTAACACTCAGCGGTTTCATGTTCATCCTATGTTTCGTGCGTATCTTGCGATGAAAGAAGGCAGAGAACGCGCGGATGACGATTAGGATGCGACATACGGAGGACCAGTGGAACTGAAAGACTTTGTCTCGCAGTCAATAGTATCGATTGTTGAAGGTGTTGTTTCAGCGCAAGAGCGCACCAGAGCGCACGGAGCTTTCGTAAACCCGACCAAGTTAACCAGGACCATTACAAATATTGGTGAAAACGCGATTTGGAACAATCTAGACAATAATATCGCGCGGCTGGTTCGATTCGATGTTGCGGTCACGGTTGAAGAGGGCACAACATCTGCAGGAAAAATCGGCGTGGTCTCGGGACTTCTCAATTTGGGATCTGCGGGAACGTCCGAAGACAAGAGCAAAGCAATTAGCCGCATCGCGTTTGACGTGCCTATACTCTTGCCAGTGAACCCCGTGCGAAGTGATTGAAGGTGAACGCTGTCTTCTGCTGGGCATACTTACACTTCAAGTGATGTGCGCGTATTGCGAACTCTTGTCGCGCTTACTCTTGGGGCCAGTATCGCGAACTTGCTGATGAGAGTTATTCTGTCGTTAACTACGTATTGTCGCCTCCGTGAAATGCGCATTGGCTTCGCCTCGGCTTACCTCAACGGTAAACCCGAACTTAGTGACAAGGAGCTCCTCTCTCCACCCAACACTCCGCCAACCTCCCCTCCCGCACGCGCCACACGCTGATCCCGTGAAACTCGATCGGTCGGCCGTCCGGCGGCAGGCCGAGTACGCCCTTGTTGCGGCCGCGGTTGATCCAGCGCGCGCAGACGCGATCGCCGGCGGCGTTCGCGAATACGTCGAGGATCTCGTCCACCGCCTCCGGCATCAGCCGGTGGAACTCCACGACCCAGGCCTTGAATGCTTCGCGCCCGCGCACGGTCTTGCCGCCGGAGTGGACCACGTAATCGGGCGTCATCAGCTCGTCGATCGCGTCGATGTCGTGCCCAGGGCCCCACACACGCTCGAGGAAATCCCGCGCCAGCTTCTCGGCGGCGGCCTGCGCTGAACTTCCGGCTGGCATCTCACACCTCCATCGGCACAGCGTTTCCCGACACCACGATCCCGCCCGCAGCCGGGATCTCGACCGTGAGTCGGCTCGGCCGGCCCATGGCCTCGCCCTGGCGGATGACGATCGTCGCGGGCGCGGCGATCAATCCCGCATCGCGGAGATACCCGCCGAGCGCGGCCGCAGCGGCGCCGGTCGCCGGGTCTTCCACGACCCCGCCCACCGGAAACGGATTGCGCGAATGGAAGAGATCCGCCCGCTCGCGCCAGACGAGCTGCAACGTCGTGAGTCCGTCCGCGAGCATGAGCGCCTTGAGCCGCGCGTAGTCGTAGTCGAGCTTCGCGAGGCGCTCCGGGCTTCGCACCGCGAGCAGCAGATGCCAGACGCCGGCAAAGGCGCGCGCGGTCGGGATCGAGGCGTCGAGATCGGCGGCATCCCAGTGCAGCGCCGCAAGCGCGTCGGCGACGAGCTTCGCGGGCGCGGGCCCGTGCCGCGGCACGACGGAGGTGAATGCCGCCTCCCAGCGACCTTCGCGCTCGCGCACCCGCACCGGGATCTCGCCCGGCTTGATCGAGAAGCGGTAAGTGCCGGCACCCTCGGTCTCGCCGAGCACCACGCCCGAGGCGATGGTCGCATGGCCGCAGAACTCGATCTCCTGCTCCGGACTGTAGTAGCGCACCGTGCGCGCAAGTCCGCGCGCGGGCGCGATGAACGCGGTCTCGGAGTAGCCGACCTCGGCGGCGATGCGCTGCATCTCCTGCGGCGGCGGCAGCGCATCGCCGATCCAGACGCCGGCGGGATTGCCGCCGGAGGGCGCGGTGGTGAAGGCGGTGTAGCGATACAACGTGCCGGGCACGCCCGATTATCGCCGTTTACGCCGCCGCGGCCACCGGTACCTTCTGCACGTTCCGCTCCAGCCAGGTCCGGAAGCTCTGCAGCCCCGGGTGCAGCTTGCGCGTCTCCTCCACCGGCCGCGAGGCGCGGTACTCGGCCTCGAACAGGCGCTTGAACTCGAACATGTTGGCGAGGTCGTCCGCGCCCGGGAAACCGAGCTTCGCGTAGTCCGCCGGCGGCATCGCGTAATGCGTGACGGTCTCGCCGAGCGCGCGCGAGAGCTCCGCCGCAATCTCGGCGCCGGACAGGTGCTCGCCGGCGATGCCGACGGTCTTGCCGATCACCTCCGGACCGCGCGCGAACAGCGCGAGCGCCGCGGGGCCGATGTCGGCGGCCGCGATGCCCGGCAGCCTGGCCTCGCCCATCGGCAGCACGAACAGCAGCTTGCCGTTCGCATCGCGGCGCGGGCCCATGCCGAAGTGGATCAGGTTGTCCCAGTAGAACACCGTCTGCAGGTAGGTCACGGGCAGCCCCGCGAACAGCGCATCGGCCTCGCCCTTGCCGTCGTAGTGCGGCACCTTGTACTTGCCGCCGAGCGTCGGCAGGCGCGGGTCGGCGAGCGGCACGAACCTGCGCGTGTCCTCGAGCGTGGACCAGATCACGTGCTTCACCGCGGCCTGCTTCGCGGCGCGCGCGATGTTGCCGGCCTGCACGACTTCGCGCTCCGGCGAGAGGTGCTCCCAGAAGTTGGTGACGGCGAAGACGCCGTGCGCGCCGGCGAAGGCGCGGACGAGCGAGCTCTCGTCGTCGAGGTCGGCGGCGACGACTTCCGCGCCGGCGGCCGCCAGCGCGCGCGCGGCAGCGCCGTCGGTCTTGCGGGTCAGCGCGCGCAGCGCGAAGCGCTGCTGCGGGTCGTTGAGGATGGCCTGCGCGAGGCCGCCGCCCTGGGCGCCGGTGGCGCCGATGACGGCAATGACGGGCTTGAACATCGTGGACTCCTTTACTGTGCGGCCAGCGCGGCCGGGGGCGGCAGCGGTTCGGGGACGCGGTTCTTCACCGCCGGAATGGACTGCAGGTAGGCGAAGATCGCCTCCAGGTCCTCGTCGGTGAAGTGCCTGTACATCGGGATCGGCATCGGCGGCAGGATCTCGCGGCCGCGGCCGAGATGGCGGCCGGTGCGGATCGTGTCCTTGAAGTTCTTGAGCGTCCAGCGGCCGAGGCCGGTGTCCGGATCCGGCGTCAGGTTCGCGGTGAAGCTCACGCCCCAGGGCCCGGACCATGCGGTGAAGGTCGTGGAAGTGACCGTCTCCCAGGGCGAATCCGGGCGCACCGCGAGCGGCGGCATGACCAGCTGCTCCGGGTGGCCGGAAAGCATGCGCGTCATGTCGCGCTCCGGGCCGTTCTCGCCGGCGACCATCGGCGTGTGGCAGTCGTTGCAGCCGGCGATGGTCACCAGGTACTGGCCGCGCACGATCTGCGCCTCGTCGCTGACGGCGAGCGTCGGGACCAGCGCGAGGGCGGCGGCGATCAGGCGGACGGAAGTCATGGCGATGTCTCCTCTGGCGTCTTCAGGTCTTCGTGGATCCAGCGCGCGATCAGCGCGATGGCGGTGAGATCGGGCTTGGCGGTGCCGAGCGGCGGCATCTGGATGCGCGGGTCACGCGAGCGCATGCGCGCGGGCAGCGTCCCGGCCTGCGCGTTGCCGGGCACGATGAGCCTGGCGTCGGCGGCGCCCGCGGGACGGTAGCGGCTCTCGCTCGTGAGCAGCGTTTGCAGCACGCCCTCGGCGGAGCGCGGATCCGTGGGATCGATCGCGAGCTGCAGCTCGACCGGCACGGCGCCGTTCGTGAACTTCGGGTCCGCGTGGCAGTGGCCGCAGTTCGCGTGCAGGTAGCCGAGCGCGGCGCGACCCGCGGGCGTGGGCGCCACGATGCGCGGCGGCGTCTCGATCAGCTCGCGCGGGAAGGCGGCGAGCTTGCCGCTCGCGGCCAGCGCGCGCAGATCGAGATCGCCCGGACGCGGCGGCTCGGCGTGCGGCGCAAGTGGGTCACGGTCGGGCGACAGCTGCAGTGCATTGAACCCGAGCACCGGCGCGGCGCCGCCTTCATGGCAGGCGCGGCAGTCGTCCTGCGACGGGATGCGGTAGCGGGTGCCATCGGCGAGCGTGACGATCGTGCCGGCGGCCGGCGCGAGCGTCGCCGCGTCCTGCGCGTCGTTCCATACGTAGGCGCGGAACTGCCAGCTGCCGTCCGCCAGGTGCTCGATCGTGCGCGTCTCGACGCGCCGCGCGCCGACCGAGAACTCCTTCCGGAGTTTCGTGCCGACCGGAAATTCCCAGGCCGCGGGGCGGGAGCCGTCGATCGCGGCGCCTTCCGGCAGCGAGATCCAGCGCCGCTTGGTCGCGCCGTCGGACCATAGCGGGTACTGCGGCGTGAAGGTCGCGGCACTCGCGGGCAGCGGCTCCAGCGCGGCCTCTGCAAGCGCGGCGCCGGCAGCAAGCGCGGCTGCGAGTCCCAATGCGGCGATTGCGGTCCTGGCCTCCATGGGGCCGCATGCTGCGTGCATGGCGGCGCCCCCCGCATCGCCCGCCAGGGGCCAGTCAGCGGGCCATCAGCGGGCCATCGGGCGCTTGGCGCGGTACCAGTCGGCGGCCTGGCTGCGGGAGGAAATATCCAGCTTTTCCAGTATGTTGGCGACGTGGCGCTTGACCGTGTGCGGCGAGAGGTCGAGCGCCCGGGCGATCAGCTTGTTGCTCTCCCCCGCGGCAATGCGGGCGAGTACGTCCACCTCGCGGGCCGAGAGCGGCCCCGCAGCGGCCGTGGCCTGCGCCGGGGCCGCCGGCGCCCCGTAGCGCTGCGCCCAGCCGCGCAGCATCGCGAGCTCGGTCCATTCCAGCTCGTTGCGCCAGGCCACGCCCGCGATGCGCGCGAGCACCGCGCTGCCGGCAAGCAGCACGCCGCCCAGCTCGCCGGTTTCCGCCACGCGCTTGAACAGCGGCTTGAGTACGGCCGCGGCGTCCGCGCGCCGGCCGAGATGCAGCAGCGCATCCGCATGGCGCAGCCGCGATTCCTCGGCGAGCCCGAGCACATCGAGCTTTTCTTCCTGCTCGAGCAGCCGGCCCCAGGTCGCGGCCGCCTCCTCGTGGCGGCCGTCGAGCGCGGCAAGCCGCGCCGGGACCGTGGCGAGCGGCGCCTCGATCATCACGAGGTTCTTGATGTTCCGTGGCGGCGGGATCCGCGCTGCCTGCTCGCGCAGCATCGCGCCATCCCCGAGCGCGTCGGCGAGCCGCACGGCGAAGAACCGGTAATGTCCGTGCATCGAGGTCGGCCGGTCGATCGGGCCGGAGGGCGGCGCGACCGAGAAGTAGGAGAAGATCGAGTCGAGCGCGCGCTGCACCGGCTCGCGCTCGCCGCGCCCGGCGTGCACCAGCGCGCGCGCCGAGTTCAGGAACATCGTCACCCGCACCGGGTTGCCGAGCCAGCGCGCGTCGCTCTCCGCCTGCTCCAGGTGCTCGAGCGCCGGCGCCAGCTCGCCGCGCCAGAACGACAGCCAGGCAGACATCACGCTCGCGACCGCGCGCATCTGCGTGGTGCGCTCGCCGGAGCAGTTGATCACGCCGCTGACCAGTCGCGGGATGACCGTCGCCATCCCGGGAAACCACACGTACAGCGTGCGCTGGAAACAGTGGCCCCAGACGCGCGGGCGATGGGTCTGTTCCAGCAGGTCGAGCGCGGCGTTGTAGCCCTCCGCGACGCGGCGGAAGTCGCCGTTGTCGATGCGGTGCCAGGTGCGAAGCGCCAGCGCCAGCGCCAGCGTTTCGACGTCCGCGCCCGAGAGATCGATCCCGGCGAGGCGCGACTCGGAGTCCTCCAGCCAGCCACCGCCCACCAGCGCGGTTGCCTCGAAAACCTGCGCGCGCTGCAGCCGCTGGCGATCGCCGGACTTCCTGAAGCCCTCGATCGCGCGGCGCGTGGCGCCCGCCATGCCGCGCCAGTCCCATCGTTCCCAGGCTGCTTCGCCGCGCAGCATCTGCAGGATGGGCGAGCTTTCCTGGCGTTCGCGCGGGAACTGTTCGATCAGCCGCAGCACCGGCTCCGCGGCGCTGTCGGCGAGCAGCGGCTCGGCAGCAACCTCGAGCGCGCGCTCGGCCTGGTCCCCATCGCCGGCCCGCAGCAGGTAAGACATCCGCCGCACCGGGTCCGGCTCGGTCGCGGCGGCGCGACGCAGCAGCTCGGGCAGCAGCTCCGGGTGATCGCGGCGCAGCCGCTCCTCGAGGAACTCGCGCACCAGGTCGTGCAGCGTCAGCGTGGTCTCCGGGCCTTCCTGCACCTGCACGAACAGGCCGCGCCGCTCGATCTCGGCGAGCCACTCCGCCGCGCGCGCATCGCCGGTCACGGCGGAGGAGCGGCTCGGGCAGAGCTGCGGCAGCACCGAGGAGCGCAGCAGGAACTCCCGCAACTCCGCGGGCATTTCCTCCAGCACCTCGGCGGCGAGGAACTCGAACATGTCGCGGTCCACCGCGCGCGTCATCGGCTTGTGCCCGCGCTGCCAGGCATTCAGCGCGAGCCGCACGCCCGCGGGCCATCCGCCCGTGCGCGCGAGGAGCTGGGTCGCGTCGGGAGCGTCGCCGCCCGCGACCAGCGTCCGTACCTCGTCCTGCGTGAAGCTGAGCTCCGCCTGGCGGAACTCCGCGAGCTCGTCTCGCGCGCGCATCCGGGCGAGCGGCAACGGCGGGTCCACGCGGCTGGCGATCACCAGGCCCCACTGCGGCGGCAAGCGCTCGAGCACGAAACCGAGGAAGTCGAAGACCGATCGATCCTCGATCCGATGTGCGTCGTCCACGACGATGAGGCCGCGCGGCGCCTCGCTGCCGGCCAGCGCATTCACCAGTCCGGCGGCCGCCGCGCGCCGGTCGGCGCGTTCGTCCACGGCGACCGCGATCAGCGCATCCGGCTCCGCACGCCACGGCAGGTCGTAGGGCTCGAGCGCCGCAAACAGGCTCTGCAGGAAGCGGTGCAGGTCATCGTCCTCGTCCGCCGTGATCCAGGCGAGCGCCGTGCCCGGCGGCAGCCGCGCGATCTGCTGCGTGAGCGCCGCGGTCTTGCCGAAGCCCGCCGGCGCGCACAGCAGCGTCAGCGGCCGCTGCGCCAGCGCCTCGGCGAGGCGCTCCTCGAGGCGTGCGCGATGAATCAGCCCCGAGCGCTGGCGCGGGGGCTGGATCTTGGTGAGGATGATCTGGCTGTCCAACTCTTCCGGCCTCTCAGCCGTAACGCGTTACGCTGCAAGGCGCTGCACGAAGCCAACCCGCTCGCCACGCGCGCTGCGCGCCGGTTCGCGCCCGCGCCGCCCCGCGGCGGCAGCGGCCCATGCGCCGGGGCGTGATGATACGCCGGGCCCGCTGCAGCGCAATTTCTCGCGGTCTGCCCGGGATTACGGACTGACGCCGACGGGACCGGTGTGCCCAGAATGCGCCCTTACCGCGTAACGCGTTACGGTGCAAACGTGTCCGGACAGCACGGTCGCCGCCGCCGGCCCCGCAAGATCATCGTCATGACCGCCGCCGAGCGCATGCGCCGCTGGCGCGAGCGCCGCCGAGCGCGGGGACTCAAGCCGGTCGTTTGCTGGATGCCGCGCCGCAGGGTCGCCGCCCCGTTGTCGCTGGATCGGCGCCTGCTGGAGGCGCGCAGCCTGGCGCTGCACGTCATGGTGGCGTTCAAGATCGACGGCAATCCGGGGCTGCTCGACGTTGCGCACCGCAATCTCGCGCGCTGGCGCGAGCGCGGCAGCGGTGCCCACGGCGCATCGAAACGCGCCTGGAGCGCGGTCCTGGACCGCCCGTGGCCGGAGATCGCGGCGCTGATCACCGAGCAGAGCGAGCGCGCGGTGCGGCTGCGGCAGATCACGCCGTTCCTGGGCGTGCTCGCCCCGCGCGAAAAGATGCGGATTTACAGCGCTTTCCGTGCCCTGCAGCGCGTTATGTGATGCGCTGCAACGACGACATCGCGCCGCATGGCTAGTTTCCAGCGGTCATGAGCGACATGCGAGGCCTCAAGACCAGCGGGGCGGCAGGTCTGCCCGCCACCCTGGCGATCCTGCTGCTCGCGGCAGGATGCGCGGGCACGCCCGCCCGGCAGCCGCCGCCAGACGAACGGCATCTGCCGCCCGAGCCGCGCGCCGAGACCAGGGATGCCGGCGTCCCCATCGCCGAGCTCGCCATGTCCATGGTCGGCGTGCAGTACCGCTATGGCGGCGCCCACCCGGACGAGGGCTTCGACTGCAGCGGCCTGGTCTTCTACACCTACACCTCGAACGGTCATGCCGTGCCACGGACATCGCGCGGACAGTTCGGCGCCGCGCGCGTGATCCCGCTCGCGGACGCCGCGCGGGGCGACCTCGTGTTCTTCCAGGACCAGGCGAATCTCTCGCACGTCGGCATCTACCTGGGCGACGGCCGCTTCGTGCACGCGCCGTCGAGCGGCGGCGCCGTGCGCATCGCGACCCTCGACGCGCCGTATTATCAGCGTAACCTGGTCGCGGTCGGACGCCTGCTGCCCTGAGCCATGGACGATCCGCTGATGCTGAGCTGTCCCTGCTGCGGCGAGACCGTGGATCTCGTCATCGACGAGGGCGGCGGCAGCCCGCAGTCCTACGTCGAGGACTGCCCGGTCTGCTGCCGCCCGTGGCAGGTCAGGGTCATCAACGATCCGGAGACCGGCTGGATGGCCTCGCTCAGGACGCTGGACGAGTGAAGAATTCCTTCTGCAGCCGCAGCAGCAGCGGGATCGAGAACAGCACGCCGATGAGGTTCGGGATCGCCATCAGCCCGTTCAGCGTGTCGGCGACGTCCCAGATCAGGTGCAGCGAGCCGACCGCGCCCAGGTAGATGAACACCAGCCACGCGATCCGGTACGGCACCGCGGCCTTCGCGCCGAACAGGTACACGGCGCCGGTCTCGCCGTAGTAGCTCCAGCCGATCACCGTCGAGAACGCGAACAGGATCAGCCCGCCGGTCACGATGATGTCGCCCCAGGTGCCGGGCAGGCCGGTCTCGAACGCGCGCACCGACAGCGCCGCGCCGGTGGAGCCGGTGGTCCACGAGTCGGTCACCAGGATCACCAGGCCGGTCACCGTGCAGATCAAGAGCGTGTCCACGAACACCTCGAAGATGCCGTAGAGCCCCTGGCGCACGGGATGGTTGGTGTCGGCGGCCGCGTGCACCATCGGGGCCGAGCCGAGGCCGGCCTCGTTCGAGAACAGGCCGCGCGCGATGCCGTAGCGCAGCGCCATGGCGATCGTGCTGCCGGCGAAGCCGCCGGCCGCGGCCGTGCCGCTGAACGCGCTGTCGAACACCAGCGCGAACGCATCGGGCAGCTTCGAGGCGTGCATCAGCAGGATGACGATGCCGCCGCCGAGGTACAGCAGCGCCATGAACGGAACCAGCAGCTGCGTCACCTGGCCGATGCGCCGGATGCCGCCGAGGATCACCGCCCCGGTCAGCACGACCAGCACGATGCCGGTGGCCGATTGCGGGAGGCCGAAGGTCGCATGCAGCGCGTCGGCCACCGAGTTGGCCTGCACCATGTTGCCGATGCCGAACGCGGCAAGCGCGGTGAGCAGCGCGAAGATCCCGCCGAGCCAGGGCAGACCGAGGCCTTTCTTCAGCACGTACATCGCGCCGCCGCGCATGGTGCCGTTCGCATCCCGCTCCCGGTAGTGGAGCGCGACCACGATCTCGGCGTACTTGGTGCACATGCCGAGCAGGCCCGACACCCACAGCCAGAACAGCGCGCCCGGCCCACCGAGGAAGATCGCGGTCGCGACGCCCGCGATGTTGCCGACGCCGACCGTCGAGGCGAGCGCCGTCGCCACCGCCTGGAACGGGCGCACGCTGCCCTCGCCGCCGCCGGAGCGGGTCAGGTTGCCGAGCACCTCCCGGAGCGCGCGCCACAGATAGCGGAACTGCGCGGCGCCGGTGACGACGGTGAGCAGGATGCCCGTGCCGATGAGCAGCACGATCATCGGCGTGCCCCAGACGTAGTTGTTCAGCCAGGCATTGACGGACTCGATGGTCTCGAGCATGCGTGAGCTCCTCCCTCGTCCCACGGCAATATTGGCACAGGGCCCGCACAGCCCGCGCTGCGATCAGCGCTAACGGACGTCCTTGGCGTATGCTCTCCAGAGGGGAGGCAACAACATGATCATCAGCCGACGGGCGCGCAGGCGCGTCCTGCAATCCATGCTTGCAGCGCCGGTATTGGCCGGGCTGGGACCGGCGGTGCGGGCGCTCGGCCAGGATGGGGATGGGCTCATCACCGCCGCCGGCCAGGCGCTCGATGTGTTCGACTTCGAGCGCGTGGCGCACAAGGTCCTGCCGCCGGCGCATTTCGGCTATCTCGCGACCGGCGTGGACAGCGACGAGACGCTGCACGCCAATCGGGCGGGATTCGCGAACTACAGCCTGCGGGTCCGCCGGATGGTGGACCTGAGCAGGATCGATATGTCCGTGAATCTCTTCGGCACGACCTGGGAAACGCCCATTTTCCTGGACCCGGTCGGCAGCCAGCGCGCATTCCACGCGGAGGGTGAACTGGCCGTGGCGCGAGCCGCGCGCGCGAAGAAGCATCTCCAGTTCCTGTCCACGGTGGCGTCCACCTCGGTCGAGGACGTCACGGCCGCGCGCGGCGCGCCGATCTGGTACCAGCTCTACCCCACCGATCACTGGCCCATCACGCAGGCGCTGGTGCGCCGCGCCGAGGCGGCGGGCTGCCCGGTGATTGCGCTGACGGTGGACCTGCAGGGCGGCTCGAATCGCCTGACCGCCGCGCGCTCGATCGCGCGCGATTCGCGCGACTGCGCGGCTTGTCATACGAGCAGGCCGCCGCGGTGGTTCGAAGACATGGCCCGCAAGCCGATGTTCAAGGGCCTGGACCTCTCGGCCGTGACCGACATGACGCCGATCGGCATGGACTGGGACTACATCCGCCGGCTGCGCGACATCTGGCCGCGCAAGCTCATCCTCAAGGGCATCGTCACGCGCGAGGACGCGGAACTCGCGGTCGATCACGGCCTGGACGGCGTGCTGGTGTCCAATCACGGCGGGCGCGCCGAGGACAGCGGTCGCGCGTCGATCGACAGCCTGGTGGAAGTGGTGGCGGGCGTTCGCGGCCGCGTGCCGGTGCTGGTGGACAGCGGATTCCGCCGCGGCACGGATGTGTTCAAGGCACTCGCACTGGGCGCGACCGCGGTTGGAATCGGGCGGCCGTACATCTGGGGCTTGGCGTCGTTCGGGCAGGAGGGCGTGGAGAAGGTGCTCGACATCCTGCGGGAGGAACTCGGCATCGCGATGCGACAAGCCGGGACGCGCAGCCTCGCCGAGATCAACCGCTCCTTCATCGTCCATCACAGGCAATGACATGAACAAGCTGATCGTCGGACTGGTGATCTTCTTCGGCGTTCACTCGATTTCGATGCTGGCGCTCGGCTGGCGCAATCGTGTCGCCGAGCGGCTCGGAACGCGGGCGTGGCAGGGCATCTACTCGCTCATTGCGCTGATCGGGTTCTACTTCCTGGTCGCCGGCTATGGCGCCGCCCGCTCATCCGCGGCGGTGCTGTACACCACACCACCGGCATTCCGTTACCTGGCCGCGCTGCTGATGCTGCCGGTGTTCACGCTCGCGCTCGCCTCGGTGTTCGCGGGCCGCATCCGCGCCCGCATCGGACACCCGCTGCTGCTCGCGGCAATGCTGTGGGCCGCCGCGCATCTGCTCACGAACGGCAGCGTCGCCGATGTCCTCCTGTTCGGCGCCTTCCTCGCCTGGGCGATCCCCGTGCGCCTGTCGCTCGCGCGCCGTCCCGCGCGGCCTCCGATCGCGCTGCCGGCCTCGCAGGTGAACGATACGATTGCGGTAGTGGGCGGACTCGCGCTCTACGCGGTGTTCATGCTCTGGCTGCACGCCTGGTGGTTAGGGGTACCGCCGCTCTAGGCCCTCTTGCGCCTCGGCAACGTCCAGTCCGGGCGGATGAAATGGCAGGTGTAGCCGCCGGGATTCAGCAGCAGGTAGTCCTGATGCTCCGGCTCGGCCTCCCAGAAATCGCCCGCCGGCGCAATCTCGGTCACCACCTTGCCGGGCCAGAGCCCCGATGCATCGACATCCGCGATCGTGTCTTCGGCGATCCGGCGCTGCTCGTCGGTCGTGAAGAAGATGGCCGACCGATAGCTCGTGCCGACGTCGTTGCCCTGGCGGTTCCTCGTCGTCGGGTCGTGGATCTGGAAGAAGAACTCGAGGATCTGGCGGAAGCCGATCTTCGCGGGATCGAACAGGATCTCCACCGCCTCGGCGTGGTAGCCGTGATTGCGGTAGGTCGCGTTCGGCGTGTTGCCGCCGGTGTAACCGACGCGCGTCGAAATCACACCGGGGTACTTGCGGAACAGGTCCTGCACGCCCCAGAAACAGCCGCCGGCCAGTATTGCGCGCTCGGTCGTCATCGCTTGCCTCCGACCTGGTCCAGGTACGCCCCGTAGCCTTCCTTCTCCATGTCGTCGCGATGCACAAACCGCAGCGAGGCCGAGTTGATGCAGTAGCGCAGCCCGCCGCGATCGCGCGGGCCGTCGCTGAAGACGTGGCCCAGATGGCTGTCGCCCTGCGCCGAGCGCACCTCGGTACGGACCATGCCGTGCGATCCGTCTTCCACCTCCTTGACGTTGGCGGGCTCGATCGGCCTGGTGAAGCTCGGCCAGCCGGAGCCGGAGTCGTACTTGTCGGTGGAGGCGAACAGCGGCTCGCCGGAGACCACGTCAACGTAGATGCCCGGTTCCTTGTTGTGCAGCAGCGCCCCCGTTCCCGGCGGCTCGGTGCCGCAGAGCTGAGTCACCCGGTACTGCTCGGGCGTCAGCTTCGTCATCGCTGATGAATCCCTGGCGAACTTGCGCATGCGTTCTCCCACGTTGGGTTGGCCATTCGCTGAGAAGACCGCCGAACAGGCGGCGATATTGCACTGGATTGCGGTAGTGCGGTTCGTATGACATGATGTCATACATTCCGTCACCACCTGGAGCGTGAGTCATGGCCGGCTTCAGCCTGCGGCTGCCGGACGACCTCGAGTCCCGGCTCGACGAGGAAGCGCGGCGCGAGGGCGTGGCGCGGTCGGAGATCGCGCGCACGGCAATCGCCGAGTTCCTTGCGCAAAGGGAGCGTCAGCGGCATCTCGCGGCGTTCGTCGCCGAAGCACGGCTCGCCTATGCGGATCCGAAGATCCGCAAGGATGCGCTCGCTCTCGCCGAGGAAGCCGTGGCACTCGATAACGAAGGACTGCGCGTGGCGGAGCGCGGCGCGCACTACGGCGGCGGCTCTTCGACCGCACAGCGCCGGAGGAAGCGTTGATGCGTCGCGGCGAAATCTGGACTGCCAACCTGAACCCGTCCCGCGGCCGCGAGATCGGCAAGATCCGGCCCGTGCTGATCGTCCAGGCCGATGAACTGATCGATGCCGGCATGCCGATGGTCGTGGTGCTGCCGCTGACCACGCACGTGTACCCGGAATTCAAGTTGTGGCGGGTCACCGTGCCCGCCCGCGACCGCCTGCGGGACGATTGCCAGGTCGTCGTCGATCAGCCGCGCGCGCTCGACCGCGCGCGCATCGGCGACGGGCCCCTCACCGCCCTGACGGCGGCGGAGCTCGCGACGGTCGAGCGCAGCCTGCGCGTCGTGCTTGGAATGTACTGAAGTAAGATGTCCCGCCAGGAGACTCCATGCCCAAGCTCGTCCTGACCTATTTCGACTTCGACGGCAGCCGCGGCGAGGTCCCGCGCCTGGCCATGCACATCGGCGGCATCCCGTTCGAGGACCGGCGCATCGCCCGCCAGGACTGGGCCGCGCTGCGCGACTCCATGCCGTTCCAGGCGGTGCCGGTGCTGGAAGTCGACGGCAAGGTCATCGCGCAGTCCAACACCATCAACCGTTACGTCGGCAAGCTCGCCGGCCTGTACCCGAAGGACGACTGGCAGGCGGCGCGCGTGGACGAAGTGATGGACGCGGTCGAGGACCTCACCACCCGGATCGGCGCCACGATCAGGATGGACGACGAGGCCAAGAAGAGGGTGCGCGAGGAACTCGCGGCCGGCCCCATCCCCCGCTTCCTGCAGCAGCTGGAGGCGCGGCTCAAGGCGGGCGGCGGCGAGTGGTTCGTCGACAACCGCCTGACGGTTGCCGACCTCAAGTGCTACCTGCTGACCCGCTGGCTGAAGTCGGGCGTGATCGACCACGTCCCGGCCGACATCGTGGACCGCAACGCCCCGCTGCTGGCCAGGCACCTGGAGCGGGTCCACAACCACCCGAAGATCGCGGCGTACTACGCGGCGCGCAGGAAGTGAGCGCAGCCCGCGTTCATTCCTCGGCGTCGGCGAGCGGGGCATTGAGCAGCGATTTCTGCCGCTCGCGCGCGGCGGCCCGCCTCAGCTCCTCGATCTCGGCCAGGTAGTCCGCCAGGTCCCGGTTCGGCACCATGCGCTGCGCCCCGAGGCGCACGTCGGGGCCGAGATCCACGCGGTTGACGCTGCCTTCCTCGAATCCGATCGCGACCACCCAGGCGACGGCGCCGATCACGACCGTCGCCGCGCCGGCCAGCGCCAGCGAAATGCGGCGCCCGTATGCAGTCGCCTCGCGCAGATGCAGGTAGAGCGCCGCCAGCGCCGTTGCTCCCACGACCGCGACGCCCAGCCGGGCGAGCACGGCCCACTGCGTGGCGAACGCCACCACGCCGGCCAGCCAGTAGCCCCAGGCGCAGAACGCCGCGCCGATCGACACGATCGCCACGTGCACGCGCAGGTGCCAGCTGCCGTGGTTCAGCTTGGTGGTCAGCGCCCAGAGGCCGGACCACAGCGCAATGGCCCCGAGCACGACGAGCGCCGCGCTGGTGACCCCGAGGAGCAGGGACGACGGCGCTTTCAGCCACTGCAGGAATCCGCCGAAGGCGATGCTCGCCGACACGCCGGCGGCCGCGAGCAGCGTGCGGTGACGGCGCACGAAGTCGCGCCGGAAGACCCGTTCCGGTCCGCTCGGCGCGTGCGCCGTGCGGACGCGCAGGCGCGTGCTGCCGACGATGATCTCGCCCTGCTCCAGGACCGCGCCGGCTTCCGCCGGGATGCGCCTGCCGTCCACGCGCGTGCCGTTCTTCGTGCCGAGGTCCCGCACGTGGACCCGGCCGTCCTCGAGCACCGTGAGCACCGCATGCCGTGCCGCCGCATGCTCGTCGTCCAGCACGATGTCGCAGCCCAGATCGCGGCCCACCAGGCACTCGGCGCCGGCACCCGCGAAGCGCTGCCGCAGCACCGGGTGCCCGTGCGGGCCGACCTGCTCGACCAGCATCACGGGATCCACTGCAGGGCTCCCAGGTAGCGCTCCATGGTGCGCTTGCCGAAGTCGAAGGCGACGCCCTGCAGGGCCAGCCGGCTCACCAGCGCGTGCTGCGTGTCGTCGATGCCGACCACGGTCACGTCGAAGTCGTAGAGCCCTGCGAACAGCCGGTACTGGCGCACGCAGGTCGAGACCCGCGCGTCGAAGCCGTCCAGCGACACCAGCGCATCGCGGCAGGCGAACGGCGCCACGTGGGCCGGGGTGCCGGCGCTGCGCGGCACCGCGGCGATCCGGTTCACCTGCCGTTCGAACTGCAGCGGATGCAGGCCCACCGACTGCAGGATCCGGTGCTGGACGGTCAGCCCCGCCACGTACAGGCCGGATTGCAGCAGGATCCGGGACGGCAGGCGGCAGGTGACGGTTTCCACCCGTACCCGCGTGTGCGGGCTCTTTTCGTCGATCGTGCTGCATTCGAGGTGCCGGGACATCTGCGTCGGCAGCGTGTAGCTCCGCACCCTCTGCGTGCCGGGCCCCTCCGGTCTGGCTTCCAGCACCTCGGCCTCGTAGGCCAGCACCTGTGCGGTGACCTGCTGGCGCAGCTGCCGCGCGCTCAGCGAAGGGTCGAGCGGGGCCTCTGCACGCCGCAGCAGCGCCGGAACGTGCCTGGCCGGCACCACGAAACCGACCAGCTGGCGGCCGGTGACCACGGAGACGTTGACGCCGTACACGCGGCCGCGCCGGTCCAGCGCCGGCCCGCCCGACATGCCGCCGTTGATCGCGCCGGTGTAGTGGATGCGCTGCTCGATGCTGTTCTCGACCAGTCCGTTGGCGACGCCCTCGGTGATGGTCAGGCCGAGATTCAGCGGGTAGCCGACCGACCAGGCGCGCTCGCCCTGCGCGGGAATCTCGGTGCGCAGCCGCAGCGCCGGCAGTTCGAGGTCGTCGGCCGCGACCACCGCGAGGTCGTGGCGCACGTCGATGGCGAGCACCTTCAGCGGTCCCCGGCGCCCGTCGCTCGCCAGGTACTCGAGCCGGTACTGGCGCGGGTGCAGCACGGCCGGCGCCACCACGTGGTAGTTGGTCACGATCCGGCGCCCGTCGTCCACGGCGAAGCCGCTGCCGTGGAAAGCGCTGGAATCGGACTGGTCGAAGAAGCCGCGGATCTGCACCACCGAGTCGCGCGCCGCGTCGAGGCGGATCTTCGCCTCGCCGGAAAGCTCCTGGGCCGCGATCTCGGCATCCACGGCGGCCGCGTCGATCACCTCGCCGTCCGCCGCCGGTTCCTGCGCCGGCTGTTCGGGCGGCTCGGCGACGGGTTGCCCTGCGGGGGCCGCCGGCTCCTCCGTCTGTGCGGCGGCGGCGGCCGCAGATCCGAACAGCCAGATTGCGGCGAGGAAGCGGGCGAACTTCAAGCGGGGCCCCCAGGTGGCGGATGGACCGGTCAGGAGTTCTGGCCGTGCCTGAATTCTAAGGTTCCCTGCCAGATACCGGTGGATCCGCCGGAATGTCCTTGTTCTCGCAAGATTGTCCTGTCGCCTGACCGCCCCCCAACGCTGAAGCTGGTCGCGCGTGAATCGCGGCCATCCGGGCTTGGCAGTTGCATTGCATCGCAATACAATGCATTACATCATGGAATCCCAGCTCACCGTACGCCTGCCGGCGGACCTGACCGACGCACTGGCCCGCGCCAGCCGCAAGTCCGGCCGCAGGAGTTCCGACATCGTGCGTGCCGCCTTGCGCGACTACTTGAACGCGCCTGCGGCGGCCGGCATCCGCCCGGCGGAACGCGTCCGCGCGCTGATCGGTTCCCTCGACTCGGGCGTGGCCGACCTCGCCGAACAGCACCGCGAATACCTCATCGAATCGCTGTCGCGTGGCCGCTGAACTGCTGCTGGACACCGGGGCGATCGTCTCGCTGCTCGATCGCGCCCAGCGGCGCCACCGTGAGTTCGTCGAGTTCTTTGCAACCTGGACCGGACAGGTCGTCACCACCGAGGCCGTTCTGACGGAAGCGACGCACCTGCTGGGGCGCGTGCACGGAGGGGCATTGGCTTGCCTCGATTTCGTGCTGGCGGGTGGCGCGCTGCTTGTGCCTTCCACGCCGAGTTCCCTGCGTCGCGCCAGGGATCTCATGGAGCGCTATGCGGATCTGCCGATGGACTTTGCCGACGCGACGCTCGTGGTGCTCGCAGAGGATCTCAAGACGGACCACGTACTGACGACCGACCAGCGTGGCTTCAATGCCTATCGCATCAGCGGCCGCGGCAGGTTCCGACCGTGCATTTGAGGCGTCCTGAACCCGGTTGCATCAGATAGCTATACGCATCCGGTTGCACGCCAATGCATTGCGTCCGCTGCGGAACTTCGGGCGGGCCTGCTCAGGCGCCGGTCAGCTCGCCGTTCTGGTAGTCGCGCACCGCGCGCTCGATCTCCTCGCGCGTGTTCATCACGAACGGACCGTACTGCACGACCGGCTCGTTGAGCGGCTTGCCGGCCAGCAGCAGCAGGCGCGCGCCGTCCTGGCCGGCCCTCAGCTGCACGCGATCGCCGTCGCTCAGCAGGCCGGCGGCGCGGTTCGGCAGCGGCTTGTCGCCGATCGCGGCCTGGCCCTCGTACACGTACACGAACGCGTTGTGCCCGGCCGGCACCGGCGATTCGAACTCGCCGAGCGGCGGCAGCCGCAGGTCGAAGTACAACGGCTCCGTCGAGAGCCCCTGGATCGGGCCGCGGGTCTGCGCGTCGCCCTGCGCCAGCGTGCCGGCGATGACTTTGGCCTCGCCGCCGTTGGCGAGCGCCGCGGTCGGGATCTCCGCCGCCGGGATGTCGCGGTACGCCGCCGGCTTCATCTTCTCCTTCGCCGGCAGGTTGATCCACAGCTGGAAGCCGCGCATGCGGCCTTCGGTCTGGCGCGGCATCTCGGAATGGATCACGCCGCGCCCGGCGGTCATCCACTGCACGTTGCCGGGACCGAGGTCGCCGGTATTGCCCATGTGGTCCTTGTGCTGCATGTGGCCGTCGAGCATGTAGGTCACCGTCTCGAAGCCGCGATGCGGATGCGGCGGGAACCCGCCGATGTAGTCGTCCGGGTTGTCGGTGCCGAACTCATCGAGCATCAGGAACGGGTCGTGGCGCAGTCCCTGGCTCGCGCCGAGGCTGCGGCGCAGCTTCACGCCGGCGCCGTCGGACGAAAGCACGGACGGAACGACTCTCTGCAGGGTGCGGACGGACATGATGACCTCCAGGTGATCCAGTCTAAGACTTCAGGCGCGCGCCCGGCGCGCATCCAGGCTCCAGGCGCCCGCGCCGTTCGCGGCCAGGAACAGGAAGCCGCCCGCGATCGCGACGTTCTTGAGGAACATGATCTGCTGCATCGGATCGGCGAAGTTGCCGTGGAACAGGATGCCCGCGAGCAGCGTGAACCCGGCCAGCGCCAGCGCCGTCAGCCGCGTCTGCCAGCCCGCGATGATGGCGAGCGCGCCGCCGATCTCGAGCACGATGGTCGGCAGCAGCAGCGCGCCGGGCACGCCGACCGATTCCATGTAGGCGACGGTCCCGGAGTAGCCGGCGATCTTGCCGATCCCCGAGATCAGGAAGATGGCCGCGATCAGGGTGCGGCCGGTGAGGTTGGTTGCGGGACTCAACGATGTCATGGGTGCTCTCCAGTGTTCGGACTGGGCACATGATGGTATTGATTCAATAGATAAAAAAGCTCATATTTTCGGCCATACCTATCTAATCAATGAATCGTATGGCCAGACCCAGAATCACCCTGGACCAATGGGCTGCACTGGTTTCCGTAGTGGAATCAGGTGGTTACGCGCAGGCGGCAGAGCGGATCAGCAAGAGCCAGTCCACCATTACCTATGCGGTCCAGAAGCTGGAGCAGCTCTCGGGCGTCAAGGCGTTCGAGATCCAGGGCCGCAGGGCGGTGCTGACCGCGGCCGGGCGGGTGCTGTACCGCCGCGGCAAGGCGCTGATCGAGGAAGCCGCGCGGCTGGAGCGCGCGGCCGCGGAGCTCGCCAGGGGCTGGGAGCCGGAGATCCGCCTCGCGGTGGACATCGTGTTCCCGACCTGGCTGCTGCTGGATTGCTTCGAGAAGTTCGCGGTCGAGCGCCCGGAGACGCGGATCGAGCTGACCGAGGCGGTGCTCGGCGGCACCGACGAGGCGCTGCTCGAAGGCCGCGCCGACTTCGTGATCGGCTCGCACGTCCCGGCCGGCTTCCTCGGCGATCCGCTGATGCGGCTGCGGTTCGTGTGCTCGGCGCACCCGGATCATCCGCTGCACCGGCTCGGGCGGCCGCTCACGCTCGACGACCTGCGCCAGCACCGGCATCTCGTGATCCGCGACTCGGGCGTCACGCGCACGCGCCCGGGCGGCGCGTGGATCAACGAGCTGCGCTGGACCGTGTCGCACAAGGCGACCTCGATCCGTGCCGCCTGCATGGGGCTCGGCTACGCCTGGTTCCCGGAGGAATCGATCCGCGAGGAACTCGAGCGCGGCCGGCTCAAGCCGCTGCCGCTGGTCGAGGGCAGCGTGCGCGAGGCGACGCTCTATCTCGTGTTCGCGGATCGGGAAGCGGCGGGGCCCGGGGCGCGGAGGCTGACGGAGATCCTGCGCGAACGGGTGGCGGAGACCTGCCGGGCGGAGGGCGAGGAGCGGCCGGTGGGCTCGACAAGCTGACGTCGTCGCCAACGACCCATGCGTCTGCGGGGATATCGCGCCCGCAGCGTCTTGCCGCGTAACGCGTTACGCCGTAACGAGGCGACACGCAGTGCTGCAGGTGCCCAGGCTACCGCCCCCAGCCCTTGAAGAATCCGCCGTCGGCGAGATCCCACAGCAGCACGAGGTGCGCGCGCGGCATGTCGAAACCGCTGCCCCAGGTTCGACTGACTGACAGCCGGATATCATCCTGACGCCGGATCCAGCAGCTGGAGAACCGCCATGTCCAATCAAAAGCTGATCGACTGCCTCTGGTTTCAGAAGGGCGAGGCCCGCAAGGCCGCGGAATTCTATGCGGCGACCTTCCCCGACAGCAGCGTCGGCGCGGCCCATGGCGCGGCGTCCGACTATCCGGGAGGCGAACAGGGCGAGGAACTGACGGTCGAGTTCACCGTCCTCGGCCGCTCATTCCTGGGCCTCAATGGCGGCCCCAACTTCACGCCCAATGAGGCCGTGAGCTTCATGGTCCTGACCGATGACCAGGAGGAAACCGATCGCTACTGGAACGCCATCACGCGCAATGGCGGGACCGAGAGCGCCTGCGGCTGGTGCAAGGACCGCTGGGGCTTCTCGTGGCAGATCACGCCGCGTGCCCTGCTCGAGGCGGTGAACAGTCCCGACAAGGCCGCCGCGAAGCGCGCTTTCGAGGCCATGATGACGATGAAGAAGATCGACATCGCGGCAATCGAGCGCGCGGTGGCCGACAGGTAATCGGCGATGCCAGCGCGGGCGGATGAATCGGGTCTGCTAGAGTGCGCCGTTCTCAGGGGGAACGCACATGCTCAATCGCCGTCGATTCTTCCAGTCCTCGCTGGCCGCTGCAGCTGCCTATGCGCTGCCAACCCCGCGCTTGTACGCAGTGGACGCGGTGGCATCACAGGCCGCGGGCGGCCTCGCCGCGGTAAAGCTCGACGGCTCGGCGACGGTCATCGAGCAGGCGGCGGTGGCCGAGCTCAAGGCCAGCCTGCGCGGTCCGCTCCTGCTCGCGGGTGACCCGGGCTACGACGCGGCGCGCCGCATCCTGCACCCCCAGTTCGACAAGCACCCCGCGCTCGTCGTGCAGCCGACCGGCGCCGCCGACGTCCGCAGCGCGGTCACTTTTGCGCGCGAACGCGATTTGCTCGTCGCCGTGAAGTGCGGTGGCCACAGTTTTTCCGGCAAGTCCACCTGCGACGGCGGCATGCAGATCGACCTGTCACGGCTGCGCGGTGTCCGCGTGGACCCGGCGGCACGTCGCGCTTACGTCGAAGGCGGCAGTCTCCTGGGAGACCTCGACCACGAGGCGATGGCGTACGGCCTCGTGACGACGGCCGGCACCGTGTCGCACACCGGCGTCGGCGGTCTCACGCTCGGCGGCGGATTCGGGCGACTCGCTCGGCGCTTCGGCCTCGCGTTGGACAACGTGAAGTCCGTGGACATCGTGACCGCCGACGGCCAGCTCCGCCACGCGAGCGCGGAGGAGAACCCCGACCTGTTCTGGGCCGTGCGCGGCGGCGGCGGCAACTTCGGCATCGTCACCGGATTCGAGTTCGGCCTGCACCCGATGCAGCGGCAGATCATCGGCGGCGACCTGGTATTCCCGGTCGAGCGGGCCCGCGAGCTGCTGGAGTTCTACGCCGAGTACAGCCAGGAAGCGCCCGAGGAGCTGTACGTGGACTACGACCTGCGTTCCCCGGCCGGCGGCAAGGAGGGCGCGGTGGCGATCCAGGCCTGCTATTCGGGGCCGGCGTCCGAAGCGGACCGCGTGCTGGCGCCGTTGCGCAAGCTGGGCAGGCCGATTGAAGACACCATCCGGGCGCAGGACTACGTTGCGATCCAGCGCAGCGGCGACTATACGGATGCGCGCAACTACGGTACCTATCTCAAGGCCGGCTTCATCACCGGCTATTCCGCCGGCCTGCTGAACGCCGTCTTCGAAGGATTCCGGCCGGACCCCGGGCGCGGCACCTACTTCTTCCACCAGCACTCGGGCGGCGCTATCGGCCGCGTCGCGCCCGATGCCACCGCATTCCCGCACCGCCATGCGAGGCTCGAGATATTCGCCGCCGTCAGCTGGGACCTCGCGACCGACGGCAGGCGGCACGTGGACTACGTCAAGGACTACTGGACGAAGCTGCTGCCGTTCACCGACGGCTACTACACGAACGAGGTGGCCGACGAGCACCAGCCGAAGATCGACGAGAACTACCGCGGGAACATCGGGCGGCTGCGGCGGATCAAGCGGCAGTACGATCCGCAGAACATGTTCAGGCTGAATGCGAATATTTTGCCGGCGTGAGGCAGGCCTTCGGCCCAAGCCGTTCATTCAGTAACCCCAGGAACGCCTGAAGCTTCAGCAGCAGGTGCCGGCGCTTGGGAGTAGCCTCTGTATCTAGTCATCAAGAGAGTGGCGCATAGTGTTGTTGGGGGAAGGTGCCTTCGCACTATCGCTGTCGGCGACTTGAAGTTCAGGCTGGCACGCGGCCACTAAGAAACCGAACCCCTGAATCTCAGTCTTCTCATGTGACCGCGCTCAACCCCCCCGGTGATCGCGGCCTCAACGACAACTTAGCGGAATTGCAC
This sequence comes from Steroidobacteraceae bacterium, assembly GCA_019634895.1. GTDB lineage: Bacteria > Pseudomonadota > Gammaproteobacteria > Steroidobacterales > Steroidobacteraceae > SCUD01. The sequence goes on along the minus strand of JAHCAM010000015.1, from coordinate 1,727 downwards.
CTACTTGAGATAGGCAATTCTAGCCGTCGGTCAACATTGCGTTGCGCACGACGCCGACGCATTCGTCGAACGATCTTCGATACTCGAGAATCTCCAAGGCAGCGAATGACTCACCCAAGACACCATACGCACGTTCGATGCGCTCGAGAATTACCTGTCGGCGCTCCTTCAGAAGTGTCTCAATTTCTTCAATTCCGTCTGGTTCCAATTCCAAGAACATTGACAAATCGAAGATATCGCGCGCCGTGAATTGCGCACCACGATGCCAGATTTTCTTGGCCACGACCTCCGCCGACGTCTCAACAAGCATCCGATAGTCACGAACAGTTTCACGGATTGCCGGATTCATTGTAATAGTGCCCGCGGCGACGAAGTCGATTTCGCCTTCTGCAAATGTCAATTTCAGGTAGGCACGATCCTCAACGTAGTTGCCCCCGGTCATCTTTTCAGCCAGAACGTTTAACCTTGGACTCAGATATCCGAGGAACTGCGGATCTCCAATAAAGATATCAATATCTTTACTCAGACGATGCCGGTGCCGGCGCATGAGCACCGTCCCACCGCCGAACGTCCAATCGTCTACCGGTACGCCCTGATCGCGCGCGGAGTTCATGAGCTTTACCGCGCGGTCGAAGAGTGTCTCCCAGATTCTTTCGCGTTCGTCGATCACTTCGTGGAGTTCGGATACCCAACGGCCTCGGCCATCTTGGCAAGGTTCCGTTGAAGCCGAGCTGAAGATGCCCACTGGGTCAGCTGAGTGATTAGACCCGACATCACGGCCGGCCTCGTCTCTTCGAGGAGGGTTCGTATATGTGGGCGGCGGCCCGCCGGAATCTTGCCCGTCAGTATGGCTCGCAGTAGCTCCTGTTCCGTGAGCGCATGCTTGAAGCTGACACTCGCCGTTTTCGCGGCAATGTTCAGATAATCGCGGGCATTCGAATCCGCAACCGTTTGGACAGTCAACTCCAGGCCGAGCTGATTGAGCACCGCCTGTAGCTTGCGGACACCAAGCTCGCCTATCGCGCCATTTTCTAGTTGGTTGAGCGTGGTACGGGTGATCCCTGCGCGAGCGGCCAGTTCGGACTGCGTGAGCTTCTTCGCCTGCCTGAGGCGTCTGATTTCGCTAGCAATTTGCTCTAGGTACATGATGTGATTCTCAAAATGTTATATATATTTAACACTCTGTTTGGCTTCATGCAATTAGAAGCTACTAACGACTCCTTGAAGAGCTATAGTACTATTAGGTACTATTCTATGACGTGAACAGGAGAGCGGACATGCCAACGATCGAGGTCGATTTCGACGTCTACAAAGCCATCATTGCGCGTCGTACTACAGAGGACGTATCGAACAATGACGTATTGCGCCAACTATTCCATCTCGGGTCTCGCGAAAAGGCACCCGAGAAGGTCGTTCGGCCGGATCCAGGTGACTTGGTCATCAAAGGCGTGCGCCTCCCAGCGGGCACGGCATTGCGTGCGACTTACAAGGGCCAAACCCATCTGGCGCGCGTTGCAAACGGCGCGCTTCAGCTCGACGGCCGGAGCTTTGGCTCAGTGTCGGCGGCCGCCATGCACATTACCGGGAATCCAGTGAACGGCTGGAAATTCTGGCACATACAACTACCGGACCAGATGGGATGGCGTAGCCTTAACTCATTTAGAGAGCACATCAATCGGGTAGATAGGCACACATGAGTCCATCTATGACAGGCGCATATCGCACGT
>JAHCAM010000149.1 GCA_019634895.1 Steroidobacteraceae bacterium | reverse complement strand
GGAGCCCCAAGGGCATTGGCGAGCATGCTGAGCTTCCTTCCTGCGGCCGCGCGCGGGGTCGTGGCGATCCTGATGCTGGTCGTCAACACGCTGTTCTGGTGCCTGCTGCTGTTCGCGCTGGCGCTGGTGAAGCTGGCGTTGCCGTTCCGGGCGGTGCGCGCCGCGATCGATCCGGTGCTCAACGGCATCGCCACGCGCTGGATCGCGGGCAACAGCGGCTGGATGCGGCTCACGCAGCGCACGACCTGGGACGTCGAGGGGCTCGAAGGCTTCGAGTATCGCGGCTGGTACATGGTCTGCGCGAACCACCAGACCTGGGTCGACATCTTCGTGCTGCAGCACCTGTTCAACCGCCGCATCCCGCTGCTGAAGTTCTTCCTGAAGCACGAACTGATCTGGGTGCCGGTGATGGGGCTTGCCTGGTGGGCGCTCGACTTCCCGTTCATGCGCCGGCACTCCGAGCAGTACCTGAGGAAGCACCCCGAGAAGCGCCTCGAAGACCTCGAGACCACGCGGCGCGCCTGCGCGAAGTTCGCACTGCTTCCGACCAGCGTGATGAACTTCGTCGAGGGCACGCGCTTCACGCCCGAGAAGCACGCCGCGCAGCACTCGCCGTACCGGCACCTGCTCAAGCCGAAGGCCGGGGCGCTCGCGCTGTCGCTCAATGCGCTCGGCGACAGGTTCGACTCGATGATCGACGTGACAATCGTCTATCCCGGAGGCGCACCGACCTTCTGGCAGTTCCTGCGCGGAGACGTCGAGCGCATCGTCGTGCGTGTCGACCGGCACCCGATCCCGACGGAGTTCTCCAGCGGCAACTTCATGGCCGACTCGAAGCTGCGCAAGCGGGTCCAGGCGTGGCTGCACGAGCTCTGGCAGCGCAAGGATCGCCGGATCGACGAGTTCCTCGCCGGGCAGGCACCGGCCGAGGGTCGCGCCGATGCGTCCCGCTGAAGGGGCCGGCCCGCGGAGCTGCCCGGGCGCGGCGAGCAGCGACGCGCTGCCCGAGCCGCCCGCGCAGGCCGCGCAGGCGTCGCGCGAACTCGTCGCGCGGATCACCGATGCGATCGACCGCGCCGGCGGCTGGATCGGCTTCGACCGGTACATGGCGCTGGCGCTCTACGAGCCCCGGCTCGGCTACTACGCGGCAGGCAGCCGC
>JAHCAM010000148.1 GCA_019634895.1 Steroidobacteraceae bacterium | reverse complement strand
TCTCGAGGTAGTTCGCGTAGATGTTGGTCGCCTTGTTCGCCACGCTCAGGCCGGCGGCACCGGCCTTCAGGCCCGTTTCGGCAGCCTGCTGGAAGCGGCCCGCGTGGTAGTCGATCCACGCGGCGATGACTGCGTCGTCCTTCGGGAAGGGCTCGCAGTCACCGCGGTGCAGCCGCGCCCAGTGCTTCTTCAGCGTGGCGGGCGTGTATTCGTACTTCTTGTCGGCGTGGGGAAACGCGTTCCATCTGGCCATGGTCGGCTCCTGCTGCGGGTTCGGGGGTTCAGCTGCGGATGTATTCGTTCGACAGGCGGGCGAAGAGCTCGCGACCCTCGGGCTCGAGCCACGGCGCGAGCATCGACAGCACCTGGTAGGCGCCGCGGGCCATCGCCGCGTTCTGGTAGTCGGCCTCTCCGAAGCGCCGGGCGTTGCGGATGTACTCGAACGACAGCCAGTAGGTCGCGACGACCACCATGTTGGTGGCGAGCGACTCGACCTCGCGGCCCGCGCCGCTCAGCGAACCGCTCGCCGCGAGCGACTGGCACAGTGCGCGCGCGGCGGCGGTCTTGCGGTCGACGATCGAGCGGAAGTGCATCTCGAGGCGCCGGTTGCGCGACAGCAGGTCGTTGAGGTCTCGGTAGATGAAGCGGTAGCGCCAGATCGACTCGAACAGCAGGTGAAGGAACAGCCAGGCGTCCTCGAAGTGGATCTCGCGCTTCAGCGGACCGTCGAGCAACGGGTCGATCTCGCGCTCGAACTGCTCGAACAACGCGCCGACGATGTCGTCCTTGTTGCGGAAATGGTAGTAGAGATTGCCGGGGCTGATGTTCATTTCGTCGGCAATCGCGCTGGTCGTGACGTTGGGTTCGCCCAGGTCGTTGAACAGCCGCAGCGAAAGCTCCAGGATGCGCTCACGGGTGCGCCGCGGCGGCTTTCGCTGCATGCTTCCTCCGTCGGGTGATCGGCCGCGGTGCGGCGCGTGGGCCGTGATCCGCGGCGCCCGCCGCGCATCCCCTGGGCGCGATCTTACCGTGACCGGACGCGCCCGACGCGACGCCCCGCGCCCGGCGCTCGGGTGCGAGGGGCCGGCTCAGGCCACCGTGCCGGCCTTGCGCGTGCTCACGATCTCGATCGCGCGGTCCAGGTCGTCCAGCGTGCGTCCGAGGCGATCGAGGG
>JAHCAM010000147.1 GCA_019634895.1 Steroidobacteraceae bacterium | reverse complement strand
CCGCCGTGCTCGAGCAACACGTCCTTGCCGGCCACGCCGAGGTCGGCCGCGCCGTACTGGACGTAGGTCGGCACGTCGGAGGCGCGCACGATGATCAGCCGCAGGCCCGGGTCGCCGGTGGGCAGGATCAGCTTGCGGGAGGCCGCGATCGACGCGTCGACCGGAATGCCGGCGGCCGCGAGCAGCGGCAGCGTTTCGTCGAAGATGCGGCCCTTCGACAGGGCGAGCGTTATCACGTCAGTGGCTCCAGCTTGCGTCGCACGAGCTGCGATACGGAACGTCTGCGTACGGAACGTCTGCGCGGGCAAAGGCGTGGGCCGTGCGCCGCGGGCGCGCCGGGTGCTTGCCCCCGCTTCGCGGGGGTGCCCTGCGATGCTCGCCGCACCGGCTGGCGCGGCGAAACTCGCTACGCTCGCTGCGCGAGCTCCGCTCGGACAATCGCCGCGAGAATGATGGACGATGCGCGCTGCGCGCGCCGCCGGTACGGCTGCGCTTCTCGGCTGCGCACAAGGCGCGCCCGCGGCGCACGGCCCACGCCTTTGCCGACACAGTCGTGGTGCTCGCGAGCACCGCCGAGACGGCGGCAACGATCAACGCAGCATTCGCCTTGAGGCCCTGGCGTCCGTTCGAGCACCAACGACGTTGCCAGAGCGGCGGGCGGCGGCGGGCCGGGTGGCCGGGGCGGCCTGCGTGGGCCGGCGTTGGGCGGCGCAGGGCCTGATGGCCCGGGCGCTGCGGCGCGATTTCGGCGGCGCCGAGCAGCGCAGCGTCGGGGTCGGCGCGCGAAGCGCGCTTCGTACTTCTGACTCGCGGCGATTGTCTGAGCGCAGCGCGCGTAGCGCGCGGAGCGAGTTTCGCCGCGCGACCCCGAGGCGAGCAGCGGAGGGAAGTCGGTGCGAAGCACCGACCGCCGTCGTCATCGCGCCGCAGCGCCCGGGCCATCAGGCCCTGCGCCGCCCAACGCCGGCCCACGCAGGCCGCCCCGGCCACCCGGCCCGCCGCCGCCTGCCGCGACGCGCCAGCGCCAGCGCCAGCGCCAGCACCGGCACCCGAAGTCGGAGGTCGCATCTCAGGCTCTCCCCGGAAGTCGCTCGATGCGCGCGCCGAGCTGGCCCAGCTTGGCCTCCATGCGCTCGTAGCCGCGATCGAGATGATAGATCCGGTCGACGACCGTCTCGCC
>JAHCAM010000146.1 GCA_019634895.1 Steroidobacteraceae bacterium | reverse complement strand
CGCCGCCGATGCCGGTGCCGTGGATGCTGAACATCCCTCCAGTGTACCGATCCGGCCGGTGCGTTTCGCGCACCGGCCGACCGATGTCACGTGAGGTCTTCTTCCCGGTACTCGTCTGCGCGGCGCGGGCGCTCGGCCGGGACGCCCTCGAGCGCGCGCAGCTCGACGCGCCGGATCTTGCCGGAGATCGTCTTCGGCAGGTCGGCGAACTCGATGCGCCGGATCTTCTGGTACGGCGCGACCCGCCCGGCCACGAAGCCGACGATCGAGCGCGCGAGCTCGAGCCCCGGCTGGAAGCCGGGACGCAGGATGACGAACGCCTTGGGCACCGCCAGCCGCCGCGCGTCGGGGCTGGGCACGACCGCCGCCTCGGCGACCGCCTCGTGCTCGATCAGCACGCTCTCGAGCTCGAACGGGCTGATCCGGTAGTCCGAACTCTTGAAGACGTCGTCGGCGCGGCCGACGTACCAGAGGTAGCCGTCGTCGTCGCGGCTCGCGACGTCGGAGGTGCGGTAGTGGCTGCCGCCCAGCACCTCGCGGTTGCGCGCCTCGTCGCCCGCGTAGCCGGCCATCAGCCCGAGCGGCCGCGGGTTCAGCGCGATCGCCACTTCGCCGGTCGCCGCATCGCGGCCTTCCGGATCGAGCAGCGTCACGCGATAGCCGGGCATCGGGCGCCCCATCGACCCGGACTTCACCGGCTGGCCCGGCGAGTTCGCGACGATGCAGGTGGTCTCGGTCTGGCCGTAGCCATCGCGGATCGTCAGCCCCCAGGCGTTGCGCACCCGCTCGATCACCTCGGGGTTCAGCGGCTCGCCGGCGCTCAGCGCCTCCTCGAGCGCCACCGGCCAGGCCTTCAGGTCTTCGAGGATGAGCGCGCGCCAGACGGTGGGCGGCGCGCACAGCGTCGTCACGCCGTGGCGCACGAGCGCGTCGAGCGTGCGCCGCGCGTCGAAGCGCGCCTGGTTGTAGACGAACACCGTCGCGCCGGCAATCCACGGCGCGAACACGCAGCTCCACGCGTGCTTGGCCCAGCCGGCCGAGCTGATGTTCCAGTGCACGCCGCCCGGTTTCAGGCCGATCCAGTACATCGTCGACAGGTGGCCCACCGGATAGCTCTGCTGCGTGTGCAGCACCATCTTCGGCTTGGCGGTCGTGCCGGACGTGAAGTAGAGCAGCAGCGGGTCGTCGCGGCGCG
>JAHCAM010000145.1 GCA_019634895.1 Steroidobacteraceae bacterium | reverse complement strand
CGACAGGTGGTTTCGGCCGTGAAGACGCGCCTGGCCGAGCTGGCGCCGTCGCTGCCGACGGGCATGACGGTGGTGCCGTTCTACGACCGCAGCGGGCTGGTCGATCGCGCGGTGAACACGGTCGGCAAGGCGCTGCTCGAGGCGGTGGTGCTGGTGCTGGCGCTGCTGCTCGCGTTCCTGGGCAACCTGCGCGCGGCGATCGTCGTGGCCTTGATGCTGCCGCTGTCGGCGCTGGGCACCTTCGTGCTGATGCGCCAGTTCGGGCTCTCGGCCAACCTGATGAGCCTGGGCGGCCTGGCGATCGCGATCGGCATGCTGGTCGACGGTGCAGTGGTGGTCATCGAGAACGTCGAAACCGCGCTGGCCGGCGGCGACAAGGCGCGGCGTGTGCCGCTGCTGCACCTCGTCTATCGGGCCAGCCGCGAGGTGGCGGCGCCGGTCGCCTCGGGTATCGCGATCATCATCATCGTGTTCCTGCCGCTGCTCAGCCTGCAGGGGCTCGAGGGCAAGCTGTTCGGACCGGTCGCGCTGACGATCGTGTTCGCGCTGGCGGTCTCGCTGGTGCTGTCGCTGACGCTGGTACCGGTGCTCGCGTCGTGGCTGCTGCGCACGGCGCCGGCGCACGAACCCTGGCTCGTGCGGCAGCTGGGTCGCGTCTACGACCGCGTGCTCGCGCTGGCGATGGCGCACGAGCGCTGGTTGATCGGCATCGCGCTCGCGTCGTTCGTCGCCGCCGGATTCGTCTTCACGCAGCTCGGCAAGTCGTTCATGCCGGTGCTCGACGAGGGCGACATCATCATGCAGCTCGAGAAGCTGCCGTCGATCGGCCTGGACAACACGGTCGCGCTCGACCTGCGCGTACAGAAACGGATCCTCGATCGCGTGCCCGAGGTGAAGAGCATCGTCGCGCGCAGCGGCTCGGACGAGCTGGGCCTGGACCCGATGGGGCTGAACCAGACCGACACCTTCCTGGTGCTCGCACCGCGCGAGCAGTGGCGCAACCCCGACAAGGAGTGGCTGACCGGCGAGCTGCGCAAGGTGATGGAGGATTTCCCCGGGGTCGCATTCGGCTTCACGCAGCCGATCGACATGCGCGTGTCGGAAATGCTCACAGGCGTGCGCGGCGACGTCGCGGTGAAGATCTACGGCCCGGACCTCGCCACGCTCAACCGGCTGGCCACTCAGGTCGAGGCGGTGCTCGCGG
>JAHCAM010000144.1 GCA_019634895.1 Steroidobacteraceae bacterium | reverse complement strand
CCACCATCGTGTCGCGGTAGTGCTGCAGGTCGAGGAAGTCGATCACCTCCTCGACCTTGCGCCGCGTGTCGCGCTCGGCGGCGCGCACCGACGGGGCGAAGACGATCTCGCTCCAGAAGCCGCTGCGGCGGTGGATGTGGCGGCCGATCAGCAGGTTCTGCAGCACGGTGGCGTGCTCGAACAGCTCGATGTTCTGGAACGTGCGCGCGATGCCCAGGCCGGCGATGCGGTGCGGCGCCACCGCGCGCAGCGGCTGCCCTTCGAAGTCGATCGATCCGGAGGTGGCGGTGTAGATGCGGCTGATCAGGTTGAAGACCGTGGTCTTGCCGGCGCCGTTCGGGCCGATCAGCGTGAACACCTCGCCGCGCCGAACGTCGAAGCTGACGTCGTTCACGGCCAGCACGCCGCCGAAGCGCACGGTCAGGTTGCGGGCACTGAGCAGCACGTCGCTCATCGGAGCCGATCCGACTTCTGGAAGGCCTTCTGCCGCTTGAACAGGCCCCGGCGGTAGAACGGGAACAGCTGGAACCAGGTGCGGATCTTCAGCCAGCGGCCGTACAGGCCGAGCGGCTCGAACAGCACGAACGCAATCAGGACGAGGCCGTAGACGACGCCCTGCAGGCCCACCGCCTGGCCGATCGACGGGGGCAGGAGGTCCTTGGCCAGCGAGATCACCTGCGGCATCGTGATGAGGAACGCGGCGCCGAGGAACGCCCCGTGGATCGAGCCCAGGCCCCCGATCACGACCATCAGCAGCAGGTCGATCGACTGGATGATTCCGAACTGGTCGGGCGACAGGAAGCGGATCTGGTGCGCGTAGAGCGCCCCGCCCACGCCGGCCAGCGCCGCCGAGATCATGAACGACATCGTCTTGTAGCGCGCCAGGTGGATGCCCATGCTTTGCGCCGAGATCTCGGAATCGCGAATCGCGACGAACGCCCGGCCGGTCGGCGAACGCAGCAAGTTGAGCACGGCCAGCGTACAGACGATCGCGCACACCAGGCAGACGAAGTAGAACGACTCGGCGGTGTCGGCCTTCCAGCCGAAAATGTCGATGCTCGGGACCGACTTGCCGGCGTTGCCGCCGGTCACGCTCTCCCAGCGCGCGAGCACCTCCTCGACGATGAAGCCGAAGGCGAGGGTGGCGATGCCGAGGTAGATTCCCTTCACGCGAAGCGCCGGCAACCCGACGATCGCGCCCACCG
>JAHCAM010000143.1 GCA_019634895.1 Steroidobacteraceae bacterium | reverse complement strand
GGAACAGGACGTCGGGCCGCTGCGCCAGCGCGGCGCGCACCGCAGATGCCCCGTCGCCGACGATCCCGGCGAGCGAGAGCTCGGGCCAGGCCTGTTGCAGCCCGGTCCGCAGCGCCTGCGCCAGCAGCGGCTCGTCCTCGGCGATGAGCGCGCTTGCCTTCATGTCGGCAACGGCAGCGTGAGCGAGACGCGCGTGCCGCCCCCGGGGCCGGCCTCGGCATGCAGTTGCGCGGCCGGCCCGAACGCGGTGGCCAGGCGCTCGCGCACCTGCTCGAGGCCGAATCCGCTGCCTTCGTGCGTCGACCGCGCATCACGCGGCGCGTCCAGTCCGAGGCCGTCGTCGTCGACGACGAGGCACACCGTGTCGCCTTCCCGGTGCGCCGCCACGGTGACGCTTCCGCCCTCGACCTTGGGTTCGAGCCCATGCCGGATCGCATTCTCGACCAGCGGTTGCAGCAGCAGTGCCGGAACCGGCACGACGGCCAGCTCCTCGGGCAGCTCGAGCCGGTAGCGCAGCCGGTCGCCCATCCGGATCGCCATCAACTCGAGGTAGTCGCGCAGGCGCTCGAATTCGGCCGCCATCGGGTGGCTGCCGGTCCGGGAGGCGGCAAGCGTCGCGCGCAGGAACGCGATCAGCCGATCGAGCATGCGCTGCGCGGCGGGCGGATCTGCCGCGATCAGCACGCGCAGGTTGGCCAGCGTATTGAACAGCATGTGCGGCTCGAGCTGGGCCTCGAGCAGGCGCAAGCGGGCCTCGCTCGCCTGCCGTTGCGCCGCCTCGGCGCGGGCACGCGTCTGCGCGAGCGTCTCGCGACTGGAAAAGTAGAAGACGCCGAGCGCGCCCAGCGAGATCGACATCAGCAGCACGCCGATCGCGCTTCGCGGCGCCTGCGCCCAGTAGACGGCGGTCGAGCCGCCGGTGAGCAGGTCGGCGAGCAAGGTTCCGAAGAAGTAGCCGCCGAGGGTGCCCGACACGGTGAGCAGCAGCAGCGCACGCGCCCCGATCCGTTCACCGCGGCGCAGCAGCAGGCGCCCCCCATCGATCAGCAGCCAGATCGACGTGCCGATGCACTGCGAATAGACCAGGTTGGCGCCGAAACCGTGCTGCTGTGAACCGAACGCCGTGAGCGCCACTGCGACCACGGAATTCAGCGCGGCGACCACCAGCGCTCGCGGCAGGAGGGAAGACCTCGGCGAAGGATCGGCCGTCA
>JAHCAM010000142.1 GCA_019634895.1 Steroidobacteraceae bacterium | reverse complement strand
CTGCCGCGCCACGGAGTCGGCGCCGCCATCGCCGTCGCCTTCGCGCTGCGGGATCGACATCGCGTCCGGCGCCGACAGCGCGCGCACGTGCGCGGGGTCGGCGTCGCGCAGCAGGATGTACGCGATCTCGTGGTCGAGCACCCGATTGCCGCCGCCCTCGGCGGCGCGCTCGACGCAATGCAGCAGCATCGCCGCGATGGTTCGCTCTGGGGGGTTGTAGTAGCCGTCGGTGTGCCACCGGATCGGCCGGTCGGTGTACGGGATGAACTCTCCGCGGGTGCCGCGCTCGCTGACCGACAGCGTGCTGATGCCGTCCTCGTCGGCGAGCCAGTTCGCGTCCAGGCGGGTGAGGCCGAGCTGCTCGCCCAGCAGCCGCGCGACGTCCTTGCCCTCGCCACGCTGCCGGCTCGCGTAGACCGCCATGTTCGAGGTGCGGCAGCGCGCGACGATCGCCTCGCGCTCGGCCGGACGCAGCCGGCACGGATCGTCGACCTCGACCAGCAGTTCGTCGACCCGCGAAGGCGCGCAGGTGAGCTTCCAGTCGCGCCAGCGGCGATAGGCCTCGGGGTCGTCGAGCGCGAACGGGTCACGCCCGAGTCGGACCGGCGCGCGCGCCCCCATCGGCTATTCGCCGGCCTCGCCGCGCGGCCGCTTCGGTCGCGGCTCGAGGCCCAGCAGGCCGCGCATCGACTTCTCGACCACGTCCACGCACTCGGGCCCCTCGACCGTCATCGCCTGGTCGAGCGCCCAGCGCTTGTCCGCCTCCTCGGGCATCGCCTGCGTGAGCAGGTCGCCGAAATAGCGCAGCAGCGCGAACTCCGGGCCGTGCGGGAGGTACTCGAATTCGCCGTACTCGGCGAAGCGGCTGTTGAACCGGTCGATGAAGCGCTTGCGATAGCCGCCGCCCGGCGCCGGGCCGAGCAGGTCGTCGAAACTGTCCTGAAGCAGTTCGCCGACGCGCCTGACGAGTGCCGACGTGAACGCCTCGCGCCATTCGGGCGGCTGGTACCTGAGCGCGATCCGGTCGGCCACGATCGCGAGGAAGACCAGCAGCTCGACCAGCACCTGCAGGTAGTGCGGGCCGGCGGCGATCTCGAAGTGGCCCTTGCGCAGGTTCCTGAGCCGCACGTCGGCGCTTCGCCAGACGATCGACGACAGCGCGTTGGCGATCTGCGCCGGGTCGCGCGGCGTCGCGTCGCGGAACCAGTGGGTCTTCAG
>JAHCAM010000141.1 GCA_019634895.1 Steroidobacteraceae bacterium | reverse complement strand
TCCCGCAGCCGCTGGCGCGTGCCCGGGGGCGGCGCAGCCGAGACGTCGACCGGGGCCGCAGCGCTCGCGTGCGCGTCGGCCACGCCCGCCTCGCCTTCGCGCCGGCTGCGCGGCAGCACCAGGTGAAGGTGCGACAGGTCGGGACGCGCGCGCCCCTTCATGTCGGGGTGGCCGTTGACGGTCACGTCGCCGATGTAGCGCAGCAAGCGCGTCGCGCGGTCGCGCCGCCGCGGAAAGCGGAACAGCTCGGGCGTCGTGTCGATGAAGCGCGTGGTCACGCGCCCGGCCGCGAAGTCCGGATGGTTGATCACGTTCTCGACGAACTGCAGGTTGGTCGCCAGCCCGCGGATCCGGAACTCGCGCAGCCCGCGGTCCATCCGCCGGATCGCCTCCTCGGCGGTCGGCGCCCAGGCCGTCACCTTGACCAGCAACGAGTCGTAGTACGGCGTGATCACGGCGCCCGAATAGGCAGTGCCGCCATCGAGCCGCAACCCGAAGCCGGCTGCGCTGCGATAGGCGGTGATGCGACCGTAGTCCGGCGTGAAGTTGTTCTCCGGGTCTTCGGTGGTGATCCGGCACTGCAGCGCGTGGCCGTTGAGCCGGATGTCCTGCTGCCGCGGCACCGGGCAATCGGCGTCGCCGATCCGCGCGCCCTCGCTGATCCGCAGCTGCGCCTTCACGATGTCGATGCCGGTCACCTGCTCGGTCACCGTGTGCTCGACCTGGATTCGCGGATTGACCTCGATGAAGTAGAAGCGCCCGGTATCGGCGTCCATCAGGAACTCGACGGTGCCGGCGTGCGTGTAGCCGACGCGCCGCGCCAGCTTCAGCGCCGACTCGCACAGCTCGGCGCGACGCGCGTCGTCCAGGTACGGCGCCGGCGCGCGCTCGACCACCTTCTGGTTGCGCCGCTGCACCGAGCAGTCGCGCTCGAACAGGTGCACCAGGTTGCCGTGGCAATCGCCGATCACCTGCACCTCGACGTGGCGCGCCCGGCGCACCAGCTTCTCGAGATAGACCTCGTCGTTGCCGAACGCGGCCGCGGCCTCGCGCCGGGCGACGTCGAGCTGCGCGTCGAGGTCGGCCTCCGACTCGATGACCCGCATGCCACGCCCGCCGCCGCCCCAGCTCGCCTTGAGCATCAGCGGATAACCGATCTCCGCGGCCAGCCGGCGCGCCTGCGCCAGGTCGGCCGGCAGCGGACCGGTCGCCGGCATGACCGGCACGCC
>JAHCAM010000140.1 GCA_019634895.1 Steroidobacteraceae bacterium | reverse complement strand
CGTCGGTGTGGCGCAGAAGTGCACGTTCTGTCAGGGGCGAATCGACGACGGGATCGCGCGCGGGCTGGTGCCCGGCGTCGATCCGGAGGCGACCCCGGCCTGTTCGGCGGCGTGCATTTCGCAGGCGATCCGGTTCGGCGACTTCAACGACCCGGGCAGCGAGGTCTCGCGGCTGGTGCGCGAGCAGCCTAGCGTGCAGCTGAACGCCGAGGTCGGCACCGACCCGCAGATCCGCTACCTGTACACGACGCCCGCGGTGCCGGGGCGCGAAGCCGGCGCGCAGCCGGACGACGAGGAGCGACGCGCCGATCCGGCCAATCCGCTGGTCGGCTCGCTGCAGAGATTCTGGGACTGGCGTGCGGCGATGAACTGGATGTTCGGCGGCGTCGGCAGCGGGCTCGCGATCGCGACCGGGACAGGCCTCGGGCTGGGCCTGGTCGATCCGTTGCGCGCGCCGGCGATGTACCTGGCGTCGGGCATCCTCGTGGCGATCGGTCTGTTCTTCGTGTTCCTGAAGATCGGGCGCCAGATGCGCTTCTGGCGCGCGGCGACGCGCTGGCAGACGTCGTGGATGACGCGCGAGCTGTACGTCGCACTCGTCTACTTCCCGTCGGTGCTGGCCTGCCTGCTCGCGCCCGGGCCGCTGCCGTTCGCGCTCGCCAGCGTGTCGGCCGCAGGCTTTCTATTCTGTCAGGCGAAAATCCTGCATCGCGCCCGGGGGATACCGGCGTGGCGGGCGCCGCTGGTGCCGTGGATGATCGTCGGTACCGGCCTGTTCGAGGGCTGGGGCGCGCTGGCAATCGCCCAGTCGGCGACCGGGGCGGCGGGCGGCGCGCCGCTCGCGGCGACCGGCATCGCGCTGGCGCTGGCCAACGCGCTGCTCTGGCGCGGCTACGTCGCCGGCGCGGCGGCGCAGGGCATCGGACCGCTCGCGCGGCGGGTGTTGGGCGCTTTCAGTGCGCCGCTGCACGCGGTCGGCCACCTGGCGCCGGTCGCGCTGGCGGCCGCCGGCTGGGCCCTGCCGGGCGCGGCGGGCGCCCTGCTGGCGCTGGCCGGCGCGGCGGCGATCGCCGGTGGCGCGGCCTGGAAGTTCACCGTGATCGTGCGGGCGGGCTTCACGCAGGGCTTCGAGCTGCCGCGCATGCCGCAGCGTGGATCCGGGCAGCGTGCGGCGCCCCCCAGGCTCGGTCCCGGGGCCGCCGCGTCACGCCCTGGAAATTGACAGTCGGCGCA
>JAHCAM010000014.1 GCA_019634895.1 Steroidobacteraceae bacterium | reverse complement strand
CTGCCGCCGCATCGGGATGCTGATAGGGTCTGGCGCAAGCGGGCCCCCGCTACCAAGTCATCAAACAAGACCCCGGCCCTGCGCCGGGGTTTTTCTTTCCGCGAATGCATCAATCCAGGAATGACGGGCCCTGGCGGCGCCGTCCGTCGCGCTCGTGGACGGTCAAGCGGTGCGAGCGTATCCTCAGCCGCGCGCGGGCCGGTCAGGTCGGCGCCCAAGAGCATAACGAAAGCAATAGGGGGACACGATGAATACGAAGCAGTGGGTCGTCGGCACCATCGGTGGCGCCATCGTCTTGTTTGTGCTGGGCTACGTCATCTTCGAGACGCTGCTTGGCGATTTCTATGCCGCGAACGGCGGTTCGGCCACCGGCGTCGAGCGGGATCCGCAGATCATGTGGGCAGTGGCGGTCGGCGCACTCGCGTACGCCGCGTTGATTCTCGTGGCGCTCAGGTCGCATGCGGGTTCGCTGACCGTCGCCTGCGGCATGAAGGCCGGCGCGGCCGTGGGATTCCTGCTGTGGCTGTGCGCGGACTTCACGCTCTACGGCATCACCAACATCAACAACCTGACGCTGACGATCGTGGACCCGCTGGTCGAGCTCGTACGCGGAGGCATCACGGGCGCGGCGATCGCGGCGTTCCTGCCGAAGTTCGCCTGACCAGGCGGCATTGCGGCCCGTAGTGCGGGCCGCGGACTGCGACGGGCGTTTCGTTTCCGCCGAAACGTCTAGCGCGCGCGGTCCTGGGTGGACGCCAGGTTCGGACTCAGTCGCGACAGGTAGTGCGCGAGGCCGGCGCGTTCGAGCGTCGACAACGCGCCGATCAGGCGCACATGCTCGGCGTCCATGCCCGGGCGCTCGCCGGCGGCCGTTTCGTTGAGCTGCCGCAGCAGGTAGGCGTAGTGCTGCCCTGCGAGGCGTGGCCGCATCCGCCGAAGTTCTCCGAGCGCGAGCGGCCCGTGACAATCCGCGCAATGCCGGTGATAGAGAGCGCTGCCGCGCTTCTCAGCCACCGCGTCGCTGAACCCGCCTTCGAGCGGCGGCCAGCGCTCGAGGCTCTCGGCATAGGCGGCGACGTCCAGCAGCTCCTGCGGTCCGGCGAGGCTGTGCTGCGAGGCGAAGTGCTGCATGCGCTCTTCCCAGCGCCGGTCATGCCGGAAGTCCACCAGCTGTTTCACCAGCACCGACACGTGCTGCGCGGCGACGGCCGGGATGGCGCCGTCGCCGCTGCCGCGCCCGTCGGCGCCGTGGCAGGCGGCGCAGGTCGCAAAGTGCGCCGCGCCGCGATTCAGGTCGGGTTCGAGCTCGATGGCTGCCCGGAACTCGGCAACCGCGGCGGCCGTGCGACCCGAGAACGACTCCTCGTCGACTTCCACTCCGCCGGCCGCGGAGAGCTGGAATGTCGCACCCGCAACCACCGCGAGTCTCGTCAATTGCGCTACGCGGGAGTTCACGCCGCCAGTCTGCCCCGATTCCCGGACAGCGGCAATCCTCCGGCGCGCAGCCTCCCGGCGCCGCGCTCCGATGTGTAAGCTCGGAAAGTGATGGTCCGGACTCCGACGCTCGACGACATCCGGCAGGCGCAGGCACGCATTGCTGGTATCGCGCTGAGCACGCCGCTGCTGCGGCTCTGCGCCGACGCGCCGGCCGAGATCTGGCTCAAGCTCGAGAACCTGCAGCCGATCGGTTCGTTCAAGATCCGCGGCGCGGCGAATGCCATGGCGCAACTCGGGCCCGGCGAGCTCGCGCGCGGCGTGCTGGCCGCCTCGGCCGGCAACATGGCGCAGGGCGTGGCCTGGTGCGCGCGCGAGCGGCGCATTCCCTGCACCGTGATCGCGCCGGACACTGCGCCGGCGGCCAAGACTCAGGCCATCGAGCGGCTCGGCGCGCGCGTGATCCTGGTGCCGTTCGAGCGCTGGTGGCAGGTCTTTCAGGAACGCGCGTTCCCGGGCGTGGAGGGGACGTTCATCCACGCCTTCGACGACGACCGGGTGATGGCCGGCAACGGGACCATCGGCCTGGAGATCCTCGAGGAACTGCCGGATGTGGACGCGGTCGTAATTCCGTGGGGCGGGGGCGGTCTCGCGAGCGGCATCGCCATCGCGCTGCGCGCGCTGCGGCCCGAATGCCGGATCTACGCGGCGGAAGTCGGGACTGCCGCGCCGCTGGCGCCGTCGCTCGCAGCAGGGTCGCCGCAGGTGGTGGACTACCGGCCGTCGTTCGTGGACGGCATCGGCAGCCGGACGGTGTTCCCGCGGATGTTCGAGCGCGCGCAGCAGTTGCTCGACGGTTCGCTGGTCGCCGGCCTCGCCGAGATCGCGGCGGCGGTCGCGGTGCTAGCGCAGCGGAGCCGCGTGGTAGCCGAGGGTGCGGGGGCCTGCGCGCTGGCGAACGCGCTGGCAGGGCGAGCGGGTGGCGGCAGGATCGTCTGTATCGTGTCCGGCGGCAACATCGATGCCGGCCGCTTCCGCGAGGCGCTCGCCGGGCGCGTTCCCGAATGACCGGCGACAGGCGTATCCTCGCCCTGGCGCCCGTCGGCGCCGGTTCGGACATCCGGAGGTGATTGCGATGAGTCGCCCGGTGCTTCGCTCGATCCAGTTCGTCGCAGTCGCTTCGCTCGTCGCCGCCTGCGCGACAAACCCCGTCACCGGAGAACGCAACCTGATGCTGGTGGGGTCGGCGACCGAGATCGAGATCGGCCGCAAGAACTACGCGCCGATGCGCCAGGCCGAGGGCGGTGACTACGCGATGGACCCCGCACTGACGGCCTACGTGCAGCAGGTCGGGCAGCGCGTGGCCGCCGTGAGCCCCAACCAGCTGCCCTACGAGTTCACCGTCCTCAACAACTCCATCCCCAACGCCTGGGCGCTGCCCGGCGGCAAGATCGCGATCAACCGCGGGCTGCTGATGCAGCTGAATTCGGAAGCGGAGCTCGCTGCCGTTCTCGGCCACGAGGTCGTGCATGCCGCGGCGCGCCACTCCGCGCAGCAGATGAGCCGCGGCATGCTGCTGCAGGGCGGGCTGGTCGTGGCGCAGGTCGCCACCAGCGACAGCGACTACGGCGGGCTCGCTGTCGCCGGCGCCGGCATCGGCGCGCAACTCATGTTGCAGCGTTACGGCCGTGCGGCGGAACTCGAGTCGGATCGCTACGGCATGGAATTCATGCAGAAGGCGGGATACGACCCGCAGGGCGCGGTCACCCTGCAGGAGACGTTCGTGCGCATGAACGACCGCAAGGACGCCGGCTGGCTGGCGGGCCTGTTTGCCAGCCACCCGCCGTCGCAGGAACGGCTCGACGCGAACCGCAAGCGCGCGGCCGCCATGCCGAAGGGCGGTGAACTGGGCGTCGAGCGCTACCAGGCCGCGCTCGCGCAGACCAGGCGCGCCAAGCCCGCCTACGACGCCTACGACGAGGGCCGCAGGGCGCTCGCCGAAAAGAAGCCGGACGTCGCGCTGGCGAAGTCGGAACAGGCGATCCGCCTGCTGCCGGGCGAGGCGCATTTCCATGCGCTGAAGGGCGACGCCTACCTGGTGCAGAAGAACTACAGGGCTGCGAGCCAGGCCTACACCGATGCGATCGGCCGCAACGACGGGTTCTTCTATTACTGGCTGCAGCGCGGGCTGATCGCGGAACGCGAGCGCAACGACGCTGCGGCCCGCGCCGACCTCGAAACGAGCATCAGGCTGCTGCCGACCGGCCCGGCGTACTACGCGCTTGGCAACGTCGCGCTGCGCGCCGGGCAGCGCGACGCCGCGAAGCAGTACTACGCAGCCGCATCGGGCGCGCAAGGGGAGATCGGCGAGGCGGCGACTGCATCGCTGATTCGCCTCGAGCTGCCGGAAAATCCGGGCAAGTACCTGCGCCACCAGGCCGCTCTGGACCCGTCAGGGATGCTGGTGGTCGCGGTCGGTAACCCGACCAGGGTCCCGGTGACCGGGCTCGCGATCGCCGTGCAGTACGTGGATGCGGCCGGGCGCACGCGCGACTTCCGGCGCGAGCTGCCGGGGACGCTGGCCGCCGGCCAGCAGACGCAGGTCGCGACCGGCCTCGGGCCATTCCAGAACGCGAACCAGTACCGCGTCACGATCGCGAGCGCGCGCGTCGCGGATTAGTGTGCGGCGGCCACGTGGCCGCCGCCGCTTGCGGAATCAACCCGCGACGACGGGCTGACCGTCCCTGACGGGGATGCGCTTGCCGGGTTCGCGATCCATCCGCACGATGCCCTGGCGCCCGTCGAATTCCCAGGTGACGTCATAGCCGGCCGGCGTGCGCTCGGTGTCATAGACCGTCATGCAGCGAGTCTCGGCGACCTGCTCGGTGTTGCCCTGCTGCATTTCCTTCTGGATCTTGCTGCCCGCGTAGCCGCCTGCCGCGGCGCCCGCGACCGTGGCCGCCGTGCGTCCGCTGCCGCTGCCGACCTGGTTGCCGAGCACGCCGCCTACGGCTGCGCCGATCACGGTGCCCGCGACGCGCTTCTCGTCCTTGGGCGCCACCTGGCGTTCGACCAGTTCCTCGCGGCATTCCTGGCGCGGGATTCGATGGACGTCGAAGGCAGGCTCCACGGCGACGACGGTCGCATAGTCGGCAAACGGATTGAGGCCGTACTGCGAGGTCGCGACGGCGCCGAGCGCCGTGACCGCGACGGCGCCGGCCGCGACGCCGATCAGGGTTTGCCTGTTCATCCGGTTCGCTCCTTCCCGGGCCTGCGGGCCCGGTTGACCATTCGCACGTCCAATATGGCGAAAATGCGCGCCGGCGCACGGCGGCGCCGTCGCCGATGGGCGACGGCTGGACGCGCACGCGCCGCTCGTGTTTCCATGCCATCCCATGGAGGGGGATGCCGCTCTGGTGACCGATCCGGTCGCCGTACTGGTCGTGCTGATGGCGGTGCTCGCCGTCATCTTCTGGTTCGGCGAAACGGGGCCCGGCAAGCGCCTGTTCGGCATCGTGCCGAGCCTGGTGTTCTGCTACTTCGTGCCGACCACGCTCACCACGCTCGGCGTGCTGCCCGCCGACTCGCCGGTCTACGACTGGATCAAGACCTACCTGCTGCCCGCGAGCCTGATGCTGCTGATCCTGGCGCTGGACGTGCCGGGCATCATCCGGCTCGGGCCCAAGGCGGTCATCATGATGGTGGCCGGCACGGCCGGCGTCGTCATCGGCGCGCCGATCGCGCTGTGGATCTTTTCGTCGTGGGTCCCGCCGGACACCTGGCAGGGCATGACCGCGCTGTCCGGCAGCTGGATCGGCGGTGGCGCCAACATGGTCGCGCTGTCCCAGGTCGCGGGAACCTCGACCTCGATGTTCGGGATGATGGTGATCGTGGACGTCGCGGTCGCCAACGTCTGGATGGGGGTGCTGCTCTACCTTGCCGGCCAGCAGCAGCGCATCGACCGCGCGACCGGCGCGGACACCTCCGCGATCGAGGACCTCAAGCGGCGGGTGGCGGAGTTCACCGCGAAGACCACGCGCGTGCCCACACTCACGGACCTGCTGCTGATCGTCGCGGTCGGCTTCGGCGGGATGTGGCTGGCGACGCTCGCCAGCCGCTGGGTGGCGCCTGCCACCGGCATCTTCGACCCCATGATCTGGAAGTTCATCCTGGTGACCGCCTTTGCGGTCGCGCTGTCGTTCACCCGCGCCCGCAATCTCGAGGGCGCGGGCGCGTCGAAGATCGGCTCGCTGATGCTGTACCTGCTGATCGCCAGCATCGGCGCGCACGCCGACTTCACGCAGATGCGCGAGGCGCCGATCCTGGTCGCGGTCGGCGCGGTCTGGATGCTGTGCCACGTCGCCGTGCTGCTGACGGTGGCCTGGATCATCAAGGCGCCGATCTTTTTCGTCGCGGTGGGCTCGCAGTCGAACATCGGCGGCGCGGCCAGCGCGCCGATCGTGGCCTCCGCCTTCCATCCCAGCCTGGCGCCGGTCGGCGTGCTGCTCGCGATCCTGGGCTACGTGCTCGGCACGTATGCCGGGCTGGTGGTGATGGCCCTGCTCAAGACCGTGGCCGGCGCCTGATCGCAGGCGACGCGCAGGATTCCCTCGTCGGCCGGATCGCCGCGGGCGGAGCGCCAGTCCCAGTGCTCCGGGCTGCTGTCCCAGCGGTCCACGACATCGCCCTGGCCGAGGTGGCCGCTGTAGGTCGTCATGCGGATCGCCGCGTGACGGCGCTGGCGGCAGTCGACGGCGTGCTGCGCCACCGCAGAACGGAAGGCCTGGATCCGGCCGCGGGCGGGCTCGGCAAAATCCAGGCGCAGCCAGACGGTGAGCAGTCCTTCGCGCCGGTCGAGGCTGCCGCGGTCGATCTCGACCGTCACGGCGCGGTCCGCGCCGGCCAGCGGTTCCCAGGCAGGTTCCTCCGCCAGCGGGCTGACGGGCGATGAACCCAGGACAGCGGCGACGAATGCAGCGAAGCAGCGCATGGTGATCGCCTCGCGAGGTCGGTGGCGGCGCCTCAGCAGTCGAGCAGCCTGCGCAGTCGCCGATGGGCCAGCAGCAGGCGCTGGAAGTCTCGCTCCGCCGCGCCCGCCTTGGCAATGATGATCCTGCCGAGGGCGCGCCGCTCGGCCGCGCTCCAGCGTCCCGAGCGGGTCAGGGCCAGAACGAGGCCCGACCAGCGATCCAGCATGGACCGAGTTGCGGGACCGAGCCGTTCCAGCCGGACACCGGGCCGGCGGGCCGCGGCCTTGCCCGCGGCCGACCGGCGCGCTGCGGCATCGGGGAAGCGGCGGGACTCGGCAACCGCCCTCGCCAGCCACACATCGGAGCGTGGCAGCCTGGCGCTTCGCCGCGGATCGAGCGAGTAGAAAAGGTGCGACTTCGCGAGTTCAAGCAGGACCCGCCCGGAACTGCGATATGACGGCCGCGCCGTGCGGCGCGCAATTTCGCGCGCCGCCAGCCGGCGGGCCGCCCTTGCGCGCGGCCGGAACCCGAAGCGCTGGTAGAACCACCAGGCGCCGGATTCGATGCCTTCCTGATTGCCCTCGCCCAGCTGATAGGGCTCGACGCTGAAATCCTCGCAGTCGAAGACGTGGTGCGCCATGGCGATCAGGCGCGCGAACACCCGGGCCGCTTCGCTGCCGCGGAAAGTCTCGAAGGTGTTGAAGGAGATCGCCGCATGCCGGCCCAGCACGTCGAGCTGCACGTAGCCCACCGGGACCCCGTTCTGCAGCGTCAGTCCGGCATAGAGGGCTGGCAGCAGCGCGCGCCGACATGGTTCGGTGCCCATCATCGCGAAGGCGAGTCCGGCGCCATCGTCCACCAGGAAGGCGTCGCGCAGGTCGGGGTACTGGAACACGGCCACGTCGCGCTCGCGCGTGATCATCGAGATCCGCGCGAGCCGCAGCAGCGCCCGCGCCTCGCCGGTCCGCAGGCGCTGGATGCGCTGCGGCGGGCGGCGCGCCTCCACGCGCAGCTCCGGCCGCATGCGATCCGGCCCGTCCGGTCGGTGGGCGGGCGCGACCAGTGGCAGCCGCGCGGTCGTGCGTTCGGGCGTGCCGCGGCCGGACCGCAGGATGAACGGCGGATCCATGCGGTCGAAGAACGCCTCGCGGAGGGACTCGTCGCAAGGCATCGCGGCCGCGAGCCAGATCAGGTAGTCGGCGTCCGTCACGCCTTCCGGGCGCAGGCGATCCAGCACCGCGAGCGTCGGCGCAGGTTGTGCCCGCAGCCACTCGGCCTCGGCCGGCCCCAGCAGCTGCGGCAAGGCCTCCAGGATCGCGCGCGCATGGTCCGGATCGTCGCGCTCGAGCACCAGCGCACCGGGCCAGCGGCGCGAGATCCACCGCGCCGTCGGCCAGAAGAAGCGGAATGGCGTGTCGGTGCCTGCGATGCCGCTGCCGGCGAGCGCGTCGCGGTGCCGCTGCAGGTCGGCGCGAGCCCGGAACGCGCGCAGCAGGCGCCGCGCCTCGCGGCGCACCTGCGGATGGTCCGGGTACGCGTCCAGGAAGCAGAGCGCCTCATGCAGCGCGCGGACTTCCCCGGCCGTGCGCAGCCGCGTACGCGCAAGCGCGGCCATCAGATCGAGCTTGCGCGTGGCGAGGCCGGCGCCGTAACGGCGGGCGATGCGCAGGAATGCGGCCAGCCGGCGGCTGCGTCGCTTCATCGCTCGATCCTAGCAGGCAGCCTGCGCTAGAGTGTCGGCCGATGCGTCCCCTGGCCGTTCTCGCACTTGCCATTGCCGCGCCCGCCGCCGCGGAAGCCGCGGTACCCGCGCCGGAGGAGGCCGCGGCCGGGCGCTTCGCGGAACTGGCGCTCGCCTGCGTGCACCTCGAGTACCCCAACAAGATCGCGCACGTGCTCTACGGCGACGCGGACGTGCGCCCGCCGCGCGAGCTGACCCCCGTCTTCTACGGCTGCTACGACTGGCATTCGGCCGTGCACGGCCACTGGCTGCTCGCCCGCCTCGCGCACCTGCATCCGGAGGCAGCGTTCGCGGCGCCGGCGCGCGAGGCATTGCGCCGGAGCTTCACGGCCGAGAAGGTCGCAGTCGAACTCGCCTACCTGCGCGGTCCGGGACGCGCGTCCTTCGAGCGGCCCTACGGGCTGGCCTGGCTGCTGCAGCTCGTGGCCGAACTGCGTGCGTGGCCGGATGCGGAGGCCGCAGAGTGGGCGGCGGTGCTGGCGCCGCTGGAGACGGAGGCCGCAGATCGCGTGCGCGCCTGGCTGCCGAAGCTGCGCTACCCGATCCGCGTCGGCGAGCATTCGCAGACCGCCTTTGCCTTCGGGCTGATACGCGACTGGGCGGTGGTCGCGGGCGATGCGCCCATGCTGGCGCTGATCGACGAGCGCAGCCGGAGCTATTACCTGGGCGACGAGAACTGCCCGCTGCGCTACGAGCCTTCCGGAGAGGACTTTCTTTCGCCCTGCCTGGCGGAGGCGGACCTGATGCGGCGCGTGCTGCCGCGCGCCGAATATGCGCCATGGCTGGCCCGCTTCCTGCCCGGCATCTCGCGCGACGGCAACCCCGGCTGGCTGGCGCCGGGCATCGTCACCGATCGTACGGATCCGAAGCTTGCGCACATCGACGGGCTCAACCTGAGCCGGGCGTGGATGCTGCTCGGGATCGCCTCGGGCCTCGACGACCATGACCGCAGGCGGCGCGCGCTCGAAGCCGCCGCCGCGCGGCACGCCGACGCCGCGTTGCCGGCCGTGACCGGCGAGCACTACGAAGGCGGCCACTGGCTCGGCAGCTTCGCGGTCTACCTGCTGGGCGGTTCCGGCCGCTGAGCCGGAACCGCCCGCAGGGTCAGGTCAATTGAAGTCGATGCGACGGAAGCTCTGTTCGCCGAAGAAGGTGCGGAACTCCTCGTAGCCCTTGACCAGCTGGTCCTGCTTGGCTTCCTCGAGGCGCTTGCGCATCTCCGTCTGGAACTGCTTGAAGCGCGCCGCATCGGGGTCGCTGATCGCGGCGCTCGGGAGCTTCATCACCAGCATCAGGTTGAAATCCCGGTTGGCCGCGGTCTCGCTCAGGTAGATCCCGCAGTCGAGCACGGTCCCCATCTTCTTGCCGATCTCGCAGCCGCTGTGCCAGGTCTGCTTCAGGCCTTCGAGGTAGTCGTCGATCCGGTTCGGGTTCACCTTCACCATGGTGACGTTCCAGATCTCCTTGGTCGGCGTGTAGTCCGTGTACACCTCGAATGCCTGCGCCGCGGCGCCGGTGGCGAGGATCGCGACCGCAGCGGCCGTGATGGTCTTCTTCATGTCAGTTTCCCTTTGTTGTCTGTTCACTCGCACGTGTCGAGAGATAGTCCACTGCCACGTGCAGCAGTGACCGGAGTCCGACGGCGATGCCGTCTTCGTCCACGTAGAAGAGGTCGGCATGATTGTCGGGCGCGGTCGCCGGGTCCTGGCCTTTCGGTGTGATCCCGACGAAGTAGTATACGCTCGGCACGGCCTGCGCGATGTGCGCGAAGTCCTCGGCGACCGTCTGCAGGGTCGTCGTCCGGACGTTGTCGCGGCCGACCACTGCTTCGAGGGAGGGCAGCACCCGCGCCGTCAGCGATGGGTCGTTGACGAGCACGGGGTTCGGGTGCGGCGCCGTCGTGAACTCCGCCGTTGCCCCGTGAGCCGCCGCGATGCCGGTTGCGAGCGCGCCGATGCGATCGATGACCTGCGCGCGCATTTCGGGGCTGAACGTGCGGATCGTGCCGAGGAGCTCGGCGGACTGCGGGATGATGTTGTGACGCACGCCTGCCCTGAATGCCCCGACCGTGATCACGGCGGGCTGCTTGGTGATGTCGAGCTCGCGGCTGACGATGGTCTGCAGCGCGCCGACGATCTCGGAGGCGACGACGACCGGGTCGACGGAGTTCCACGGCCGCGATCCGTGGCTTTGCCTTCCGGTCACCGTGATCTGGAAGAAATCCGAGCCCGCCATGAAGGGGCCCGCGCGCAACCCGATGGTACCGGTATTGAGCGAGGACATCAGGTGCAGGCCGAAGGCGGCCTCCGGCTTCGCGATGTCGAGCAGGCCTTCCTCGATCATGAGCGGGGCGCCGCCGCGCTCGCCGTCCGGCGCGCCTTCCTCGGCGGGCTGGAACACGAGCAGGATCCTGCCCGGCAGCCGGTCCCGCATCCGGACCAGGATCTCGGCCGCGCCCATCAGGATTGCCATGTGACCGTCGTGGCCGCAGGCATGCATGACGCCGACGGTCTGGCCGCGGAACTCGCCGGTCGCGACCGAGCGGAACGGTACGTCGGTGCGCTCGGTCACCGGCAGGCCGTCCATGTCCGCGCGCAGCAGGATCGTGGGTCCGGGCCGGCCGCCTTCGATCACCGCGGCGACGCCGGTGTGCGCGATGCCGGTCCTGACCTCGAGGCCGAGCGAACGCAGGTGCTCGGCGACCCTGGCAGAGGTCCGGAATTCCCGGTTCGCGAGTTCCGGATGGCGGTGGAAGTCGCGGCGCCACTCGATGACGCGCGGCTGCAGCGCGGAGGCGGCGCGATCGAGCTCCGCCGGGGTGATCTCGGCGTGGGCAGCGGACGCGACGGCGAGCAGGAACAGGGCGGGCAGGACGCGCGTCATCGGCCTCTCCGTATGCGTATCCGGTAGAACAACAGCCAGAAGCCGGTGGCGGAGAGCACGAGCGCGAGCGCCGAAGCCCCGATCAGCAGCGCGTGGTTGAAATCCACGCGCTCCTTGTAGTCCATGATGTGCAGCATCCAGAAGAAGTCGTACAGGCGCCAGACGTCGTTGCGCCTGGCGACGACCTGGCCGTTCTGCGCCGAGACGTAGATGACGGTGTCGCGCGCATCGTCGAAGCGGAGCTGCCAGACCGGCAGCGCGCCGCGGTATTCGCCCGGGCTTTCGGCGAGCAACGCCGCCGCCACGATTCCCCCGTCACCGGTGAAGTCGCGTGCGGCCACGGCGCGCGCCGTCGCCTCGTCGATGCCGTCGAGCACGCGGCCTTCCTGCGCATCGATCAGCAGCGGCGGGCCGTCGGCGCGCAGCGCCTCGACGTGGAGCTTCCCGGCGATCCGGATCGTGCGCAGCCCGGTGACCGGGCCATGGGCCGCGAGCGCCTCGCGCAGGTCGATCCCGAGTTCCTCCGCGGCGATGGCGGTCGGCTGCTGCGGCGCGGCCTGGGTCTCGCCGCGCACCAGCTCGATCGGAAATGCGCTCATGACCAGTCCGCCCGCCACCCACAGCACGACCTGTATGCCGATGACCAGACCCACCCACTTGTGGATGCTGGTCAGGGCGGCGGGTATGCGCATCTGCTGGAAACCGGTGGCGGAGGACGGCGCAGTCTAGCTCACGGCATTGCCAAAATCGCCGGTGGCACGCCGGTTGAGGCGGCGGGTCTGCCTGCGGTATCATGCGCGCCGGTCGGGGGCGTGGCGCAGGCCACCGCGGCCAGGGCAGCGAGGCCCGGTCGTGGTCCCCCGGAACCGGAAGGTCGATCAGGAGGCCCCCTCGCGGGGCCTTTTTGTTGCGATCGGAAATGGGCCTCGTGCCCATTTTTTGTTTCCGGGACCGACGGAGGCCGGATGAAGGACAAGCTGTTCGGCCTGCTGGAACCGGCGGTGACGGCGCTCGGTTACGAGCTGCTCGACGTGGAGTACGCCGCGGCGGGACGGCACTCGCTGGTGCGGGTGTACCTGGACCGCGCCGACGGCGGTGCGATCGGGCTCGACGACTGCGAGCGGGCCAGCCGCGCGATCGGGGACCTGCTCGATGCCGAGGATCCGATCGGCCACGAGTACCGCCTCGAAGTGTCCTCGCCCGGGTTCGACCGGCCGCTGCGGACACCCGCGCATTTCGCCCGTTTTGCGGGCAACGAGGCGCGGATCGAACTCGCGGTGCCGGTCGAGGGCCGGCGCAGGTTCAGGGGCCGCCTCGGCGCAGTCGAGGACGGCCGCGTGACGATCGAAGTGGACGGGCGCGAGTGGCGATTGCCGCTCGCGGGAATCAGCAAGGCGAGACTGGTGGGTTGAGCATGAACAAGCAGATCCTGGAAGTCGTCGAAGCGGTCTCGAACGAGAAGGGGGTCGCGCGCGAGATCATCTTCGAGGCGCTCGAGGCCGCGCTCGCCTCCGCGACCCGGCGCAAGCACGGCGAGGACATCGACGTGCGCGTCGAGATCGACCGCAAGACCGGCGAGTACAAGACCTTCCGCCGCTGGAAGGTGTTCGCCGACGATTCCACCGAGCTCGAGTTCACGGAGCGCGAGCTGCGGCTCGACGATGCGAAGGACGTGGACCCGAATGCCGCGGTCGAGGGCTTCGTGGAGGTGCCGATGGAGTCGGTGGCCTTCGGCCGCATCGCCGCGCAGACCGCCAAGCAGGTCATCGTGCAGAAGGTGCGCGAGGCCGAGCGCGCGCAGGTCGTGGACGAGTACAAGGACCGCGTCGGCACGCTGGTGTCCGGCATCGTCAAGCGCGTGGACCGCCACGGCGTGTACGTGGACCTCGGCGGCAATGCCGAGGGCTTCGTGCCGCGCGAGCACATGATTCCGCGCGAGCTGGTGCGCCCCCAGGACCGCATCAAGGCGCTGCTGCGCGAGGTGCGTTCGGAGGCGAGGGGCCCGCAGCTGTTCCTGTCGCGCACCTCCCCCGATTTCCTGGTCGAGCTGTTCAAGCTCGAGGTGCCCGAGGTTGGCCAGGGCCTGATCCAGATCCTGGGCGCGGCCCGCGATCCCGGCGCCCGCGCCAAGATCGCGGTCAAGAGCCTCGACCCGCGCATCGACCCGGTCGGCGCCTGCGTCGGCATGCGCGGTTCGCGCGTGCAGGCGGTGTCGAACGAGATCGCGGGCGAGCGCGTGGACATCATCCCGTGGGTGGAAAACCCGGCGCAGTTCGTGGTCAACGCGATGCAGCCGGCCGAAGTGACCTCGATCGTGATGGATGAGGACGCGCACGCGATGGACATTGCGGTGACCGAGGACCG
Source organism: Steroidobacteraceae bacterium (assembly GCA_019634895.1). Lineage (GTDB taxonomy): Bacteria > Pseudomonadota > Gammaproteobacteria > Steroidobacterales > Steroidobacteraceae > SCUD01. The sequence goes on along the minus strand of JAHCAM010000014.1, from coordinate 43,792 downwards.
GCTGTCGCAGGCGATCGGCCGCGGCGGCCAGAACGTGCGGCTCGCGAGCGAGCTGACCGGCTGGCGCCTCAACGTGATGTCGGAGCAGCAGGCCGCGGAACGGAGCGACGAGGAAACGGGGCAGCTGCGCGCCATGTTCAAGACCCAGCTCGACGTCGACGACGACATCGCCAACGTGCTGGTCCAGGAGGGCTTCTCGACCATCGAGGAAGTCGCCTACGTGCCGACCTCCGAGCTGCTCGGCATCGAGGAGTTCGACGAGGAGATGGTGGAGGAGCTGCGCAACCGCGCCCGCGACGTGCTGCTGACCCAGGCGATCGCGAGCGAGGAGAAGATCGACGAGTCCGGCCCGGCCGAGGACCTGCTCGCGGTCGACGGCATGGACCGGGAGCTGGCCTATGAACTCGCGTCGCGCGGCATCCGCACGCGCGACGAGCTCGCCGAACAGTCGCTCGACGAGCTGGGCGAAGTGCCGGGCCTCGACCCGGAACGTGCCGGCCGGCTGATCATGGCGGCGCGCGCGCACTGGTTCGACAACGCGGGCCAGGCCTGAGGCCCGGCGGAGGGTGGCACAGATGTCCGAGGTCACGGTCGAGCAGTTCGCGGAAGTCCTGAAGGTCCCGGTGGACCGGCTGCTGGCGCAGCTCGAGGAAGCCGGCATCAAGGTCAAGGGACCGCAGGACCGCATCAGCGAGAACGCCAAGCAAGAACTGCTGACGCACCTGCGCAAGGCGCACGGCAAGGCCGAGGACGGCGGCGCGCCGCGCAAGATCACGCTCAAGCGCAAGGCCCAGAGCGAGATCCGCATCGCCGCGCCGCTGGGCAAGGCGCGCATGGTCAGCGTCGAGGTGCGCCGCAAGCGCACCTACATCAAGCGCGACGTGCTCGAGCAGCAGGCGCGCGTCGCGCAGGAGGAGCTCGACCGCCAGCGCGAGGCCGAGGATGTCGAGCGGCAGGCCGCCGAGGCGAAGCTGCGGCAGGAGACCGAGCAGCGCGAGGCAGTCCGCCGCGAGCGCGAGGAATCCGAGCGGCGCACGGCCGAGGAGACGTCGCGGCGCCAGGCCGAGGAGGCGTCGCGGCGCCAGGCCGAGGAGCAGGCGCGGCGCGAGGCGGCGGAGAAGGAGCGGCGCCAGCGCGAGGAGAAATCGCGCAAGACCGCGGAGGACGACAAGAGCACGCGCTACGGCCGCCAGGAGCTGCACATCGCGGGCGGACTGTCGGCGAAGCACAAGAAGGGCCGCGCGCGGCCCGAGGCGCGCCGGCGCGTCGCCTCGGTCAGCATGGACCGCAAGCACGGATTCGAGCTGCCCACCGAGCCGGTGCAGCGCGAGGTCGCGATCGGCGAGACCATCACCGTCGCCGAGCTCGCGCAGCGCATGGCCGTCAAGGCCAGCGAAGTCATGAAGACCATGCTCAACATGGGCGTGATGGCCACGATCAACCAGCCGGTGGACCAGGACACGGCGGTGCTGGTGGTCGAGGAAATGGGCCACGTCGCCAAGGTGCTGAAGGCCGACCAGGTCGAGGAAGCGCTGCAGGCCGGCATGCACGCGTCCGAAGACGCGATGCCGCGCCCGCCGGTGGTCACGATCATGGGCCACGTGGACCACGGCAAGACCTCGCTGCTCGACTACATCCGCCGCACCAAGGTCGCGGCGGGCGAGGCGGGCGGCATCACCCAGCACATCGGCGCCTACCACGTCGAGACGCCGCGCGGCGTGATCACCTTCCTCGACACGCCGGGCCATGCCGCGTTCACCGCGATGCGCGCGCGCGGCGCGCAGGTGACCGACATCGTCGTGCTGGTGGTCGCGGCCGACGACGGCGTCATGCCGCAGACGAAGGAAGCGGTGCAGCACGCCAAGGCCGCCAACGTGCCGATCGTGGTCGCCGTCAACAAGATCGACAAGCACGACGCCGACCCGGAGCGGGTGCGCAACGAACTGTCCCAGGAAGGCGTCATCGCCGAGGAATGGGGCGGCGAGAACATCTTCGTGCCCGTGTCGGCGAAGACCGGCGAGGGCGTCGACAAGCTGCTCGAGTCGATCCTGCTGCAGGCGGAGGTGCTCGAGCTGAAGGCGGTGCGGGACGCGCCGGCCGTCGGCGTGGTGCTCGAGGCCTCGGTGGAGCGCGGCCGCGGCGCGGTCGCAACCGTGCTGGTCAAGCGCGGCACGCTGAAGGTCGGTGACTCGGTGGTCGCGGGCGAGCAGTTCGGCCGCGTGCGGGCGCTGTTCGACGAGCGCAGCCAGGAAGTGGACTCGGCCGGGCCCTCCATCCCGGTGCAGATGCTCGGCCTGTCGAGCCCGCCCAATGCCGGCGACGAGCTGCTGGCGGTGGACAGCGAGCGCAAGGCGCGCGAGGTGGCGCTCTACCGCCAGGGCAAGTTCCGCGACGTGCGGCTTGCGCGCCAGGCCGGCCAGAAATCCGATGACGTCTTCTCCCAGCTGGGCGAGGATGCGAAGGGGACGGTCAACCTGCTGATCAAGGCGGACGTGCAGGGCTCGGCCGAGGCGCTGCGCGAGGCGCTGACCAAGCTGTCGACCGGCGAGGTCTCGGTGAAGGTGATCTCGAGCGGCGTCGGCGGACTCACGGAATCCGACGTGATGCTGGCCGCCGCCTCCAGGGCGCAGATCATCGCGTTCAACATCCGGGCCGACGCGGCGGCGCGCGAGGCGCTGCGCGACCAGAACGTCCAGGTGCGTTACTACAGCATCATCTACGAGGCCATCGACGACATCCGTACGGCGCTCACCGGCATGCTGGCGCCCGAGGTCAAGGAGCAGATCGTGGGCCTCGCCGAGGTGCGCGACGTGTTCCGCTCCAGCAAGTTCGGCACGGTCGCAGGCTGCCTGGTGGTGGACGGCTACGTGCGCCGCAACAACCCGATCCGTGTGCTGCGCGACAACGTCGTGATCTTCCAGGGCGAGCTCGAATCGCTCAAGCGCTTCAAGGATGACGCCTCCGAAGTGCGCGCGGGCACGGAATGCGGCATCGGCGTGAAGGGCTACAGCGACGTCAAGGTCGGCGACCAGATCGAGTGCTTCGAGCGCATCGAGGTCGCGCGCCAGCTCTGACCATGCCACGCGAGTTTCCGAGGGCGCGCCGCATCGAGGAGCAGCTCAAGCGGCTGCTCTCCGACCTCGTGCGCCGCGAGGTGAAGGACCCGCGCGTGGGCCTGGTCACCATCACCGGCGTCGAGGTCTCGAAGGACCTTTCGCATGCGCGCATCTACTTCACGCCCTTCGCCGGCGTCGGCGACGCCGCCGCGGCGCTCGAGGCGCTGCGCCATGCGGCCGGCTACCTGCGCCACCAGGTGCGCAACGAGATGCGACTGCGGGTCGCGCCGGAACTGGACTTCCAGGTCGACGACTCCGTCGAACGCGGCGCCCGCCTGTCGGCGCTGATCCACGATGCGGTCGAAAGCGACCGCCGGCGCCGCGTCGACGACGAACCGGAAGGGGAATGAGCGGCCCGGACGCGCCGGCGCGCCGGCAGGTGGACGGCATCCTGCTGCTCGACAAGCCGGAGGGTCTCAGCTCGAATGCCGCGCTGCAGCGCGTCCGGCGCGCGTACCGGGCCCTCAAGGCGGGCCACACCGGCAGCCTGGACCCGCTCGCGAGCGGCCTGCTGCCCGTGTGCCTCGGGCAGGCGACCAAGGCGAGCGGGCTCCTGCTCGATGCGGACAAGACCTACGACGTCACGATCGCGCTCGGCGAGCGCACCGCGACCGGGGACCGCGAGGGCGAGACCGTGGAGCGCGCGGAAGTTCCGGCGCTCGATCCGGCCGCCGTGCGGCGGGTCGCCGCCGGGTTCCAGGGGGAGCGGACCCAGGTCCCGCCGATGTACTCGGCGCTCAAGCACGCCGGCGAACGCCTCTACCGGCTGGCGCGCAAGGGCGTCGAGGTCGAACGCACGCCGCGCCCCATCGTCATCCATCGGCTGGATCTCCTGGAACTGGCCGGGGCGACGCTGCGCTTCGAGGCCCGCTGCAGCAAGGGCACTTATGTCCGGACCCTGGCCGAGGACATCGCCCGGGCGCTGGGCACGGTCGGGCATGTCACCCGCCTGCGCCGGCTGTCGCTGGGGCCATTCGCGTCGCCGCGCATGCATGGACTCGGGGAGGTGGAGCAGGCGGCCGGGGATTTCGCGACCCTCGACGCCTTGCTGCTGGCGCCGGATGCGGCGCTCGAGGCGCTGCCGGCCGTGCGCCTGGGGGTGGCGGAACAGGCGTGCTTCCTGCAGGGTCAGCCGGTCTTCGCGGCGGGCCCGCCGGGAGCCAAAGTCCGCGTCTATGCCAGCGAGGGGCGCTTCCTGGGCGTGGGACAGATGACGCCCGAGGGGCGCCGCCTGGCACCCGACCGGATCATGATCGACCTGGCGGCAGCGGGCCGCGCAACTGCTTGAGGGGACAGGGGGCCGCGGGTACAATGCGCGGCTCTCAAAAGGGTTAAGTGAACGAGATGCCTCTGACGAATGCACGCAAGGCCGAGGTTGTCGGCAAGTTCCGGCGCGCCCCGCAGGACACGGGGTCGCCCGAAGTGCAGATCGCATTGCTGTCCGAGCGGATCAACGGGCTGACCGAGCACTTCACCACGCACAAGAGCGACCACGCCTCCCGGCGCGGCCTGCTGAAGATGGTGGCACAACGCCGGCGGCTGCTGGATTACCTCAAGGCCAACGCCCCCGAGCGGTACACCAAGGTCGTCAACGAACTTGGCCTGCGCCGCTAGCGCAGAACGGGCCGATGCCTGCCTTTGCCGGCAGCGCGCGGCCTGACATCGGGGCTGATCCCAGAGGAAATCCGTGAGCGTTTCCAAGCAGACTTTCAGTTACGGCGCGCACCCGGTCACGATCGAGACCGGCCGCCTGGCCCGTCAATCAGACGGCGCCGTCGTCGTCACGATGGGAGACACCGTGGTGCTCGTCACCGCGGTCGGCAGGCGCGAAGCGGTTGCCGGGCGGGATTTCTTCCCGCTGACCGTCAACTACGTCGAGAAGACCTACGCCGCCGGCAAGATCCCGGGCGGCTTCTTCAAGCGCGAGGGCCGCCCCTCCGAAAAGGAAGTGCTGACCTCCCGCCTGATCGATCGCCCGATCCGGCCGCTGTTCCCGGAGGGCTTCTACAACGAAGTGCAGATCGTCGCGACCGTGCTGTCGCTGGATCCCGAGATCGACTCCGACATTCCGTCGCTGATCGGCGCCTCCGCGGCGCTCGCCATCTCCGGCATCCCTTTTTCGGCGCCGATCGCCGCCGCCCGCGTCGGCTTTCGCAATGGAACCTACCTGCTGAACCCGACCACGACCCAGGTGAAGACCGAGTCGGATCTCGACCTGGTGGTGGCCGGCACCGCGGACGCCGTGCTGATGGTCGAGTCCGAGGCCAACTGCCTGCCCGAGGACGTCATGCTGGGTGCGGTCCTGTTCGGCCATGAACAGATGCAGACCGCGATCGGCGCGATCAACAAGCTCGCCGCCGAAGCCGGCAAGCCGCGCTGGGACTGGAAGGCGCCGGAGGAGAACGTCGCGCTGAAGCAGGCCGTCGCCGCCCAGGCGAAGGCCGCGCTCACCGAGGCCTACGGCCTCGTCGTCAAGCAGGCGCGCGTGATGCGCCTGGCGGAGATACGCCAGTCCGTAGTGGCGGCGCTGTCCGGTGGCGACGCTCCGCTGTACACGAAGGACCAGGTCTCGGCCGAACTGCACGACCTGGAGTACCGCCTGGTCCGCGACTTCATCCTCGACGGCAAGCCGCGCATCGACGGCCGCGACCTGCGCACGGTCCGGCCGATCACGATCGAGGTCGGCGCGTTGCCCCGCACTCACGGCTCCGCGATCTTCACGCGCGGCGAGACGCAGGCGCTGGTCACCACGACGCTCGGCACCGGCCGCGATGCGCAGATCATCGACGCGCTGGCCGGTGAGCGGCGCGAACCATTCATGCTGCACTACAACTTCCCGCCGTTCTCGGTCGGCGAAACCGGCTTCATGGGTTCGCCCAAGCGCCGCGAGATCGGTCACGGCAACCTCGCCCGGCGGGGCATCAATGCCGTCATGCCGAACCTCCTGGAGTTCCCGTACGTCCTGCGCGTCGTGTCCGAAGTGCTCGAGTCCAACGGCTCGAGCTCGATGGCGACCGTCTGTGGCACGAGCCTTGCGCTGATGGACGCGGGCGTCCCGCTCAAGGGCCCCGTCGCGGGCGTCGCGATGGGCCTGGTCAAGGAGGGCGAGCGTTTCGCCGTCCTGACCGACATCCTGGGCGACGAAGACCACCTCGGCGACATGGATTTCAAGGTCGCCGGCACCAAGGACGGCGTCACGGCGCTGCAGATGGACATCAAGATCAACGGCATCACCGCCGAGATCATGAAGTCCGCGCTGGAACAGGCCAGGGCCGGCCGCCTGCACATCCTGGGCGAGATGAACAAGGTGCTCGACAAGGCGCGGCCGCAGATGTCCGAGTGGGCGCCGACCATCGTCACCATCAAGATCGACCCGGAGAAGATCCGCGACGTGATCGGCAAGGGCGGATCGGTCATCCGCCAGATCACCGAGGAAACCGGCGCCACGATCGACATCGAGAACGACGGCACCGTCAAGATCGCGTCGGTCGACGCGGCCTCGGGCCGCGAGGCGTTGCGCCGGATCGAGATGATCACGGCCGACGTCGAGGTCGGGAGGGTCTACGAGGGCAAGGTCGTGCGGCTGATGGATTTCGGCGCTTTCGTCGCCATCCTCCCGGGCCGCGACGGCCTCGTGCACATCTCGCAGATCTCCGAGGAGCGGGTCGAGCGCGTCAGCGACAAGCTCAAGGAAGGCGACGTCGTGAAGGTCAAGGTGCTCGAGGTGGACCGCCAGGGCCGCGTGCGCCTGTCGATGCGCGGCGTAGCCTAGGCGGCCGGAGCTCCCGGCGGCGCGGTCAGGCGCCGCTCCCGGCGCCCCACGAGACGCTCGGGGCGCCAGTTCTCGAAGGCCCAGGCCCAGATCCCGGCGATCGGCGCGTTCGCAAGCGCAGCCGGCGGCTCCTGTTCGAGCCAGCCGAGCACTTCCCACAGTTGCGGAGACGCCGCCGCCGCGGACAGTGGCAGGGCCCGGCGCGATTTGGCGAGCTTGCGCCCGTCCGGCTCGGTCAGCAGCGGCAGGTGACCGTAGCGTGGCGTCGGCAAGCCCAGCGCCCGCTGCAGCAGGATCTGGCGCGGGGTGGACGCCAGCAGGTCCGCGCCCCTGACGACCTCCGTGACGCCCTGACGTGCGTCGTCCACGGTCACGGCGAGGTGGTAGGCCGCGAAGCCGTCCCGGCGCCGGATCACGAAGTCGCCGGCTTCCCGCGCGCAGTCCTGCCGTACCGTGCCCTGCCAGGCATCCTCGAACTCGACCGGCGGCTGAGCCGGATCGATGTGGAAACGAATTGCGTGCGGGCCGCTGCCGGCCCTGGGGTCGTCGCGGCAGGTACCGGGATAGACGGGCTCGCTGTCCGGGTCCTGGGCGAGCGCGGCGACCCTGGAGCGGCTGCAGCTGCAGGCATAGCAATGGCCGTCCTGCTGGAGCCGGGCCAGCGCCGCAGCATGGAAATCGCTTCCATTGGACTGGAATTCGACGTTTCCATCCCACTCGAAGCCGAATTCGGCGAGCGTCGCGACGAACTGATCGGCCATGCCGGGGATGCAGCGGTCGCGGTCGAGGTCGTCGATCCTGAGCAGCCAGCGTCCGCCCTGGCTGCGCGCACTGAGGTAGCTGCCTGCCGCCGCCAGCAGCGATCCGAGGTGCAGGGGTCCGGAGGGGGTCGGGGCGAAACGGCCGCAGGGCCGCGCGTCAGCGGTACCAGTCGTCCCGGTCGCCGTACTGCTTCTCGCGCCGCTCACGCCGTTCCTGGGCTTCGATGCACAGTGTCGCGACCGGCCGGGCCTCGAGGCGCTTGACGCCGATCGGCTCCCCGGTCTCGATGCAGTAGCCGTAGCTGCCGTCGTCGATGCGATTCAACGCTTCCTCGATCTTCCGGATCAGCTTGCGTTCGCGGTCGCGCGTGCGCAGTTCGAGCGCGAACTCCGACTCCAGCGTCGCGCGGTCATTCGGGTCGGGCGGGTTCGCCGCCTCGTCCTTCATGTGCGACATGGTGCGGTCGACCTCTTCCATCAGGTCGCGCTTCCAGTTGCTGAGGATGCCGCGGAAATGGTCGAGCTGGTCGCGGCTCATGTACTGCTCGCCCTTGCGCTCGCGGTACGGGCGGACGTTGCGCGGGCCGAGCAGGAGATTGTGGCCGGTGCCGCCTTCTTCGTCGTCGTCGAGGCCGGGCCTGCGGGCAGCGAGGCGCAGCGGGAGCGCCGCAGGTGTCGGACGCCCCTCGGCGACCTGGGTGAACGTCGCGGCGGTCTTCGGTTTCAGGATCGCCGGCTCGCGGGCGGGCGCTGCCTTGGCGGTGGGGCGTGCGGCGGCTGCCGGCCGGACGACCTTCTGGGGCTTGGCTACGGCTGTCTTGGCCGGCTTGGCGCGGGCGGCCGCGGACCTGGTCCTGCGGGCCGGTTTCGCGACCCTGCGCGGCGCCGGCGCCTTGCGCGCGGCGGCCTTTTTCGCGGGTTTTCTGGATCTTGCGGCCTTCTTGCCTGGCATCAATTTCTCCGGGCCCGTTCAGTCGAGCGCGGGATTATAGCCTCGGTTCTCCCGGGGTCCAGTCTTATCGGCGTCGCGCAGGGCACACATGCCGGATCAGGGCAAGGCCAGCGGCTGCGGCGCAGTCCAGCCTGGCCTGCGGTGCTCGGCGATCACCGTCGTGTAGATGCCGCCGCGCACGTTGAACTGCGCCGTCAGGCGCAGGAAGCGCGGGTCCAGCAGCGCGACCAGGCGGTTCGCGATCTCGTTGGTCACCGCCTCGTGGAAGGCGCCGCGGTCGCGGAACGACCAGATGTAGAGCTTGAGCGACTTCAGCTCCACGCACAGCGCGTCGGGCACGTATTCGAGGTCGAGCGTCGCGAAATCCGGCTGGCCGGTGCGCGGGCACAGGCAGGTGAACTCCGGCATGCGCATGCGGATCGTGTAGTCGCGGCCCGTTTCCGGATTCGGAAACGTGTCGAGGTCGCCGGTGGGCGCCTGGCGGCTCATGCAGGATCTTCCCGGTCGTCGTCAATCGCGGGCGGTTAATCTACACTAGGCCGAATGCGCCTCGCCAGGATAAAACTCGCCGGATTCAAGTCATTTGTCGACCCCACCACCGTCAGTTTCCCCGCCAACCTGACCGGCGTCGTGGGGCCGAACGGCTGCGGCAAGTCCAACATCATCGACGCAGTGCGCTGGGTCATGGGCGAGATTTCCGCCAAGCACCTGCGCGGCGACTCGATGACCGACGTGATCTTCAACGGCTCGCGCGGCCGCAAGCCCGTCGGCAGCTGCTCGGTCGAACTCGTGTTCGACAACGCCGACGGCAAGATCGCCGGCCCCTACGCGGGCTATGCGGAGGTCGCGCTCAAGCGCTCGGTTTCCCGCGACGGCAATTCCACCTATTACATCAATGGCTCGAAGTGCCGGCGCAAGGACATTACGCACCTGTTCCTCGGCACGGGCCTGGGGTCGCGCAGCTACGCGATCATCGAGCAGGGCATGATCTCGCGCCTGATCGAGGCGCGCGCCGAGGACATGCGCGCCTTCGTCGAGGAGGCGGCCGGCATCTCGCGCTACAAGGACCGCCGGCGCGAGACCGAAAACCGCATTTCGCACACGCGCGAGAACCTCGACCGCCTGAACGACCTGCGCGAGGAGGTGGACAAGCAGATCCGCCACCTGCAGCGTCAGGCGGGGGTCGCGCGCCGCTACCAGGAGCACCGCGATCGGCAACGGCGACTGCAGGCCGAGCTGCTCGCGCTGCGGATCCGCGACCTCGACAGCGACCTGGCCGGCCGCCATTCGCTGTCGTCGCAGCGCGAGACGGAGTTGCAGGCAGCGATTGCCGGGCTGCGCGCGGCCGAGGCGCAGGTCGAGCGTGCACGCGCCCGCCATGCCGGCTGCACCGATGCGCTCGCAGCGGTACAGGAGCGCTACTACCAGGCGGGAGCGGACGCGACCCGCACGGAGCAGGCGCTGCAGCATGCCCGCGAGCTGCGCCAGCGCCAGCGCGGCGACCTCGAGCGCATTACCGGCGAACTCGCCGAGTCCCGCGTGCTGGTCGGCCGCGACCGGCAGCAGCTGCAGGAGCTCTCGGAAGCGCTTGCGCGCGCGGAACCGGACCTGTCCGCGGCGCGCAGCCGGGAGGAAGAGGCGCGCGCCGCGCTGGCCGCCGCCGAATCGGCGATGGCCGGCGGGCAGCTGCGGGCGGAGTCGTTCGCCCGGGACTTCGCCGAGGCGACGCAGCAGGCGCAGGTCGAACAGGCGCGCATCGGGCAGATCGAGGCCGGGCTCGCGCGGCTCGTGTCGCAGCGCGGGCGACTGGCCGAGGAACAGGCGCAGCTCGAGCAGAGCGTGGCCGGAGCGAAGCCGGATGAGTTTGCGGCGGCCGAGCGGCAGGCACGCGATCGCGGCGCCGAGGCGCAGCGCGAGCTGGATGCGACCCTTGGCGAACTGCAGTCGATGCGCGATGCCGAGCGCGACGCCTCCGCCGCACTCGACGCCGCCAAGGTGCGGCTGCAGGCGGTGCGCGGTGAATTGCTGACCGTCGAGGCGCTGCAGAAGGCCGCGCTCGGCCACGCGCAGGGAATCGTCGCGGACTGGCTCGGCAGCCACCAGCTCGATCGACGCCCGCGCCTGGCCCAGCAACTGGATGTCGAGAAAGGCTGGGAGCGGGCCGCGGAGACGGCGCTCGGCGGCTATCTCGAGGCGGTTTGTGTCGAGGGCCTGGACGGCATTGCGGATGCTGCCAGCCGGATCGACGGGGGGCAGCTGACGATCGCGGAACTGGCGCCGGCACCCTCCGGCAAGGCGCCTGCCGACAGCCTGCTGGCGCACGTGACGGGTCCCGGTGTGGTCGCGGGGCTGCTCGACGGCATCGTCGCGGTCGAATCGCTGGCGCAGGCGCTCAGCCGGCGGCGCGCGCTGCGTCCCGGTCAGTCCGTGATCACCAGGGACGGGGTCTGGATCGGGCGCGACTGGCTGCGCGTGGCGCGCAGCGATGCGGGGCACTCGGGAGTGATCGCGCGCGAGCAGGAACTGCGGCGGCTGCAGGCGGCCATGGCGGCGGAAGAAGCGAGGGTGCAGGAACTCGACCGGGGGCTGGTCGATCAGCGCATGCGGGTGGCGGCACTCGACGCGCGGCGCGACGAGTTGCATGCAGCCGTGAACCGGCTGCATCACGATCTCGTCAACGTGCGCGGCGCCCACGAGGCGATCCGTTCGCGCACGCAGCAGGCGGCCGAACGGATCGCCCGCATTGCCGCCGACCTCGCGCAGGCGGCCGGCGAAATCGAGCGCGACGAGCAGGAGATCCGCGGCTCGCGCCAGCGGCTGGATGGCGCGCAGTCGCGCCTGCGGGCGCTCGAGCAGCGGCGGCCCGAGCTGGAGCGCGAACGCGAGGCGCTGCGTCAGGGACTTGCCGCGGCGCGCGAGCGCCACGCCGGCCTGCAGGATGCCGCCCAGCAGGTCGCGATCCGCGTCGAGTCGCAGCGCTCGACGCTTGCGACGCTGCGCACCAGCCTCGATCGCGTCAGCGAGCAGTCGCGCCAGCAGGAATCGCGCAAGTCGGACCTGGAACGGCAGCTGGCGGACGGCGAGCAACCGTTCGCTGCCCTCGAGCGGCAGTTGCAGCAGTACCTCGAGCAGCGGCTGTCGGTCGAACAGGAACTCGCAGCCGCGCGCCGCGCAGTCGAGGATGCCGACGCGCAGGTGCGCGAACTCGATATCGGCCGGCAGAAGTCGGAAGGATCGGTGGATTCGGCGCGCGCGTCGCTTGCCGAGGTGAGCCTCGGGATGCAGGAGGCGCGCGTGCGCCGCGAGTCGCTGCTGGAGCAGTTCACGGCGACGCATTTCGACCTCGGTCCGCTGACGGCGGCGCTGCCGGAGGATGCGACGGTCGCGGGCTGGGACCAGCAACTCGCCGAGATCGGCGAGAAGATCGAGCGCCTGGGGGCGGTCAACCTGGCCTCGATCGAGGAACTCAAGGAGCAGTCGGAGCGCAAGGAGTACCTGGACCGGCAGTTCGCCGATCTCACGGATGCGCTCAGCACGCTGGACCAGGCGATCCGCAAGATCGACCGCGAGACGCGCGCGCGCTTCCAGGACACGTTCGATCGCATCAACGCCGGCCTGAAGGAAAAGTTCCCGCGCCTGTTCGGCGGCGGGGCCGCCTACCTCGAGCTGGTCGGCGACGACCTGCTGACGGCGGGCGTCGCGGTCATGGCGCGGCCCCCGGGAAAGCGCAACAGCACGATCCACCAGCTCTCCGGAGGCGAGAAGGCGCTGACCGCGGTCGCGCTCGTGTTCTCGATCTTCGAGCTGAATCCCGCGCCATTCTGCCTGCTCGACGAGGTCGACGCTCCGCTCGACGACAACAACGTCAGCCGCTTCTGCGACATCGTGCGCGACATGTCGGAGCGCGTGCAGTTCATCTTCATCACGCACAACAAGAGCACGATGGAGCTCGCCGGCCACCTGATCGGCGTGACGATGGGCGAGCCCGGCGTGTCGCGGCTGGTCGCGGTGGACGTGGACGAAGCCGTCCGGATGGCGGCGGTCGGCTAGGCCCGGAGGCAAGGCCATGCCGGAGCTGCGCTGGATCCTGCTGGTGGCCGGAGTGGCCCTGATCCTGGGGCTGTGGTGGTGGGAAACCCGCAAGTCGAAGGCTCGGGCCGCGCCAGCGGAGCGCCGGGGGCATGAGCGCGCCGAACCGACCGTGGAGGCCGAAGCGGCAGACGAGAGCGACGCCGCGATCGCCGTCGAGCCGGAGCCCGTGGCGCACTACGCGCCGACCAGCGAGCGCGTTCGCACGCCCCGCCGGCCGCCGCTCGTGGAGATTCCTGACGACCTGGAAGTGGATGTCTCGGAATACGTCGGCAAGGATCGCCGGTCGACGCGCGCGGCGCCGCCGGAGCCGGACGACGCTGCGACCGAGGCGACGACCATCGCTGCCGACGAGATCATCGACGTGGGCGAGCCGGAACCCGACGACGAGCCTGATGACCATCAGCGCGCGCCCTGGATCCGCACCCAGCCGCTGGAGCGTGCCGAGGTGGCGCCGCCGAAGGTGGAGGAGGAGCCGGCCGAACCCGAGTCGATGGACCCGGCGGCGCGGCACACCGAGGAGGCGGCGCGCCAGCGGATCGTGGCCTTGCGCCTGGTCGCGACCGCCGAGCGCTGGGGCGGCCGGCTGCTGCGGGAGGCGCTGGAAGCCGAGGGGCTGAACTACGGCCGCTATTCGGTCTATCACCGCGAACGCGAGGACGGCAAGACGCTGTTCTATGTCGCGAGCATGGTGGAACCGGGCTCGTTCGAGCCGGCCTTGATGGACCAGCAGACTTTCCCGGGCATTTCCCTGTTCGGCATCGTGCCGGGGACGATGGAGGCGCCCGCCGTCTTCGATCTCATCCTCGCGACCGGCCGTCACCTCGCGGAACGCCTCGGTGGACAGCTGCAGGACGAGCAAGGCAGCACCCTGACGGCACAGCGGATCCTGAATCTGCGCGAGGAACTCGTGCACTTCGAACATCGCAACAGGCGCCTGCGCCGCAACTGATGAAGCGGGCACCCGCGAGCGTGCGGAAGCGGATCGGGCGGCTGCGGGCCGAGATCGAGCACCACAACCATCGCTACCACGTGCTCGACGATCCGGAGATCCCGGACGCCGAGTACGACCGGATGATGGTCGAGCTGCGCGCGCTCGAATCCGAGCATCCGCATCTCGTCACGCCGGATTCGCCGACGCAGCGCGTCGGCGGTGCCCCGGTCAGCGGCTTCGCCGAGGTGCGCCACCGCACGCCGATGCTGTCGCTCGACAACGCGTTCTCGCGCGAGGAGGTCGAGGCGTTCGACCGGCGCGTGCGGGAACGACTGGAGGCCGACCGCGATATCGAATATGCCTGCGAGCCCAAGCTCGACGGGCTCGCCGTCAGCCTGACCTACCGCAACGGTACGCTCGAGCTTGGCGCGACGCGTGGCGATGGCGCGGTGGGAGAGGACGTCACGCACAACATCCGCACGATCCAGAGCGTGCCGTTGCGCCTTGCCGGCCGCGGCTGGCCGACGCTGCTCGAGGCCCGCGGCGAAGTGTTCATGTCGCTGGCGGGATTCCGCGAGATGAACCGGCGCGCAGCCGACAAGGGCGAAAAGGTGTTCGTGAACCCGCGCAATGCCGCGGCCGGCAGCCTGCGCCAGCTCGACCCGCGTCTCGCTGCCTCGCGCCCGCTCGAGATCTTCTTCTACGGCACGGGCCTGGCCGAAGGCCGCAAGCTGCCCGGGCGCCACAGCGAGATCCTGGCGACGATGCGCGACTGGGGGCTGCGGACTTCGCCGGAGATGCGCGTGGTCGAAGGCGTTGACGGAATGCTCGGCTACTACGAGCAGATGGGCCGGCGTCGCGCCAGGCTGCCGTACCAGATCGACGGAGTCGTCTACAAGGTGGATTCGGTGGCCCGGCAGCGCGAACTCGGCTTCATCGCGCGCGCCCCCCGCTGGGCCATAGCGCACAAGTTTCCCGCCGAAGAGGAGATGACGCGCGTCAAGGCGATCGAATGGCAGGTCGGGCGCACCGGGGCGCTGACTCCGGTGGCGCGGCTCGAGCCGGTGTTCGTGGGCGGCGCGACCGTCAGCAACGCGACGCTGCACAACTTCGACGAGCTGCAGCGCAAGGACGTCCGCGTCGGCGACATGGTGATCCTGCGGCGCGCCGGCGACGTGATACCCGAGGTCGTGCGCGTGATCCTCGAGAAGCGGCCATCGAAGACCTCGATCGTGCGCCTGCCCGCGGCCTGTCCCGTCTGCGGCTCGTCCGTCGAGCGGGAGGAGGGGGAGGCGATCGCCCGCTGCACGGGAGCGCTGGTGTGCTCGGCCCAGCTCAAGGAGTCGTTGCGCCATTTCGCCTCGCGCCGCGCCATGGACATCGAGGGACTGGGCACCAGCCTCATCGACCAGCTGGTCGATGCGGGGCTCGTGGAGAATCCGGCCGACCTGTACCGGCTCAAGGTCCAGCAGCTCGAGGAGCTCGAGCGCATGGGCGCGAAGTCGGCTGCCAACATCATCGAGTCGCTTGGCCGCAGCAAGGCAACGACGCTCGCCCGCTTCCTGTTCGCGCTCGGCATCCGCGACGTCGGCGAATCGACTGCGGACGCGCTGGCCCGGCACTTCCGCACGCTCGAAGCGCTCCGTCAGGCCACCGTGTCGCAGATCGAGGAGGTCCCCGACATCGGCCCGATCACGGCCGGCCACGTGCATGCGTTCTTCGCGGAGAAGCGCAACGCACGGGTGATCGATGATCTGGTGCGCCTTGGCGTGCACTGGCCGGAGACGCGAGGTGCCGCGGCGCGCAGCAACGTGCTCGGCGGCAAGACGTTCGTGCTGACCGGCGCGCTGTCCAGCCTGTCTCGCGACCAGGCCGGCGACCGCATTCGCGAACTGGGCGGCAAGGTGTCCGGCAGCGTCTCGAAGAAGACGGATTACGTCGTCGCCGGCAGCGAGCCGGGATCCAAGCTGCGCAAGGCGACCGAACTCGGCGTCAAGATACTCGGCGAGGACGAGTTTCTGAGGATGCTCGGCGACGGAGGCTGATCAGGCGCTGCGCGGCCCAGGCGGCGCTTCCGCATCCTCGGTGCGGTCGTCCATGACCATCTGCACGATCACCCCCGCCCGCACTGCGCCTTCGGACCCCGGTCTCTCGTGCTCGGAGACCCAGCCTTCGATGTCCTCCAGGAATGCGGCACCGCGCTCCCGCAGGAGCCGGCGGAACAACGGGATCGACACGGGATCGAGCGCTGCCGTGATCACGGAATCTTCGTAGCGGCGGGCTGCGGCAGGGGCGGAAATGTTGTGCTCGAGCGTCGTCAGTACGTCACGGGCCGTACTGCCCAGGTGTTCGATCGATGCCGGGTCGGCGCCGCCCAGCGTGTAGCGACGTGAGACTGCCCGCAGCGTGCCGTCCTTGAGGCGGCGCACGGCGCCGACCCGCAGCAGTTCGTCGAGGATGATCGTCGGGTAAATGTCGCCGCTGAACGAACGCACCAGCGTCTCGAACGACGGTTCCGGACCCTCGAAAGGCAGCACGCGCGGCCGGCCTTCGCCGTCGGTGTACTCGGGACTCTCGAACCAGCCAGAAAGCACGCGCGCCAGGCGATTGCGCTGGTAGTCCTTCTCCGCGGTCGCCTCCCCGGCCCGGCCCTCGTCCGAGTTAACAATATCGCTGACCACGTGACGGTGCAGGCCAGTAATTGTAGAAATGCGCGAGAAACTCAACGGTCTGCCCTGCTCCTTCAGGATATCCCGGGCCGCCTGCACAAAGGCAAAATTGGCGATACGCGAAAAATCATAGGTCGACAGACCGTGACGGAGCATGATTCGCGCGAGAGGGCGGAGGAGGCGGAGATTTGCCTCCACAACAGATTTCTGTAGTGGATTCAATGATTGGTGGTCCTCATCAGCGGTTAATCGCACTTCGTATTTTTCCAGCTAGATCGATCAAGCATCCTCTTGGGAAACGATTCGCCAATTCTGCGACATTGCAAACCAAGCCTGCCTGGCGATATTGGAGAGACACAACATGACAATCAATATGGTCTCGGACGTATCTGAACTCGAGTCTGATGGGCACGCGGCAAAGCCAACGCCGAACTCCAACATGGATGCAAGCGTGCTGCCATCCGCTCACTTATTGCTGCATCGCGTCGTTAGGATTCTTAGAGGTTGTGGAATTTCAACGTCGCAACTCGCGACCCTCACCGAAAAGGTCCTTAAGGAATCCGATGCCTTGCCGAAGGCTCCACTTGGGACGATTACTGCTCAACAGGGACTCGCGTGCTGCGATGTGATTCTAAAATGGAGGCGAGAGTGTCGATTCCTCGATTCTGACGGGCAGGCACGATTGCTTCCGATCGACGGTCCGTCCCCGAGCTTTGCTGAACTCGTAAGTACTGCGGCGCCAAAGGCCAACCCTTTGGAATTGCTGCGGACGATGGTGCAGCTCGGAGTAGTTCGGATGGCTGATGATTCAGTAGTGGAATTAATAAGCGAGTCTGTAGTCGCCTGCCCCGGGAAGGAGGGGACGGCAATTGCCACTGACATTGTCCTTGAGCATGTTTGCGGTTTTCTTGGCTCAGTTGAGTACAACGTTTTCGACAAGCCATCACGCGCCAGGGGTAAATTTGAGCGCGCATGTTATGCGCGCGTGCCACGCAAATATGTTCCAGTGCTAGAACAGTTGGTCAGCAATCGAGGGCAAGAATTTGTCGATGTAATCGATGAGTGGCTCGCTCGCAGGGCAACACCAGCATCCGAAGGAAATGAGTCGATACTGGTTGGGGCTGGCGTTTACGTCTTTGCTCGCGAGGGCTTAGGGAACTGACACCACTTGAGAAAACTTAATATTTATAGTGGGTTGCGTTATAAAGCTAACAGACACTATAGAGCTAGCTTGCTAGGCCTACAGTAACCCATTGATTTAAATAAGGATTGATAACTGCCCGCAGAAGCACGTTGTGATGTGGGCAGGCAGTTATCGTGCAATCGGGCTAGATTAAGTCATGTCAGATACTTATGATGTTAAACGAGATCTTCTCGCAGGGTTTCGATCGCTGATGACGCCGCTCATCAGGATCCTGGTGAGAAACGGAATAACGTTCCAAGAATTCGCAGGGGCACTTAAAGACATCTACGTAACGGTTTGTGCTCGGGAAATGAATGTCCCCGGCCGTCGCATGACGCTGTCTCGGGTCGCGATCGCAACTGGGCTGACCAGACGTGAAGTAGCGAAGATTATTCGGAGCGAAGGGAGAACGCAGTGGGGTGTTTGGAGTAATGCAGGACTTGCAGCGAGTGTGCTGGAAGCTTGGCATACAGATTCGGCTTTCCTGGCTCCGTACGGTTATCCGCGTGACTTGAAGATTGATGGGACTGATGCGATTCCAACATTTGAGGATCTTGTTCGTAGGTTCAGCGCCGACGTTTCACATGAAGTCTTGATAGGGGAGTTGGTGCGGGTCGGCGCGGCTCGAGTATTGGAAGGAGGGCAGTATCTGCGCGTTCAACAGCGCACATACATCCCGACCAATATGACAGCCGAAATGATCCAGATCTTCTCGCAGGCAGTGCGTCGTTATATCGAGACTGTCGATTTCAACCTTGGTAAGGCCAAAGGGGAAGAGAAGCGTTTCGATCGAATGGTTTATCCAGACGACGGCTTGAGGCTTGTCGATGTTGAAATTTATCAGCAGGAGATTCGCGAATACCTTGAGACCGTAGTTCAGGAGATTGATCAAAAGTCGGCGACCTACCCTCGGCCTGAGCGGAAGCGTGGTGAGGCCGCGGTGCAAGTTGGAGTTGGAATTTACTTCTATCAGGAAGTCCGAGAGGACAAGTCGCCACTAGTTGATTCGTTTACAGACTTGAAAGAGTTTGAGGACGATGATCTGGACGACTAGCAAGCAGTAACGTGCGTAGATCTTTAGGTACTTTCTTGGTTGTTTGGTGACAAACCGGATTTCGAGGCACAACAAATGAAAAGCAGTCGTAATGTGCGGCAATTTGTGTTTGTCCTGGGGGCGGTCGCCGTCCTAGCTGGCGGTGTTACAGCACTTAGTGCGCGACCAGCGGCAAGCGGGACAGCGGTTCCTCAATTTTCTGATGTGCTGACGATGGAACGCGCCGCTGGTGGCAAGTTGCTCGCCATTGGACGCCTAGATCGCACACTTCGTGACGAGTCCAGAGCGCTGCTGCTTGGTCAGGATTTTCAGTTCCTTGCAAGTGCCGCCAACGCACGTTTTCTTGAGCAGGCTAGCATTGGTCTGCCCGTTGCACTGTTTGGCGATATCGTCGATGGCACATACCTAGTTGAATCTGCGCTCGTGCTGGATGGCCAGTATGTACAAGGTGCTTCAAAGGTCTATTTGCGTGGCCACGTCTCGTCGCTGGATCGCCGAACTGGCGGTGGAGCGATTGGGGCCATGCGGATTGACGCTTCCTCTTTGATGTATGAGGCGGCAACAGCAAGACTTGGAAAGGGTTCTCTTGTTGCGATCGTCGGCACGCAGCCGTCAATCGAAGGGGCGATTCTGGTAGAACGCGTCGCGCGTGTGCGGCCGGAAGCAAGAACTGCGACAGGCAATTTAGACGCATCCGTCGGCACTGGCAGCCCGGAAGCATCCGTCGGCACCGGCAGCCCGGAAGCATCCGTCGGTACCGGCAGCCCTGAGGCATCCGTCGGTACCGGCAGCCCTGAGGCGTCCGTCGGTACCGGCAGCCCTGAGGCATCCGTCGGCACTGGCAGCCCTGAGGCATCCGTCGGCACTGGCAGCCCTGAGGCATCCGTCGGCACTGGCAGCCCGGAAGCATCCGTCGGCACTGGCAGTTCGGCGAGCTAACAGAGTCTACTTTCCGACGCGGCCTTGACGCTCACGTTGCGTAGCCGCAAGCGGTCGCACTTGCGGCTCGTTGTCGAGTTTGCATAGCAAGCCGATGACGTAAGCTTGCAGTGGCTGCTCCGGCCGGTTGCTGCGCAAGACCAATGCCCTCGTCGCGGTCCTCCTGGGCTTCAAGCCTCTCTGGCATTGCTCTGGCCGCGCTGGCAGCAGTCGCGGTGGCGCTGTCGTCATGCGCGGACCGTGGCTCGTCGGATGCAAGCGGCATTACGGCGGATCATCGCGTCCTGCGTCGCGGCCTCGGCGGCCAGCCTGGTTCCCTCGATCCTCAGCGCGCGGAGGATGCCTTCTCCTACGACGTTCTGCGCGACCTGTACGAAGGCCTGGTCAGGAGTGATCCCGAAGGCAATGTAGTTCCGGCCGTAGCTGAATCCTGGGATGTTAGTGCCGACGGCAGGCGCTATACGTTTGCGCTCCGGGCGGACGCGCGCTGGTCGAACGGCGACCCGGTTACCGCAGGCGATTTCGTCGCCGCGCTACGCCGCGCGCTTGATCCCGCGACGGCGTCGGGCGCAGCTGACCTGCTTCGAGCGATCGAGAACGCCCCGGAAATCCTGCGCGGACAGCTTCCGCCCGACCGCCTCGGCGTGGATGCGCCGGACGCATACTCGCTGGAGATCCGCCTGGCGCGGCCGGTCGCGTACTTCCCGGACATTCTCACCAACACCGTGGTTTCGCCGGTGCACGTCTCGACCCTGGCCGGCGATGGCGGATTTTCGCGGCCAGGTGTCACCGTGACCAACGGTCCGTACCGCCTGGCGGCGCTCGCGCCCGGCGCGAGCCTACGGCTGGTGCGCAATCCGCACTACTGGGACAAGGCATCCGTGGCATACGACGAGATCCGCTATGAGTTCTTCCCGGACGAGAACGCGGAATTCGCGCGCTTTCGAGCTGGCGAGCTCGACGTGACGAACAGCGTCCCGGAGCAGCGCTTCGAGGATCTCGCGCGCACAGCGGGCTCGGGACTGCAGCACCGGCCGACGCTGGCGACCTTCTACTTCACGTTCAACACCGATCGCGGGCCCCTTCGGGGCAAGCCGGCGCTGCGCGAGGCGCTGTCGCTTGCGGTGGATCGCGAGACGATCACCTCCGCAATCACGCGCGCGGGACAGGTACCCGCCTATGCGCTGGTGCCGGATGGTGTCTGGAACTATGAGCCCGCGCGCTACGACTGGAGCGGCGAATCGCGCGATGCGCGCCTGGCGCGCGCCAGGTCGCTGTATGCCGCCGCCGGATTCACGCCGCAGCGTCCGCTGCAGCTGCGGCTGCTCTACAACCAGAACGAGCTGGTGCAACGGGTCTGCGTCGCGATCGCGGCGATGTGGAAGGAGTCCCTCGGGGTCGAGACGGAACTGGTCCAGATGGAATTCAAGGCCTACCTGGCCGCGCGCGCCGATCCGGCGCAGTGGGACGTGGTGAGGGTCGGCTGGACCGCCGACTACAACGACGCCTCGACCTTCCTCGATACGATGCTAGAGGGCAGTCCGCAGAACTTCGGGCGCTGGTCCGACGCCCGCTATGCGCGCCTGATGGAATCCGCCGCCGATGAAACGGACGCCGCGCGCCGGCGCGAGACCCTGCAGCAGGCGGAAGCCCTGATGCTGCAGGACTATCCGCTGCTGCCGGCCTACGTCTACGTCACCCGGCGCCTCGTGCATCCGCTGGTGCAGGCGCCGCCGATCAATCCGCTGAACCGGACCTACTCGCGGGACTTCCGCCCGGCAGGCTGAGAATGGTCAGAGCTTGCGCTCGACCTTCGCCTTGCCGATCAGCTCCTTGAGGTGTGCTTCGAACTGCTTCTGCTTCACCAGCGGCCCGAGCTGCGCCTTGACGGCATCGTATGGCGGGGGCGTCGTGGGACGCGTTTCTTCGAGCTTGATCACGTGCCAGCCGAAATCCGTCTTCACGGGCGTGGCCGTGTACTTGCCGACTTCGAGCTGCTGCACGGCGTCGGAGAACGGCTTGACCATCTGACCCGGGTTGAACCAGCCGAGGTCACCGCCGTCATTGGCGGAGCCGTCCGCCGAATTCTCCTTGGCCAGCTTCTCGAAGCTGGCGCCCTTGTCGATCTGCGCGATCAGGTCCTTCGCCTTGGCTTCGTCGTCCACGAGGATGTGGCGCGCGTGGTACTCGGTCTGCGGCAGCTCGGCGATGCGGGCGTCGTACTCCGCCTGCAGTTCCTCCTCGGTCGGCTCCTTGCCCTCGGTGACCTTGCGGAACAGCATCTCGGCAAGCGCGCTGCGTTGCACGAGCTCGAGCCGCGCGTTCGGCTCGCCCTCCGCCAGCTTCTGCTTTTCGGCCTCGGCCGCCCCGACGTACATGCCGATGAGCTCCTCGAGCGCTTCGCTGCGCTCCTCGGGCGAAAGCTGTTCCGCGTCCTTGCCCTGGTGGCGGGTCTTCACATAGAGCTGCCACACGTCCTTCGAGATCGGCTTGCCATTGACGATTGCGACCGGCTTGGCGGCGCCGTCTGCCGGGGTCTCGGCCTTGGTGCAGCCGACGGCGAGCAGCAAGCCCACCAGGGTGATCGCGAATGCCTGCGTGTATCTCATGAGTTCCTCGATGATTGTCGGTCGTCAGGTGATCGTGCGTCGATGTTCAATGCGTGTATCTCGCCCGGCAGCAGGTCTGCCAGGGCCTCGTAAACCATCCGGTGCCGCTCGAGCCGGCCCCGCCGGCTGAATGCCTGAGACTCGATGCGGACCCGAAAGTGCCCGGCGCCGTCCCGGGCGCCCGCGTGGCCGGCATGGCGCGCGCTGTCATCCTGCACCTCGACCGTGGCCGGGGCGAAAGCCGCCTCCAGGATCGCGCGTATGCGCTCAACCCGCGGCCGGTCCATCTTGGCGTGCCTGTGCCGCGATCCAGATGCCCTGCGCGACGATGAAGGCCAGCGTCAGGCCGAGCATGCCGAACAGCTTGAAATTCACCCAGGTCGCCTCGTCGAAATTGCGGAACACGACGATGTTCGCCGCGCCCATCAGCGCGAAGAAGCCGACCCACATCGCGTTGAGGCGCCGCCAGCGCGCAGGGCTCAGGTCGAGCTGTGCATCGGCGGTATTCATCAGCCGCTGCACCAGCGGCTGGCCGCCGAACCAGCGCCACGGGCTGGCGAAGAACGCCGCGGCGAACAGCCAGTTCACGATGGTCGGCTTCCACATGATGAACGCCGCGTCGTGTATGGCGAGCGTCAGGCCGCCGAACACCAGCACCAGACCGGCCGAGACCAGGTGCATCGGATTGACCCGGCGCGTGCGCAGCCAGTGGATGGAGACCTGCACGACGGTCGCGACGATGATCACGAGGGTCGCGACGTAGATATCGGCCAGCTTGTAGGCGACGAAGAATGCGATGACCGGCAGGAAGTCGAACAGCAGCTGCATGCGCGCGACCGTGGAAAGAGGGCGGCAATCATAGCCGAAAGGGCGCAATGACGCCGCCGGTCCATAATGGGCGATGGCCGAAAGGCTGGAGTTGCACCCGACCACGCCCCAGGCGCGGCACATGCGCCAGGCCGCAGACTGCCTGCGGGATGGCGGCGTCATCGCCTATCCGACCGACTCCTGTTACGCGCTGGGCTGCGCGATCGGCGCCAAGGATGCCATGGAGCGCATCCAGCACATCCGGCAGACCGGCAAGCGCCATTACTTCACGGTCATCTGCCGCGACCTCTCGGAGATCGCCCGCTTTGCGCGGGTCGAGAACTGGCAATACCGGCTGCTGAAGGCGTTCACGCCGGGGCCGTACACGTTCGTATTGCGTGCAACCCGGGAGGTGCCGCGCAGGCTGCTCGAGCCGCGCCGCAAGACCGTTGGCATTCGCGTGCCCGACCACCCGGTCGTGCAGGCGCTCCTGGCGGAGCTTGCCGAGCCGCTCATGAGCACGACGCTGCTGCTGCCGGGTGACGAGGCCCCGCTGAACGATGGCCGTGAGATCGAGGAGCGCATCGGTCATGCGGTCGACCTCATCCTGGATGCGGGCAACTGCGGGCTTGAGCCGAGCACGATCGTGGACCTGTCCGGCGACGCGCCGGTGCTGCTGCGCGCCGGCAAGGGCGATCCGCGGCCGTTCCAATGAGCGGCAGCGCCCTGCAGCGCCACGTATAATTGCCGCCCGATGGGACGATCCATGGATGTCGCGACCTTTCTGACGATCGTCTCGATTGCCGCGATCCCGATCCTGTTCGCCATTACCCTGCACGAAGTCGCCCATGGCTGGGTGGCCCGCCTGTTCGGCGACCGCACCGCCGAGATGCAGGGCCGTCTCAGCCTCAATCCGATCCGCCACATCGATCCGGTGGGCACCGTTCTGGTGCCGGCCGTGCTGCTCTGGCTCGGCGGCTTCCTGTTCGGCTGGGCCAAGCCGGTGCCGGTCGATCCACGCAACATGCGCGATCCGCGGCCGAACATGGTCTGGGTATCTGCCGCCGGTCCGCTGGCCAATATCGCCATGGCGGTCGGCTGGGCCTTCCTGATGATGCTGAGCCAGCGCCTGGAACTCGGCGTCGCCGGCGCCTGGATCGGGTCGATGGCCGCGGTGGGGATCACGATCAACCTGCTGCTGGCCATCTTCAATCTGTTGCCGATACCGCCGCTGGATGGCGGCCAGCTGCTGTCCAACCTGCTGCCGCGCGGGCCGGCGGTCCGGCTGCTCGACGCCGTCCGGCCCTATGGCCTGTTCATCGTTCTCGCCATGGTCGCAATCCCGGGACTGCTTGCGACGCTGATCGGCCCGCCGATCAGCTATCTTCGCGGACTGCTGATGTCCATCTTCGGGCTGAACGCATAGGAGCGCCGGCGTGTCGGCAAGTGCAGGTCAGAAGCGACGCGTCGTCTCCGGCATGCGGCCGACGGGCCAGCTCCATCTCGGCAACTACCACGGCGCCCTGGTCAACTGGCTCGGCCTGCAGGGCCGCTACGAGTGCTTCTTCTTCGTCGCCGACTGGCACGCGCTTACCACCGGCTACGAGGACACGGCGACCTTCAAGGCCAACACCCGCGAGGTCGTGATCGACTGGCTGGGCGCAGGGCTGGACCCGAACGCCTGCACGATCTTCGTGCAGTCGCGCGTACCGGAGCACGCCGAACTGCACCTCATCCTGTCCATGGTCACGCCGGTCTCCTGGCTCGAGCGGGTGCCGACCTACAAGGACCAGATGGCGCAGCTCAAGGACAGGGACCTGAGCACCTACGGCTTCCTCGGCTACCCGTTGCTGCAGAGCGCCGACATCCTGATGTACCGCCCCGCGTACGTGCCGGTCGGCGAGGACCAGGTCGCCCACGTCGAGATCACGCGGGAGATCGCGCGCCGCTTCAACAACGTCTGTGGCCGCGAGCCGGACTTCGCGGCCCGGGTCGCGGGCGCGGCCGCGAAGCTGGGGACCGACGGCGCCGCGCAGTATCTCGACCTCCGGCGCCAGTACCAGGAGCATGGCAATACCGAGGCGCTGGCCCGCGCGCGTGCGCTGATCGAGTCGGGCCGGAAGTTGACGGTCGAGGACCGCGAGCGTCTGCTGGGAGGCCTCGCCGGCGGCGGTCGCGCAATCCTGCCCGAGCCGGAGGTGATGCTGACCAAGGCGCCGAAGGTTCCGGGACTGGACGGACGCAAGATGTCCAAGTCCTACGACAACACGATCCGGCTGCGCGAGGACCCGGCGAGCGTCGAGAAGAAGCTCAAGGCGATGCAGACGGATCCCGCGCGCGTGCGGCGCAGCGACCCGGGTGACCCGGAGAAATGCCCGGTCTGGGACCTGCACAAGATCTACTCCAGCCCGGAGACGCAGGCCTGGGTGCAGGCCGGCTGCCGCTCGGCCGGCATCGGCTGCCTGGAGTGCAAGAAGCCGCTGGTCGATGCGGTGCTCGCGGAGCTCGCCCCGATCCGCGAGCGGGCCAAGGTCTACGAAGCCGAGCCTGCGCGCGTCGCGGAGATCCTGGACTCGGGCTGCCGGCGCGCGCGGGAGGTCGCCCGTGAGACAATGCTGGAAGTGCGCGCCGCCGTGGGCCTCGATTACTGATGAACGACATCGCTGACAGCGCGACGATCACGGACGCCGACGCGCCCATACCTCCGCCGCCGCAGCAGGGCGAGATGCCTTTCGCCATCGTCGACGGCGAACCCGTCACCGAGGTTCCGCGCGACCTGTACATCCCGCCGCAGGCGCTGGAGGTCTTCCTCGAAGCGTTCGAGGGCCCGCTCGACCTGCTGCTGTACCTGATCCGGCGCCAGAACCTGGACGTGCTGGACATCCCGATCGCGGACATCACCCGGCAGTACATGGAATACATCCAGCTGATGCAGGAACTCGACCTTGAACTCGCCGGCGAGTACCTGCTGATGGCCGCGATGCTGGCCGAGATCAAGTCACGCATGCTGCTGCCGCGAAGCGGCGAAGCCGGTCAGGAAGAAGAGGACCCGCGCGCGGAGCTGGTCCGCCGCCTGCAGGAGTACGAGCGCTTCAAGCAGGCCGCCGAGGACATCGACCGGCTGGCACGCCTCGACCGCGACCTGCACCAGGCGCACGCGGAGCTCACGCACCGGCAGGTGGTCCGCATCCTCCCAGAGGTCGCGCTGCAGGAGATGCTGGTCGCGTTCAAGGACGTCGTGCAGCGCGCGTCGATGTTCGCGCGCCTGCACGTGCGGCGCGAAACGCTGTCCGTGCGGCAGCGCATGTCGGACGTGCTGGCGCAGCTCGAGGGCGAGGGGCTGGTGGAGTTCGTGCGCCTGTTCCGGCCGGAAGAGGGCCGCATGGGCGTGACGGTCACGTTCGCGGCGCTGCTCGAGCTGCTGCGCGAGGGACTGATCGACATTGCGCAGGCCGAGCCCTACCAGCCGCTGTATGCGCGGCGCGCGGCGCGCGATCCGGACGCGCCGCAGATCGAGGACGTCGAGATCACCACCGCCTGACGGGACCCCACATGGACAGCGGACAACTGAAGCACATCGTCGAGGCCGCACTGCTGGCGTACGGACAGCCGCTCAGCGTCGACCAGCTGCGGGAGATGTTCGAGGAGTACGAGCGGCCCGATGCCGCCGACATGCGCCGGGCCCTGGCGGAACTCGCGCGGGAATGCGAGGGACGGCCCGTCGAACTGGTGGAGGTGGCGAGCGGCTGGCGGCTGCAGGTGCGCAGCGCATTTGCGGCGCGCCTGTCGCGCCTGTGGCAGGAGCGCCCGAGCCGCTACTCCCGCGCGCTGCTGGAGACGCTGGCCCTGATCGCGTACCGCCAGCCGATCACCCGCGGCGAGATCGAGGACGTGCGCGGCGTCACCGTCAACCCGAACATCGTGCGCACGCTGACCGAGCGCGGCTGGATCCGCGTGGTCGGCCATCGCGAGGTGCCGGGCCACCCGGAGCTGCTGGGCACGACGCGCGAGTTCCTCGACTACTTCGGGCTCAGGAGCCTGGACGAACTGCCGTCGCTGGCCGCGCTCAAGGACATGGACGACGTCGGCATCCAGCTGGAGTTCACCGGCGCGCCGACGGTGCAGGCCGCGGCAGCGGGGTTGCCGGCGGCGAACGACGCCGACGCGGCGATCTGATGCGGCGCGGCCGCGGCCGCCTGTTCCATGCGTGAACGCATCCAGAAGGTACTCGCGGCGCGCGGGGTCGGATCACGCCGGCAGGTCGAGTCCTGGATTGCGGCCGGCCGCGTCACGGTCAACGGCAAGCCGGCGCAGCCGGGCCAGCCCGTGGACGAGCGCGATGACGTCCGGCTCGACGGGCGCCGGGTGCGTCTCGCCGGCAAGGGCAAGGACGTGCAGCTCGGCCTGGCCTATCACCGGCCGGCGCAGGAAGGCGTGCGCGCGGGAACCGATACGGCGCCGAGCTCGCTCGAAAGGCTGCCGCAGTCGGCCGGGCGGCGCTGGATCCCGGTCAGTCCGCTGGCCGCGGTCGACGGAGGTCTCGAGCTGTTCGTGACCGACGGCAGGCTCGCTGCCGCACTGGCGCGCCGTGGCCACGAGATCTCCTGCGAGTACAGCCTGCGGGTGCGCGGTGATTTCGACGAGCCGGCGGTGCCGCGCGTGATGCAGGCCGCCGCCGGCGACGAGTCGGCCGGCAGCCTGACCGAGGTTGCGATCGCGGGCGGCGAGGCCAGCAACCGCTGGGTCCACGTGCGCTGCGTCGGCCTGCGGCCCCGCGACCTGAAGGGGCTGTTCGAGCGCTGCGGCTTCGAAGCCAATCGCGTGCTGCGCACGCGCTTCGGGCCGATCGCGATGGACCGCGCGCTGGCTCGCGGCCGCAGCCGGCCGCTCACCGATGGCGAGCTGCGGTCCTTGCACGAAGCCGCGGGCATCCCGTTTCCGCAAGGCGAAGAACGCCGTCGCGCGGGACGGCTCAAGGCTGGCAGTCGAAGGACCGGCCGTTGACGTCCCGGCTCGCGGGTCCGAGCAGGTAGACGAAGGGGCCGACGACGGCCTCGGGCCGGACCAGCCTTTCGGGGTCCTCGGCCGGGAAAGCCTGCCGCCGCATCGCAGTGCGCACCGGGCCGGGATTGACGGAGTTGACCCGTACCGATGTCGTCCCGGACATCTCGTGGGCCAGCACCTGCATGAGCCCCTCTACGCCGAATTTTGAAACCGAGTATGCGCCCCAGTTGGCGCGTCCATGCCGCCCGACGCCGCTGGACGTGAAGACGATCGACGCATCTCGAGAGCGTCGCAACAGCGGCAACACTGTCTGCGTCAGTATGAATGCGGCGGTCAGGTTGACGTGCAGCACCCGGCACCAGGTCGGCACGTCGTAGTGCTCGACCGGGGAGAGCACGCCCAGGATGCCCGCGACGTGAGCCAGCCCGTCGAGGCGCCCGAATTCGCGGTCCAGTGCGTCGTGCAGTGCGTCGTACTCGGGTGCTGCGGCCGTCTCGAGGTTGAACGGCAGCAGCGCCGGTGCCGGGCCGCCGTCTGCCACGATGCGGTCGTAGGTGCGCTCGAGCTTGCGTTGCGTGCGGCCGAGCAGCGCGACCGTCGCGCCCTGGCGCGCCAGCGCGAACGCCAGCGCCTGCCCGATGCCGTCGCCGGCGCCGGTCACGAGGATGACCCGGCCGGCATGCGAGCCGGGTGCCGGATCCGGAATCTCAGTGTTCTTCGGGTGGGGCAAGCTCGGGGGTGGTGCCGTCGGTCGTGCGCACGGCGACCTCGATCTCAGTCAGGTCCTCGAGCGGCTTGTCGGTGCGCACGCCGAGCTCGGTGAACTTGCGCGCGCCGGGCAGCACGTTGCGCTGCAGCGAGCCGACGGCGGCGTTGTAGGCGCGCACGCTGGCTTCCAGCGAACCGCCCAGCTTGTCGACATGGTTGCGGAAGGTGCCGAGCCGCGCATAGAGGTCCTCGGCCAGGTGGCGGATGCGCTCGGCGTTCTCCGCGAGGCGCACGCTCTGCCAGCCGCTGTGCACGGCCTTCAGCAGGGCCAGCAGGGTGGAGGGCGTGGTCAGGATGACGTCGGCGCTCATCGCGCGATCGAGCAGGTCGGGCTGCTGGTCGAGCGCGGCCGAGAGGAACTGGTCGCCCGGCAGGAACAGCACCACGAACTGCGGCGCGTTCTCGAATTGCGCCGCGTAGTTCTTGGAGGAAAGCAGCCGCACGCGCTCGGAGACGTGCTGGGCATGGCGGCGGAGCGCCGCAGTGCGCGCCTCGTCGCTGCCGGCCTCGACTGCGAGCAGGTAGGCGTCGAGCGGCGTCTTGACGTCCACCACCACGTCGCGGCCCTCCGGCAGGTGGATCACCATGTCCGGGCGCAATGCCCCGTTCTCGCCGGCGACGTGCACCTGCTCCTCGAAGTCGCAGTGCGCGGTCATGCCGGCGAGTTCCACGAGCCGGCGCAGCGCAATCTCGCCCCACTGGCCGCGCACCTGCGGTTTGCTGAGCGCCTGCACCAGGTTGCGCGTCTCGCGCTGCAGCGCGGTGTGCGTATCGCGCATGTCCGTCAGGTGCTGGCGCAGGCTGCCGAAGTCGCGCTGCCGCTCCGCCTCGATCTCGCGCAGCGCCTCCGAGGTGCGCGCGAGCGACTCCTGGATCGGCTTCACCAGCGATTCGATCGCCTGCTCGCGTTCCTTGAGCGTGCTCTGGGCCGCCTGCTGGTGCTGGCCGAGGTTCTCCTTCGCGAGCCGCAGGAAGTTCTCGATGTTCTCGCGCAACTGCCGTCCGGCGAGGTCGTCGAAACGCCGGTCGAGCTGCTCCATGGCGCGATCGAGCGCGAGCGTCCGTTCGGCCTCGAGCGCCCGCGCGGCCGCGCGGCGGCCGAACCACCAGCCCGCCGCCAGCGCCATCGCCAGCGCGAAGAAGATCAGCAGTGCGGTTGCCAGTTCCATCAGTTCCCAAGGTCCAGCCAGGCCAGCAGGTCGCCGGGGCGGTGCAGGATGCCGTCAGGGCGCCAGGCGGCGGGGTCCTCGCCATCGTGCAGGTAGCCGAAGCCGGCCACCAGCGGAATCATGCCCGCGTTGCGCGCCGCCTGCACGTCGCGCTCGGCATCGCCCAGATAAAGGCATGCCCCTGGCTCGAGTCCGAGCAGGCTGGCGGCGTGCAGCAACGGCATCGGGTGGGGCTTGCGTTCGGCAAGCGTGTCGCCGGCGACGATGCAGGCGCTGCGAGCCGCGAGCCCGAGTTGTTCGAGCAGGGGGACCGTGAGCCATCCCGGCTTGTTGGTGACGACGCCCCAGGGGATCCCGCGGCGCTCGAGCGTCGAGAGCACTTCCTCGAAGCCGTCGAACAGCCGGGTGCGATTGGCGAGACCCTGGCGATAGATCGCCAGATACCGGCCGCGCAGCGACTCGAAACGCTCCGGCTCCGGGTCGCCGAAACCGACGCGGATGAGGCGGGGTGCGCCGTGCGACACGTGCGGCCGGATGTGCTCGAATGGCAGGCTTCCGAGTCCCTCGTCGGCACGCAGGCGGTTGAGGGCGTCCGCCATGTCGGGCGCGGTGTCGAGCAGCGTGCCGTCGAGGTCGAGCAGCACGCCGCGCGGGATGCCGTCGCGCGTCACCCTTGCGCCGGCCGGCGGAAGTGGGCGAGGTAGTTGACCGACGGGTCCGTGCTCACGCGCGCCCGGCGGGTGGCGGGGTTGTACTCGAGGCCGGCGAGATCCAGCAGCTCGAGGCCGGCGGCGCGTGCCCAGCGCGCGAGTTCCGACGGGCGGATCAGGCGCGCGTACTGGTGCGTGCCCCTGGGCAGCAGCCGCAGCAGGTACTCGGCGCCCACGATGGCGAGCGCAAAGGCCCTGGCGTTGCGGTTGATGGTCGAGCAGACGACGTCGCCGCCCGGCCGCACGAGCCGCGCCAGCGCCTGCAGCACCGCTGCAGGGTCCGGCACGTGCTCCAGCATCTCGAGGCAGGTCACCAGGTCATAGCTGCCGGGCTCGGCCGCGGCCAGAGTTTCGACGGCGGTGTCGCGGTAATCGACCTCGATGCCGGTTTCGAGCGCGTGCAGCCGCGCGACAGCAAGGGCGCCCGGCGCAAGGTCGATGCCGGTGACACGGGCACCGCGGCGGGCCATGCCTTCCGCCAGCAGGCCGCCGCCGCAACCGACATCCAGGACGCGCCGGCCGGCGACACCGGCGCGCGCCTCGATGTAGTCGAGGCGCGCCGGGTTCAGGTCGTGCAGGGGCCGGAACTCGCCGTCCGGGTCCCACCAGCGCGGGGCCGCGGCGTCGAATTTCGCGATCTCCGCGGGGTCGACATTGGCGCCGGATTGCATCCGGGAAGTATACCCCCTGTGCTAAAATTCGCGCTTTCCTCGACCCCTGAATTCCCGGGAAAAACGACACCCGCATGAGCGAGATCGCGCGCGAAGTCCTGCACGTCAACCTCGAAGACGAGATGCGCCGTTCCTACCTCGATTACGCGATGAGCGTGATCGTGGGCCGGGCGCTGCCCGACGTGCGCGACGGCCTCAAGCCCGTGCACCGGCGCGTGCTGCACGCCATGCGCGAGCTGACCAACGACTGGAACAAGCCGTACAAGAAGTCGGCGCGCATCGTCGGCGACGTCATCGGCAAGTACCACCCGCACGGCGACGCCGCGGTGTACGACACCATCGTGCGCATGGCGCAGCCGTTCTCGATGCGCTACCTGCTGGTGGACGGGCAGGGCAATTTCGGCTCGGTGGACGGCGACGCGCCCGCGGCCATGCGCTACACCGAGGTGCGCATGTCGCGCATCGCGCACGAGCTGCTCGCGGACATCGACAAGGAAACGGTCGATTTCGTCCCCAACTACGACAACAGCGAGCAGGAGCCGTCGGTCCTGCCGGCGCGGATCCCGAACCTGCTGGTCAACGGCTCGGCCGGCATCGCCGTCGGCATGGCGACCAACATCCCGCCGCACAACCTCGGCGAGATCATCGACGCCTGCATCGCGCTGATCGAGAGCCCGGAGCTCTCGCTCGCCGACCTCATGCGCATGGTCCCGGGCCCGGACTTCCCGACCGCCGGCATCATCAACGGCGCCGCCGAGATCGTGCTCGCCTACAAGACCGGCCGCGGGCGGCTGTCGGTGCGCGCGCGCACCTCGGTCGAGGACATGGACGGCCGCGGCCGCCAGGCGATCGTCGTGACCGAGCTGCCATACCAGGTCAACAAGGCGCGCCTGCTCGAGCGCATCGCCGACCTGGTGCGCAACAAGGAGATCGAGGGCATCTCTGAGCTGCGCGACGAGTCCGACAAGGACGGCCTGCGCGTCGTCATCGAGCTCAAGCGCGGCGAGAACCACGAGGTCATCCTCAACCAGCTGTTCAAGCTGACGCCGATGGAGACCGTGTTCGGCGTCAACATGGTCGCGCTGATCGACGGCCAGCCGAAGCTGCTGTCGCTGCGCGAGATGCTGGACGCGTTCCTTCGCCACCGGCGGGAAGTCGTCACGCGGCGGACGATCCACGACCTGCGCAAGGCGCGCGAGCGCGCGCACCTGCTGGAAGGGCTCGCGGTCGCGCTGGCCAACATCGACGAGGTTATCGCGGTGATCAAGGCTTCGCCGTCCCCGGGCGAAGCGAAGGCAGCCCTGCAGGGCCGCATCTGGAGATCCGGCGCCGTGCCCGCGATGCTGGCCCGCGCCGGCAATGTGCCGACGCGCCCGGAGGGCATTGCCGACGAACTCGGCCTGCATGGCGAGGGTTACCGGCTTTCGGAAGCGCAGGCACAGGCGATCCTCGACCTGCGGCTGCACCGGCTGACCGGCCTCGAGCAGGACAAGATCGTCGCCGAGTTCGGCGAACTGCTGGAACTGATCCGCGACCTCGGCGACATCCTGGCGCGCCCCGACCGGCTGCTGGCCGTGATCCGCGACGAGCTGAGGGCCGTGAAGGAGGCCTATGGGGACCCGCGCAGGACCGAGATCGTCGCCGACCAGTCGGACGTCACCATCGAGGACCTGATCGAGCGCCAGGACCTGGTGGTCACGCTGTCGCATGCGGGCTACGCCAAGACGCAGCCGGTGACGGACTACGAGGCGCAGCGCCGCGGCGGCAAGGGCAAGATGGCGACGACGGTCAAGGACGAGGACTTCGTCGACAAGCTGTTCATCGCGCACAGCCACGACACCCTGCTGTGCTTCTCGGACCGGGGCCAGTGCTACTGGCTCAAGGTCTACCAGCTGCCGCTGGCGAGCCGCGGCTCGCGCGGCAAGCCGATCGTGAACCTGCTCCAGCTCGGCGAGGGCGAACGCATCACCGCCGTGCTCGCGGTGCGCGAGTTCGACGACACGCACTTCGTGTTCATGGCCACCAGCCAGGGCACCGTCAAGAAGACGCCGCTGTCCGCGTTCTCGCGCCCGCGCGCGAACGGCATCATCGCGGTCTCGCTGGAGGGGGACGACTGCCTCGTGGACGTCGCGCTCACGGATGGCGAGCGCGAGATCCTGCTGACGACGACCGACGGCAAGGCGATCCGCTTCGGCGAGGACCAGGTGCGGCCGATGGGCCGCGAGGCCGCCGGCGTGCGCGGCATCAAGCTGGCCGGGGGCCAGCGCGTCACCTCGCTGATCGTGCTCGGCGAAGGCCACATCCTCACGGTCTCCGAGCGCGGTTACGGCAAGCGCACCGACACGGAGGACTTCCCGCGCCACGGTCGTGCCGGGCAGGGCGTCATTGCGCTGCAGACCAGCGAGCGCAACGGCGCGCTGGTCGGCGCGCGCCAGGTGCGCCCGGACGACGAGGTCATGCTGATCAACTCGAGCGGTACGCTGGTGCGCGTGCCGGTCAGCGACATCCCGGTGCTCGGCCGCAACACGCAGGGCGTGCGCATCATGCGGCTCGAGGACGGCGAGGTGCTCGTCGGCCTCGAAAGCATCGCCGGCGAGGACTCGCAGGACGGCGGCGAATCAGGCTGAGAACCGGGGCATCTGCCTTGCGCGTGTTCAATTTCTCGGCGGGTCCGGCAGTGCTGCCGCTGCCCGTGCTCGAGCAGGTCCGCGACGAGCTGACCGACTGGCAGGGCGGCATGTCGGTCATGGAGGTCAGTCACCGGAGCCGCGACTTCATCGCGCTTGCGCAGCAGGCCGAGGCCGACCTGCGCGACCTGCTCGCGATCCCGGCTTCCTACCGCGTGCTGTTCATGCAGGGCGGTGCGACCGCGCAGTTCTCGGCCGTGCCGCTCAATCTGGCCGCGACGGACGCCTGCGCGGACTACCTCGTCACCGGCCACTGGTCGCAGCGCACGATCGCGGAGGCGACCCGCTTCGTGCGTGTGAACGTGGCGGCGGACGAGGCCGCGAGCCGCTACTCGACGGTGCCGGCGCAGGCCGCGCTGCGGCTGACGCCGGGCGCCGCCTACCTGCATTACACGCCGAACGAGACCATCCACGGGGTGGAGTTTCCGTACGTGCCGGAGAGCGCGGGTGCGCCGCTGGTCGCGGACATGTCGTCCACGATCCTGTCGCGGCCGCTCGATGTCTCGCGCTTCGGCGTCATCTACGCGGGCGCCCAGAAGAACATCGGCCCGGCCGGACTGGCCATCGTGATCGTGCGCGAGGACCTGGTCGGGCGCGCGCGCGCGGACACGCCGCTGGTATTCGACTACCGCGCGGCGGCCGAGGCCGGTTCCATGCAGAACACGCCGCCGACGTTCGCCTGGTATGTCGCCGGCCTGGTGTTCCGGTGGCTCAAGCGCGAGGGCGGGCTGGCGGCGATGGCAGAGCGCAATCGCATGAAGGCAGAGATGCTCTACGACGCGATCGACGCATCGTCCTTCTACGCGAATCCCGTGGCGCGCGAGTGCCGTTCGTGGATGAACGTCCCGTTCCGCCTGGCCAGGGCCGAGCTCGAGCCCGTGTTCCTGAAGGAGTCAGAGGCGGCGGGCCTCGCCAATCTCGCGGGTCACCGCGCGGTCGGCGGCCTGCGCGCGAGCCTCTACAATGCAATGCCTGCGGAGGGAGTCGAGGCCCTGGTCGACTTCATGCGCGAGTTCGAGCGAAGGCACGGCTGATGCACTTCAAGGTGCTCACGCTCAACAGCATCTCGGCCAGGGGCCTCGACCGCCTGCCGCGCGACCGCTATGAGGTCGCGTCCGGGATCGGCCATCCGGACGCGATCCTGGTGCGTTCCGCCGACATGCACGCGATGGAGATCCCGGAGAGCGTCAAGGCCGTCGCGCGCGCGGGCGCCGGCACCAACAACATCCCCGTCGCGGCGCTCTCGCGGCGCGGCGTCCCCGTGTTCACGGCGCCCGGTGCCAACGCCAATGCCGTCAAGGAGCTGGTGCTGGCCGGATTGTTCATCGCCGCCCGCCATGTCTGCGAGGCCTGGGATTTCGTGCGCCGCCTCGAGGGCGAGGGCGAGGCGCTGGAGTCGGCCGTGGAGCAGGGCAAGAAGCGCTTCGTCGGCCACGAACTGCCCGGGCGCACGCTGGGCGTCGTCGGCCTGGGTGCCATCGGCGTCGAGGTTGCGAATGCCGCGCACCTGCTGGGCATGCGCGTGCTGGGCTACGACCCGCAGATCACGGTGCAGCGGGCGTGGCAGCTGTCATCGGGCGTCGAGCAGGCGCTGTCGCTGGACGACGTGTTTGCGCGCTCGGATGCGGTGACGCTGCACGTGCCGTTGACCGAGCAGACGCGCGCGATGGTCAATGCGCAGCGCCTGAGGCTGCTGCGCGACGGGGCCGCCCTGCTCAATTTCGCCCGTGCCGGCATCGTGGAAGAACCAGCCGTCCTCGGCGCGCTCGATTCCGGCAGACTGTCGGCCTACGTCTGCGACTTCCCGACGCCCCGCAACAAGGACCATCCCGGCGTCGTGGCGCTGCCGCACCTGGGGGCCTCGACCAGCGAGGCCGAGGAGAACTGCGCGATGATGGTGGTCGACACGCTGCGCGATTTCCTGGAGAACGGCAACATCCGCCACTCGGTGAATTTCCCGGAGGCGGCGCTGCCGCGCGTGCCGGCGGCATCGCGCATCGCGATCGCCAACAGCAACGTGCCGAACATGGTGGGCCAGATCTCGACGCGCCTCGCCGAGGCCGGGCTCAACATCGCCGACCTGCTCAACAAGTCGAAGGGCGACGTCGCCTACACGCTGATCGACGTCGACGGCAAGGTGCCCTCCGGTCTGATCGGGCGGATCGCGGAGATCCAGGGCGTATTGAGCGCGCGGGCGGTGTAGGAGAAGCGGATGGCAAAGAGACGAAAGGTCATGACACCGCGCAAGAAGTCCGCTGCGCCGGAACTTTCCGAGATCCGTGAACGGATCGACGCCGTGGACGCGGAGCTGCACCGGTTGCTGAACGAGCGTGCCACGCTCGCGCAGAAAGTCGGGATCTCCAAGCACGCCTCGGGCCGCACGATCGATTTCTATCGTCCGGAACGCGAAGCGCAGGTGTTACGGAGCGCCCGCAATCGAAACAAGGGCCCGCTGCGCGACGAGGAGATCCTGCGATTGTTCCGGGAGATCATGTCCGCTTGCCTCGCGCAGCAGGAACCGCTCAAGGTGGCGTTCCTCGGCCCCGAGGGCACATTCACGCAGCAGGCGGTGTTCAAGCAATTCGGCCATTCGGTGCGCGCACTGGCGCTGCCATCGATCGACGAGGTCTTCCATGAGGTGGAGTCCGGCGCGGCGGACTTTGGCGTCGTGCCGATCGAGAACTCGACCGAGGGCACCGTCATGCACACGCTGGACCGCTTCCTGGTGTCGCCGCTGTCGATCTGCGGAGAAGCGGAGCTGCGTATCCACCAGTACCTGATGGGGCGCATGAAATCGCTGGCCGCGGTCAGGCGCATCTGCTCGCATCATCAGTCGCTTGCCCAGTGCCGCGAATGGCTGGACGAGCACCTGCCGGATGTCGAGCAGGTTCCGGTCAGCAGCAACGCCGAGGCTGCGCGCCGCGCGCGCGACGAGCAGCACACGGCCGCCATTGCGGGCGAGACCGCCGCCGAGGTTTACGGGCTTGACGTGCTGGTGGCAAAGATCGAGGACCGCCCCGACAACACGACGCGCTTCCTGGTGATTGGCGCGAAGACATTCCGGCCGAGCGGCGACGACAAGACCACGGTGCTCGTCTCAGTGGCGCACACCGACGCGCCGGGCGCGCTCTACCGGCTGCTCGAGCCGCTGGCGCAGAACGGCGTCAGCCTGACGCGCATCGAGTCGCGCCCGTCGCGCCGGAAGAAGTGGGACTACGTGTTCTTCCTCGACCTGGAGGGCCATGTCGAGGACCCGAAGGTCGCGCTCGCACTCGGACAGCTCAAGGAGCGTAGCTCGCTGTACCGGGTGCTGGGTTCCTATCCGCGTTCGGTGCTGTGACCATGGCCAACCGCTTCGAGCAACTCGCGGCACCCGGCGTCCGGCGGCTGTCGCCGTACGTCCCCGGCAAGCCGCCGGAGCAGCTGGAGCGCGAGCTCGGCATCCGCGACAGCATCAAGCTGG
Source organism: Steroidobacteraceae bacterium (assembly GCA_019634895.1). GTDB lineage: Bacteria > Pseudomonadota > Gammaproteobacteria > Steroidobacterales > Steroidobacteraceae > SCUD01. The sequence goes on along the minus strand of JAHCAM010000014.1, from coordinate 6,435 downwards.
CATCCAACGAGAACCCGCTGGGCCCGGGTCCGCTCGCGCGCAATGCGCTGGCCGGTGCGATCGCGGGCGTCGGCTTCTACCCGGACGGCAGCGGGCACGACTTGCGCGCGCGGCTGGCGGCGAAGCACGGCGTGTCGCCGGCGCAGGTCACCCTCGGCAACGGTTCGAACGACGTCCTGGTGATGCTGGCGGAGACTTTCCTGACTCCGGAGCTGGAGGCGGTGTATTCGCAGTACGCGTTCGCGGTGTATCCGATCGCGGCGCAGGCCGCGGGCGCCGCGGCGCGCGTGGCCGGGGCGCATCCGCAGGATCACCGCATGCCGCTGGGACACGACCCTGCGGCGGTCCTCGCGGAAGTCGGTGCGTCGGTGCGCATCGTCTTCATCGCCAACCCGAACAACCCGACCGGCACCTGGCTGGACGAGCACGAACTCGACGTGCTGCTGCGCGCCATCCCGGGCGACGTCATCGTCGTGCTCGACGAGGCCTACCACGAGTACTCGGCCGGACGCGGCGTACCCGACGGCACGCGCTGGCTCGCGCGTCACCCGAACCTGGTCGTCACGCGCACCTTCTCGAAGGCCTTCGGTCTCGCCGGGCTGCGCGTGGGCTATGCGCTTTCGGATCCGGACGTCGCCGACCTCCTGAATCGCGTGCGCCAGCCCTTCAACGTGTCCGTGCCCGCGTTGGCGGCGGCTGCCGCAGCGCTCGATGACCGCGAGCACCTCGACGCCACGCTGGCGCTGAACCGCTCCGGCGTCGCGCGCCTGACCGAGGGGCTGGCCGCTCTCGGGCTCAAGGTCGCGCCGACCGCAGCGAACTTCGTGCTGGTGGACCTCGGACGGGCGGCGGCGCCGGTCAGCGAGGCCCTGCAGCGCGAAGGCGTCATCGTGCGGCCGGTCGCCAACTACGGCCTGCCGCAGCACCTGCGCATTTCGACCGGCACCGCGGCTCAGAACGAGCGCCTGCTGTCCGCGATGGCCCGCGTGCTCGCAGCGCGGGCGTGACGGCTGCGCGCGCAAGCTGGATCGCGGGCCCGGGCGGAATGCTCTCGGGCGGGATGACGGTCCCTGGCGACAAGTCGATCTCGCACCGCGCCGTGATGTTCGCGGCCATCGCCGAGGGCGTGACCGAGATACGTGGCTTCCTCGAGGGCGAGGACTGCCGGGCGACGGCGGCGGCCTTCGAGGCCATGGGCGTGCGCATCGAGCGCCCGCGTTACGGCTGCCTCGTCGTGCACGGCGCGGGATTGCGCGGCCTGCGCCCGCCCGCCGCAGCGCTCGACCTGGGAAACTCGGGTACGGCGATGCGCCTGCTCGCCGGCGTCCTCAGCGCGCAGGCGTTTGACTCCGTGCTGATCGGCGACGCGTCGCTGATGCGCCGGCCGATGGAGCGCGTCGCGGCGCCGCTCAGGCGCATGGGAGCCGACGTGCGCACCAATGCAGGACGGCCGCCGGTCGCGATCGCCGGCGGCCGGACGCTGCGGGGAGCGGCGCATGTGCTGGACGTCGCGAGCGCGCAGGTGAAGTCCGCGATCCTGCTCGCGGGCCTCCACGCACGCGGCCGCACCTGCGTCAGCGAGCCGCGGCCCTCGCGCGACCACACCGAGCGCATGCTGCCGGCATTCGGGATTCCGGTGAGCCACGACGGTGGCGCGGTCTGCGTGGATGGCCCGGCCCGGCTCGTTGCGACGACGCTGGATGTTCCCGGAGATTTTTCGTCGGCGGCGTTCTTCATCGTGGCCGCACTCATCGCCGGCCGGGAGCAAACGACGATCCGCAGCGTCGGCGTCAACCCGACCAGGACCGGCCTGCTTGCGGTCCTTCGGCTCATGGGCGCAGACATCCGCCTGCATCCGCAGCCGGACCTCGGCGGCGAGCCGGTGGCGGACGTCGAGGTCCGTCCGTCGCGGTTGCGCGGCATCGCGGTGCCCGTGGAACTCGTGGAAAGCATGATTGACGAGTTTCCGGCGCTGTTCGCGGCGGCTGCGGTCGCCGAAGGCGAGACCGTGGTGACGGGCGCGGCGGAGTTGCGCCTCAAGGAATCGGACCGGATTGCCGTCATGGCGGTGGGCCTCGGCAATCTGGGGGTCGCGGCACAGGCCCTGCCGGACGGCATCCGGGTCCGGGGCGGCCCGGTGAACGGCGGTATCGTCGAGAGCCATGGCGACCATCGGGTGGCGATGGCCTTTGCCGTGCTCGCCGCGCGGGCGGCCGGGCCGGTCGTCATCCGCGACGTGCAGAATGTCGCGACCTCGTATCCGGCATTCGAAGCCGCCGCCCGTCGCGGCGGGCTGGTCCTGGCAGAGGAGGACTGACCCTGGTTCCGGTCATTGCGATTGACGGCCCCAGCGGCTCCGGGAAAGGCACGATCGCGCGCCGAGTGGCCCGCGTGCTCGGCTGGCACCTGCTGGACAGCGGCGCCCTGTACCGGCTGGTGGCGCTTGCCGGCATCAGGGCCGGGCTCGCGCCGGACGACATCGACGGTCACGCACGCCTGGCTTCGTCGCTCGACGTTCATTTCGGCATGGACCCGCGCGGCGAAGAGCGGGTCACGCTGGCCGGTGCCGACGTCACCCGCGACCTGCGCGCCGAGTCCACCGGCGAAGCCGCATCCCGGGTCGCCGCCTGGCAACCCGTGCGATCGGCCCTGCTGGGGCGCCAGCGGGCGTTTGCGGAGCCGCCTGGCCTGGTGGCCGACGGCAGGGACATGGGGTCCATCGTTTTCCGCGACGCCGGCCTCAAGATCTTCCTGACCGCGAGCCCCGGGGAAAGGGCCCTGAGGCGCTATAAGCAGTTGAAAGAAAAGGGGTTGAGTGTTAGCCTTGCCGCCCTTTCCGCGGAGATCGCCGAGCGGGACAGGCGGGACACCACGCGTGCCGTGGCACCGCTGGTGGCTGTCCCGGATGCGATCGTCGTGGATTCGACCGCGTTGTCCATCGAGGAGGTCGTCGGGCGGGTCATCGCACTCGCACGCCAGAGATTCCCGGAGGCGGCGTGCGGGAGCGAAGCGTAGGGCCGGCGAAACCCGGCCCGGGACGGCGCGGCAGGATGCCAGCGCCGGATTGACAGGACCCGTCCCGGCAGGAGGCCGGACGGCATGCAAACCAGGATGGGCCGCGCGGCCCGGATGACCCAATGACCGAATCTTTCCAGCAGCTTTTCGAAGAGAGCCTCGCCAGCCAGCAGATCAAGCCCGGCCAGATCCTGACCGGAACCGTCGTGGACGTGAACGCCGACGTCGTCATCGTGAGCGTCGGCCTGAAGTCCGAAGCCGTCATACCGGCCGACCAGTTCAGGAATGACAGCGGAGAAATCGACGTCGTCATCGGCCAGCAGGTCGAGGTCGCGCTCGACGCCGTCGAGGACGGCTCCGGCGAAACCCGCCTGTCGCGCGAGAAGGCCAAGCGCGCCCGCACCTGGACCCGCCTCGAGGAGGCTTTCACCAAGGGCGAGATCGTCAAGGGCGTCATCAATGGCCGCGTCAAGGGCGGCTTTACGGTCGAGCTCGACAACGTGCGCGCATTCCTGCCGGGCTCGCTCGTGGACGTGCGCCCGGTGCGCGACCCGAGCTACCTCGAGGGCAAGGAACTCGAGTTCAAGGTCATCAAGCTGGACCAGCGCCGCAACAACGTGGTGGTGTCGCGCCGCGCGGTGGTCGAGCAGGAATACAGCGCGGAGCGCTCGCAGCTGCTCGACAACCTGAAGGAAGGCGACGTCGTCAAGGGCGTGGTCAAGAACCTGACCGATTACGGCGCATTCGTCGACCTCGGCGGCATCGACGGCCTGCTGCACATCACCGACATGGCGTGGAAGCGCGTCAAGCACCCCTCGGAAGTCGTCAAGGTGGGCGACGAGATCGACGTGCGCATCCTCAAGTTCGACCGCGAGCGGCAGCGCGTGTCGCTCGGCATCAAGCAGCTGGGCGCGGACCCCTGGCAGAACATCGCGCGGCGCTATCCGCCGAACACGCGGCTGTTCGGCAAGGTCACGAACATCGCCGACTACGGCTGCTTCGTCGAGATCGAAGAGGGCGTCGAGGGCCTGGTGCACGTTTCGGAGATGGACTGGACCAACAAGAACGTCAACCCCGCCAAGGTGGTGCAGGTGGGCGAGGAAGTCGAGGTGATGGTTCTCGACATCGACGAGGAGCGCCGCCGCATCTCGCTGGGCCTCAAGCAGTGCAAGGCGAATCCGTGGCGCGAGTTCGCGGACAGCTACAACCGCGGCGACAAGGTCAGCGGCCAGATCAAGTCGATCACCGACTTCGGCATCTTCATCGGCCTGTCGGGCGGCATCGACGGGCTCGTGCACCTCTCCGACATCTCCTGGGACCGCCCGGGCGAGGAGGCGGTGCGCGACTACCAGAAGGGCCAGACCGTCGAGGCCATGGTGCTGTCCATCGACCCCGAGCGCGAGCGCATTTCGCTGGGCATCAAGCAGATGGCGCAGGACCCGATCTCCGCATACCTGGCCGACCACCCCAAGGGGAGCGTGGTCAAGGGCACCGTCAGGGAGGTGGATGCGCGCGGCGCGATCATCGTCCTGGCGGAAGGCATCGAGGGCAGCCTGCGGGCCTCCGAGCTCGCGCGCGAACGCGTCGAGGATGCGCGCACCGTGCTCAAGGTCGGCGACGAGATCGAGGCCCGGTTCGTCGGCGTGGACCGCAAGAGCCGCGCCATCGTGCTGTCGGTGAAGGCGATCGAGGCGGAGGAGGAAGCCGAGGCGATGCAGCAGTATCGCGGCTCGGATTCGGCGACCGGCACTTCGCTCGGCGACCTGCTGAAGGAGCAGATCTCCGGCCAGTGAGCCGGTCCGCGGCGCGCCGCCGGGGATGACGCCGGCGCGCCGCGTCTGTCAGGACGGGAGCCATGACAAAATCAGAACTGATCGAGATCATCGCCGCCAAGCAGAAGCACCTGCCGGCCAAGGACATCGAGCTGGCCGTGAAGCAGATGCTCGAGATCATGAGCGACGCGCTGGCCGGCGGCGAACGCATCGAGATCCGCGGCTTCGGCAGTTTCTCGCTGCACTTCCGTCCCCCGCGCCAGGGCCGCAACCCGAAGACCGGCGAAGCCGTCGCGCTCGCCGGCAAGTACGTGCCGCACTTCAAGCCGGGCAAGGACCTGCGCGAACGCGTCAACGACGGCGCGGACAAGCCGATCCGCGACTGACCGGCGATCGTCCGGGCACTGTCAAGCGCCTGCAGCCGCTGTTTGCCACGCATTTGCGGGTCGGCGCACACGCGCGTGGGCGCTAGCGTGTTCTTCCTGCGGCACCTCGCCGCGCCCAACCGGGAGAACCCCCATGCGCCCGATTCATGCCTGTCTGTCGAGCCTTCTCGCGTTGCCGTTCATCGCGTTTGCCGACCCCGTCAACATCAACTCGGCCGATGCCGCGACGCTCGACCGGGAGTTGAAGGGCATCGGGCCGGCCCGTGCCGCGGCGATCGTCGCGTATCGCGCGGCCCACGGCCCGTTCCGGAGCATCGATGAACTCGCGCTGGTGGAAGGCATCGGCCAGAAAGTCATCGATGACAACCGCGACCAGTTGCGAGTCGGCGCGGGCACGAAGCCGGCGGCAAAGCCGGCCGCAACGCCGGCCGTGAAGCCGGGCGCAGCACGTGGTGCGCGACCCGTTGCACCGCAGAAGCCGCCGACGGCACCTGCACGCTGACACGGCGGCGCATGTCGCCGATACGCTAGTATTGGCGCATGCGCATGAAAGCAGCGATTCGTACCGCCGTGTTCCCGGTCGCCGGCCGGGGCACGCGGTTCCTGCCCGCGACCAAGGCGAGCCCGAAGGAGATGTTGCCCGTCGTGGACAAGCCGCTGATCCAGTACGCGGTGGAGGAGGCGCTCTCGGCCGGCGCCCGCCGCCTGGTGTTCATCACGGGCGCGTCGAAGCGGGCGATCGAGGACCATTTCGATTCCGACCAGGAGCTCGAGAAGCTGCTGGTCTCGCAGGGCAAGAATGAACTCGTGCGCCAGCTGCGCAGCGTGCTGCCGTCGTATGCCTCGTGCATCTACATCCGCCAGCCCGCACCGCTCGGCCTCGGCCACGCCGTCCTGTGCGCGGCGCCGGCCGTGGGATTCGAACCGTTCTTCGTGCACCTCGCCGACGACCTGATCGACGCGGAGCCGCCGTGCCTCGCCCAGATGGCCGACGTGTATGCCGAGGTGCATGCGAGCGTGCTCGGCGTCGAAGAGGTACCGAAGAGGGACACCGGCAAGTACGGCATCGTCGCGACCGAGCGCGGCAGCGGCGCCGTGCGCCGGATCCGCAGCATCGTCGAGAAGCCGAAGCCGGCCGCCGCGCCGTCGAACCTTGCGGTCGTCGGCCGCTATGTGCTGACCGCGCGCATTTTCGAGCACCTCGAGCGCATCGGGCGCGGCTCGGGTGGCGAGATCCAGCTGACCGACGGTATCGCGCGGCT
>JAHCAM010000139.1 GCA_019634895.1 Steroidobacteraceae bacterium | reverse complement strand
CGGCCGTTGCGCGGCGCGTCGGCGTCGTTGCGCGAGCGATCCGCGGGTACGAGCGGGCGGCGACCAGTGGCGTTCATCGGCTCGCGACCTGCCCGGCGCGCGCCGGAAGCTGGCGGATCGCCTCGGCGTTGCTCCACGAGAAGCAACGCTCGGCCGCCTGTTCCCAGGGCAGCCACTCGTAGCGAAGGTGCTCGCGCTGCGCGATCGTCACCGGCAGCGCCTCGGGAACCCGCAGGCCGAACACATGCTCGGTATTGTGCGTCACACCCTCGGGATAACGATGCCGCCAGTGGGCGTAGATCTCGTAGCGGTTCACCAGCTGCCAGTCGGTCAGCTCGTGCGCGGCGGTGTCGATGCCGGTTTCCTCGAGCACCTCGCGCCGGCAGGTCTGCGCGAGCGGCTCGTCGGCGCGTTCCTTGCTGCCGGTGACCGATTGCCAGAAGCCGGGGTGGTCGGCACGCTCGAGCAGCAGCACCCGCAGGTCGGGCGTGTGGATCACGACCAGCACCGACTCGGGAACCTTGGTGCCCGCCACGCGCTCGCCTCCTTGCAGCTCTGCCGTCCGCGCGCGCTCACGCCTTGGCCGGCTCCGGCACCCGCAGGCGGATGTGCAACTCGCGCAGCTGCTTCTCGTCGACCGGCGACGGCGCCTGCGTGAGCAGGCACTGGGCGCGCTGCGTCTTCGGGAACGCGATCACGTCACGGATCGATTCGGCGCCGGCCATCATCGTGACGATGCGGTCGAGGCCGAACGCGATGCCGCCGTGCGGCGGCGCGCCGTACTGCAGCGCGTCGAGCAGGAACCCGAATTTCGCCCGCGCTTCCTCGGGACCGATCTTCAGCGCACGGAACACCTTGCTCTGCACTTCCTCGCGGTGGATCCGCACCGAACCGCCGCCGATCTCCCAGCCGTTGAGCACCATGTCGTAGCCCTTGGCCAGGCAACGGCCGGGGTCGGTCTCCATCAGGTCCTCGTGGCCGTCCTTCGGCGACGTGAACGGGTGGTGTACCGCGACCCAGCGCGCGTCTTCCTCGTCGTACTCGAACATAGGGAAGTCGGTCACCCAGAGCGGCTTCCAGCCCGACTCGAGCAGGCCGTTGCGCCGGCCGAAGTCGGAGTGGCCGATCTTCGTGCGCAGCGCGCCGATCGCGTCGTTGACCACCTTCGCGCGGTCTGCGCCGAAGAACACGAGGTCGCCGCTGGCCGCCCCGGTGCGCTCGAGGATCGCCGCGATCGCCGCG
>JAHCAM010000138.1 GCA_019634895.1 Steroidobacteraceae bacterium | reverse complement strand
ACGCCGCGCGCGAGGCTGCGCCGTTCGTGGGCCCGGATCAGGCGGCGCTCGAGCAGGCAATGCGGGCGCCGGAGCCTGCTGTGCTTTGAACGGAGGCCGCCGCGAGTTCCTGCCCGGACGGCGGCAGTCGGTGCCGGGCTCGCGCGGGGTAGCCGCCGGCTGCCGAGCGTACCGACCCGCATACCCGGATGCGGGTCATCGAAGCATTTCCTGCGCCGTGTCGAGGATCTCGCGCGACAGCGCATCGTCGTCGACGGCCCGCGCCAGCACCAGGGCGCCGACGAGGGTCGCATAGGCGCCGATCGCCTTGCGCCTTCTCGCCGATTTCGATCGGCCGGGGACCAGCTTCGCCAGCAGGTCGAACGCGGACTCCAGGTACTCGGTGACCGCGTGTCGCACGCCCGGGCCGCGGCGCGGAACGTCCGGGCCGAGTGCGGCGAGGAGGCACCCGGCGCCGGGATCGTCGCGGTGCCTGGCGGTGAGGTAGGCGCCGGTGATCGCGGCGAGGGGGGCGTCCGGCGCGGCCTCCGAGCGCTTCTTCCAGAGCGCGAGCGAACGGGCGAGCGCGCGCGTGCAGGCCTGCACCTCGAGGTCGTCCTTCGACGCGAAGTGGCCGTAGAAGCCGCCGTGCGTCAGTCCGACCTCTTTCATGAGGTCGGCGACGCCGATGCCGTCGAATCCGCGTTCGCGAAACAGCCGCGCCGCGGCATCGATGATCCGCTCGCGGTTGCGGGCCGCCTCTTCCCTGGTCACCTTCATGCCGCACGCTCCCGGGCACGACTGCATCGTTGACAGGATACATGATGCGCGTCATATAATGCAATCATTACGAGCGTCATCTATCCTGCGCGACCGCATTTCCGCAGCCTCGGCGGTGCCGACGAAACGGAGCTTCGAACAATGAACGAGAACCAGCGCAGCGCGTGGATCGTGACCCTCGCCGCGGCCGCCTTCCTGATGGTGACGATGGGCGCGCGGCAATCGTTCGGCCTGTTCGTATCCCCGATCAACACCTCGACCGGGCTCGGCATCACTGCGATCAGCCTTGCGATGGCCGTCGGCCAGTTGATGTGGGGCGTCGTGCAGCCGGTCGCCGGCGCCATGGCCGATCGTCACGGACCGGCGCGCGTGCTCGTCGGCGGGCTGGTGGTGCTCGCGGTCGGCACCGCGATGACCCCATTCATGTCCTCGACCTTCGGCCTCGTCGTGTCGCTCGGGCTGCTCGCCGCCATCGGTTCGGGCGCG
>JAHCAM010000137.1 GCA_019634895.1 Steroidobacteraceae bacterium | reverse complement strand
GCGTGCCGCGCTTGCTGTTCAGCGACTTCCCGCTCGGCAACGCGGCCGGCCGGCCACGCGACCCCGACTCGCAGGCGGTCACGCTCGAGCTCGCATTGAAGCTGCTCGAATCGGCACCGGGGCCGCGCACGACGATGCAGTCGCCGCTGCGCTGGAGCGCCGACGGAAGCTGGAAGCGCGATTACCGCAACCTCGAGGGGCTGACGCCGGAAGACCTCGCGCGGCTGCGCGCCGAGAACGACCGCGAGAAGGAGATCGCGCAGGCGCTGCGCGATGCGGCGCTCGGGGCCGAGCCGGCCGCGGAGACCGCTCGATGAACGCCCGCGAGTCGCTGCCGCTGGCCGGCGTGCGCGTGGTCGAGTTCTGCCAGGTCGCCGCGGGCCCGTTCTGCGGGATGCTGCTGGCCGACTTCGGCGCCGAGGTGATCAAGGTCGAGCCGCGCGAGGGCGACGGGCTGCGCCAGTGGCCGCCGATCCGCAACGGCTTCTCCGAGAACTTCGCGTCGCTCAATCGCGGCAAGCGCTCGCTGGTGCTCGACCTGAAGGACCCCGCCGATCGCGACGTGGCGCGCGCGCTGGTGCTCGACGCCGACGTGCTGGTCGAGAACAACCGGCCGGGCGTGATGCAGCGGCTGGGCCTGGGCTGGGACTGGTTCGGCCCGCGCAAGCCGAGCCTCGTCTACTGCTCGATCTCGGCCTACGGCCAGAGCGGCCCGCGCGCCGCCGAGGGCGGCTTCGACCTGACCATCCAGGCCGCCGCCGGCGTGATGAGCGTGACCGGCGAGCCCGAACGCGCGCCGGTGAAGTGCGGCGTGCCACTGGCCGACTTCACCGCAGGACTGTACGGCGCATTCTCGATCGCGTCGATGATCGCGCGCGTGCGCGCCGGCGGCCCCGGCGGCCAGCTCGACGTGCCGATGTTTGCGACCACGCTGGCGATCGCCGCGCTGCAGACCAGCGAATACTTCGGCACCGGCCGCAATCCGCGCAAGCTGGGCTCCGCGCACCCGCGCAACGCGCCCTACCAGGCCTATCGCGCGCGCGACGGCTGGTTCGCGATCGCCGCCGGCAACGACCGGCTGTGGCGCGCAGTGTGCGACGTGGTCGCGATGCCCGAGCTGCTCGCCGACGAGCGCTTCGCGTCGACGACGCTGCGCGCCGCGCACCAGGCCGAGCTGAAGGACCTGCTCGAAGCGCGCTTCGCCGACGCCGACGCCGGCGACTGGCTCGCGCGCTTCGCCAAGGCC